>CAXBFD010000072.1:0-32700 GCA_963974925.1 uncultured bacterium | reverse complement strand
ATCATCGCGTACTGGAAATGTACTGTTACACCGGCGGTTTTGCCTTGAATGCCGTCGTTCATGGCCAGGCACAATCGGTTGTGGCTTTTGACTCTTCGCAATCTGCCATCGACCAGGCCACCGCGAATGCCGAGCTGAATGGTGTCGGCAATCGCATTCAATTCACGACCGGAAAAGCCTACGCGGTACTCGAACAGTTTAAAGCAGACGGGGAACTGTTTGATTCGGTCATTGTCGACCCGCCTAAAATGGCCCGGCATCGCAGCGGAGTCAAACAGGCGCTGAAAGGATATTTCAGCCTGAACCGTCTGGCCGTGGAGGTTTTAAAGCCGGGCGGCATTCTGGTGACCTGTAGTTGTTCCGGACTGATCAGCCAGCAGGAATTTCAGCAGATGCTGTCCTCGGTCTCGCAGCATACGGGAAGACACCTGCAAATTCTGGAATTGCGGGGCCAGCCTGCCGACCATCCGGTTTCCCCCAGTTGTCCCGAGAATCATTACTTGAAATGTATTATCTGCCGTGTGTTATAATCGTCGAACCGCCGTTGACCGTGTCTGAAGTCCCCATGACTTCCGCTACCATTTACACTCCTGGCAGAACCCGGATCCGTTCTGAAAAATGAATCATCATGTCGCGCAATTCTAAAAAGAAACAACGTTTGAAAAAACTGTTACCACCGGCGGAACAGATGCTGCTGGGATACTTGACTCCCGAATGGGAAGCGACGCGCGTACTCTGCTTCCAGTCGAACCTGCAGCCACTCACCACCGCGCTGCTTCAACGCGACCTGCAGGCATCCCGCATTGACTGTTTCAGTTTTGACAAAACCGTTGCCAACCGGATTCAACATAAATGCCGCCTCCTGCAGGAGGAACATTCGTTGGCAACCGAATGGAACATACTCTGCGACAGTGAATTTCCAGAGGGTGATTACGACGCCGTCCTGTTACCATTTTCGCAACAGTTTTCCGATGAATTCGATCGTGAATTGACATTCTCCGCGCTGCGTTGCCTGCAAACGGGAGGCACGTTGACGATTGCCTCGCCGCGTACCAAAGATTATGAGTTTCACAAATTTCTGAAAACGCTGTTCAGCAAAGTCACACGTGTTGTCTGCGAAGGCGGTATTATTTATCAGGGGAAAAAACAGGAAACCTCACTCGACAAAAAGAATTTCATTGAGGAAACCGCCACCCGTGAAGGTGAACATCTGCTGTATGCCTACACGCAGCCCGGCGTCTTCAGCCACCGTCGTCCGAATCAGAGCGCCCGTGCTTTAACCAATCTGATGCAACTGACCGACAACACATCCATTTTAAACGTCGACTGTGGTTCCGGCATCGTCGCCTTCGTCGCCGCAACACGGTGTCCGGGTGCGACCGTGCATGCCATCGACAGCAACGCCCGCGCGGTGAAATGTACCGGGCAGGGACTTGCGAAAAACAATTTGACCAACGTCCGCGTGGAATTATGCGAAGCCGGCGAAGGGATTTTGGAAGACACCTATGATCATATCCTGACCAACAAATCTTATTTCAGCAGTGAAGGGCAGGGCGAGGCCTTTTTGCAACTGTGTCTCCGCGTTTTAAAGCCGGGAGGGCTGCTGCAGTTCTCCACCAAGCAGTATCAATGGTACGCCAACCGCATGCTCGACCTCTTTGATGATGTCGCCATTGATGGTGCCGTACACCATTTTATGCTCAGTGCCAGAAAGCCGGAAGCAGTCCCCCCGTCTGAAGCACCGGTGTTCGAAACGCTCTGAAACATGCTCGCAGGGCAGGGGGCTAACGTGTACAGACCCTTCGCATTCAATATCATGCGCCATTGGCGCCCGGAATCAGCGTGTTTTAATTCTGATTTTTGTGAAAATTTTACTGATCTTTTTCTAAGATGATTTCGTTGACAACGAACTGTCTTTGTGAAAATATCGTATCACCACGCTGAAATTCCAAGCTCCGGTGCCAGTCGAAAACGGCTCACGCCGAGATCCCTTTTTGATCTTTTCAGAAGGAGGCTGTTATGTCATTATTCCTGTCAATGATTGTACTTGCTTCTACCCCACAGGATTCCCAGAGGAATGAACAGCCTGTACTGGCTGAAAAACCACAAATGACAGCTCACTTTAAGACCTTCGACCAACTGGCCGACTCTCTTACTTCCCGCGTGCAGACAGGAACGCTCCTGTTCAGTAAAGGGGACTGCCTCGCAGTGCGGATTTATACGCAAAGTGCTTACACCCATGTCGCGATGATTGTCATGCGAAACGGCGAACCGCTGGTTTATGACAGTATGAACGGAACCGGCGTCCGCTGCCTGACGCTGAAAAATTATTTGAATACGCAACGTCCTGCGACAATTCACATTTTTCAACCAAAAACCGCCTTCAACGACTCCATGACGGCGCAGTATGAACGTTACCTGGATCATAAACTGGGAACCCCTTATGCCATCCGACACCATCTGACGGGAAGTCGCGCCAGGGGAATTCACTGCGCCGAATACGCCATTGACGCCTTAGCTTCCTGCAATCTGATGCAGGCCAAAAACCCGGCCAAAGTCTCTCCGGCTTCGCTGGTCACAGGTATTGTCAATTCAGATCGCTACATACCTTCGATCACCTTTGCCCTGGAACGGCCTCCGCTGGTGGCTGAAAAACCGAGTGGCTGGTGCCAGCAACTCTGGGCGGATACCAAAAACTGTACTGCTGCCTGCTGTGTCAAACTGCGGGGCTGGGTGCTCTGCCAGTAAACGACGACCAGATCCATTCGCAGTCACATCAAGAATATCTTCTGCGAAATCAGCGAAAGATCGGCAAACACTGCTTGAAACTGCGGAGCCTGTCAGCGAAAATCAGTCAAGAGACTTATGCTCACGTGTGACTTTATTTCGTACAGGATAGCTCCCTCATGATGAAGCCCTCTGGTGATAAACAGGCAGCGCACTTCTATTTGTCCAATCTCAGTCGAAGCCTCTCGTTCTCCGTGATACCGGCGGTGCTGCTGATTGTCTCGCCGCTGCCTGCACAGGATGCCGGCGGCCCGCCGCAGACCGTTTCCATCCAGCGGGAAGCGATCGCCCTCAGACATCCGCGCGATTATTACGTTCCGTTGAATTTGAAACCGGTGCGCTCACTCACGATTTCTTCCCCGATTGACGGAATCGTGCATGCGATTGATATCAAGCCCGGAGACAAACCAAACTCAAAAACCGTTCTGGTTCGCCTGGACGCCAGCATCCCTCAGGCCGAAGTCGCGCTGGCACAAGCCGCTCTGGAAGTTGCCAGCCAGGAACAGAAAACGGCGACCGGCAAAGACGCAGCGATTGCAAAAGCCAAAGTGGAACTGGCAGAGGCGGAATTGAAGATCGCGACTCTTCGCCTGGATCAGACAAATATCCGTGCCCCGTTTGAAGGGGAGATTTTCCGGGTTTTCGCCGCCCCGGGGGCGTTTGTCAGGGCAGGGGAGCCATTGCTGGAACTGGGAGACACTTCCAAACTGCAGGTAGAAATTCCGCTGCAGCGCGAACAGGCCCAAAAGGGCACCAGCATTAATCTGAGCGTCGAGGAACAGGCGGCTCAGGCAACCGTCGACCAGGTGCTTCCGCTGGCCCCGCAATTTGAAAAACTCAGAGACCTGGCAAACTCGATTACCTCGGCGGTCGTTGTACTGAACAATAACAGCAACCAGTTTCGACCCGGGCAGTCTGTTCACGTGGCTTTGATTCCGCGGTATCCGATTGCGGAAATCCCCACCGTTTCCGTGATGAACACACCGGAAGGGGAACGCAAAATTCAGATTGTTCGTGAAAATGTGATCCGAGATCTGGCACCGCAGATTCTGGGGCAAATCGGACCAGAACGACTGTTTGTCGCTGCCGCATTCAATAAGGATGATGAAATCATCGTGAGTTCTTCGCAACCGCTGCCAGATGGAACACAAGTGCAACCCAAACTGACGGTCGGGAGCACACCCGCTTCCTCAGAGACGGTTCCAGGCGGGAAACCGGCAAAACCACCTGAAAAAAAACGCAGCTTTTAAAATCCATTGTTTCGTTGAGTGGACAAGCTCGTTACACTATAAAGTGCGAAGAAATAGTCCTGTCCATCACCTGAGTTCGCACAATTCGCATCATTTCCGGATCAGAACTCAGAACCGTCTGGCTCATTGTATTGAGTTACCAGAATCGTCGATGGCTGTATGTCGGATCATTCAAAACCAAGAGGTTGCGCGGTGGCAGAAAACGAAAGCACAGAACCGGATAATGTGGTTGACGAATATCAATTGGTCAATCTCATCGCCGACGGTACCACCACCCAGGTCTGGGAAGTAAAAGAACAGGGGGGCGCCGCCAGTTTCGTGATGAAACGACTCTTGCCCGAACCGATGAAAGATCCGGACTCCATCGCCACGATGAAACTGGAAGCGAAGGTCGCTGGCGCTCTGGATCATCCCAACCTGATCTATCTGCACAAATTTGTGAAGAGCAAACAACACGTGTACCTGCTGATGGATTACTTCCGCGCGCCGAATCTGCGTTCGCAAATTTCTTCCGATCAACGCAGTGTCCAGGGCCGTCTGCGAAAGCTGATCGAATCAACGGCAATGGCACTCGGACACATGCACGAAAAAGGCTGGGTTCACAAAGATATCAAACCGGAAAATATCCTGATCAGCAAAAGCTCCGAAGTAAAAATCATCGACTTCGGTCTCGCAGTACCGGTCGCGAAAGGGCTCGGCAAGTTATTTGGAAAAGCCAAAACGATTCAGGGCACACGCTCTTATATTGCACCGGAAACCATTAAAAAACTTCCGCTCGGCCCGGAAGCAGACGTCTACAGCCTGGGGATCACTGTCTTTGAAATCCTCACCGGCAGAACTCCCTTTCACGGCGAAAACCCCAAAGAAGTGCTGCTGAAACATCTTTCAGAACGTCCGCATCCGCCTTCCAGTCTCAACACCAATGTGACACCGGAAATGGATGCGTTCATACTGAAAATGCTGGCCAAGAAACCGGAAGACCGCTATCGGTCGATGGAGGAACTGCTTTCGACACTCAGAAACCTGAAAATGTTCAAAATAGAAATTTCTGAACTCCTCGCGCAGGAGAAAGCGGAAGCGGATCAGGCAGAAAAAGAATCGATGCAGGAAAAACGGTTGGACAGCCGCGCGGATGCCCGCTTGTCGGAACTCGTCAAAGAAAACCCGACACTGGCCGCAGAGTTGATGGCCAGTCGAAAAGCCAACATCAAACCCAAGCCGAAACCGGAACCGGAGAAACCCAAAAAACCTCAACAGCAACAACCGCCGCAACCTCAGTACCCGCCACAGCCGATGCCCGGCGGTTATCCGCCGCAGTACCAGCAACCGATGTATCCACCACAGCCGATGCCCGGGCATATGATGCCGGGACAGCCGATGATGTATCCCCCTCAATATCAGGGGCAGCCAATGCCACCCGGAGGATACCCTCCGCCCGGTTATCCACAGCAACCGTACCCGCAGCAACAGCAGCCCCCTGCGCCGCGACCGCAACAGCCGCCTGCCGCGCCGGCGCAATCACAGGCACCTCAGCCACAACAGCCGCCGCAGCAGCAACCCCCGGCACAACAGCAACCAGCGGCACAACAGCAACCAGCGGCACAACAGCCGGAAGACAACCAGAAAAAAAACAAAAAGGATGATGATCTTCCTTTCATGGATGAATTGCCGGATGTGATCTGAATCTATAAAATCTTGCAATAATTTCCTGTATCGCGCAAAATACCTGACACTTTTACATAAACATTCTCTCACTCAATACGTGGTTTACATAATATGTCTGTCATCAATCAGCTTCCGTTTGAACGTCCGATTTACGAACTGGAAGAACAACTCAAAAAGATCGAACAGGAACCCAACCCCACAGCCAACACCAAAGACGCCATTCGCAACATGCGGTTGGAAATCACGCGTATGAAACGCGAGATCTTTGAAAACCTGGATGCCTGGGATACGGTCAAGGTAGCCCGCCATCCGGAGCGGCCTCAGACACTGGATTACCTGGAACTGGTCTTCGATGAATTTGTCGAGCTGCATGGCGACAAAGCGATGGGTGATGACCGTGCCATTCTGACGGGTTTAGCCAAACTCGACGGCCAGAAAGTCATGTTCATCGGCCAGCAGAAAGGCCGCACGTTAAAAGAACGGACCGAATGTTTTTACGGCTGTGCGCATCCGGAAGGTTATCGCAAAGCGCTCTCCAAAATGAAAATGGCGGAGAAGTTCGGCATCCCCGTCATCTGTCTGATCGATACGCCGGGTGCTTATCCGGGAATCAAATCGGAAGAGCAAGGCATCTCCTACAACATTGCGATTAATCTCCGGGAAATGTCTCTACTGAAAACCCCCATCATCTGTGTGGTGATTGGCGAGGGGGGATCAGGCGGTGCCATTGGAATCGGCATCGGCGACCATATTTCAGTTCTGCAGTTTGCTTATTATTCGGTGATCACTCCGGAAGGTTGTGCCGGCATCTTATGGAAGGATGTCAAATTCGCCAACGAAGCCGCCAACGCGCTGAAGTTCACCAGCGAGAATCTGCTCAAGCTGGGCATCATCGATGAAGTCATCCCCGAACCACTGGGGGGCGCACACCGCGATCACCGTCAAATGGCAGCCGCCTTGAAGGCGTCTCTCTCTGCCAACCTGAAACATCTCACAAGCATTCCCAAGGATCAGCTGGTCGACGAGCGCTACGAAAAATTCCGCAAGATCGGCATGTTCCACGAGACCGCTGAAGTCGCAGCCAAGTAAAACCACAGCTGCTCCCGCAACGCCATTAAATCATCAAGCGTACGCCCGTTGAAATCCAGAAAGGAACCACCAACGGGCGTACGCTTTTTTTGTGACTGAGTAAAATGGCAGGAGAGTTTTGGTTGATGCACGAAGATCATCACATGACCGTTCTTTATAAGCCGAAGAGCGTTAGCCCCGGTTTCTGCTCAGCCTCTTCTCGAAACTTCCATGCCTATAAAATGAAATGAATCTGGTGAAGGGAAAGCAACACCTGATAATATCTTCGAGCTGAGAACTCCATACGACTCTCTCCGACAGCAATCTCAACTAATTCGATGACAACCACAACCAAACAAAGTTCTGTCAATCTCACACGTGCGCGGCCCGTTTGGATGCTATGCTAGCATTAGACGAATCCCGGTCGAGCCATCGATTGAGGATTGCGTCGTTGTTTCATTCCGCAATGGTGAAAACGCGCCGTTCGTTCGCGTTGACAGAAACCGGTCTCTCAGAGGCCCGTCAGTGAGTTGAAAATGGCAATTGCGATACTTGTGTCACAAATCCCGTCAGAAGCCGCGAGAGACGCGATTGCGCGCGGTCAGAATCGTGAATCCGTCCGCCGGGAAGTTGATCTCACATTGAACAAATCAACGGCACCAATGGCGAACCAATCGACCAGCACTACAGGGGCAGCGGACGCGGAAAAATCGCTGATGAGAGTCGGCCAGGTGGCTCAGATCGGGGCACGGAAACGCATGCAAAAACAGACGACATTTCGCTGCCAGATTTCGGCGAATCAGACCGATCTTCAGCAGCCAACCATAGTGTCAGCGACGGCACACTCGGCTCGCCATGAACTGCGGCGGCAGATCGAACTCAACCGAGCCGTTGAGCGGAGATCCGCGGGGGAACAGCAGCCCCTTATCGCATACCGAATTGAATGACGGCATTCAGAGCAGAAGACCGCAGGAGACACAGCAATTGCCAATAATGCACCACACCACGAACGTCCGATAATGTCCGTTATGTTAAGTTCATCTATAAAAATAGCCTGTTTTTATAGGGTTTGCTATGCCCTCTGATTCTGTTCTCAAACGATCTGCATAAACCTGCCTTCGAGATCGCTCTAAACGGGCTCTGCTTGATCGTGATCGCTTTCAGGCATTCTGAAAGCGATCTGTTGCTCTCGCACAGCGGATGATTTTCACCTGCTGAAATCAATCTGTTTTTTCACTTCCTCTGCACGTCCCGCATCCGGCTCTGCAATGCTGCTCCCAGTGAATTCAACGGGACGCGCTGCAGTTCCAGCTGATGCATAATACGGACGTCCAAAGGTGTCGTAACATCGGTCTGCGGATCGGGGTCTGCCCCGTTCAGCAAGAGGTCCGCACGCCAGTCTTTTAAGACCGCCACAACCACCTGATCCGGCAGCCCGGCCAGGTGGATTTCGAACTCTTCAATCAGTGAAATCTGTGCCTCAGGATAGTCAGAATAAACCGCGGCAATATCCTGCAGCAGCTTTGGCTGCTCTGGTGCGGATTGCTGACTTCCATTCGCGCCAAACAGCGAATGGTCTGCAGGAGCGGAAACCGGTGGCTGGCCACTCTGCCAGTCGTCAGTCACGCCTCTCAGTACGCCGGGAATCCGGGACTGCAGTTGTTTCGCAAATTCAGACCGGTTCTCGGGAGCGGTAGAATTGAAGGCATCAATAATTTTATCTTCCAGTTCGCCCCGCAGATAAACGGGAATGCTGTTGAGGATCTCTCTGAGCAAAGGCTCCTGGCTCGTTGTCCGGATGTCTGAACCATCGCCTTCTGTACCGCGAAAAAACGGATTGGGCAGATCCTTCAAACCGGCCGGGAACGGACTGTTGTTTTCCTGATGGTCATGATCTTCGTCAAACACACCCTCATGGTCATGATGCGCGGGCACGCCGGGATGGTTCAGTTTGGCTAAACAGGTATCAAGGACCTCATGCAGTTCTTTGGGCATGACTGGTGCCATTTCATTTAAAATCACCGCAGCCGCATAGCCACTGTGCGAAGTCAGAACCGCGGCACGGGCTGACTCGGAAATGGTGATTAAAAAGAATGTCAGAAACAAAGAAAAGAGAATCCCTTTGAGTAATCCCAGAACCGCTCCCAGATGACGATCAAATTCGTTGAACTTCATGGAATCGATGGCGGTCTTTAAACTGCGCGCCAGCGTAAACGAAACGAACGAGAAGCCAATATAAATCACCAGCATCGCAATCCAGCGATTCAAAGGCGGTTTCACATTAATGACCGGTGCCAGTTGCAGCGAGAGCGATTCGGCGAAAGCAAAACAGAGCACCAGAGCGGCAATCGCAGCCAACTGCCAGACCACTCCTTTCGAAGCCCCTTTCCAGACGGCGTAAAAAAGAATTCCGACAATTAATAAATCAAACCACATTCCGACATCCTGTCTAGCTTTGATCATCCATGAAAAATACCGGGTGGGCCCTCACCCCCTGCTCGCACTCCCCCGATTTTTTCAAAAATCAAGGGTAGGGGATTATAGGTAAAAAACCGGCACAGCGCAAAGCCCAAATTCTGGCCCGTATTTCAGCAGCTCGATCCCGTCCCAGGTATCATTTCGCAGGAAAAACCGCCGACAGCACGCAGATTTCCGCTTTTCTCCGGTCGCGTGAGCTGAATTGCAAACCGGAATGATCATCGAGAATCGATCACATACAACGGTCAACACACCATCGATCAAAACTGCTTCCTGCTGTCCAGCAAGAGCGTGATCGGCCCGTCATTGACCAGTTCGACATCCATGTGCTCCTGAAACCGACCGGTTTCGACCTGGATGCCATGACCTTTGACTTCCGCGACAAAACTCTGATACAGCACATCAGCCTGTTCAGGGCGCGCGGCATTCACGAAACTGGGACGGCGTCCTTTGCGACAATCGCCGAGTAACGTAAACTGACTCACCACCAGCATCTTGCCACTCACTTCCGACAATGCCAGATTCATTTTGCCTTCCGCGTCTTCAAACACGCGCAACCCGACTGTTTTCTGCGCCAGATAAATCACATCATCCTGCGTATCGCTCTGTTCGACGCCAAGTAACACTAAAAACCCCTGTTCAATCTGTCCTGTGATCTCACCATTCACAGTCACACTCGCGCGGGATACTCTTTGAACGACGGCTCTCAAATGAACTCTCCTGACAGTGGCAGATTTGACTGCTGTATTGCGTGATCAGCGTGCATTGTGATCAGCCTGTGATTCCGCGTGAACACGAAAACGGTTCGAGCGGAAGATCTGTTTTTTCATCGCAGATCAATTGCCTGATCAATCGGGCGGTGATCGGCGAGAGTTGCAGACCATCCCGATAATGTCCCGCCGCCATCACTAAATTGTCAAAGCCGGGAACGTATCCCAGGTATGGCAAACCATCCACGGACCTCGGTCGCAATCCGGCCCAGGCGCGTTCGAACGTCGCTTCTTTCAGACATGGCACGATGGACTGGGCAAACTGCAGCAGCCCTCCCACGCCTTCCGCCGTGTTCTCTTTATTGAAACCGACACTGCGTTCTGTCGAACCAATCAGAAGATTTCCATCGCTGCGCGGCACCAGATACCGGTTGCCACATTCGATAACCTGACGAAACGGTAATCGCGGCATCGACAGTAATACAATCTGCCCCTGAATCGGAACCAATTCACATTCAATTCCCAGACGGGATAGCACTTCGGGGGACCAGGCTCCGCCGGCAATCACGGTGTGCCCAGCTCTATAAATTCCTGACGCAGTTCGGACACCGGTGATGTTTGCACCGTCGATTTCAAAACCAGCGATCGGCGTACCCGGATTGAGCTGAACCCCTTTTGGGGCACACGCCGCAAGCAGCGCTTTCATGTGCCGGGGGTTGCGAATCTGACACATCTCGGGCAGGTAAAACGCGGCTTGTATTTCCTGACTCAAAAACGGCGCTGCGTCCGTCAGCGAAGCTCGGTCTGCTTCCTCAACCACCGCGCCCGACTGGCGCCATTCCGAAATGTGATCCTGCCAGCCCGGCAGATCATCGCCGAGTGCCACCTGCCATCCGCCGCAATTCAGGAAACCGTTGTCGATCCCCGTTTCTTCTTTCAAAAGGCGCGACCAATCGGCCCACATCGTTTTACTCGCAGCACGCAGTTGAATCCCGGGAGTCGACGCTGATTTGAGATCCGCGGGAGGCAGCATGCCTGCGCCGGCCCAGGAGGCCTCTTTTCCGAACTGCTGCCGATCAAAAACAGCGACAGACAAACCCTGCTGCGCCAGTTCATAAGCGATCGAAAGGCCAATCACTCCGCCGCCGACAATATTTACATCCATCATAAGAATCAGGTGCCCTGGTCACACTCAAAAAAACGAGAAACTCAAGACCGTCAATTATAGCGGACGACAATGAGAATCACAGGGCAGCGCTTCACACAAAAATGGAAAAACAAAGCCCCTGCTTTTCCGGTTTTCCAAGCAGGGGCTTTGACGATTGACTGAGATGATTATTTGCTGAGCCGACTATTTACTGACTCGACCGGGACGCAAGGTACGCGCATAGGCGGTGGCCAGCGCTGCCAGGTTGGTTCCATATACATTCACCAGTGCCGTCGCAGCGGGTGTCTCGTTTTTGAGCTCTTTCAGCAGCAATGCCATCTTGGGTAAGCCACCACTCTTGATCAGAAACTCAACCAGCGTAAATCCGACGGCCGTCGTTTCCGAAGGCGAAAAAGTTCCCTCTGCAAATAACTGTTCCGGACGAGTCACTTTGGGAGCCGCTTCCAGCGCCTGTTGCCTTAACGTTTCGAAATAAGCCTGACTTGAGGAACCGTTGGATGCCAGTAACATGCCCAGTCCACTGGAAACCCAAACCGGCACCTCCCCTGCACCTCGTTGAATGGCGGCATTGGTCAGCCCTGCGATCAGATTCGTCTGCAACCCCGGAGAATCTGCAGAAGCTTCGTCCCCGACATCCTGCAACACGAGATAGGCTTCCAGATAGGTCGGGGTGACTTTTGAATGCCAGGTGGTGGCATCATCCACACGACGGTCTTCGATGGTCAGATTGAATTCCGAATACCCAAAACGATCTTTGATCACAAACACGGCCAGCTTGCCTTTCCAGAGCGGCTTCTGTTTTTCATTGAACAGTTTTCTTAAAGCATCCGCCTGCGTCTCAGCCCAGCCACTGATCTGCTTGAGTCGATCTGCACTGACATTCCCGTAGAAAATGAAATCATCCGTCTCCAGCAATTCCGGCTTTTCATTACTCAGGGCGCGTTTCCAGGTAGGCTCGAGCGTTTCGCGTCGCAGATCGGCAAATTTTTCCGGCGATAAAGTGGCCAACTCGGCCATGCGCAATTCATCTTCCGTCGGAACCATCGCACGTAAGCCCCCTTTTGCATCCTTACCGTCAAACTTGGCCCCTTCTTCGATCCAGGTTTTCAGATCCGTTGCATTTTTTCGTTTGAGTCGTGCCTGCCCCTGAGGCATTTTGATCGGGTCTTGCAGACCGACCAGGTGCCAGAGACGGCTGTCATCCGGTTTGCCCGGTATAATGACGGAACCGCTGTCTCCTCCGCGCAGGATATCTTCAAATGTCACTACCGAAAATCCACTCGCCGGGTTATTGCCGCTATGACAACGCAGACAGAAATCGAGCATCCACGGTGCGACATCTTTCATGAATGAAACTTTTTCGGTGCCGGTCGCCATTTCAACTTTGACCGGTTCTTTCTTTTTCTTGGTCGAAGCGCCGATCGGGTCGGTCTCTTTTTCTCCATCAAAGCGGGCCCCTTCCACAATCCAGCGGGCGATCAATTGAATCTGTGCCTGTTCCAGAGCGGGCGCGTTGCGGGGCATGCGTTGATTATCGGGAGCGACCAACTTGCGAATGATCAAACTGTTGTTTGGATTGCCGGGAACCAGCAAGACACCGCCGCGGCCTCCCTGCTTCATGCCGGCGAACGTATCCAGTTTCAGATTCGAGCTGGCGCGATCGGCACCATGACAGCTCACACATTTCTCATTGAAGATCGGTGCAATCTGAGTTTCAAAACTGATTCCCTGATTGGCGGGTGCTCCGGGAGTTCCTTTTCCCTCCCCCCCCCCCATGCCTTTCTCAATCAGGATACGACGCAGAGCAATCAGTTTTTTCGTACTGACCAGCAGCGGATCCGTTTCAGGAATCATGGCATCCTCTGCCAGTTTCAACAGTTTCTTTTCTTCCTCGTCAGTCTGTTCCCTGGCTTCGTCAAACTTTTTCTGTCGGACTAGAATCGAAACCTTTCCCAGGTTCTTTTTGATCGAAGCCAGTTCCTTTCTCTGTTCAGACGTTAATTTGGCGGCTTCTGCTGTCAGCGACAACGCCCCCAAACACAACGCCAGAGCAAAGAGGATTCGCGTAACATGGACTGACCGGTATGACATAACATTCCTCATTGATTGAAATTCGATGGATTGCTTCACAAAAATCGCTCCCCTGCCCCCTGCCCTGCTCGGTCACCCTGATTTTGAACAGCAGCGAAAAACCGATACCTCTGATAACACGTTGAGTCTCTTTTCATTGGAACCCGGCAGTCGGAACCCGGGCAAACAGAAACCGGATTGATCATCTCGTCTTTTGAACCACCGGAGCTGTTCACCCTCTTCGCAGGCAACACATGTGTCAGATGCATTCTTGCAGTGATCCAGTATAATGTGCCCGACACTGAGAAAAAAGATCTGAATGCGATGAAACACAGATCTTACGAGAGTGTACGACTTCCCCTTTCATATAACCTCCCTGATTCTGCTCTGATTCGCCGCTTTTTAGCCGTCCCCCTCAAGAAAGCGGAGATTTTTCAGGCGAAGTTCCGAGACAACCCTGTCCCTGTTTGACTATAATAAACTTGATATCGAGAAATAACACAATAACCTCTTACAGATCCTTTACTTCGATGATGTCTCTGACAGCCGAATTATCTCTGAAATCAGCACACCTCCAGCAGATTCTGTCGACGATGGACCGCGTGATCGTCGCCTTTTCCGCCGGCGTCGACAGTACCGTAGTCGCAAAAGCGGCATTTCTGGCCCGCGGCGATCATGCGCTGGCAGCGACAGCCGTCAGTCCGAGCCTGGCGTCCGGGGAAAAAGAAGAAGCCATCCGGCTCGCAGAATTGATCGGCATTGAGCACCGCCTGATCTCGACTTCGGAATTCTCCACAGCCGAATACCGGGCCAATGCACCGAACCGCTGCTTTTTCTGCAAAACAGAACTGTATCAGTTGCTCAGTCATTCCGTAGCCAGCGAAGAATGGCAGTCCGCCACGCTCGTTAACGGCGCGAACCTCGACGACCGGGGAGACCACCGTCCCGGCATGCAGGCTGCTGCTGACTATCAGGTCCGCAGCCCGCTGATCGAAGCCGGTTTCACCAAAGAAGATGTCCGGAACCTGGCGCAGCACTGGGAACTGCCGATCTGGAACAAACCGGCACACCCCTGCCTTTCCAGTCGTATCGCATACGGCGTGGAAGTGACGGAAGAACGCGTGCAAAGAATCGATCAGGGCGAACTGTTTTTACGGCAGCAGTTTCAGATCTATGAACTGCGCGTCCGCCTGGAACCGAATGAACTGGCACGCATCGAAGTGCCTCTCGCTCAAATACAGAAACTGGTCACACCAGAGGCCGTTGCACAGATTACACAAAAGTTCCTGCAGCTCGGCTTTCAGAATGTGACACTCGATCTGCAGGGGTTTCGTTCCGGCAGCATGAATAATTTTCTTTCCTTGAACGATCTGCAGATAGCCGCTCAAAAAACCTGAGTTACGGAATTGCCGCTCCGGATTAATTCCGCCACAAAATAAATCAATCAAAAAACAGCAATGAACTAAAGGAAACAAGCAGTGGATCCGCACAGTCCTTCTTATATTGACCTTCGCAGCGACACGAAAACCAAACCATCACCGGAAATGCTGCAGGCAATGATGACAGCAGAAGTCGGCGACGATATGAACGGCGAAGATCCTACCGTCAATCGCCTCGAAGCGATGATCTGTGAAATGCTGGGGAAAGAAGCTGCCGTGTTTGCCTGTTCGGGGACGCAATCGAACCAGATGGGCATCCGGGCTCACTGTCTGCCGGGAGATGAACTGCTGATTCACGAGCTGGGACACATCGCCATTTTCGAAGGAGGCGCACCGGCGATTCTGAGTGGCATCAGTTGCCGCACACTCACCGGCGAAAAAGGGATGCTGACTCTGGAAAACCTGCGGGGAAAAATTCGCTCCGATGATCAACACCTGACCCGAACCCGATTGTTATGCGTCGAAAATACCACGAATGCCGGCGGAGGCCATTATTATCCGCTGGAGCAACTCACCGAAATCTGCGACTGGGCGCATGAAAATGGTTTGAAGACCCACATGGACGGGGCTCGCATCTTTAATGCGACGACCGCCGGCGGGTATTCCCCCCGGGAAGTCTGTGCGCCCCTCGATACGATTTCCATCTGCTTTTCAAAAGGGCTCGGCTGCCCGATGGGTTCTATCCTGGCCGGTTCCAAAGCAGAAATCGCCCATGCTCGTCGGTCGCGCAAAATCTTCGGCGGTGCACTCCGGCAGGCGGGAATTGTGGCGGCCGCCTGTGTTTATGCGCTGGAGAACAATATGGAACGGCTGCAGGAGGATCACGACAATGCCCGCTTCCTGGCCGAACAACTGGTGGACATTGAAGGCATCTCCGTTTCTCCTGAAGCAACGGAAACCAATCTGGTCTTTTTCAATATTCAGCCGGAAATCGGTAATGCCATGCAACTTTCCAGAGCCCTGCATGACGTCGGAGTCGGCATCGGCGCGATGGGACATACACAGCTTCGTGCCTGTACCCATTTAAATGTTAGTCGTGAAAAGATCGCACAGGTCCCCGGAGCCATCCGCGAAGTTCTGAAAGCGGGCATTGACCGTTATCAGGGGATCTCCACCGGCCCTTATGCACGGGGTTAAGTTGATCAGCACTATTTAAGCAATTACAACTGAATCACTTAAGAGAAATACTGTACGATGTATTCCGTTCAGAATTTTCCCCTTCCATCCAATCCGCATAATCGTTACCAGCCACCGGGGCCCGGATCGATCGGCGGATTTCGCATTTAGAAATTAAACTTTTTACAATCGCTGCGTCGATGGAATTAAGGATCAGACTCCCCTCAACGATTGAGGCCGTAAAGACATAGGAACATGTCTTACATTTAAGCCTATATCTCGTTTATACTCCATTGAGCTGGAGGATGTGCAGGAAGCCATTCTACATTCAATATTGATGACAATCTGAAAACAGGTGTTCCTTTGCTACATTAAGCGGCAAACTCACTTGAATTCAGTGAATTCAATGAAAGAATTGGCCATGACTGCAGACTACCAGTTGAATCAATCCCCCGTCTTACGATATCATGAACCTCATGCAGTAACTAATGGTCGGGAGAATTCTCTTTCGACAGGTTCAGGTTCACGTGACAGGGGGAATGCCGCCATGGATGTTAACGGCACCAGTTCTATTTCCGGATCGCAGCCTATTAATCATATTAATAAGCAGATGAGTCCGACTCACACCAACAATAAAGAGGCGCCTACCTCGAAACCGATTTCTTCACCACAGGATGAATTGGAGATTTCTTCAGCGGGGCGTATGCTGGATGAAATGACGAACAACTCTGAAATGCGTGCAGAACGGCTGGCACAAATCAAGGCGGCCATTGATGATGGAACTTACGAGACCGATGAGAAGCTGAATGCGGCTTTGAGTCGTCTGTTTGGTCAGATTGATGAATCTGAATAACAATCATCGTGGCTGTAGTAGAGAAATTTAAAAAAGAGGAAGCGCGAAACAGTGCTCAATTTTGAAAGCCTGGAGATCTCGATTTCTCCTACCGAGAAATTCAGAGAGTATCTGGCCACTAAAGGCATGAGACTGACTCAGGAACGGGAACTCATCGTTGCTGAGGTCTTCTCGTCCCATGAACACTTTGACGCAGACCAGCTGGTAGATCGCATGTCGGTTCAAAAAACCGGCCGTCGCGTCAGCCGCTCGACTGTTTATCGTACTTTAGGCTGGCTCGAAGAATCGGGACTGCTGCGTAAGGTCGCACGGACGAATGATCGTGACGTGTATGAACATGATTACGGCTACCCGCAGCACGATCATTTTATCTGCAAAAGCTGTGGCGAATTGTTCGAATTCCAGAACGACGATATTGCGAAAATTCTGGAAAAGCTTGCGGATGATATCAATTTTCGCATGAACGAACATCGGCTCGAAGTGTATGGCATCTGTGAAGAATGTTCGCGTCCACCACAGCGCCGCCATAAAAAACTGGATCTGATCTGAATCCGAGCCCGCGAATCTGTCTTTGTTTCACACCTGGATCATTGCAGTTCAATCGCGCATATCAGCGGCGTTTCACGGGAATTGCCCGGTAGATCCGCAGCAGGAGCAACATCACAATCAACGCTCCCAGCGCGATGCCGGCCAGCATCGCCAGCCCCAGCGCGTCACCGAATAATCGGCGGATGGAAAACTCCGGCGGCGCACCGGCGACGGTCGAAGGCCATTCCGCCAGCCAGATCCATTTCCAGCCCATTAACACGATCAGTGTCGCTGCACAGAGATAAGGGCCGTAAGGAAGATACGTTTTCCCGGTCACCATACGGCTGATAAAACCAATCAGTAACCCGCATAAGGGAGCCAGCGGCAGGATCAGCAAAATGGGTTGCCACCCGACAAAACTGCCAATCATGGCCATCAGAGTCACATCACCAAAACCCAGCGCTTCCTGGCCGAGTAACACAGAAGAAACCAGTCTCAAAATCCAGGTAAGCCCGCCTCCCGCAATGAGTCCCGCCAGACTCCAGGTCAGACCATGCCAGTGAGAGTGAACCTTGATCCACTCGGGGATATAAGGGCCAGACAAGCCGGGAATCGCCTGGTTCCAGTCAACCCAGACATGCACGATCTGCAGTTGACCGGCGATGGTGGCTCCCAGGAGACCGATCAGCATTCCGGACATCGTAATCTGATCGGGTATCAGATATTCGCGAAAATCAATACTGGTCGCCGCCACCAGCAGTGTCAATAACACGAAATGATAAAGCAGCCGCCATTCAAACATGAATCCAGGAGGCACAACAGCAGGGATTTCCAGGCAACGTTGCTGGACCGCCATGAAATAGAACAGAGCAAATAATCCGCCGGTTGCCAGTTCCAGCAGAAATTCTGACCGGGGCAGACGAGTCGAACACTGGCGGCAGCGGTTCTGTAAGGGAATCCAGCGCAGCAGGGGAATGAGTTTCCAGAGGGGAAAACGCGCGCCGCACGCCTGACAACGGGAGAGAGGCTGAATACCCGGCTTGAACGACATCCGGCGAACCCAGGCGTTGACCCCCTGCCCGACCACAGCTCCCAGAACGAATAGAATCCCCGGCAGGACCACAGGCAACAGATCCGGCGGCAAAAAACGATTCAATTGTTCCGAAACGAATGGAATCATATCTTAAATAAACCTGAACAAAACCTGCTATTCTAAAGGTGATTTTACAGTAAGGCTTTGTTAAACTGACGTGTTAACTGGTTTGATCGCAAGATCATGTTGGACGTAGATATGGTGAAGTCTGCCGTGTCCAATCGCAATTGCGGTTGGATGAAAAAATCAAATTAGATGAAACTGCTCTGAAACAGCATCGTCTGAAATGGTTATTTCCGAGACAGATCGTCCGATCAATTCAGAGATCCAAAGCGCTCGCTCACTGCTTTGACAATTTTTTCGCGCTCGGAAAGGCCCCTGTAATGAGGAGAGTCTACAGACAGATTACGTACTGTGCATTGTTGGCATGTATTTTAAGTTTACTGGGTGAGGGAGCGATCTTTGCAGACGAAGTCTCCCCTCCTCATCCTCTGGGATCGGGAGCCGAAGCGCCCGCTCAGGAAGCTGCGGCTCCCGAGTTTAACAGCGCTGACATTGCCTGGATGATGGTCGCTTCAGCTTTGGTTCTGATGATGACGGCGCCCGGACTGGCTTTGTTTTATGGTGGTCTGGTGCGGAAAAAAAACATTCTCGGAGTCATGATGCAGTGCATGTTCCTGATGGGACTCATGTCTGTCATCTGGGCACTCTGGGGATACAGCCTTGCATTCGGGACTGATATTCTGGGAGGGTTTGTAGGAGGCTTTGATTATCTTCTGCTCAATGGGGTGATTCCCACCTGGGAAAATGGTGCTGTTGTGATTCCCGCCAATGGTACGATTCCCAAATCGCTGTTTATGGTCTTTCAAATGATGTTTTTTATCATTACCCCGGCTCTGATCTGTGGGGCGTTTGCCGAACGAATGAAATTCAGTTCCATGGTGGTTTTCTCCATTCTCTGGGGCACTTTCGTGTATTGTCCGATTGCCCATTGGGTCTGGTCTGATACCGGCTGGTTGTGTGAATGGAATGAGAGTGCCGCCTTTCCCGCCTACGATTTTGCCGGCGGTACCGTCGTCCACATCAGTTCCGGCTTTTCTGCTTTGGTCTGTGCGATTCTGCTCGGAAAACGCTTGGGATACGGGCAGGAACCGATGCCACCGCATAATTTGACCTATACTTTTATCGGCGCCTCAATGTTGTGGGTCGGCTGGTTCGGTTTCAACGCCGGCAGTGCCGTGGGTGCCAATCCAGCAGCCGTTAATGCGTTTGTCACCACCCATCTGGCTGCAGCAGCCGGAGTTTTGGCCTGGGCTGTTGCGGAATGGTATTATAATGGAAAGCCGAGTATTCTGGGCGCCTGCTCAGGAGCCGTCGCAGGTCTGGTCTGCATTACTCCCGCTTGTGGAACAGTGACCCCGCTCTCCGGGATCATTCTTGGTCTGATTGCGGGTTTCGCCTGTTATTTTGCGTGCACAACGTTGAAATCAAAATTCAAATACGATGATTCACTGGATGCCTTTGGAGTGCATGGTGTGGGGGGAACCGTTGGTGCCATCCTCACCGGCGTGTTCGCCACCCGGGCGATTACGGGTAAAGCGGAAGGTTCCGGTTTACTCGAAGGGAATTCCCAGCAATTGATTAATCAGTTCGTCAGTGTCGGTGCAGCGATTGCCATTTCGGTCATCGGAACCGTGATCATTCTGAAGCTGATTGATTTGACGATGGGTCTGCGAGTCAGCAAAGAGGGTGAGATTCAAGGCCTTGACTTGAGTCAGCATGGTGAAGAAGGATATATTTTCCTCTAATATTTGTGAATTTCGGGAACCAGCATCGGGCTGGTTCCCGTTCTCATCTTTAGGAAAATGGACGTTAAAAACCTTACAGGCGAATAGTTTTTATTGTTTTTATTGAAATTAAATTGGGGTATCGAGATTTCCCCTTAAACTCGATATAATAATTAAGTGTGATAGTCGCTTGGGTTTCTGAAAGCGCTGGAAGAAAAACAGGCATTTTTGTGGGAGTATAATTCCGATGAAAAAAGTAGAAGCTGTCATCAGACATTTCAAACTCGAAGAAGTGAAAGATGCTCTGACTGAAATTGGTGTTCAAGGGATGACCGTCTCTGAAGTTCGTGGTTTTGGACGTCAGAAAGGTCATAAGGAACAATATCGTGGTGCTGAATACACGGTTGATTTCCTGCCAAAAGCCAAGATGGAAGTGATTGTCCCCGATGATCAGGTAAAAGCGGTTGTTGACACAATCTTAGAGTCAGCCAGAACCGGCCAGATCGGCGACGGGAAAATCTTTGTATTGCCAGTCGAAGACATCATTCGTATTCGTACGGGTGAAGCTGGGGATACCGCTCTTTGATAAACGACGTAAAGCGGGGGGCATTTTCCTGCCCCTTTTGCTTTACATCAACTCTGATCTGACTCAAATTACGGTTTTCGAAAGTAGCTTTAGATGAAAAAAATTCAGGCGATCATCCGGCATTATAAGCTGGAAGAAGTCAAAAACGCGATTTCCGAAATCGGAATCAGCGGGATGACGGTCAGTGAAGTCCGTGGTTTTGGTCGTCAGCGCGGTCACAAGGAAACTTATCGTGGCAATGAATATATCGTTGATTTTCTTCCCAAGGTGAAACTGGAAATTGTCGTTCAGGACGACATGGTCCAGAAAACCGTCGAGACGATCACGCAGGTTGCACGTACTGGCCAGATTGGTGACGGGAAAATTTTTATCATGAACCTGGATGAGGTCATTCGAATTCGCACGGGAGAGACCGGTCCGGAAGCCGTATAATTTAATGATTGCCACCCTGTACGATTTGCTGTCATAAACCCGGGCAACTTTTTTTCTTTATTGTTTCAGCCTGGAACCAATGATGTCAAACACTTCTCCCCCCTGCTCTGCACAACAATTTGTTGTCTATCGCGCGAAGGTGGAGCAAGCCAGGCAACGCGGTCAGGAACTGTTGCGCGGTGGGGCCAGCGGCCTGCAGATCGGGACCGCGATTGCGGAATCGATCGAACAGCTGATCCTGCAAATCATTCATGACCAGTTTCAGCAACTCCCGGAAGCGCAGCAGAAATTACTGAGCCAGCATAGTTCGATTCTGGCCATCGGCGGTTCGGGACGCGGATTGATGGCGCCTTACTCCGATGTGGATCTGCTGTTTCTCTATCGCGGTCAGGTTGTCGAGGAATTTTCAGAATTCGTCGGTAATATTGTCCGCAGTTGCTGGGATGCAGGCTTAAAGCTCGGTCACAGCGTAAGAACGATTGTCGATTCGGTCAAGATGGCACGCACCGAACCGGAATTTGCCACCGCCATGATTGAAGCGCGTTCGATCTGGGGCGACGAATATCTGGCCGAACAACTGGTGCGCGCTTTTTATCGACATGTCATCCTGTTCCGCAGACGCACTTTTTTTGAACAATGTGTCACGGCACGCTGGGAAGAACGTAAACAGCACGGCGGCGCGGTGATGCAGCTGGAGCCTGACATCAAACGCTCGCCAGGCGGTTTGCGCGACATTCATCTTTTACGCTGGTTGGGTTACGCCCGCTATGGCACTGCGAACCTGGATATGCTGCGACTGGACGGTCGCATCATCAGTCGCGACGTGCGAACACTGAAAAATGCCCGCGATTATCTGCTGAAAGTTCGGATTCAACTGCATTATGAAGCAGGCAGACAGCAAGACCTGTTTACCAAAGACACACAACTCTGGATGGCAGATCAGCGGAAGATTGAAGGAACCGACGGCCAACGCCCTGTCGAATTGCTCATGCAGGAATACTTCCGACACAGCAAAGCGGTTGCCGAAATCACCGAACGCTTTATCAAAGCACACCGCCCCCAGCCGTTCCTGTCGCGGGTGTATGATTTTCTCATGACCCACCGTTCAGATTCCATTCTCAAAATTGTACCCGACCATCTGGACGTCAGCCCCAAGCACCGCGCCAGGGTCTGCAGCAGTCTGGAAGAAATCCTCAAACTGTTCGATACGGCTTCCCTGTATGGTATTTCCATTTCCTCTGATCTTCTGGACGCCATCCGGGAGTCGGCTTTGAAGTTGCCCCCGACCGTTTCTAACAAATCGATCGATCTGTTTCGCGACATCCTGGGGCGGAGTAACGATCTGGGACCAACGCTGAGATCCATGTTTGAGACGGGAATCTTGAACCTGCTGATCCCCTACATGAAACATGCCTACTGTTTATTGCAGTTTAATCAGTACCACAGCTACACCGTCGACGAACACACTTTTCGCGCGATCGAGGCCGCGGAAGTCTTTTCCAACGATGACTCCACCCTGGGCAGTTCCTATCGTCGCATTGAGAAGAAAGACATCCTGAATCTATCGATCCTGCTGCACGATATCGGCAAAGGTTATGGAGAAGACCACTGCAAAGTAGGCGCGATGATTGCCGCTGATACGGCTGTCCGCCTGGGATTGAAAGATGAAGAGCAGAAGCTGCTGGTGTTTCTCGTGTTCGAACATTTAACGATGGCCCATCTGGCCTTTCGTCGTGATATCTCAGATCCGGACATCCTGTTCGAATTCAGTCAGAAAGTCGGCAGCCCGGAAAAACTGCGCATGCTTTATGTTTTAACGGCCGCCGATATCACAGCCGTGGGCCCGGGTGTGTTCACCGACTGGAAATCCGAATTGCTGGGGGATCTGTATGAACGAACCATGTTGCTGCTCGGAGGGAAACAGTCCCGCTACCATCGTGATCAGCGACTGGCACGCGTCAAACAGCAGGTTCGCAGTCATCTGGAGCTGCCACAGATTCTGGATCACGAGGAAAACCCGGATAACTGGTTCACCGAATTATTCCACTCATTTTCCCCGCACTATCTGCTGGTGACTCCCCCCGCACGCGTCGCCGCCGACATCAAAATCCTGAGAGACCTGCCCCCTGATCAGATTGTTGTGGAAGGCGAATTTGAAGCGGAGACAGGCACCGTCAATTATCACGTGATTGCACCGGCCAGGTACTCGCAATCCTGCTTCCATAGAATGGTCAGCGTCTTTACGGCCAAACGGATGGATATCATCTCCGCCCAGATTACAACGAGTTCTTCCGGAGGAGTGGTCGACAGTTTCCGTGTGATCGATAACGATTATTCAGGTACAGTCCCCCGCAGCCGGATCAAGAAAATTGAAGAAGAAATCAGTAAAGCAGTCCTCGGTGAAACCGATGCCAAAACCATGTTTTTAAATAACCAGCGTTTTCAGGATTCGTCCAGCCTCAGTGGTGAATTTGATCTGGGCCGCGTCGAAATTGATAATCAATCATCCAAACGCTGCACGATTATCGATGTAATCGCTCACGACCGGATTGGACTGCTCTATATTGTTTCGCGCGCCATCAGCCGCATGGGGCTGTCTGTCGTCATGGCGAAAATTTCAACACACCTTGATCAGGTCGTGGATGTATTTTACGTGATTGATGAGCACGAACGCAAAATTGAAGATCACCAGCGCTTACTGGATGTCAGAAAACAACTGGAGAGTACGCTGCACGATTTTGAACTCGAAGGTTATAAAAGATATCAACGCTGAAGCACTTACCCGGATCACTGGTAACCGACAGCAGGGACCGGTTAAATTAAGCGGGGATGACTTCCAGAAATGTGATTTCACCATCCACATGAATCTGGCATTCGGAGGCCGCGGCCGGAATTAATATCGTTTTCCCCTGTAACAGTTCATACGTTTCTGCACCGCAGTCCAATTGTCCGGCCCCTTCCAGCACGATCAAAATCTGTGCCTGATTCAGGGAAGCGAGCGGAAATGAAATCCGGGATTGATGACGGCGGATGGAAAAATACTCCGATTCCAGCAGTTGCTCAATCTGATGTTCGCCTCTGGACAACATCCGGGGTTCCAGTAACCCGACGGGCCCTCTTTCAAAGTTGATACATTCGAGCGCCTTCTCCACATGCAACGGCCGCGGATTTCCTGAATGATCCAGACGATCCCAGTCAAACAGACGGAACGTAATATCGCTTGTCTGTTGAACTTCCGCCAGGAGGATCCCTTCACCAATCGCGTGCAGCGTTCCTGCCGGAATGAACACGCAATCCCCGGACTTAACAGGATAGCTGTGCAGACATTCCTCGACGATCCCCTGCTCCAGTTTCTGCCTGAGTTGGACTTCATCAATACCCGGTTTGAGTCCGGCGTAAATCCGACTCCCTTCGATCGCATCAAGAATGACCCAGGCTTCCGACTTTCCGGAACGGGTCGCGTCAAAATTCTTCTGCCGGGTCTCATATGGATGAACCTGCAGTGAAAGACGATCGGTGGCATCAATAAATTTAATCAAGAGAGGAAACGTCGCATACGCGTTCCCTGCCCCATACAGGGCCTCCGGTTGTTTGCGTATCAGTTCGGACAGCGTCCAGTCTGCATATTCGCCACAAGCAATCAGAGTGGGAGCCTGGGGATGATCCGACAGTTCCCAGCTCTCGCCATAATCTGCTTCAATCCCGATGGATTTATTGAGGTGAGTTCCCAGACGTTCTCCCCCCCATCGGGTACGCTTCAAAAGGGGCGTAAACTCGAGTGGTAATAGAGTGGCCGTCGATTGAACCTCTTGTAATGACATAATGATCAGAAAAGCAATACCAGGAAAGAAGATAGCATAAATAGCAAAGATAGATACTTTCGTAATCGTAAACGATGAAACCCACCAAATGCAACTATAATCCCTACGGTTTATGATAACCAAGTTCTCTCCATTTTTTTTCACTTTTTCGTGGAACGGATCATCTTCAAAGGTTTCAATTGCCATAAACGGGAACTCCTGCTAATCTCTCCCCCCTTGAAGTCCCCCGTAGTCATCACGGATCACAAGTACACTTATCGCGCTACTCAGAGTAATGACTGCCAGTAAGCGATTTACCACTGTTTATCGATGAAAGGCTCATACGTGGCAGACCTGGTAACCCGAACTTTAGAACTACAACTTTCCATTGGCGATACCATTCAAGTAGGCGATCAGTTTTTAACCGTAGTTGATATCGAAGAAGGCGAGATCCTGTTTCAGTTAGATTCAGAAGCGCCAGAGGGACCAAGCTCGACGTCTGTACCGAACTCTGCCCCCTTTTCAAGATCTTGCCGCTAACCTTGATCCAGGTTTGCAGCAGAGTCTCCCTGGGTATTTGAACCGGGTAAATTAGAACGAGCGAATGAAAACAGGGCCTCCACATCGCAGGCGACTGTTTGATTTCCGCCCGATGCGTACTTATTTAGTTACCAGCGTTTCGGGATCTGCCGGGAAACAACGCCATTTCGCCACCACTGGTATTGCCAGTTTCGCCTGCTGCGAGCGTTTGATCACGGATTGAAAGCGAGGCAGATCTCGCACCCAGAGAGTGGCCTGCTGATCTTCGTAAATCTGTACCCAGTCTTGACGCTGCTTCAGGTAGTCCAGCGCGTTCATTGATGCCGGCAGTAATAATATTTCCGTTGGATAGAAATCAAGCAGCGGGGTGGGTCCTTGCGAAAAGGCATCCAGCTTTTGAAATGCGACAAACTCCTGTTCCAGTTTGGCCGAGTAAACCGTTCGATATCGACCATCGAAGGCAACCCGAGATTCCGGAAACGTCTGCCAGATCACATACTGTGCCCAACCGTAATCCGTCAGGATATTTCCAGCCAGCCGCTGATCCTGCAAGACAGTAATCGCTGCGACAGGCATGCCCGGTGCTCTGCTTTGCGTTTCGACCCCTATCTGCCAGGGAGGAATCGATTCTTTCCAGAGGCTCACGATCGTCTGCAGCCCCAGGCCACCGATCACGAGCATCGTGGACAGAACCAGCAGAGCACGCAACCGGGCGCGTGATGGTCCCGACCACTGGCGATTGATCTGAGGAAACAGACTTCTCAAGGCATCGGAAACGGGCCGCGGTAATAAAATCAGGACGGCAATCGCCAGCAATGCGACATGCCTGATATGACTGACGGCTTGATATGCAACCACGACGATTATAATCAGATCTATCCATTCCCACTTCCGTGAGCCGAAAAATGCCAGCCCGATCACGATAAAAGGAATGTAGTACAACAGCGCCTGCTGCGCTTCCCAGAGTGGTTGCCACTCACGTACGATCTGTTTTGTGATTAAATGATCCCACAGCATCAGATGCAGCTGAATGCCATAAGGGTTGATCAATGTCACCGCCCAGCCCAGTCCGACAGCAAATGCCAACCGCAGAAAATCAAGACGCTGATATTCTGCACGGTAAAGGCCACGTGCCATCCATAACACAACTATTCCCTGGATTCCGACACCAGCCAGAAAACCGCCATGTGAGTTTGCCCAGAACAGCATCACGACCGGCAAATACCAGATCAATTTTGACCGGGGATGATCGAGATAGTGCCTGAGCAGTAACAGCGTCAACGCAAAACAACCAAATGTAACAAGCTGGGGGCGCACGAAAACCACAAACTGTGAAAGGCAGAAGGCCGAATAAACCAGCAGCAGAATTGCCGCGGCCAGACTCGCCTGGAACGTTCTGAATGCAAACCAGGCTGGAATAAAAATCAGCAGCAGCCAGAGATTCCGCCAGAACCAGAGTCCGGTATTACCAAAGTTGTTCCACAACCAGCCAAAGGACAACTCAGAAAACCATTCATGATTCACCCAGACTGCATCAGGTTCGGTGTAACAAAATGGATCTGTGCGTTCCACCAGAACATGTTGCTCAATCGCTCTGAGTCCATAGAGCGTGTGCCCCCAGAGGTCCGGATCAGCAATCGTGACCGTGCATGTCAGGAACAGACACGCTCCCCAGATCATTGCCGTCGAGTACCACCATTCGCGATCAGGCAGGCTCCCTTCTGTGAGCAGCTGCCCTGAGTCAGATTCCTTCACAACTTTTCCTCGATGGTATGCCTCTGGATTCTCGCTGAATATCACCATTGGTTCGCACGAGCACAATAAAAAAAGATCTGCACTCGAAGGCACAGATCTTTCGTTTTGATTTTAACATTCAGCCGGTCAATTCAACAAAGCACAAGTCAGACTTACTTGCTTTTGAGAATGTCTTCCAGACTGGGAAGAGGCTGATGAATTGGTTCCAGGGTAGGAAGATTGTCACCGTTTGATGAAGATTCTTCATAGGAAGTCAAATCAATATGTTCGTAGATTTGAATGAACATTTTATGAGAATAAGGCGCTTTGGGATCTCCACCCAACGCCATTACTTCGCCTTTTTGTCTCAAAATATTCGTATAGTTGTAAGGTCGGAAGTAATAATAGCCGTGATACACTGGAGTGTAAGGATAGTGAGGATACATATCTCCTGTCGTTAAACAATCCAGCCAACCTCGCTTCTTAAGCTTACAGCAACCATCACAGAAGCTGCTGCCACACGCATTACATACAGCACCATATCCGCTTCCCAACATGCCGGAACCGTTTCCCGGCATACACGAATGGGCTGCAGGATAACTACATTCACATGATGCTAATGAGATTGTTGCGGGAGCACTGACTGCCTTGGCAGAATTGACTTCGCCGTCATACTGCCAGACGCTTAAACCGATGAGCAATGCAAAACTCGCATTCATGAGACCACCTTTTATATTTTTACGTTGTAATAACAACTTATCTAGTTAGGCAAACTGGTAAAACAACATCAAAATCCACTCTGAATTTAGAGCATAATGTCTCTTACCATAGTTCGTTTTCGACTTTTTTCTCTGCAAAAGTAAAGTAGAAAACAATCTAAATCAGTAAAATCTAAAAAAATGCATAATCTGGGAAAGACCGCATAATTATCATCAACCTCCCGCATGCAACTATCCGATATGATTGATGCGATGGGATTTGTATGAATGCTTCAGATCCCTGATCTTTCATTCTAAATTGAAATGAAAATCCAGACCATTTACATCGAATCTGAATTCACTATTGAATGACCGGATCATGTAATGTGTCTTACTATATCCAACATTGAAACAACACCGAGAGATTACTGATTAAACAAGTTCCATTAAACGTGGTTTAATGTGATTTCTGATCTAAATTACAAATTACTAACTCCAATTTCTCAAAATTGACGACCAAAGGATTGGGAGACAAGTATGTCTATAAATGCCTTATGGAAAAGACGCACGATGCTGGCTTTAGCCTGTGGTGTTGCTATCACAGCTACGCCTCTTGCTGCACAGGTCCCGCCAGCTCCTCCTGTTCCAGGAAAAATGAAAACTAATAAGTTTACGACTGGAGCAGCAAAGAAAAACACACCAGTTGTAAGCACCAAAACAAAAGAAAAAGTTCATCAACTTGTTGATCGAATTTATGAGTCGGAAGTTGAACTCAGCGTTCAGCAAAGACACTCGAAAATTCTGAAAATGAAGATGGACGTCTTCCGTGTCGCGATTGCAGACCCGTCAAAAATTGAGGTTGTTGCCTTCGGTGCACAGGAAGTTGAAGTCATCGGTAAAGAAACCGGCACCACGACGATGACTCTCTGGCTGGGAGAAGAAGCAAATCCCCAGATCCTGAGTGTACAAGTCAAAGTCGAGGGTGACAATTCCATTGAAGACTTGCGTCGAATGGAATACGGCGAGTTTCAGAGGATGATCAACGAGTTCTTCCCGAACAGTAAAATCCAGTTGATTCCTTTTGCCGACAAACTGATTGTTCGCGGTCAGGCTCGTGATGAACAGGAAGCAACACAAATCATTACCATCATTCGTGCCCGCTCCGGCGGAGGCTCAAATATGGGAGGTGGTGGAGCTGGCGGAGGCTCATTGTTCGCTGATGGTCAGGCAGCAGATCCATTTCCTGATGGAGCAAGATTGCCTGAAGCAACCGTCATCGACATGATGAAAGTTCCTGGTGAAAAACAGGTGATGCTGAAAGTTCGCATCGCTCAGATTGACCGCTCTGCCGCTCGTTCTGCAAGCACCGACTTGATTGTCAATTCCGGAGAATTTGGCTGGAGTCAGATTTTCACGGGAGTCGCACAACAGCTGGCCGGTGGTGGCAGCGGTCTGGTAACGGCATCTTTAAACAGTAAACATGTTGACTTGTTTATTTCCGCCCTGGCCCAGAATGGTTATGCAAAAATTCTTGCTGAACCGAACCTGGTCACAATCAGCGGACGTCCAGCCAACTTCATCTCAGGTGGTGAGTTTGCGGTTCCCACAGTCGTCGGTGTAGGTGGTGCCCAGGCAGCAACTACAACTTTCAAAGGCTTTGGTACTCAGCTTTCCTTCCTGCCGACTGTGCTGGATAAAGATCGAATTCGATTACAGGTCACGCCAACTTTCAGTACCGTGAACCCGGCTCTTTCCGTAAACGGAATTCTGGGTGTGAATACTCAATCAGTCAACACAACAGTTGACCTGCGAGAAGGACAGGTTCTTGCAATCGCAGGATTGATTCAGGAACAACAGCGAGGCGATTTAAACAGAGTCCCCTTTATTGGTGATATTCCACTGGTAGGAACTCTGTTTTCAAATAAATCTGTCCAACGTGACGAAACGGAACTGATTATCCTGATCAGCCCTGAGCTGGTTCACCCAATGGAACCTGAAGATGCTCCTACTGTTCTGCCTGGCATGGAAGTCACCGAGCCTGGAGACGTAGACTTCTTCTTCATGAACAATATTGAAGGCAAGCCCGACGTGCACCATCGAAGCACTGTCTGGTACATGCAGAAAAAACGTATTCACCAACAACAAAAAGATTTTATGTATCAGACAAAATCTGATAAGTACTACATCAACGGCGACTACGGATTCTCTGACTGATACGAGTTATTATTTCTTTGCCAAATGATACTTATATAATTCCAATCACACTTCATTATGATGATGTGAGAGAAATACAAGGAAGTAAGCGATGTCTATTCAACCAAAAATTGCAAGTTTGCCTGCTATCGCACTAGCAGCAATGCTGGTCAGTGGTTGCCAACACAAACAACATCAAGCCCAGATCCCCTATGATTCTGTAGCACCATTGGGGACCATCAGTGATGACATTTGGCAAAAGCAGGAAGAAAACGGTGAAGCATCCGACTTTGTCATTCATGAAAGTGAATTTGTCGGAACAACCGCTAAACTGAATGCTGCTGGCGAAGATCATATTAAACAAATTGCGGTACGCATGGCTTCAACTCCGTTCCCGGTAGTCATCGAGCCCAGCTCGATGTCGATCAAGGAATCGGATGAATACAAATACCCGATCAACGGTAACGATGATCTGGACATGCACCGTCGAAACGTCATCGTCAAAATGTTGCAGGCGATGCACGTACAGGACGCCGACGAACGTGTCGTTGTTTCTCCTGCCTTTACTCCCGGCTTTGAAGGCTTTGAAGCCTATCGGGCTTACACGAATGGATTCATGAATCGCAATAACGGCGGTGGTTCATTCGGCGGATTTGGCAGCGGATTTGGCGGCGGCGGCGTCGGAGTATTCTAACAGAAAAAAAGAATTCGCTAAGCAAACATCTGCAGTGGACGGGTTCGAACGAATCCGTCCACTTTTTGATAACCTGCGGAGTTTGAATCTGCCGATTCTCTCCGTTGTCGAACATGCGGATAACGATTTTACAGACTTATTTAAAGACTCCTGCTGACAAAAACTTTATCAGTCTGTCAGTCGCAATCTTATCAGTCAGAAAAACGCCAGGAACAGAATTATGAACAACAAAGGATTGTCTTGTTCAACTGTGATCCTTATCATCACAATGACATTTCAGGGATGTACTCAACTTGGAACTCAGGTTACCAGGATGAAGGCGTCGCTTCCCGGACAAAAGAAACCTGAAAATCTCATGGCTTCCGCTCGAACGCTTGAAAGCAAAAGTGAGTGGTTGGCTGCCCGTGAAGAATATGAAAAATATCTGAAAAAGAATCCCAAGAGCGTCAAAGCCTGTCATCGGCTGGGTATTGTCTGCTCGCATTTAGGCGACACGGTTGCTGCCACGCGTTACTTTACACAGGCGAGACAGCTCGATCCGAATAATTCGGAATTACTCAACGACTTTGGATACGCCTTATATCAACGTGGACAATTCGAGGCAGCGGAAAAAGTCTTTTCGACCGCCTTACAAAATGATGCCAGTAATAAACGCATCATTAATAATCTCGCTTTAACTGTTGGTCATCAGGGACGTTTCAAGGAAAGCTTTTCTCTCTTTCGTAATATCATGCCTCCAGCAGAAGCACACGCCAATCTGGCCTACATTCACACTCAAAGAGGTGAAGGTGACTTAGCATTGCAGGAATATGACCTGGCGTTAACTGATGATCCCCACCTGGAAAGAGCAGGACTGGCTGCTGCGGAACTGGTCGAAATGAAAAACCTGACTCTAGCCAGACAGGGACAGGAGAAAACCAACGTACAACTGGCAGCCAACCCGGTCACTGCTGAAATGCAACCAAAGACCGAACCAGAAAAAAAGACCACACAGGTCGTCAGTATAGAAGTACCTGTAAAGGCAACACCCAAACCATCTCTCAACCGGACCATTCCCGTTGCGAAAGAAAAGCTGATCTCGCAGACTTCCATGAAAAAAGAAGTCTTAGTGCCAACTCCACAAACGGCTGTTGCCAAACCGCTACCCAGTCAGGAAGAAGAGGCTCTGGAGATCAGCAGTTTCCGAACACTGGATGAACTCTCGCTGGAGGAAGAACCGGCTATCATTCGAATTTCCAATGAAAAAACACAGGAAGAACCAATGTTCCGCGCTCCTCAGGAATTTTCAAACAACTAGAGCGCCCCACAATTAACCATACCGTCAGGCATGATGCTTGAGCCGAATAGTCCCGCAGACATTTCAGCAATCCAGAGCGATCATTTTTTCACACGTGCTTCAATCGCTTTGACCGCTGAAGCAGTCTGAAACCGAAAGTTTGCGTTGTCGGTGGTACGCGTCACTTCAGCAATTTTTTCCAGACTTTTTTCTGTTCCAATCTCTTTGAGAACGCGCAGGACGTTCACCAGCGTCAAAAAATTTGTGGAATCCAGCTGCTCCAGGACGGCATCCTCTGCTCCGCTCCCGTAAGCAATCAGTTTATTCGCTGCATTATGCGACTTGACTGGCTCTTTCAGCAATTTTGCGATCGCCTCAATCCCCTCCGGTGATTCATGCTTCAGAATCGCGTCCATAACATTTCCCGAGCCGAGAATATTGACCTCAGGCAATAATTCAATCAACGCGGGCACATCCGCTTTTGTAGACCAGACGACTAAAGCCTCTGATGCATCAGCGACCACAGTGATGTCTCCACTATTCAAGACCTGGATCAATATTTTTGAGACTTCGGGATTTTCGGGTTTCGGGTTTGCCTGACTCAGTTTTTTCAAAGCAGCCTTCCGCTTTAAAACATTGGTTGTCGCCAGATCTGAGAGAATCGCTTTCAGCGCGGCATCGATATTTTCGGGAATCTCAAATTTGCCTGCTTCCTCTCGTTTTTTCATTTCTGCC
>CAXBFD010000071.1:0-33113 GCA_963974925.1 uncultured bacterium | reverse complement strand
TCTCGATGCATGGGAAGGTCGGCGTTACCTGGGACTGAAGCGGCATTTAATCTTGTCCAGCATCAGCTACCTGTTCCTGGCTCGGATACGAACGAAACTGCGGAAAAAAAAATCCAGAACTGACGATCTATCAGTTGCATGAGGTGGTTTCGGCACTGATGCAGAGCTGGTGGCTTAACGGTCGCGCCTCGGCAGCCCTGCTGGACCGCGTCGCGGCCAAAATCCAATACCGCCAGGAACGCAATGCCCAAGCCCGGCTGAGCCACACCAAGCGAACGCGTCGAAAATTACGGCGAAAAGGCATCAAACTAACCGAAATCGAACGCTGCCGCTGGGGACCGACGTAGCGCTGTAGTACTAGACGGGGACAAAAAAATTCGATTCATTCTTAAGAATGCAGATCTCTACTCCTACATTCCCTGAGGGTGGGAACACTCAAGGATTGAGTTACTAATCCCGAAAGGGCTTAAATCAGCATTACCGTTTTCGATGATCCGGTCTACTGCTGGCTGAAAGTCTGATCCCGTAAGCTGGCATCGCCGCTGTCATCTCGCACACTGTTGAGTGCGCCCGTTAAAACATAACCATCGATTCTGGATTGCGCCGCTGCGAGTTGGGACTGGGCATCTACATATTTCAGATTGGTATCAAAGAATGTCTTCCGGGCCAGCAGGATCTGTACGAAACCAACCTCGCCAGCCTGATATGCCTGATTTGCGATTTCCAAAGATTCCCGGGCACTGGGGAGAATGTTATTTGAATACAGATCAATGGCTGCCGTCGCTGTGTCGTATTCTCTGGAAACGACAGCCAGTCGTTCCTCAATCGAGTTTTTGATCCGCAGCGTCTCCATTTGAGCCCGACAGATTTCTGCTTGAGCCGCTGAGATGTTTCCCTGGTTTTTATTACTGATCGGCAAAGGCACACCGACCTGTAAATTCAACATTCCCGAGTTGGTCGAATAGTCGACCCCCGCTCCCAATTGTGCCGTCATATTAGGGAGGGGTTGAACTTTTTGCCGTTCCAGAGCTGCATATGCCCGGGAAATGCGATCATGGGCGGCGGCATATTCCGGGCTGGAAGTGACGATATTCGCTGCAAGGCCTTCCCAGTCAACAGGCCCCGTTTCCGAGGGGAGAGTTCCCTGCAGTTTTGAGTATTTCAATTCGGGAATCCCTGAGATTGCTGCCATCTCTCTCCAGACGGCAGCCAGTTTTGCCCTGGTCTGTCGCTGTGTCAAATCGACTTCGCTTTTGAGAATCTTAGACTGCAGGACATCCACCCTCGTCCCTTCTCCGGCTTTCAGACGCTGATTTGCAAAGTCCAGCCCCTTTTCTGCCACCTGTGAAAACTCAACAATCAGTTCCAGTTGCTTCTGCAGCGCCAACGCCTCATAAAATCGGATCTGAATATCAGTTCTGACCCGGTAGCGTTGCGCTTCCAGTTCCTGCAGCTGGGCAGACAACGTCGCATTGAGGACTCGATTATTCAATTCCAGTTTATTACCGGTCACGAATTCTCGTTCGATAAATGCCAGATGCTGATCTGTCCCACGATCGGCTAATTGCTGTCCCTGATACCCCACAGTCGGGTTCGGGCGTGTCGTCACCTGTTCTCGATATCCCGCTGCTTTCTGAGTGGTAGCTGCGAGTTCTTGAATCGCAGGATTGTTTTGCAGAGCAATCGATTCCAGATTTTGTAAAGTCATTCCACCAGTCAGAATTGCCTGCTCTTCCACTGTGGGAGCCTGAACCGGTTCCAGCGGATTCGGGTAATGATGCTCTTCGGCACCGACCAACTTAATCGTGTCAGTTTTCTCAGATTCACTGGTCGACTCAACATGACTGACCGGGGAAAGTGATTCCTGTACTGAGTCTGTCTGGCTCTTATTCTCAATATTATTTTCACTGGCAGCGACAAGAGATTTGTGGGATTTGCTTTCGTTTTGCGTGATAAAAGGATTCATGGAACAGCCAGATACCAGTAGGGAACCAGCTACAAAAGTCATTCCGAACGTCTTCATCTGAAATCTGTAACTGTCATTTTTGACTCGTACCATGATTGATTATGACATCCGTAAACGTTTCACTACTGATGAATCGACTGATTTTCCGTAATTTATCGATACACCTGTTATGTTCGGTCGTGCCGATCAAACAACCTGAGCAATTACCGGAAAATCAGTGCCCCGTTTACTACTAATGCCATAGTAACCATCAGAACCCACACAATTTAACTTCTGTGACTCGTAAAGCAGGCTGATACCCGATAGTGTGCGGATAGTCCGTGTTCGTTTGTGGCAGCGAGCACCAAGGCCATGAGCAGAAATTCCGATTAAAATTTGAACTCAAGCATTGTAATTGCCTTGGACGAAGAGTATGAATTATAATGATGAATCAGAGTCTCTCCCGCTGCTTTTTAAGTATTGATGTTTCCCTCCCTGCAAGTACTCCCATCTTCCTTTGTGAAAGCCCGTAATGTTCAATCTGAACATCACAATTCGATGCCTGCTGCTATTGGTCATCGCCTGGCCCGGGCCTCGTCCCGTTGTGCATTCGCATGTGGATTACCTGGGGCAGTGTGGTAACGGATCTCTCCTGGCAATGCATATGCAGATATATCACGGAGATCACGACTCGAACTCCGGAGTGCCTGGCACACCCCATTCCCACTGGGTTTGCGGCGGGAGTGATTTTGACAAGCCACTCCCTGTACTATTTACGGATGTGTTAAACATGGCTTCCACAGATCTGGAAGATCTGACCAGTCATGCGATGACCAGGGGCTGTTTCAGTTTGGAATTGTTACCTCTCTCGGAAACAACTCATCCTTCGCTCCACACCTCTCTGGATCAGGCCTCACTCAACCAGCCAGACCAGGATATTCTTCAGCTCTGCTGCAAGTCGACCTGCTGATCCCTCGCTGCAAAACAGTCTCTTAACTGTTTCCCTTCCTGCTGATTTTGTGCGCTGCCGTTTGCGTCACTGACTGCGCAGGAGAAGGTCTGCAACCGATTCCCGGTTCCCGTTTCTTGAGGTACTATTATGAACCAGACAACAGGCAAAACACCGCCTATGCCAGCTATCGCCAGCAGTAAACCGGTTTTGTTTCTCATCGTCACGATCATGGCAGTCGTGGCTGTTGTGGGCATTTATCAGTTCAGTTCACTGACACCCGCATCAAATACAGACCCTGTAACTGAGTCAGCAAAACAGCCAGTTAAATCCGAAACAAAGCACGGGGTACAGAACAAAAGTCCTGAGACAGTCACAGTGACTCTGCCTGAATCAAAGTGGGATGCTTCCGGTCTGCAAACCGAGACCGTCTCGACAAAACCGTTTACCGAGACAATTCGTCTGACAGGAAAAGTGTCTTTAAACGAAGATAAGATCGCTCATATTTATCCGATGGTCGAAGGTTCTGTTGACAGTGTTGACGTGAGTCTCGGCCATGTTGTGAAAGCCAACGATCTGCTGGTTGTCGTGCATAGCCGGGAGATCGGTCAGGCCAAACTGGAGTTGTACCAAGCTCTTCTGCAGCACGAGATGGCAGTCGTCAAGAATAGAATCCAACAGGGGATCGCCACAAACACCAGTCTGCTGCTGGCTGCTCTGAGAAAACGGGAGTCGATTACGGAAATTGAAGAACGGTTCCGTAATCGAGGGATGGGAAATTATCGTGAACGACTGCTGATGGCCTATGCAAGTTACCTGAAAACCAATGCAGATGTAGACCGCCTGGAAGAACCGACCAGAAGCGGTGCGATTGCTTTCAAACAATTACACGCGGCCAAAGCCAGCCGAAATGCCGACCTCGCTGCTTTTCAGGCGAGGATTGAACAGATAGATTATGAGCTCAAAACGGCGCTACTGCTCTCCTCTCAGTCAGTCAAAGAAGCAGCGACCAGGGTAGCAGTGGCAGCAACCAGCCTTCGTATTCTGGGGTGTGAAGAGCAAGAAATCGAATCCATTAATCCGGAACAGCAGCGAGAAAAGATTTCCCATTATTCCGTTCGGGCTCCCATCAGTGGAACCGTTATTTCAAAAGACGTGACTTTAAAAGAACAAGTCCGTCCAGGGACACAGATCCTCAGTATTGCCGATCTGTCGACGGTTTGGATTACAGCAGATATTTACGAGAAGAACATTCCATTGCTGAACTCCCTGGCGGGAAAACCGGTGCGAGTCTTTAATGAAGCCTGGCCTGATCAATCTTTTGAAGCCAGGATATTTTTCACTGGTGAGATTATGGATGAAAAGACCCGTACAGTTGCGATGCGGGCGATTGCGACTAATGCCGATCATCTGCTGAAACCTGGCATGTTCGTGAATATCGAGTTTAAACCAGCAACAGGCAAAGAGGTGTTAACGGTTCCCCTCTCTGCCCTGCAGGAACATGCAGGACAGGATTTTGTGTTTGTGCATACTGGGGGAGATCAGTTTGAAAAACGGCTGGTCAATCTGGGAAAACAGAATGAATCATCCGCGGTCATTCTGGAAGGCCTGCAACCAGGTGAACGTGTGGTGTTGAACGGCGGCTTCATCCTGAAGTCTAAAATGCTCGAAGACTTGATGGGTGAGGAGTAAGTTACATGGTCAACCATATTATAGAATGGTCTTTAAACAATCGATTTATCGTGATGTTGCTGGCCCTGGTGATATTAGGTCTCGGCGTTTTTTCTGCCACGACCATCCCCCTGGATGCCGTTCCCGATCTCACGAACGTGCAGGTGCAGATCCTGACAAACTCCCCTGCACTGGGACCGGTTGAGGTAGAACAGTTTATTACTTTCCCAGTAGAAAACGCCATGAGTGGGATACCGAATGTCGAAGAAATCCGTTCGATCAGCCGGTTTGGCTTGAGTGCCGTTACCGTGGCATTTCAGGATGGCACCGATATTTACTGGGCGCGCAATCTTATTAATGAACGCTTGTTGAAAGCGCGAGAAAATATTCCTCCGGGAATGGGCACCCCCGAACTGGGGCCGATTGCCACAGGCATGAGTGAAATTTATCAGTTCGAAGTTCGCAGCGAAATGGCTGATGAGTATTCACTCAGCGAGCTGCGTACGATCCTCGACTGGCAAATCGCGTTTCAGCTCCGCAGTGTTCCCGGCGTCATTGAAGTTAATACCTTCGGTGGCGAACTGAAAACCTATGAAGTTCAGATTGATCCTGCCAAATTACAGAACTATGAAATTTCGCTGAGCGATGTCTTTCAGGCGCTTGAGGAAAACAATGGCAATTCCGGAGGCGGCTATATAACCCATGGAGCCGAACAGAGGCTGATACGCGGGGAAGGCCTGGTCAGTTCTCTGGAAGACATCCGCACAATTATTCTGGACAGCCGCGAAGGGACTCCGATCCGGGTTCGCGATATTGCAGAAGTTCGCTTCGCTCCCATGTTGCGACAAGGCGCGGTAACCCGTGACGGAAACCGCGAGGCAGTCATCGGCATGGTGATGATGATCATGGGGGGAAATTCCCGCCAGGTGGTCGCGGACGTAAAATCAAAAATTGCAGAAATACAGAAAACTTTACCCAAAGGCGTCGTCATCGAAACCTTTTATGACCGGACAGAACTGGTGGATAAGACGATCCATACCGTTGCTGAAAATATCGGTCTGGGAGTGTTACTTGTCATTATCATGCTGTTTCTGCTATTGGGAGATGTGCGCGCCGGACTGATCGTGGCGGCAGCGATCCCACTCTCTGCGATGAGCGCCCTGATCGCGATGCGATACGCGGGGGTTTCCGCGAACCTGATGAGCATGGGGGCCGTCGACTTTGGCGTGATCGTCGATGGTGCCGTGGTGATGATCGAAAACTGCGTGCGGCGGGCGTCGCACTACCAGAGGGATCACGGCGGCGCCCGGGTTCCGCTGGGCGTCTACCGGGAATCGGCCAAAGAAGTCGGCAAACCAATTCTATTTGCCGGCATAATTGTGATCATCGTATTCATTCCGATCCTGAGCCTGCAGGGTATGGAAGGAAAAATGTTTCGCCCGATGGCGTTCGTGTTCATGTCGGCCCTTTCCTCGGCGCTGATCATGTCCGTAACGGTGATGCCTGTCATGGCCTCCCTGTTTCTGGCGCGTCAGATGAAAGAACGCGAAACCTTCCTGGTTCGCTGGATAAAACAGGCCTATCAGCCGCTGTTAAGTTTTTCCATGCTGCGGCCCGGGCTGATGTTCCTGAGTTCAATTGCCCTGTTTATTTTCAGTGTGATCATGGCTGTCGGCTTTGGACTGGAATTTGTACCGAAACTGGACGAGGGTGACATCGCCATTCAGGCTACCCGACTACCCAGTATTTCCCTGGAGACTTCTATTGAGATGACCAAGGCCATCGAACGGACTCTGCTGGAATTTCCGGAAGTGGAAACGGTCGTCTCTAAAACCGGTCGCCCGGAAATTGCGAACGATCCGATGGGCGTTTACCAGACGGACATTCTGGTACGACTCAGACCAATTTCAGAATGGGGAGAAGGTGTGACAAAGCTGCAACTGATAGAAGGGATGCAGCAGAAGCTGGAAGATCAGGTACCCGGTAACAGTTACAGTTTCACCCAGCCAATCGAACTCCGCGTGCAGGAGCTCGTGGCCGGGGTCCGCTCGGACATCGGAATCAGCCTGTACGGGGATGACCTGGATGAACTGAAACGCAAAGGGGACGAGATCGTGGTGGCCCTCAACAAGGTTTCAGGGGCCGCCGATGTGCAGGCGCAACAGATCGCGGGTCTGCCTTACCTGCGGGTGATTATTCGCCGCGAAAAACTGGCCCGCTATGGGATCAACGCCCGTGCCGTACTGGATTCCGTCGCCACGGTGGGCGGAGTCTCTGTGGGACAGGTCTTCGAAGGACAGCAGCGTTTCCCTCTGCAGGTCCGCCTGAGTCCGGAGTGGCGAAAGGATGTGACACGGATCGCGGAGCTTAAAATCGAAGATCCTCAGGGACGTCAGATTCCAATCTCCCAACTGGCTGACATCACCGTTGAGGAGGGACCGGTTGAAATCAGTCGGGATTCGATCCGACGTCGACTGCTAATTCAGAGTAATGTCCGCGGCAGAGACCTTGCCGGTTTTGTCGCCGAAGCACAGAAAGTCGTCGAGCGCGATGTTGAACTGCCTGCCGGTTATACCCTGCGATGGGGTGGTCAGTTTGAAAACCTGCAGCAGGCGAGTCAGCGTCTGGCGATTGCGGTACCCGTGGCACTGTTCCTGATTTTTGCCCTGCTTTACATGACGTTCAATTCGGTCAAGCTGGCGATGCTGATCTATCTGAACGTGCCGATCGCTGCGACCGGTGGAATTCTGTTCCTGTGGGTGCGGGACATGCCGTTTTCGATCTCGGCGGGTGTCGGCTTTATTGCCCTGTTCGGTATCGCGGTAATGAATGGCGTGGTGCTGATCGAACATGTACGTCATCTGAGGCATGCCGGAGACAGTCAGCATGACGCCGTTGTCAATGGTGCGATGGATCGTTTACGTCCCGTGCTGATGACGGCTTCCTGCGGTGCCTTGGGCTTCATCCCCATGGCACTGTCGGGTAGTTCCGGAGCTGAAGTTCAACGTCCGCTGGCCACCGTGGTGATCGGGGGCCTGATCACGTCCACTGTATTGACACTGCTGGTACTGCCGACAATTTACCGCTGGTTTGAACCGATGGAGGCTCACCTGGAGCCGGTTGACATGACGGAATTTGAACATTGATCCGACAGGAATGACGTTCGATTCACTGATCATACTCAACCAGTCTCAACCTTTGAGCGCTGGTTGGGTATGATGTCATATCACGGTAACAGAAATCCGATCCCTGCAGCGTTCTAAAATATAAGGCACTGGCAACTTGGCAGATCGAGACTCAATTGCGGAAACATATGCTGAAGTTTTCCGGGCCGCCTTGTATGGTCTGGCGGCAAATCTGTTTCTGGGAATCGTCAAACTGGCCGGGGGGGTTATCGGGAATTCGTTTGCGCTAATTGCCGACTCCTTCAATTCGATTGGTGACGTCATGTCGACACTGGTCGTGTTGATTGCCCTGCACTATGCCCAGCGCCCCGCGGATGAAGAGCATCCTTATGGACATACGCGCGCCGAGGGAATTTCGGCTTCGAATGTGGCAATCGTGATTATCATCTCAGCGCTGTATGTCGGCTGGGAAGCCCTTCAGCGTTTGACGAGTCAGCATGGGATTCCGCCGGCATGGACCTTATGGATTGCCGGGGCTAACATCGTCATCAAGAAGGTCCTGTATCATTACAATGTGCGTATCGGACGTCGCACGGGCTCCGCAGTCATTATTGCCAGTGCCTGGGACCATCGGAGCGACGCCCTCTGTTCTCTGGCCGTACTCATCGGACTGGCGACCATCAGCTTTGGCGGCCCGCAGTTCATCTGGGCGGATGAAGTAGCTTCGCTGATTGTAGTCACGGCGATCGTCTGGTCGGGAATCAGACTCTTTCGCTCCAGCGCAAGCGAACTGATGGACCTGCAGGCAGACCCGGAATTTTTAGATCAAATTCGATCAGCTGCTTTTTCAGTTAAAGGGGTTGAGAATGTGGAAACCCTTTGGGTCAGGAAATCGGGCTTAGAATTCTTCGCCGATATTCACATTGAAGTTGACCAGAACCTTACCGTAGCAGAAGGGCATCGCATTGGACATCTGGTTAAAGATCACCTGTTATCTGAATTTACCAGACTGCGAGATGTCCTCGTTCACCTCGAACCGTTTCCGCACTCTCATGAACCTGCAGAAAATAATCAGTGTTAGTGTACCGTCTACTGCGAAGCGAGGATTAGCACAGCAGGGACCATGCTTTGGAACCTGATTCAATATTCGCAGCATCTCATTTCCGGCTCATGGCTCTCCCGGGGCAACGTCAACCATTTTTATTCTTGGTGATACTCGCATTACAGGCCCTTTGTAGATCGCCTGATCCAATGGGCCATCTCGGCATTGTCAATGAACTCAGACAATCAGGTGTGCTGTTGCCGGGCGCGAGCGGTTTGCCACTGGAATAGATGATGGCATTCTGATCGACATTCACTGAATCAACAGCAAATTGATTAAGAGTTCGTCTTACTGAGATAAATTCTTGAATTGTGTCATATTTGGATTAATACAGGATTCATTGGTTCTGCTCCCTGTTCTCACAGAACAATTTTGATTCTTCGTATTGACAAAATACTAAACCATTAGTACAAACCGGCCTTGGAACGGATTCAACCGGTACAAAAAAGGATTTTCTAAGATGCCTCAGGGACTCGTGGGATTCAATGCCGTTACATTTCGCTCGCAGCTGCGCTGTGGGACCAGAGTAATGCAGCGACAGAAAACTCATGTTCGTACACGATCCGGTTTTACCGTCCTGGAACTGCTAGTGACATGTGGAATCATCGGTATGCTCATCAGTCTGATCCTGCCCGCCGTCGGTTCCGCCCGCGAAACTGCCCGTCAGCTACAATGCAAAAATCAGCTCAAGCAGATCGGGATTGCCCTTCACTGTTATCATGATAACCAAGGCTGTCTGCCCGCGGGCTGGCAGTTCGAAGCCTCCCGGCATTCACTGTATGGCTGGATGGTACCGCTGCTCCCTTATCTTGAACAGCGATCCCTCTACTCAATCATCGATCGAAATCTTCTCCTCGAGCATCCTGCCAATCAGCAGGCTTGCCTAAGCTCCCTTGCCGGTTTTCTCTGTCCTTCTGATATCTCTGACCCGACCTTCATATTGTACGAGGAACTGCCCACAGGTGGTGCGGGGGCACCCATCATGGAACTTCCTACGGCTAACTATGTCGGAGTCTACGGCACCGTCGAAGCAGATGATGGCTTCCCGCCTCCTCTGGGAGATGGCTCATTGATATATTCACAGACAATTCGTTTTACACATCTGCAGCAAGGGTTGAGTAACACGATCGTTGTGGGAGAACGGACGATGTCTATGGTCCCTTCTACCTGGCTGGGAGTGGATGCGGCTGGCGAAGATGCTGCCTGCCGTCTCACAGGGAGTGCGATGACATCACCCAACTGTAAATTGTGCGATGAGTGTGAATTTTCGAGTCGTCATCCCGGTGGCACCAGTTTTCTGTGGGGTGACGGTCATGTCGGATTTGTTTCAGAATCCATTGATTCAACAACATATCGACAGATGGCACGCCGCTCAGCCCGGTAAGAGTTTTTTAAATATAGAATGTGGCCTGCAGGTCTGAGTGGAATGTTGATTCTGACATTCGTTCTGTTGTCGATGAAAAGGAATCTTGGTAATGGCAAAACTGCATCTGACAAAATGCGAACTGGAAGTCATGGATGTTGTCTGGCGCAAAGGCCGGGTTACCGTTCAGGATGTAGTGGATTCACTGGAGCGATCACTGGCTTACACCACGGTGATGACAACTCTCAAGATCCTCGATGAAACTCGTGGGGTTATTCGAAAAGAGAAAAAAGGCCGTGCCTATGAGTATGAACCTGTTGTTTCACGAGAACAGATCAGCCGGAGCATGGCGGCAGATCTGACACAGCGGCTGTTTGGGGGCTCAGTGAAATCACTGGTACTCAGCCTAGTAGAAGATAAATCCATGTCGCAGTCAGATATAGATGAGTTGAAACTCGCTATTCAGTCTCTGGAGGCAGATGCATGAGTTCCACCCAATTTCTGGAACTGGTCGTTTCCCTCTCAGTGCAGGTGGCAATTGTCATTATTATTACGCACTGGCTGGGGAGGCTGGTAGAGAGTGAACGAATTCAGAGCCGACTGTGGACCGTCTGTTACGGTATTCTACTGACGTTAATTCTGGTTGCGGTACTATTGCCCCATCCCCGGTTTTTAAATCCCTGGAATCAGATCAGTGTGGATCATGCCTCGACTCTCGTCAGTATCGAAATGCAACTGGGAAAGGTCCTGTTCTGGGTCTGGCTGGGGGGAACGGTTCTCTCGCTGATGGTATTTATCCTGCGGGCCATGCTGGTCAACCGCTTTCTCAGATCCTGTCAACCTGTCGAGATCAGGAAGTATCTCCCAGAAGTGACCTTCGATGAGCTGAGCCGCAATTTCAACCTCTCCGGTAAGCAACAGGTTCGCATTCTGACCACAAATCGTCTGATATCACCTTTCTGTTCCCAGTTGCATTATCCTTACATCGTGATTCCCGAGTATCTGCTGCGTTTTGAGCCTCAGAAATTCAACTTTATCATTCGACACGAACTGGAGCATTTGCAGACCGGGCATCCACTGCAACTCTTTCTGCAGCGACTGGTGGAAGTGATCTTCTGGTTTCATCCCATGGTCTGGTGGGCTTCTCAGCAGTCGGCCCTGTGCAGGGAGTTTGCCTGTGACGATGCCGCCGTTCAGACGCCTCAGGAAATCACACAATACCTGCAAACACTGCTGACGATTATTGAATACGGAGCGACTGAGGCAGATGAGACTCATACGCCTCTGGCACTTGTCCGCGGTCAAAGTATGATCGCCAGCCGGGCAAGGCGTCTGACACAGATTGCCAGGAATTGCACAAGAGATCAACCGATCTCCCTCTCCGGTTGTACTGCTTCAGTCAGTCTTATATTAGCAACCTTACTGACAGCATTCGTCTGGCTTCCCGTAGATGTCCTGGCATCGCCCCGGGCAAGGTGGTCTCCCTGGCCGTCCTGGTCGGCTGAGGCACTGCATGATGTTGGTGTCTCCGTGCATGACTTTGAGGCCTATAACGGCCGGATGGAGATACACGAGCTGTTACAACATAACAAGACCCGCCAAATCGCGTCCCCCGATCTTCCTCGGTAAAGTCGCCCGTACCGGCCAAAAATTTTTACACCTGAATACTATAAGATTAGGAACTGGTCAGATTGCATAGACATGCCGCGGAACTGTCTATGGCTATAGAAGTATGCTTCTAACTTCAGATATTTTTTTAATGCTAACTACTAAATCTTTCGGAGTTTCCATCTCGAAAAGGGACTCAACCAGAAAGGTGTTGAGTCATCAGAAATAAGGATATTTAATGTATGTCTAAAGTACTATTTACTACCGATCAGATTATAAACCTGCCGGAAACGGTTACCGAAGCTTCTCAGGAGTCGAATGTCGCTGTCAGCGGGACAGGAACAAGCTTCTTATTTCAGCTGAAACGGTGTTATACAGCAATCGCAGCATGGTCGGGCCGGTATACCGTGCTGGCAATCATTTTTGCAATCATACTGTGCTGCCTGCTCGTTCTGCGTATTGCGATGGTTCTGGCTTACACAGATTTGCAAAAGCTCACGTTTGCTCAGGAACTGTCTGTGTTTCTAATCGGTCTGCAATATGACGTGCTGGTGGCGCTCTGCTTTATCATCCCTCAGTTGACGCATTTTACGTTTCTGTCCAATCGACGCATTACGAGCCGCTTCAATCGATCTCTGCTTGATCTGAGTTGGATGATTACGTTTTTGTTTCTGCCCCTCATCTGTATCGCAGAATTTATCTTCTTTGACGAATTTCAGTCGCGACTAAATTACATTGCTTTTGAGTATATCGTTTATCCGCGGGAGGTCTGCTGTAATATCTGGGAGTCTTATCCGATTGTAGAACTCTTGACAGTGGTCGGTCTGATTGGCGGCAGTTGCTGGTTTCTCCTGCGAAAGCACTTCCAGAATAAGATCGCAACACCGCTGCCGTTTCGTCGACGCTTCTCCCTGTTTGCACTCGTACTGACAGGTATCGCTGTGCTCTGGTCTGTTACCAGTGCAGACAGTCGCCAGGTCTGTCGAGACCGAGTCGCAAATGAATGTTCCTGGAATGGGCTTTACAGCTTTGTGTATTACGGTTGGACCTGTCGTTTCGACTTTAACAAAAACTACCTGACGCTGGAAAGCGAGGAAGTGACACAGCGTTTACAGGAACAGATTGTAGAGACCGGGGACGATTTGAAATCGGGATCAAGAAACCCGGTCGATCGTATCGTGGCGACCGGTCAACCACAAAGAAACTATAATGTGGTTCTGATTCTTGAAGAGAGTCTGGGCTCTGACTTCATCGGTGTACTGGGCGATAAGCGAGGGTTGACTCCTCATTTTGATGAGTTGAGTAAACAGGGACTGCTGTTCGATAATATGTATGCGACCGGCAACCGGACGGCCCGTGCCCTGGAAGCCGTGATGACCTCAATGCCTCCTATCCCCACCGAGTCTATTCTGAAACGTGATCACTCCGAACGGGTTTATACACTGGCAAATGTACTCGCGTCTCGAGGCTATGAGCGTCTGTTTATGACCGGCGGGCGGGGACTCTTTGATGGTGTGCGGTCTTTTATGAATGCCAACGGATTTAATCACTTCATTGAGCAATCTGATTTTCGCGATCCCGTCTTTGACAATGCCTGGGGGGTCAGCGATGAGGACCTGTTCCGTAAGGCACTCAAAGAACTCGACAAACTGCAGGTAACCGGTCGTCCTTTTTTCGCCACTCTTCTGACCGTTTCCAATCACAGGCCTTATACGTATCCGGAAGGCCGCATTATCGAGACAGAACAGACTCGGAACAATGCCGTGAAGTATGCTGATTGGGCCTTGGGATACTTCTTCCGCGAAGCGCAGAGTCACGAATTTTATGAGAATACAATTTTTGTAGTGATGGGTGATCACGGCGCCCGGGTTACCGGCAGCCAACTCTTTCCGATGAGTTCCTATCGTGTGCCGGTGCTGATGATCCAGCCGGGCGGCACAGGACAGGGAGAACGTTGCAGTACACTGGGGTGCTCTTTAGACATTGCCCCTACTATTTTGGGCCGACTGGGGAGTGACTATCGTTCCGTCTTTTTCGGCTATGACGTTCTCCGAAGAGAACCTGGGCAAGGTCGTGCGATCATGCAGCATAATCATGACGTTGCACTGCTTGACTCCGAAAATCGGATGGTCGTCCTTGGCTTTGGACAATCGGTGGAAGAATTTGAACTGAATCGCGTCAATCATCAACTAGATCAGCAGACGTCGCCCAATCAGGAAATGGTACATAATGCAATTGCCCTCTTTCAGGCTGCCTATGAACTGTACTACTCCGATCGCTGGTTCCCCGATCTGAAAATCACAAGATTGCAGAAAGACGACCGAATTTAGTAACCCCACCCTTTCTTTAATTGCGTTTTTTACAAAATAGTGATTCTCAGATTCACTTTTTAAATCATGAATGATTGAGACTGAGATGAGGAACGGAATTGTCAGGGACGCGACAACTCCGATTCACTCTCACCATAAGATTTTTCGCTCACATTTTTCACTACACGCGGATTGACAGGCAGCGTGTTTGAAATCTCATCCTCAGTTGATCTCAATCTTCAGCTGACTTTATCGAATACCTTAAAGCCTGATTTGAATTCATGAAGCCAATTATGACGCTGATTCTGAGCTCTCACTGCAAGTTCGAACGACTTCTGATCCCAGGCTGTCTCCTGATGATATGCCTGGCTACCGGCTGTATAAAGATGAAGGAAAAGACGTACATCGATACTGTCTTCAGTACCGATCCGGAATCAGCGACTGGACTGATCGAACCTCCTGGCTATCGACGGGGCATCAAAATGGATTCCTCAGTCTCCGGAAAAATAACTGCTGAACAGACTCAGGTTCCCGTAACAATGCCGCCAGACAAAAACGTAGCAGCACGCTCAGAGTTCAAACTTCTTCTGCCTCTACCTGAGAAAGCGCTCACAACTGCCCATCATAAACTTCAGCAAGACAAGTATCCTGAGTCCGCGCTGATCAAAATTCAGGGAGACCTGCAGGAAGATCCACTTTCGGAGTTGGGAGAAGATTATAGGTGCGTGAATCCCTCCCTCGAAGAAGAGTTTTGTGCCGCAACCCCTTCATTCTGGAGCCGCATTAAAGAGGACCATGCTCATTATTATTCGAAAGAGTCACTACTCTGGCTGGCGGGCGGCTTTGGTGTTGGCGCAATCATCGCCAATTCATCACTGGATGGCGGCATTCAGAACCATCTACAGTCCAGTGTGCTGGGGGCCTCCTCGGATGAATGGCTGGAAACCTTTCATGCTCAGAAAGAACTGGGGAATGGTCGCGATACCTTACCGCTCTTTGCAGCAGTATGGGGAGCCGGCCTGCTGTTTGAAAACGTACCACTGATCAATGCAACAGGCGATTGGGGGGAACGCTCAATGCGGGCAATCATTGTTGGCACTCCCCCCATGCTGGCGATGCAGTATGTGACCGGAGCCTCACGGCCGGGAGAGACGTCTGCGAATGCGAACTGGAAACCTTTTCAGGATAATAACGGCGTCAGCGGACACAGCTTCATGGGAGCCATTCCCTTTCTGGCAGCAGCCAAAGTCACGGACCGTCCATTGCTCAAGGTGCTCTATTATGCCGGCTCTACTCTGGCCCCATTGTCACGGCTCAACGATAATCATCACTATCCCTCACAGGCCTTTCTTGGCTGGTATATGGCCTGGGTTGCAACAAATGCTGTCGACGCCACACAGCACGCCGATCAGAACTGGCGTATGTTCCCGATTTCCTGGTCTGGCGTAACCGGAGTTGGTATTGAATACAACTGGTGAGCATTCAGTATAGGTGAATCTACTACCAGAAAAAGCAGTGCCTGATCCGGTGATGAAAACGGGAAGCAACTGCATCGCTTAATCCAGCACCCTTCTCACCCTGTTTGAAAGTGGGAGAGGACAGGCTGGTTTGTATCTGCGAAATCGCTATTTCCATGCCGGTGGACAACGAGCGGCTTCCCCACAGGACACAACCCATGGGAAAGCTTCATATTTCGTCAGTACTGATTCTGGCATTGGCAATATTGCTGATTTTGCCGGAAGCGTACTGGGTGAAATCGATAGTAAACCTTCGCCGGATGAGGTTCTGGAATAATCCACTCGAATGAGTATCTGTTCTCCAGGCTGGTCAACGGCTTTTGTAAATCATTTTAGCGTTGGCCAGAGTGGACTCAGAAGGATTTGAGAATCACGCATCAAAAACTAAAAGGGTGAAAACAGGCCATGTATTTTTTTTAAGATTGTCTTGACAGCGATACTGGTGGTCGCGTTATCAGAAATCTCCAAACGCAGTCTCTTTTAGGCGGTGCCCTTGCCTCTTTGCCACTGGTCTCATTCCTGGGAAGATCTGGCTCTACATCGACACGGAAGATACTGACAAAGTCTCTGAGCTAACCCGAAATATCTTCTGGCTGGTCCTGCCATCCCTCTCCTTCTTTTTGCTTCTGCCCTATCTGCTGAAGAAAGGCGTCGACTTCAGTACGAGCTTCGGGATTTCGACTGTGGTGATGATTGGGCTCTACTTTGGTATAATGTTTTGCTTGGCAAAGTTTAATATGAATAGATACCCAAGACCTTTACATGTATCAGAACAAGGGTTAGAGGCACTTCACCTCCACTAAATCACCCCATGTCTGATGTGTCTGAATTCGTGTCTGATTTTTACATTTTTCGAGAAATTTCAAAATTCTGTGATTTACATATCCCTTTGACATAATGCGTCTTACGACGTCACCTCATTCCGCAAAACACCTTCCCGCCGCCTCCAATCAGGCTAATTTGCGAGAGATCGCAAGTTGGCCTTTTTCTTTGACTTATGGCATTTCCCTTGATTTTCGATGCTCCCCAGCGTTAAATAGGTCCAATTAGACGCTAGTGGATAGAGCTTCGGAGATCACTATCAGCCAGTCCAACGGAAAGATCACGCGGCGGCACAGCCGTCAGAAATCAGGCCGAAGCAGTGAAACCAAAGGTGAACGATTTTTCCTTCAAGGCAAGCGATGGCGGTTTCCCAGTGGGCTCTCAGCTCAGGAAGTCGAGACCCGCATCTCGCGAATTCGAGAGTTGTGGAGCGATCACGAACGGTTCTACCTGAGTCAGGTGTTCGTCGACCCTCAGACCCTAGCGAATCTCCCTGAGTTTGCATTGGAGGAAGAAGCGAAGCGATTCCTGAAACAGCAAAGACCCACGGATGCCCCCGCTGGCAACGGCGATCAGAAGCCATCGTCTGCCGGGTGGTCGGCTTTCGGCATCAGCGGACGAAACGGCGGTGTAACCACAGGGGGAGCTGAAGCTGAATGGTCCCCCCTGGCCCTGTGGATTGCCGAGCAAATTAAAAAGAGCGTTCAACCTGTCCCACTTCCGCCGCTACCAGAACTGCTGGGCTCCGTCTATCGTGATAACCGAGTCGATTACCGATTTGGACATCTTACCCAAGTGTTTTCTGGGCCTACTGAGTCGCACCCACCCACGACTGGTGATTTACGCTGGCAGGATGCGTTCAAGCTGCTGAACCGACTGACGGAAGCATATCCATCCGTGCCGTGGACTATGTCGCAGCGTCAAGTTGAAGAAACGGCCCAGTTCCATGAACAGACAGCCAGAGAGGCGATCGTCACAACAGCAAAGGTCCGTTCACAGAAGTCTTCCGAAACGAACATCCCGCTTATCCCAGGAACCTTCCACGAAGCCCTCAGAAAATATTACCAGTACCGGAAAGCACACTTCACCAAAGCCGGTGAGTTTGACGGCAGCGGCCACTACATGCTCGGCCTGATTGAGAACTTTCAGAAACGACAACCCAACGTGCCCCTGGCAATGCTGGATTTTACGCGTTGCCAGGAAATTTATGACTTCTGGAGAAACCGTCCACTGAACCTGAGAACAAACAAACCCCTTTCCAAAAAACACTTCTCCAGTCACATCGGTGAACTCAGGAGATTCTTCACCTGGCTCCATACAAGCAACAAATTTGCCTGGCGTCGACCTGAAGATTTCGACTTGATCGACACAAAGGTTCAGAAACAGCCTTCGGATCGACGGTCAATCCATGATATCGAGATTAAAACATTCACCGTCGATCACCTCAAGCTGCTATACAAGCACGCCCTACCTGCCCAGCGACTCAAGATAGTATGGTGCCTCAACTGTGCCCATGGTGCGGCGGAAATGGGAAGACCTGTTTCTGAATCAGCCCCACCCTTGGACAAACGAAGGCCTTAAGATCGCCTGCGACGAGAATGACTCCTGGTGCGGACTGTTGCGGCCTAAGACCGACGTAGTCGGCTGGTGGTGGTTATGCTACCGTCTTGAAGTGTCCGTTCATTGACGCTATGGCCTGCCTTTCTCGCTGCCAATTTGGCCTTCTCTACGCAGTAAATCTGGACGAATCTATTGAGATAAGCTTGATCTCCCCAACGGCCTTCATAGTTATCATATTGAAGCTGTCCAGATTCAAGCTGGCAGACAACAGGATACCGCCAGCCGGGAAGCTCGACTGCCAATCCAGTAGCTTCTCCATTAAAAAGTCGAACAGTGCGTTGGGTTGGTGCAGGCAGCGAAAGACTGGAGCAGGCAGAGGATACCGCAACGGGATCGCGAACTTCGGTCTGAATTTGAACAATATGAGACATAGTATTTGACTCTCCTTTATGGCGTGACTGGACGATATAAAATACATGAGTATGCAACCCATACTCGAACGCTGACTTGAATAGCTTAGGTAATGTAAAACCAGGCAATATTTGTATCATTTCTCAATTGAAACCATTGCATGGGGTGCACTGTGAATGACTCGACTTCTCAACAGCATAACCCTGCAAGAAGCGATCCAGTTGATGTTGTTCGCCCCAGCGGCCTTCGAAGTTGTCGAAGCGGGCCTGGCCGGACTGAGTGTCGAACACAGCCGAATATCGCCAGCCAGGCAGTTCAACAATTACCCCGGTGGCAGAGTCGCTGAAGAGCTTTGCCGTCCCCTGCGTTGTTGCTTCCAGTTGAAGACGCTGGCAGGCAGCACTGATGGCTGTCTCGTCCCGGACTTCGGTTTTGATTTCCACAATATGACTCATGGATTGGTTCTCCTTATATTGAATGACTGGTTAGAAAAGTGGATCGACATCATCGGGTCAGACGGCAGTGATTACGGTGATATAGGCTTCTCGTCTTCCTGGGCCAACGTACCTTGACGCAGACGCGGGCCGGGAAGCAGAAGTGGTTCTTCACTGGTTAACTCCAGCGTCAGCAGCTCAGCCACCGCGGCATGATCCGGTTCCTGAGATTGCATCTGCCAGATCACCTGTACGGCAACGAGCAGTGGCAACAAACAGGCGATTATCAGGCCGACATTCTGAATCACGGCAGCAATAATCGGATCACGGTGTCGTTGCTCAGCAATTTCGCGACGATCCTGTTCCAGCTGTTCATGGCCTGTGTAAATGGCCGACTGCTGATTATTGAGCTGCGATGTCAGTTTTTGCTGGGCTGCAATCAGCTCGCGACGGGCTTCGGCGTCCCGTTCGACCAGTTCTTTCGCGGCTTCCGCGAGTTGATGGCTTTCTTCGACGATTGCTTCCGACTGGTCGGCCATGCGTTGGTTCTGGCGGCTCTGCTCCGTCATGGTCTGCTGAGCGAATTCAGCCAGTCGTTCATCTGGTGACCGGCTACACCCGGCGATCATCGCCGGAATCAGCACGACCGCGAACATCGCGATGCTGCGGTGGTGGTTCACTTCTTTCATGGGTATTTCTCCACTGGGTAAAGATACGGACCAAGAGCGACTGCAGAGCACGCCGCATTCGAAACTCCCTGGCCCAGACAAGGGTCAGCAACACGACCAGCACGCTGCTGGCCGCAATAAGAACGAACGTCATTGGATCTCCTTATGAATCAGATGTGAGGAAACGAAAAAAGCCCCGCCCTCCGATTATCTCATGGTGAGATGTCCGGAAGACGGGGCTGTGACGGTGAAATGAAGGGCCTGGAAGAGCTAAGTTTCCCTTCAACTAATTATGACACGCTGACACCCATTTCTTTAGATACATGGCCTGATTTCTGTCAAGCCTCTGATCCCCCCTGACTGCCAACCCAGGCCCCGGTTTTCAGATCGTCACCGACACCTTCTGGCACGAAGCCGCGAATCAAAGTCCATCGGCACCACGCCGAATCATCCCATCTGGAGTGTCGACCGAGAAGCATTCGTCAGAGCCGACAGCCTGGCCGACCGACGGAATTTTTCTTCCTGCCTCGTTTCTCTTCCCGTATCCAGCGATGAAAGGTCCCGGGAGTGACGATTGTGATCAGTTCGTTGATCGCTGTTCCGAGTGGCTGGCCATATTTCAAGAGCTGCGCACGTTCGTGAGGTTTTGCATGAATCTCACCTGGTATACGGTCCCGCAGAATCCGGTTCTCATTTTTCAAGTAGAGGACGTATTTGGCCAACAGGCTGTCAGAAGCAGTCGCAATCAGTGTCAGCAGGGGATGAAAAAGTTGGATCATCGTGGTAATATCAGTCTCGGTGGTAACACGCTGTAAAATAAGGAGATGTCACTTAATTTGTACCCCGCTGAGACACAGTTCGCATTCGATGGACGACTTCTTTCAGTGCTTTGCGGAACCTTCACCGACTGCAGGGCCGCAGAGTTGACGCAGTTCACCTTAGATAATGGTGTCGCGGCTGTTGTGAGCCTCCCAATCAAATGTTCGAAAACGGTGAGTTACCTCTAAATCACCCTTGAGGACTAAGAGGTAAGTCACAGCTGGTTTCACGGCTCCCAGAATCAGCCCGAGTCCAAGTCGTTACGAAGAAGGTTTTGTACCGGACGGAGGAATCTGGATATTAAAAAGGGGCAAGACTCACCACAAAACAATCTTGCCCCATTTATAATCCAATAGTGGATATTGCAAACATAGTTTTTTACAATAACAAAATTAATTTGCATTTCTTCCAGCTATAGACAGATTCGGAATACTTTAAGATGAGCATTACCCCAGAGACACTGCAAAAGGAATATCAATTGAGGTTTGGGCATCTCGCCGAGTATCGCAAATCTGTGTGGCAAATACTTTGTTCAGATTTTTTCTCAAAATATGTTTCCTCAGATGCAAGAGTTCTTGATCTTGGAGCAGGCTGGTGCGAATTTATTAATAATGTGACAGCCAGCCAGAAGTATGCAATGGATCTTAATCCAGATACTGAAAAGCGAATTGCTCCAGGCACGAGTTTTTTACATCAGGACTGTTCGGCTGAGTGGAAATTGGAGCGTGAATCTCTGGATGTAGTTTTCACGAGTAACTTTCTGGAGCATCTACCAGATAAGGCTGGTGTAACACGGACTATTTCTCAAGCTTATCAATGCCTGGCACCTGGAGGATGTTTGATTTGTTTAGGTCCGAATATCAAGTACTTGAATGGCTCCTATTGGGATTTCTATGATCATTATGTACCACTCACTGAACTTGCAGTCGGAGAATTGCTCCAGTTGGAAGGCTTTGAAGTCGAGTTGAGCGTCGATCGATTCTTGCCTTACTCAATGTCGCAGGGAAGTGCTCCTCCCTTATTTCTTTTACGCTGGTATTTGAAGCTTGAATTTCTATGGCGCTTTGCGGGCAAACAGTTTTTAGTGATTGGTAGAAAAAAGAAGTAAGCGCCAAAAAGGTGTCAGCGACGAATGGCACTGTTAGTTGTGCCGGGCCAGTTCGTCGGGAAGTTCATCGCCGCGATGGTTGCCGAACTGCTGGTCTTCTTCGTCGTCGCGGGCCTGGGCCTGAGCCAGAAGTTCCTCAATCTCCTTTTGGAGTTGTGCTTCTTTGTCCTGCATGCGGCCGTAGCTCATCGCTTTGTGTCGGGAGGCGTTGGCTTTGATTTTGCTGCCGTCCAGAGCAATGCGTCCGAGTTTCAGCAACCCAGTCTCGGCACACACTGAAAGCACCTCGACAAACAACGTCTACATGTGTTCAAGGTTGTCTTTGCGAAAATCGCTGATGGTGCGAAAGTCGGGGATGTCTTCGCCAACGATGACACGAAAGGCGACGTCTTCCTGACAGCGTTTGTAGATTTTTCGGGAGGAGAACACACCGGTGCAGTAAGCGTATAGCAGCAGGGTAAGCATCATCCGCGAATGGTAAGGTAGCTGTCCACAGGGCGAGCTTTTGTAACGTTCCAGGAACGGCGAAAGGTCCATCTGCCCAACGACATCCAGTAGAAAATAGACCAGATGATCTGCGTTGAGCCAGTCCCTTGGAGAAGTGGGAAACAGGGATTGTTGGTCGGGAGACCAGGGTCGAAAGCGTTTGGGCATGGTAAGAATTCTTTGGTTTTGCATCCAGAGAAAGAAAATTCATTCACACTCTCAACCGCTTTAGTCCACTCCCTCAAAAATTGCAAAGGAAGATTTCATTCTCGGACAGATTCCTAGTTTGGAAGCGGAGTCGGAAGCGTTGTCGTTGTAGGCTGGGCACAGTGCATCCCGAAATGAAAGATGTCGCGCAGAGGGATGAGTTTAATATTATTCTCCCTGGGTCTCAGCAGCTTTGCATGGATACAAATCATCAATCAAAATTGTTTGTTAACGCCAGCCAGTCCTTAACCAAAAACATATTATTAGAGTGGTGTTAATAGGTGTCCGAAATTCACCGGGCGACTTATCAAAGTGTTACAAAAAGTGAACACTGGCAGGCCTGGGACCTTTGAGCAAATTATATGCTCAAATAGGTTGGTATACGTTTGATTGCTCAAACGTGCTGCTTATTAAGGTGAATCGGGTGATCTATGGCAGCTTCAGAGTATCGTGGTACGGACTGGTTTGATTCGACCGTACTTTACTTGTTTCCAGGGTTGTAACCATCTCATTGGGTATAAAACTTGCTGTTTATGTAGGGCGTTGAGAAATTTGTCGAGCGATAAGCTGTAGTGGCAACGGTCAAATCGATCGTAGTATAAGGAATTCATAATAGGTTTAATTCAATGCCTTTCAAACAACAATCATCATTGTTGAGTCGATATATAGTAGTAATCAGCTTAGTCGTTTTCTCGACAACCCTTTGGGGCGTGTATACTCATTTTTCACCAGTTCCATTTTGGGATATGTGGTCTGGTTATATTGGGTTTTATTTACGAGTTTTGGATAACGATCATTCGGTCTGGCTCAGCCAACACAACGAGCATCGCATCTTAATCTCACGCATCTTATTTTGGCTGGATTTGGAATATTTCAAGGGCCAGGGAGTGTTTCTTGTCTGTGTCAACCTAGTAATCCAACTTGGAACGGCATTTGTTTTTTTAGCAGTTGTTTCTAAGAAATTGAAAGCAGATCCCTATAAAACAGCAGTTTATGCATTTGTTTTTTGTCTCTTATTTTCATGGGTTCAACGCGAAAATTTTATATGGGCTTTTCAGAGCCCGTTTTTATTCGTCTTTCTGTTTTCGCTCTTATCGTTTTTAACCATGGGACGATACACTGCAGAAAACAAAAAACATTATTTTCTGCTCTCCTTATTTTTTGGATACTGTGCAACTTTTTCAATGGCAAATGGCCTCTTGGTATTTCCCTTATTGGTTGTTCAGGCCTTAATCCTACGTGCATCCAAATTGTCTATTGCGACTATCATAGCAGTCGCAATCACAGCATCGTTTATTTACTTTGTTGATTATCAGAAACCAGTAAGACATGATTCTACCATTGAAAGTATTCTACAACACCCAATATTGGTAACAGCGTTTACGCTTACCTATTTGGGTTCACCTTTTGCATTTGTTCTGAAGCAAACATTTTTAGTAACAGCCACTGGTTTTTTGTTTTTAACAGGAACGGGAGTATTGTTATATTGCATTATCAAAAAACATGCTCTGGATGATGTGAATGTTACTTTATTTATTTTTCTGTTGTTTATCGTTGGGACTGCTTTCGCCACAGCATCCGGAAGAATATTTATTGGTCTCAATGGTGCTATGGCAAACCGCTATGCGACACCAGCTTTAATGGGATGGATCACATTAATATTAATCGGTTTTATCAATCGCACGACCCTTCCAAAAGCCTGTTTTTATTTTGCAAAGGGCAGTTTGATTTGTATCCCCTTATTATTACTACCTCAACAGCTAAGGGCTTTTGAAAATTTTGCTGGAACTGCTTTTAATCGAAAAATTGCAGTACTGGGAGTAGCGCATCATCAATACGATTCCCTTTACTTTGAGCAGATTTGTTACAGACAAGAAGGGCTATTAGATATCATTGAACAGTCAATTGATAAAGGCATTTCTGTCTTTTCATCAGATTGGATTAAATATGAAAATAATAAGATCGCAGCAAGTTCAATTCATCCTGAGCCTTGCATGGGATCCATTGACTCTACTGAACCTTTTCAATCGGGATCTTCAATTTCTTATCGTGTGAAGGGTTGGGTATGGAATCCGGAGACACATACAGTCCCAGAAAGAATCATATTGGCCGATAAAGAATTGAATATCGTTGGCTATGGAATTAGTGGCGAACCCAGAATTGATATCACGAAAGCCATAGAAGGGCATCCTTTCAATACCGGTTGGCTAGCATATTTAGACAAACCAGAGGTCAAAGGACCGATTTTTGCGTACGCCGCAACTGATTCAGGCTTATTTAAAATTCCAGGTAAGCCAATAGAATTGGATGAAACCGTCAGAATAATGAAGATTTCGAGATGGAAAGGAGAGCCCTCTTCAGAACTCTTACACATTTCTGGGGAATGGAAAAAAGGGGCGATTCATCCACGAGTTCGTCGAAAGGAAAGCCAAACTATTTACGGCTCCTGGGTTGGTGGAGACGCACATGTTGGAAGAGTTGAATTTGAAATAAGTCCCAGTAATGATCCAGTAAATTTAATCTATATGACCGGCTCTGATTCCCAATTTCAAGATATGGAAATTTATAATATGGGGGGTAAATTACTATATCGGTTTAACTTGCCGAAAAGCATTGGCGTGTGGACGAAATTCTCATTGCAATTGAACACGAATGAAAATATTAAAATAGTTGTTGCGGATAATGGAAATTCCCGGGGGCAATGGTCAGCACTGCTCGTTCCATAAAACCTGATTCCTATCCATGCCTTGTCTGTGACCTGCCTCAAAACTGATAACAGCCCTTATGGTGGTTAGGTAACGTAAATTCACAAGCTTTGTTGGGGCCACATACCCCAACGAACTGTTTAGGCGTTTCTGATTGTAATCATCGAACAATTGATTTGTCAGCGATGAAAGGTTTGCTCACTGATCCCCATCTGCTGGCAGACTTCGCCAATCGTCTTCCCTGCATTCTGCATCGCCTCGGCGTCTCGCAACTTACGGACAATCTGCTCCGGGGTATGTCGTTTACTGCGTCGTTTCGTCATGATCGTCTCCTTAGAAATAGTCTATTGGAAACTTTCACAACAAATGGATCAAGTTAAGGGGAGCATGCCAGTGTTAATACGTGTCCGAAATACACCGGGCGACTTATCAAAGTGTTTCAAAAAGTTAACACCTGCAGGCTTGGGATCTTTGAGTAAATTATGTGCTCGAATTGGTTGGCAGGCGGCTGATTGCTCAAACGTGCTGCTTATGACAGTGAACCGGGTGATCTGTGACAGCTTCAGCGTGTCGAGGTACGGACTAGCTTGATTCGACCATAGATCACTAGTTTCCAAGGTTGTCACCATGTGGTTAGGCATAAAACTTGCTGTTTCAAAAGTGCGTTGAGAAATCTGTCGAGCGATAAATTGTAGTGAGAATGATCAAATCGATCGTCGTATCAGTGCCCTTTAGGAGAAACTCTGGACTATGGAAGTTGCCATCATTACGGGGTCTGCCGGTCTGATTGGTGCAGAGGCCGTTCGGTTCTTTGCTTCAAAAGGCTTTCGCACGGTGGGCATCGACAACGACATGCGCAAAGAGTATTTCGGGCTGGATGCCTCGACGGACCGCAGTCGTTGTGAACTCGAAAACACAATTTCCGACTACGTGCACCAGTCGATTGATATTCGTGACTGCGAATCTGTTACGGCGTTATTCTCTAAGTATTCAAGTGACATCAAAATCGTGATTCACACCGCTGCTCAACCTTCTCACGATTGGGCGGCCAGTGATCCAATTTGTGATTTTACAGTCAACGCCAATGGAACTCAGACACTTCTGGAAGCAACTCGAAATTACTGTCCTCAAGCTTCATTCATTTTCACTTCGACCAATAAAGTTTATGGCGACAACCCGAACTTGCTACCGCTGCGTGAACTAGAGACGCGATGGGAGGTTGCTGAAGATCACCCCTATGCTAGGCATGGAATCGATGAATCACTGTCGGTTGACCAGACAACACATTCACTGTTTGGCGTTTCAAAATTAGCGGCAGACATGATGGTGCAGGAATACGGCAGGTATTTTGGAATGAACACCGTTTGCTTTCGTGGCGGGTGTCTAACGGGCCCCGGACATTCCGGAACAATGCTGCACGGTTTTTTGTCTTACCTCGTTAAATGCGCGATTACAGGTAAGCAATACACGGTGCTTGGCTACCAGGGAAAACAGGTTCGAGACAATATTCATTCTTATGATCTGGTCAACATGTTTTGGCATTACCTCCAAAGTCCGCGGCCGGGGGAAGTTTATAACGCGGGGGGTGGCCGGCACAGCCACTGTTCGATGCAGGAAGCCATTGATCGCTGCGAGCAAATTACCGGCAAGAAAATGAATTTGAAATATTCCGGAACAAATCGGGTGGGTGACCACATCTGGTACGTCAGCGATACGCGTAAATTCCAACGTCATTATCCGGCGTGGAACTACAAATACGATCTCGATGAAATTCTCGCCCAGATTATTAATTCCATATCAGCGATAAATATTTTAGACCACAAATAATTTTGTGGAGTATCAAACCGATTATGTTCCAAAAAATTATGATTACTGGTGGTGCAGGCTTTGTAGGATCGAACCTCGCCATTCGACTTCAGCGCGACTTTGCGCCGACGGGAACACAAGTCTTTGCGTTTGACAATCTCAAACGACGGGGCAGCGAACTGAATCTTAATCGATTGAGAGATGCAGGAATTGAATTTATTCACGGAGATGTACGCTGTCGAGACGATCTGGACGCAGTTCCTGAATTTGACTTACTCATTGAATGTGCGGCAGAACCTTCGGTGCATTCAGGGACCAATGGATCCCCGCGGTATGTGCTGGAAACGAATTTGCTGGGGACGATTAACTGTTTGGAGGCGGTTCACAAAAACGATGCGGCTATGATTTTCCTGAGTACCAGTCGAGTTTTTCCGATCGAGAAACTGAACTCGCTTCCGTTTGAAGAGACGAAAGACCGGTTTTCGTGGACTGAGACCAGTCAAATACACGGGTTTTCGAACCGTGGGATTTCTGAATCTTTTTCATTAGACGGTCCCCGTTCGTTTTATGGAGTTAGTAAATTATCTTCAGAACATATCATCGCAGAGTACGCCAGTAATTATGGCGTAAAAGCAATCGTTAATCGGTGTGGCATTATTGCGGGTCCCTGGCAAATGGGAAAAGTTGATCAAGGAGTTGTCACCCTATGGGTAGCCAGGCACACCTTTGGGCGTGCATTGCAATATATCGGGTTCGGTGGAGTGGGGAAGCAGGTTCGAGATCTGCTGCACATAGACGATCTATACACATTGTTATGCCAGCAAATTCAGCAGCCGGAGACATGGGACGGTCGCGTGTACAATGTGGGAGGTGGGACTGAAATTTCTGTATCCCTCAAAGAACTGACGGAACTTGTAAACAACATTACCAAGCGAGAAATACCCATAGAACCAGTGCAGCAGACGAACCCTCTTGATGTGCGAATCTATATTACAGATTCACAATCGGTGCAAAATGATTTCAGTTGGAAGCCGGAATACCAACTACACGCGATTGTTGAAGATGTTTACAATTGGATTCAAAAGAATCAATCGGACTTAGAACCGATTTTAAGATGACCTTTTTGCAGATTCTTTTTTGAGAATAAAACAATGAAACTGTCAGTACTTATTCCCACTTATAACGAAGAGCAAAACATTGGGAAATGTATTGTTGAAGTTCAGACTGCGCTCGGAAAGGAACGCATTCCGTATGAAATCATCGTAGTCAATGACAACAGTACCGATGGTACCGCTGACATTGTACTTGAAAAAATGAAAACGGATTCCGCCATTCACCTGGAAAACAGAACGCTTCCCGGCGGATTTGGTCGCGCCATTCGCTCTGGTCTTTCGGTTGTCCAAGGAGAAGTGGTGATCATTTACATGGCAGACCTGTCGGACGATCCCAAAAATTTAATCGATTATTATCGAAAGATTGAGGAAGGCTATGATTGTGTATTTGGATCGCGGTTCATCCAGGGAAGCCATGTCGAAAATTATCCTCGATTTAAAAAGTTTGTAAACCGAATTGTGAATACAGTCATGAAGTATATGTTCTGGACGCGATTCAACGATTTAACAAACGCTTTTAAGGCTTATCGTATTGAAGTGATTGAGGATTGTGGCCCTTATCACGCCAGTCATTTCAACATTACGCTAGAAATGTCACTGGGTGCTTTGATTCGGAAATACAATATCGCTGAAGTCCCGATTAACTGGTACGGCCGTACGTGGGGATGTTCCAACCTGCATCTTCGGCAGATGGGACGAAAATATCTTAGCACCTTACTGATGATGTTCTTTCAACGAGTTCTGATTTCCGATGACCTTCTAGCAGAACGGCTTGTGAGCAACACACAAAGCCGCAGATCTCTCTTCAATTTAAATCAGAGGATTGAGGTATTAGAAAGCCAGGTCGAACATCTGAGTCACCATTTGGATTTGGAGACGGAAGAAGATTCTGTGACGACAGATCAATCTTAGTTCTATTTTGTGAGAATCCTCAGTAAAGAGAGAAGAAAGTCCGCTGGGATATCAAGATCGTGAAGAATGGCAGGCTGACAAATCATCTTCCCGGCGTTGTAGTGTTCTTATTCGCTCTTGTTTATCTTCTACCAGAAATCCCTCCCCCAAGCAATGAAATCAATTCCTTACCTTTGCGAGATCTTTCTCCAAAATTTATAAGGAATGTATCTTCATCAACAATTCGGTAAAGGGCCATTTCTTAAGTCTCTTTCAGTGGTATTGATAAGGCTGAAAATTCCATCCGTTTGAATATTTGATTATTAACTATCTATAGCCCCCTCGACTTGCACATTAGAGGACATGTGCGACCAGGGTGACTATACATAACATAACCTTAGGCAAAATCATGGTAGCAATTGGGAGGATGGGAAGTACAGAAAAAAAGGGGCTCGGGCTCCAAAGCCTCGAAAATAGCTTATTGACTATGCAATAAGGTTTAACTTTAATTGCAGGCATTCGGCGATACGATTCCCAACGTCATCAACATCGAAAGATGACAGTCCAGAAGAGGTCCAATTAGGAGGCCAAAATGGGCCATTCGCGGGTCCAATTAGCGAAATGCCATCTCCGTAATACTCTATTTTTCAAGGGTTTACGACTTCTCTTCTGGAGCCCCGCCGCCTCCACTCACAGAGGAGTTGTTCCACACGGGACAGCTCCTCTTTTTTTATCGAGTTTAAATCGCCAGCCTCACTTCGCTTTGTTCGCACCATGCATCCTTCTCTTCATCGCTGAATATCCTCCCCGTCTGCTGAATAAAATTCTCTTGACGCCTCCGTACCCTTCGCCACAATCCTCTGCTTCTGCGTCGCGCGCGAGAACACTGCTGGTTCAGGTGCACCAGTGGAAGGACTGAGAAAGTCAGCACTATAAAAGCCTCTTGTTTCAGACAGATTTGAAAAAACAGTGCTCGAATACCCCGCAGTTTTCAACACACTTCGCTCCACATTCATCGCATTTGGCTCCAGTTGCACCATATCATCACTGCGCACCACAAACGTTTCACAAGCGATTTTTATCCCGATCACTCTTGACCGGCTCATGCCGTTCGCGAGGATCTGTTTCACAACCATCGTTTTTTCTTCGACAAACCGGGTAAGCCCGGATACAGATCCGGGGCGAGCAGAGCGAGCAGGAATTAGACAGCACAGCAAACAAACCAGGATCACAACTCCTCCTATCGTACGAGCAGTACTCATGTGTTCCCCCGTCTCGCGACATCCTATTCACACTAAAAGAACAACTGGAACCAGCGCAACCAATAAAAAAGTAAGCGGGTCGGCACCAGGTAACGTTTCTTAATTCAAGAACCGGGACTAACGCCCTTCGGCTAATAAGTCATTCCGGTTGAACAGTCACCAAAAACCGGATCAGCCGCACGGCGTTAGCTGCGGTTAATACCGGTCTGACTGAGGTTGGTGACTCGGGACTCACATTCAATCATTAAATAAACACGACCTGGCCACCGGTAAAAACAGCAGACCGGAACGATCAGAGACGCCCCCCCTGCACCGGTAGCATTCAGCAAACAGAAACCACCAGCAGACCAATCCTACCAGATCGCAACGGCAGCATGAGAGATAAACACCCCGCACCAGGTGTGAAGAAACGCCCCCTGATCAAGTTGATCGGAATCGAAATTAGAAGGGGTCCGCGGCGACTGTCAGAAATTGTTGGCTTGAAGATGGCCAATGTGAAACTGAATAGCCAGTGACCTCATATTGAAATACCTGCAGCGATTGCCAAACGACGCAAGGCACGAAAGGTGCCTCTCTGGTGGGATGCGGCCACACTCGCTGACTTGGACCAGTGGAAACAAGAGCGAACGACACAGGGAGCTAAAGTCGGAAGTCCGTTCGTTTGCTCTCAGTCCAGTGGGAACATTAGCCGAACCGGCAAACCATCATTCGGCAAATCACTCACAGACCGAAATGCTCAAACTCGCTTTAAAACGACGATCAGAGTCTTAGGTCCGGAGCGGGTAGAAATGCTTTCAATCCATTGCGGACGACACAGTTTCGTCTCTCATGCTTTGGCTGGCGGTAGAACGATTGCTGAGATCAGAGACACCGCCGGGCATGCAAACGTGAGTACGACTTCAGTCTATCTACACGTTGTTCATGACGACGACAAGACGGTAGGAAACCTGTTTGAATTCTGAATGCTGGTCGTTAACGAAATCAACAAGTGAATCCTCATCGACGTGGGGGATCAGGAAGCAGACCTGAGCGTTCTGCCTTATCCACGATTTGTATTGCTTCTGATAGGGAATATCCCTGACGAATTAGAATCATTACAGCGACTTGTTTTCGCTCTTCTAACGTATATCCCGATTCCCATTGTTTACGGTCGGATTGCTGATTTTTCTTTCGTATGGCTTTCCGCACGTCATTCAACCGTTCATTCAATACGGTTGTGTTTAATTTGCCATTAACCGATTGGCGAACAGCTTCGGCTTCGATTTTGTCAAGTTCGCTACTCAGTTCTGCTTCGTTATGCGAGACGGTTGCTTGTGTCCATTTGTAATCGCTCGGCTTACTCACAAGTTCCCTATCTGAAGATTTGCCAGTCTCAGAAATCATCAACATGCTCATTCCAAAAAACAGCAGTGCAGGTATAAGGCAACCCGCCGCAAACACATTGTTTGAATACGAAATGTATGGATTAGAACAACCGCACTTTGGACAGTTCTTTGCGAGTCGCGAAACTCGATGCTTACACTCTCGACACGATTCAAGATCTGGACTGACTACTGAATCTAACTTCGTGGGTTCTCCAGTGTAATCGTTCCATATCCCTACAGATTCTGCCCACTCGCGCAGTTGTTCATCTGGATCAATTGCATTGCCGTCAGTCACGCTTGAATCCTCACTTCTACAACATTTAAAGCAGTATCGGATTATTTTTAAGGTTTGACCTCGATCTTATGAAATGCTTTGAGAAATTCCTTTCTCCCTTGTTTGAACTTCACATGACTTTTGTGATTGATTGGCCGGTTATTACCCAAGAAAGTCGGTGCAATGAATCCCCAGTTTGAGTCTCTGGCAAAGTAAACGACACAATCAATATTGCTGTCCTTCCACTGGTTACGAACAACCTGATTCTCACCTTTTGTACAAACGGTTTTTACCTGAACGCGAAAGTAGTTGGGACCATCAGAAATCAGAATATCAGTTTGGTGTCCATGATCGAGAACCGGTAAAAAGACCTGCCAGCCATCCTGCATTAGCCAACTGACAACCATACTCTCGTAAGACGAGTTTTTGAGAGCGATATGAGTGTTGGGCTTTGTTTGCGTTGAGCGTCTTGGCACTTTGAACTTTCTTATATGTTGCCTGTCCTACCATTTATGCGTCGTACAGAAAGTGGCTCTTTTGGGACAGAGTAATCATAATGAAAACAACGAATGCTGTTCGATTCATTTCTTCCTCCTCATGAAGAACAAAACACATCAGTATTCAAAAATATAGAACACAAATTAGCAGTACGCAAATTCGCATAACTCAGGTTAGAGGCAGAGAGCCTCCACTGCTTTCTTGATATGGGGGGGAAGTGACTCCCAAACATCAATTAACTTAATCAATGTGGGATCAATAGTTTGCAGCAATTGACAATTCGTGCTGGTGGAACACTGACAGTTTACTGACACTGCCTGAGATGAATCACTTAAACCACTATTAATACAAGCGTTGTGACATCCAGGGACTCATTCAATTCTCGCCGCCTCCACTAAATGACCACTTGCCACAATTGGTAAGGGGTCATTTTTTATTGAGTTACAACAGATCACAACCCGGTTAAAAACTGTTTTCCTGGCATAATGTCTGATTTCGTGTCTGATTTTTGGTAATAAAATCTGTTTTCAGACATCAGAATCCACTGTTTCCCAAGGCGGTTTCATGGCCCAGAAAAGATTCTACCTCGGGCGTGAAGAACTCCAGGTAAAAAAATAGCCAGCTTCAAACTGGAGCAGCTTGGGAACGCAGTGTGCCGAAGCTGTGAAGCAGCAACCCTACCAACCCCCCCGCTATCATCCAAATCAAATCTCAGACACAAGATCACCACTGAAACTGTAAGTACCCCCAACGGTCAACTTACAGCTATTCACTCAATAGGTGTTGGTGAACTCGAATTTGAGAGGCCTGGGAAACCGGTATGGGACGAAGTTAGCCTGACTGTTGCAGATGCGATCCGGAATAGTGAAGCAACAGTTCGAGTCCCGCTACCGCGCCAGTTGGCACAAGCTGGACTGTCATCCCCTTCCATCGGACAATGGCTGGATCAGCTTAGACGCGACATTCATTTATACACATTGAATGACTCGACGCAGACCTACAGCTCGAAGCAGAAAGTGAAATTAAAACAGAAGGCACCAATCTGATCAACCAGGGCCGACGCATGATCTTCCAAGGTGCTGGAGGCGAAACAATGC
>CAXBFD010000070.1:0-34236 GCA_963974925.1 uncultured bacterium | reverse complement strand
AGTGGTGGTTCTGGTGTTATTCCTGGCGGGAGCATTTAAGGGCCTACTGGCGAAGGAAGCGGGGCTCTCTTTAAAAATTGAGGGATTGGAAGACGCGTTTGTCCAGGAGGTCACACCGGGAGATTATCGGATTTTTGTCGCAGGTGAACCTGTGGAACGAATGTCCGGAGCAGAATTTCCTGCTTTGCGTAGTCTTGAAATTAAATTGCAGAATCGAAAAGAGCTGGCAGTCTCATCGGATCGGAAGGTCAATGCGTTGTTAATCGCGATGGCACGGATTGCCGATGAACCGACGTTGATTTATCTGCATGAACTGTTCGAATCCTATCCGGAACGCCGGAACGATATCGCTGAAGCCATCAGTTGGTACGCCAACGAAAACCAGCGCCGAGACGCCGATTGGAGAATTCTGGTCCGTGCTCTGAATGTGGTACAAGGCACACAGGCGAAATCGGTCATGAAAACGCTGGCCAAATTTCATCGTCGTTCCAATAAGGCACAATGGATTCGACAGGTGATCCTGATTGGACTGGAACAGGATACCGCAGGACAGCAGATTGCCGCTCGACTGTTGGAGCACTGGACCGGTCTGGATTTCAATTCGACGGCTGACAAACAACAGTCTGCGATGACTGACTGGCAAAAATGGTTCTCGGAAAAATACCCGGAGGAAATAGCGGCGGTACTGCCTGTCGAAGCTGCGAAGAGTGTTTGGAAGTTTCAGGAATTAAAGGATGAAGTACAAAAACGATCGAAAGAATCGCCCGATTTAAAACTGGGCGAACAATCCTTCGTAAAAGCGACTTGTGTCAAGTGTCACCGCTACGGGAAACTGGGGGAGAAGGTAGGTCCCGATCTCACGCATGTCAGCCGCAGGTTACAGCAGAAGGAAATTCTGCTTGCGACCGTTTTTCCATCACACTTCGTCGCGGAGGAATATCCTACCTTTACCATCGTGATCGAAACCGGGAAGACTTTAACTGGTATGATGGGCGCTGCAGGGCCAGATCAGATTCTGTTGTTGACGACCGAAGGGACAAAGCAGCTCATAAATAAAAACGAGGTGGAGGCAATCATCCCGGTAAAAAAATCGTCGATGCCAGATGGTTTACTGAATCTGTTATCCAGAGAGGAAGCGATCCAATTAATCAGATATCTGGGAACGTTACCTGAAGGTGCTTCAGAGCAGTATCGCCACACCAGTCGTTAGAATCGAGCAAAGTCTTTACATGATGGGCGAAAATAATCGGCACAGATTCTGTTTTAAGATGACGATGTTACTGCGCTTCTCCCAGTCTTTCTCCGTGATTTTAATGGCATTCAGGAAATCGTTTTCAATCGATTCTTTCAGCCGTTGAGCAAATTTACGATCATAAATTGCCAGGCCGACTTCAAAATTCAGAATTAAACTCCGATAGTCAAAATTAGGCGTACCTACCAGAGACCAGCAGTCATCAATCATCAGAGTTTTTGAATGTAGAATTCCCTTTGTGTATTCGAAAATCTCCACGCCGGCATCCAGCAGCGAATCATAATAAGATCTTCCGGCGTGAACGGTCGCGGGATTGGCTGACTTGCTGGAGAGCAGCAGTCTGACGCGAACACCTCTGAGTGCGGCCGATTCCAGAGCCGTTGTTAAGGATTCCGGTGGAACAAAATAGGAAGTAGTGAGCAGTATACTGTTCCGTGCTTCGTTGATGGCTGCGAACATCAGGGTCAAAAAGACATCGGTATTTTTTTCAGGCCCTGAAGAAAGAGTTTGGGCGGTAACAGTACCGGTTGGCTCGGGACGTCCGTAATAATGTGGGTGAGTCAAGGCTTCCCCGGTTGCAAAGAACCAGTCTTCAGCAAAAACCTGCTGTAGCTGCAGCGTTTCAGGCCCTTCAATTTTCAAGTGGGTATCTCGCCAGAATCCAAGTTCCGTATCTTGTCCCAGATATTCGTCGCCGATATTCATGCCGCCGGTGAAGGCGATCTTCCCGTCAACGATGACAAGTTTACGGTGATTTCGTAAATTGATGGACCATCGCTCACGGATTGATGCTCCGGGAAGAAAGGGGGCCACGTGAATGCCAGCTTCCAGCATCGGTTTGAAAAAACGATTCCGTAAACCTAATGATCCCAGACCATCATATAGAAACCGTACCTCGACACCTGCTTTGGCTTTCTCGATGAGTAAGTCCCGCATCATTGTTCCCGAACGGTCCGGCTGCCAGATATAGTATTCGAGATGCAGAGAATGCTCGGCGTTCATGATGGCCTGTTTAATCAGCCCGAGTGTACGATTCGTATCGGTTAACAGTTCGATATGATTTCCAAATGTCGGCACGGTATGCGCGACGTTTTGGGCTAATCGCATCAGATTCTGGTTGAGGGGCAGGTAGTCTTCGCTGGACAGCAATTGATTTTGCACCACTTGTGGCAGCTTGGGGGCCAGAGACTGATTTGCTTTTTCCTTGGAAAGGGAACGTCTTTGTACACGGTTAATTCCGAAAAACAGATAGATAATCCCCCCCAGACCGGGTAGTAAAGAAATCATTAAGATCCATGAAACCGTTGAAACCGGATGGCGTTTCTTTTTCAGGAGAATTGTGGGGATCAGAGCCAGGGTGATCAGGTAACCACAGAGGGTTAAAGCTGCTGTCAGCCAATCCATAGAATTGTCTCTTCGAATATTAGAGGGAGATTGAATTTGAGTGAGTTGTTAAAGAATCGAAATTATGCAGGAATCGTTCTGTTTCTCATACCTCGATTCGGGCTGATCATGAAAAATCCGGGAATTCCGGGAACTGAAGTCAAATTCGATTCGTCAAACAGGCGTAAATCAGTATGATTCCCGTCTGATACTCTAAAAACTACACCCTTCTTATTTCATACAGGTTCTATGATGTTGCAATTCAGAATGAAGAAAAGTGCTCAATGGTCGTTGGTCCTGATTTTCTTCACTTTTTTAGGCATGTATCTCTCTGCTGAGGAAAAAAATGTCTCTGATGAACGCACGCTGGCACAAAAGTATCAGAAAGAGGGCAATTATCGTGATGCCTGGCAGCTTTATCAGAAGCTGGCGAATCAGCAAAACAATTCTGATCAGGGGGTGGTACATGACCTGCGCGAGGGGATTCAGTGTCTGCAACAATTGAATCGGGTCACGGAGATCGATGAGTTTCGCGAATCCATTTTGAAGAATCATGCCGCCAAACCACGTGTCTTATGGAAGGCTGCTGAGAGTTTGATTCAGGGGCCCCACTATGGTTATGTAATTGATGAGAAGTTCTATCGGGGGCATCACCGAGGGGTGGGCCGTTATGTCAATACTCAGGAACTGGATCGCCTGAGCGCACTGCGGCTGATGAGTCAGGCAGTTGCGTTGTTCAAGGATAACGAGAATGCCGATCTCGCTGCTGACATTTATTTTGATTTCGCCACGTATTTCATGTCTGGTCGCGAAGGCGGAAACGCCTGGAAACTGCAGGTATTGACCGATTTGCAGGAGGTGCCCGATTATGGAAGTCTCACCAGTGAGTCAGGCGGTGGATTTCGTAGAGGTATTTATGGAGCAAACGTCGATGGCCCTGAAGGGGCACCCGTTGATGAAGCGGGAGTGCCCGTTTATTACCGCGTTCCGCCATCTTATGAAACGGCCGCCAATGATGGCCAGCGCTGGCGGTGGATGCTGGACCAGGCAGTGAAACGCAAGGCAGATCGTGAACAGGCAGTGCTGTTTCAAATTGCTGATTTCAACCGAAGTCAATTCGGCGTACAGACGCTGCAGAATTACATGCCATTATTTTCACGTCGAAGTGTGGTCCAGGGCGATCAGGCAGAAGAGCGGGTCAATCCGTTTTCGCTGGAGAGTCTCAAGGAAACAGAGACGCTGGCCCGTCTGGCAACCGGTATTCAGCGATTCCCTCTGCCGGACGATGTGAATTTTATCCGTCTGTATCAAAAAATTGCCGCGATGGGAAAGAGTGCTACCGCAGAAAACGCATTGGCGCAACTCACTAGTGTGTTTGAAAATCGACGACAGTATCCAGAAGCCGCGAAGTATTTACAGCAGAACATTCAAGCATATGGTGACCCGCATCAACACAAAAAACAGCAGTTGGATCAGATTATTGGGAACTGGGGGCAGTTTGAGCCCAATCATACTCAGGTCGCCGGTCAGGGGGCGAAAGTCGATTTTCGCTTTAGAAACGGCAAGCAGGTTGAGTTCGAAGCATACGAAGTCCATGCAGAAAAACTTTTGGATGATGTCAAAACCTATTTAAAATCACATCCTGAGAAACTGGACTGGAACCAGATCAATATCTCGAATCTGGGATATCGTCTGGTGGATGAGCAGCAGAAAAAATACCAGGGAAAATTGGTTTCCCGCTGGGAACTGCAACTTGACCCACTCGACGGGCATCGCGATCGACAAATCACTGTGACAACTCCGCTGCAGAATGCGGGGGCATATTTATTAATCGCAAAGATGAAAAATGGGAATACCAGCCGAATCATTGTCTGGCTGGATGATACGGCAATTGTCCACAAACGTATGGCTGACCGGACTTATTATTTTGTGGCAGACGCACGGACAGGAAAACCTGTCGCAGGCGCAAACCTGGAGTTTTTCGGTTATCAGCAAAAACACATTGCGCAAAACCAGTTTCAAACATTGACTGGCAATTTCGCCGAGCAGACGGATGAAAATGGGCAGGCGTTCCCGGACGAGAAATTATTGAAGCGAGAATTTCAGTGGATCACGATTGCCAGGACAAAAGCAGGTCGCTTTGCCTATACCGGTTTTGAACGGTTCTGGTATCAAAGATCGGGAGATAATCGTTTTCATGGACACAAGATTTATGGAATCACTGATCGTCCCGTGTATCGACCCGGACAAAAAGTCGATTATAAGTTCTGGATTCGTAACGTCGGTTACGATTTGAGTGAAGCGGACGAATTGCAGTTTGCCAATCATGGTGTGACAGTCAAACTGAATGACAATAATGGCAAAACCATTTTTGAAAAAATGCTTACCACTGATGCATATGGTGGCACCAATGGGGATTGGGAAATTCCCAAAGATGCCAGCCTGGGCGTGTATTATCTGCAGGTTCAAGTCGAATATCCTGATTCCAGAGTCGCAGGCAGGAAAGCAAAAATCGTCTCACATATTTCGTTTCGGATTGAGGAATATAAAAAACCGGAATTTGAAGTACTGGTCGAAGCACCGGAAGAACCCGTTGCGCTGGGCGATACGATCAGCGCGAAAATTAAAGCGAAATACTACTTTGGCAGTCCGGTAACGAAAGGGCAGGTGAAATATAAAGTCACACGGACTGCTTATGAAAAACACTGGTATCCCGTCGATCATTGGGACTGGCTCTATGGTTCGGGTTACTGGTGGTTCACGGGAGATTACAACTGGTATCCAGGCTGGGGAAAGTGGGGCTGTATCGCCCCCGGACCGTGGTGGATTCATCCAAGACCGGGTCCGCCGGAGGTGGTACTTTCGAATACGGTCGAGATCGGCTCTGATGGCGAGGTCGATATCAAAATTGATACCGCGCTGGCCAAAGCCATTCACGGCGATCAGGATCATAAATACGAAATCACGGCGGAAGTCGTGGATGAATCGAGACGCACGATTGTCGGTAAGGGATCGGTTCTCGTCGCACGTAAACCATTCAAAGTATTTGCCTGGATGAATCGCGGTTATTATCAGGTCGGCGATACAATGACCGCATCCTTCAAGGCACAGACGCTGGATTCTAAACCGGTGAGTGGGACAGGCAAAGTGGTGCTCTATCGCATCTCTTATAACGAACAGGGAGAGCCGAAAGAGACCGCAGTCCAGGAGTGGGCGCTGAATCCGGACGAAGACGGAACCGCTTCACAGAAAATGGCGGCGACCCAGGCGGGGCAATATCGTGTTTCATATACCGTGGTCGATAAAAAAGGAAACCAGATCGAGGGGGGATCCCTGTTTACGATTCGAGGGGAAGGATTTGACGGCAAGGAATACCAGTTCAACGATCTGGAAATTGTCGTCGAGAAGAAACATTATCAACCTGATGAAAAAGTGCGTCTGCTGATCAATACCAATCAGCCGGGGAGTACGGTCCTGTTGTTCGTCAGACCTGTGAATGGAATCTATGCTAAGCCGCACGTTCTCAAACTGGCAGGCAAGAGCACCGTTTATGAACTGGATGTGACCAGGAAAGATCTGCCGAACTTCTTCGTCGAAGCCGTCACGATTCACCAGGGAAAAGTTCATACAATTGCTCGTGAGATTGCGGTTCCTCCGGAAAAGCGGATTGTCAATCTTGAAGTAGAAGCGTCAGAAAAAGAATATCTGCCTGGGCAGGAAGCGACCGTCAAACTTAAAGCAACTGATGAGAACGGTAAGCCGATCGAAGGCTCACTGGTCGTCAGCATCTATGACAAAAGCGTCGAATACATCAGCGGCGGTTCCAATGTGCGTGACATCAAAGACTTCTTCTGGAAGTGGAAACGTTCGCATCATCCCGCGACTTATGACAGTTTGAACAGAACCTTCGGGATACTTTTACGACCAGATGAAATAGCCATGCATGCGATTGGTACATTTGGACATCTGGTACTGGCTTCCAACGCGGCAATGGGTGGCGAAGGATTTGGTGTGGGGGCGATGATTGAGTCAAGCAGCAGAGAGTTTGCAGCTCCGATGGCTTCAACAATGAAGCGTGCGAGTAAGAACATGGCGGCAGATGCGGCTGCTGCGCCTGAAAGTTCGTCAGCGGTTGTAGAGCCGGTGGTCAGGCAGAATTTCGCCGATACGGCATACTGGAACGGGTCTATCTCAACCGATGCAGAAGGCAGGGCGGAAGTTTCGTTCAAGATGCCGGAAAACCTGACGAGTTGGAAGATTCGCAGCTGGGTCATGGGGCAGGGGACGCGAGTGGGTGAGGGGGAACAACAGGTTGTGACCCGCAAGAATTTGATCGTCCGTTTACAGGCGCCGCGGTTCTTTACGGAAACAGATGAAGTCGTATTGAGCGCGAACGTTCACAATTATCTCAAGACATCGAAACAAGTGACAGTCGTGCTGGAACTGGACGGCGATACGTTGCAACCACTGGATGAACTGACGCAGACCGTCGAAATCGCTGCCAACGGAGAACAGCGGATCGACTGGCGGGTGAAAGCGGTTCGTCCCGGTTTCGCTGTGATTCGCATGAAAGCGCTCACCGATGAAGAGTCGGACGCGATGCAGATGACGTTCCCTGTCAAAGTGCATGGCATACTGAAAACCGAGTCGTTCACCGGCACGATTCCAACCGACGGAAAGTCCGCTCAAATCAGCTTCCAGATTCCGGACCAACGGAAATCGGAACTCAGTCGGCTTGAGCTTCGTTATTCCCCTTCGTTGGCGGGCGCGATGGTTGATGCGCTGCCATACCTGATTTATTCACCGCACAAAACGACCGATGGCACGTTGTGCCGGTTTCTGCCGACGGTGATGACACAGAACATTCTGAAGCGGATGGGGCTGAACCTGGAGGAGATCAAACGGAAACGAACGAATCTGAATGCGCAGGAAATCGGAGACGATCAGAAACGGGCTGAACAGTGGAAACGTTATGACCAGAACCCGGTTTTCAGTCAGTCGGAAGTTGATCAGATCGTGAAACAGGGGGTCGCTGATCTGACCAGTATGCAGTTATCCGACGGAGGCTGGGGCTGGTTCTCCGGTTGGCAGGAGCGCTCGTCCCCTTATTTCACGGCGCGCGTGGTGCACGGATTGAATCTGGCGCAGCAGAACGGCGTCGCGTTAGTACCCGGTACTCTGGAACGGGGCATCGAATGGCTGAAAAATTATCAGCAGCAGGAACTGCAGAAACTGCTGAATGCTCCCGACAAAAAGAAACCGTATGAAGAGACGGCTTCCAATCTGGACGCGTATGTATTTATGGTGCTCGTGAATCAGAAGGTCATTGACGAAAAGATGTACGATTTCCTCTATCGGGACCGGACAAAGCTTTCCGTCTACGCTCTGGGCATGCTGGGATTAGCTTCGCATGAACTGGATCGTCAGGACCGGTTGGCGATGATCGTCAATAATATGGACCAGTATCTGGTTCAGGATCCAGAGAACCAGACCGCGTATCTGAATCTGCCGGAAAGTAATTACTGGTGGCACTGGTATGGAAGCGAAGTAGAAGCCAACGCTTACTATTTGAAGCTGCTGTCAAAAGCCGATCCGCAAAACCCCAAGGCGGCGCAACTGGTGAAATATCTGTTGAACAATCGTAAACATTCCACGTACTGGAATTCCGTGTCAGATACCGCAATCGCCGTTGAGGCACTTGCAGAATACTGGTCTGCCAGCGGCGAGGGGCAGTCTGACCTGGCTTTGGAAATCTATCTGGACGGTCAAAAACAGAAAGAGGTCAACATCACTGCCGAGAATCTCTTTACCTTTGATAACAAGCTGGTGATCGAGGGGGACGCGCTCACGTCGGGCGCTCATCGTCTGGAAATTCGCAAGCAGGGAGCGGGGCCTTTGTACTATAATGCGTATGTGACTTACTTCACCAAAGAAAATTTCATTACCAAGACTGGTCTGGAGATCAAGGTAGATCGCAAGTACTACAAACTGGTTCCGGAAGATCGTTCGATTAAAGCGTCCGGCTCACGCGGGCAGGCGGTTGACCAGAAGATCGAAAAATACAAACGTCAGGAAATCGACCGGGAGACCGCACTCACCAGCGGTGATCTGGTGGAAGTCGAACTCATTTTCGATAGCAAAAATGATTACGAGTATCTGGTGTTTGAAGATTATAAAGTAGCCGGGATGGAACCCGTCGAGGTGCGCAGCGGCTATTCCAGCAGTGGTCTGGGCGCTTATCAGGAATTTCGCGATGACCGCGTTGTGTTTTATCTCAGGCAGTTAGCGCGTGGCAAACACAGTCTCACCTATCGTTTACGGGCGGAAATCCCGGGGCAATTCAGCGGACTGCCCACAATCGGTTATGGCATGTATGCACCAGAGTTGAAAGCGAATTCGGATGAAATCAAAGTGAAAATCAGCGATTGAACGCAAGACGCCAATTAGATCGGCTCCCAGAAGGTTCCATTCCATCTGCTGAGCCGATTTTGAGCCGCGTCGAACAGATATAGATTCCGGTCTTTGAAGATCGTCTGCAGCTTTGCCGGTTGATACAGTTCAGGCCGGTATCGCCCCAGTAGAACTGTTTGATCTAACTGCGGGTCGTTGACGACATAATCAATGTGCCGGTCAGCCGGGTCGTGTGCGACCAGAACCAGCGCGGGTTGTTTAATTTGTGGATGGTGCTGGATCATTTCCTTGAACTGGAAATGCTTGAATTTTGAAAAGGCGACATTATTTATGACCATTTCCAGTTTGGAGATCGTCCACAAGGGAGGGAGGGCGACCAGATTGGTCGACACTGCGGTTAAAATCATCGATGTCCAGAGCCAGCACATGAGGGGACGCTCGATGCGATGCCAGATTCGAAACAGGCTTTGCGTCACTCGGGCAAAAATGAGCGCCCAGAGAGGCCCGGTTTCAAACACATAATGCCAGTGCATGATTCCGTCATACCAGTACGGAATATGCACGACATGGAGTGAGATGATCGAAGCCAATACAAGCCACCAGCGGCTCCAGCGTCTGCATTCTGTGATCAGAAAAATCAGGCCCGCCAATCCCAGGGGGATGATTCCCAGGGTCCACTGCAGACTGGCCAGAAAACGATTCTGTGCATTTTGAACGGCTAAAGCAGGCGTCAGGTTTTCGGCCCATTTGTCATAGTTTTCCAAAACTTTCGGGCCGAGTTTCTGTTCACCGCGAATTACATTGTTGAAACCATAAACATGGCGCGGCGTGTAAATGTCGGTATAGACCTGATAAGGCATTTTCCAGCCACTTCCGGTAATGGACTGATTATAAAAAAATAATCCAGTCAATCCACTACCGAGGGGGATTGCCAGTCCTGCTGCCAATATCCAGGCAGAACGGCTGGTTTTCTGTATTTCCGATTCCGTTCCCTTCGTTTCGTTTTGTTTTTTGAGACCACCCGGGATCAACTGGAAGACCAGCCAGATTCCAAAGGGGAGTGCAAAACCGGCTGCCGTCATGGGACGACACAGCATTGCAAAAGTAAGCCCCAGACCTGCGAGAGATGCGTCACGGAAAGAACGGGTGCGCTGCATCCGCAGAAACGCCCAGAGAAAAATCGAAAGGCCGACCAATGTCGGGTGATGTGCCAGGAGCAGGTTACTGAAGATGGCCATACCCGGTGAGAGTGCCACTATCAGACCCGCCAGAAGTCCGACCCCATTACCGGCCAGTTCTCTGCCCGCCCAGAAGATGAAAAACGAGGTAATCGCTCCAGCAAGCCAGTACCCCCAATAGGGGTGTCCTCCGTTGACAAAAGGTACCAGCCAGAGACCGGTTCCCGGGAAATAACGGCTGGCCAGTTTGCCTTCATTCAACACATGAACCTGATCAAAAATATCCGGCGCAGCGGGATGACTGGGAAACGAAGTGTGACCAGCCAGAAAAGTATTTGCCTGGAACAAATAGCTGTATTCATCGTGGTAAGCGGGGGGAAGATCTCCCAGTGTCAGGTTTTGTTGCGGGTTCACAACATGTGATGCAGTCCAGATACTCATCAGAAACGAACTCAGGGCGATGAATAAGCTCAGAAAGAATGCGAAATAATCTGCATGTTTCGATACCTGTTTCTCTCTGACCCACGCTTCAGACAGTCTGGGGCGGAGCGAACTGGTGAAAAATCGGAAATTCAAGTGAATGCGAATAAACCAGCAGAGAGGACTCAGTATTAACAGGATAAAATACGGGGTCGTGTCCACGTTCACATGCAGAAAAAAACGGGTGAGCCAGGGCAGGTGCTGATTTTCGGATTGAACCCTATTCCATTCATAAGGAGCGAGAAGCGAGAGAAGTGCGATGATGAAAAACAGATGGATCAGTGGAATCCAGCGTGAGCCGTGATTTTGATCGGGGGACAAATCCAGAGCAGGTCGCGATGAAGTTTGGTTTTCCGAATCCATAAGGTCGTTGTAATTTCTGAATGTCTGGTTCCAGATCTGCCTGTGATGGCAGAATTCGTTTTCCGTTGTCCTTTGAAGAGTATAACTTTGAGAATCAGGGAAAAGAAAGGGCGTGGTTGAATAACTAACCACGCCCTTTCAAATGTTTTCTCGTTCAAAAAACGATTTACAGCCCGATTTTACTTTTTGGCTGTTTTTTTATTGGCCGCCTCAGTCAGAAGTTTTTCCAGATTGGCTTTCTGGGAGGCGGATAAGATCGTCTCGTATTCCGTGTTGCGTTTTTTGTTCAATTCGTCCAGTTGTTTTTTCAGACTGTCGATTTGCGGGTTGTAGTCGGCCTGGATTTTGTAAATTTTGTCGCGTTGTTCAGGGGTAAGATTTAGTTTACCATAATAATTGGGAAGACGACCTTTTGACTTTTTAGGTGTGGCTTTGGTTTCTTTATCACTGGGTTTGGCAGAGTCTGATTCTTTCTTCTGAGCGGGTAAGCTGTCCGCTGTGCAAAGAGCTAAGCTAATTCCTGTGAACAAAACCACAAACAGCTTGACATAAGTTTTTCCAAACATCTTATTCCTCGTTCTTTAAGGTTACGCTCAAAACAATTAAGGCACTGGTGTACCCACGGTGTGTATTATTGTGTACACAATTAAGTTTTGATTTCAACCCAAAAACAGTAGAAATGAATTATTTGTCAATCAGTTCAGTTGTTCACGAATTCTGTATAATTCTTCCAATGCAGCCAGGGGCGTCATTTGATCGACGTTCAGGTCTCTGATTTCATCGAGTACGGGATGAGTCGCGTTTCCAAACAGGGAAAGCTGCTGGTGAGACGCCTGTTTTTGCAGACGCGGGGGGATGGTTGTTTTTCCGCTGCTGGCGTCGATATGATCTTTTTCGAGCGTGGAAAGAATCTGGTTTGCTCTCTGTATGATTTGGTCAGGGACACCTGCCAGACGGGCCACATGAATTCCGTAACTTTTGTTTGCCGAGCCTTCCACGATTTTGTGCAGAAATACGATTTCTCCGTCCTGCTCGTGAACGGCGACATTCCAGTTACTGGTCTGTTTGAGCGTTTGGGTTAGTTCGGTCAATTCATGGTAATGCGTTGCGAACAGGGTCCGGGCTTTTATCTGGTCATGCAGGTATTCGGTCATGGACCAGGCCAGAGAAATTCCGTCATAGGTACTGGTGCCACGCCCGATTTCATCCAGAATCACCAGACTGCGTTCCGAGGCCGAGTTCAGAATACGGGCGGCTTCCGTCATTTCAACCATGAATGTACTTTGGCCTTTACTCAGTTCGTCGCTGGCGCCCACGCGTGCAAAGATTCGATCTGCAATTCCGATCCGCGCTTCGCTGGCGGGAATGAATGATCCAATCTGCGCCATGAGAGTCAGGAGCGCCGCTTGACGAATATAAGTACTTTTTCCCGCCATGTTGGGGCCGGTAATGATTTGAACCCGGCCGTAGGGATCGCCGAGCAATACATCGTTGGGGACGAATTCCCCTGAAGGCTGCAGACGATCGAGTACCGGATGCCGACTCTCTCTGATATCGAGGACCGGTTCTTCTGTGATCTCCGGACGCGTATAACCTGCGTGAGTTGCCAGATGGGCCAGGCCGAAGAGAACGTCAATTTGTGCCAGAATTTCTGCGGTTTGTTGTGTGCGGGGCGCTTCTTTGGCGACGCGTTCCCGCAACTCATGAAACAGTCTCAATTCCAGTTCAATCGCACTGTCTTCTGCCTTGAGCACCTTTTCTTCGTACTCTTTCAGCTCAGGAGTGATATAACGCTCCTGGTTTTTGAGGGTCTGTTTTCGAATATAGTGCTCGGGGACTTTTGCGGCCTGGGCAGCGGAAACTTCGAGATAATAGCCAAAGACTTTATTGTAACCGACTTTCAAAGTCGGAATGCCGATCCGCTCTGCTTCTTCGTTGCGGTAGGAGGCGATCCATTCTTTACCCCCTTTGGAAAGGGATCTCAGTTCGTCGAGTTCGGAATGAAATCCTTTGCAGATCACGCCCCCTTCATTGAGTGTCAATGGGGGCTCTTCCACGATCATGGCTTCAATGTCCGCCCGTACTTCAGCACAAAGGTCGATGCCCGCTTCCAGGGATTGGAGCAGTTCGGATTTACGACCGGCGAGTTTCGCCTTCAGCCTGGGAAGCAAAGCCAGTGTTTGTGCCAGAAAACTGAGGTCACGGGCGTTGGCCCGGCCGGTGGCGATGCGTGCGGTCAGGCGCTGCAGATCATAAGTTTTCGCCAGTTGTTCACGGACATCCTGGCAGAGAACCGGATTTTGAGAGAGTTCTTCAACCGAGTCGAGCCGTCTCTGAATTTCGGGGAGGCTCGTTAACGGGTTGGCGATCCAGTCTGTGAGTAGACGGGCTCCCATAGAGGTGACTGTTTCATCAAGGACCGAAATCAGACTGCCTTCGCGTTTGCCTTCGCGGATGGTTCGTGTCAGTTCCAGACTGCGACGGGTGGCTTCATCGATCAGCAGGCGATCGCCACGTTCGTACGGTTCAATCTGGTTGATATGCGGAATCGAACTTTTCTGAGTGTCCTGAACGTATTCGAGCAAAGCGCCTGCAGCCGTGATCGCGGGAGTCTTTGATTCCAGATTAAAACCTTCCAGCGTTTTGGTGCCGAAATGTTCCAGCAGCCGTTTTTCACATTCATCCTGGGCGAACGACCAGGGAGGTCGCTCGGTCAGCATGGTGTCTAAATGGCCGATGGCGTTTTGCAGCGCGGTGTTGCCTTCCGCAAAAATACATTCGGCGGGATGTATCCGGGCCAGTTCGTCAACCAGATGTTCTGCTGTTGTGTTGGATGTCAGAAAACGACCGGTAGAGAGTTCGAGCCATGCAAGTCCGATACTGGATTTTCCAAAATAAATACTGGCCAGAAAATTGTTTTCATGCGGATTCAGTAAGGCATCATCGGTCAGGGTGCCGGGAGTCACGACACGGGTGACTTCGCGTTTGACCATGCCTTTGGCTGTTTTAGGGTCTTCGACCTGATCGCAGATCGCGGCTCGATAACCGGCATGAATTAATTTATAGAGATAGTTGTCCAGCGAATGATACGGGAAACCGGCCATCGGTGTCGGATTGCTGGAATTTTTATCGCGGCTGGTGAGTGTGATTCCCAGGATACGTGCTGCGATTTCGGCATCTTCGTTAAACAGTTCGTAGAAATCACCCATGCGAAACAGCAGAATGGTTCCCGGATTCTGGCGTTTGACTTCCAGATACCGCTCCATCATCGGGGTCAGCTTCTTGCTTGTGTTAGTCATGCGTCCTGATTTTTCTCTGACAGTGAGCCATTACAATACAATAAGTGATTAATTCTTCGGTCGCTTTTCCGGAAACAGGGTACTGACGCTGGTCCGGTCGTGAATGGAGCGGATGGCGGAAGCGAAGGAATGCGCGACCGAAATGACTTCAATGTTTTCCGGCAGAGGATCGATCTGCGATTCAATCGTATTGGTCATAAACATTTTTTTCAAAGGACTTTTTCCAATGCGCTCCGCAGCACCTCTCGACAATACGCCGTGTGTGACGGCTGCGTAAATGTCGTTAGCTCCCTTCTTTTTCAGGACTTCAGCCATGCTGACCAGGGTACGTCCTGTAATGGTAAAGTCGTCTACCAGAATGATATTTTTACCTGCAACTTCTCCAATCACTTCCAGAACTTCCACCGTTTCGCTGTGGTCTTTGCGGAGTTTGTTCCCGATGACAACCGGCGTTCCCAGCAGTTTTGCGAAATCGGATGCTTCTTTGGCAAAACCGACGTCGGGACTGCAGACGACCAGATTTTCAATATTCAGTTTGCGGACATGTTCACAGATAACATGCCGCCCGTAAAGATGATCGACGGGCACACTGAAGAAGCCCTGAATCTGAGGGCTGTGCAGGTCCATCGTCAAAACGCGGTTCGCCCCGGCGACTTCAATCGCGTCCGCACAGACACGCGCCCGGATCGAAACGCGAGGTTCGTCTTTCTTATCCCCTTTGGCATAGCTGAAAAAAGGGATCACGGCTGTGATCTGCTGGGCACTGGCCCGTTTTAAAGCGTCGATCCAGAACAGGAGTTCAACGAAATTGTCGTTTACCGGCGAATGGACGCCCTGGATGATATAAACGTCGCGACCGCGGACATTTTCCAGAATACGAACAAAAATATTACCTTCACTGAACTGATGGGCTTCGCAGGGTGTCAGACGGATGCCCAGTTCATCAGCAATGGCTTGAGCAAGTAAGGGGTTACCCGAGCCAGCCATAATCGTCAGGTCGCCTTGTGGCGGTTGAAAGGATTGGAGGCGTGGCCCTCGGGAAAGCGGATTTGGAGAACTAGACATTAATAAACAGATCAATCTAACAGGGCAATCTCTCGCCGGAACACATTACTATTCTTGGGAATTCTGGATAATTTCGCTCTGCTCCATTCACGAAGAAAAGCAGACTCCATAATATCGATGCTGTATGGCAAAACAAGCGAACGCTTGCCAATATCCTCAAGGATGGTTCCAAGAGTCTTATTCACGTCCGTATTATTGACACCAAACAGGTTACTCAGGGCGGAAACTTTTTTTCCGCCTGCAAATGATGTTGAGATATCTAAAATGACAGAAAGAATTTACAACTTTTCTGCGGGACCAGCGGCTCTTCCTCTTCCCGTACTGGAGCAAGCGCAGCAGGATCTGATTTCACTGGGCGATACGGGAATCGGTGTTCTCGAGCACTCCCACCGTAGTAAAGCCTTCATCGCCGTTTATGATGAGGCAGAAGCCCTCTGCCGGGAAATCGCGGGGATTCCTGATAATTACAAAGTGTTGTTTCTGCAGGGGGGCGCTTCCTCACAGTTTTTCATGGTTCCCATGAACCTGCTTTCCAAAGATCAGACAGCCGATTATCTGGTCACCGGTTCCTGGTCCAAAAAAGCGGTCAAAGAGGCCAAATCGTTTGGAAATGTGAATGTCGCCTGCAGCAGCGAAGACAAGAACTTTTCGTATATTCCCGAGGAAGTTTCTCTGAGTGAGAAACCTGCGTACGTGCATTTCACCTCGAATAATACAATTTACGGCACCGAGTTCACGGCCGAGCCGACTGTTCCCGCGGGCGTTCCCCTGATTTGCGATGCCAGTAGCGATATCTTCTCGCGCCCCATCGATATTTCTAAATATGGGATTGTTTACGCCGGTGCGCAAAAGAATCTGGGACCCAGCGGAGTGACTCTGGTCATCATCCGGGACGATCTGATTGAGCAGGGACCGACCGATATTCCCACAATGCTGCAGTACCGGACGCATTCCGAAGCGGGCTCGATGTACAATACGCCGCCAACATTCGGAATTTATATTTTGGGCCGCGTTCTGCAATGGTTGAAAGATCAGGGTGGATTATCGGCGATGGCGCAGAAAAATCAGACCAAAGCAGGTAAACTGTACGATTATCTGGAACAGAGTTCGCTGTTCAATCCAACGGCTGCGAAAAAAGACCGTTCGCTGATGAATGTCACGTTTGTCACCGGCAATGCCGACTTCGATGCCAGATTCATCGCGCAGGCAACTGCCGCCGGGCTGGATGGCTTGAAAGGGCACCGCAGTGTCGGCGGGATGCGGGCGAGTATTTATAACGCCTTTCCCGAGGCTGGCGTTGACAAGTTAATCGAAGTGATGAGTCAGTTCGAAAAGGAACATGCTTCTTGAATCCACCCGAAATCGATAAAGCGCATGCGGATATAGGGCTGGTTTGTGCTCTGCCGATGGAGATCCAGCCCTTTCTGGATCGGTGTGAGCACGTCAAAAAATATACCGGCGGTTCGTATGTGTTTCGGGGCGGATTTCTGGATCGGATTAAAGTGGCGGTCGTACAAACGGGAGTGGGTTTTGCCCGCGCCCGTGCTGCGACGCAGGCTTTGGTCGATGCGCATTCTCCCCCCTGGGTGCTCTCGGTCGGTTTTTCAGGTGCGCTCAAGCCCGGGATGAAAGTCGGCGATATTGTTGTTGCGACTTCGGTAGCTGACCTGCACGGTCAGGAACTGAAAAACGATGTTCACTTTCCGGAAGATCCGGAACAGGGGCTCTATGTCGGCCGGATCATCAATACCGATCAGATCGTCCGCACGGTAGAGGAAAAATTGCAACTGGCGGAAAAGTACGATGCGCTCGCGGTCGATCTCGAAAGCCTGGCGGTGGCGCAGGTTTGTGCCGCTGAGAAAAAAGGCTTCATGGCGATTCGGGTGATCAGCGACGATTGTTCCGCGGACCTGCCGCCGGAAGTGATGTCCATTCTCGGCGAAACCGGAGCCGTACGGGCCGGGGCCGCTCTGGGCGCCGTCTTCAAACGACCGGAAAGCATCAAAGAAATGTGGAAGATGCGCGGCGATGCCTCACGGGCGGCCACGCGTCTGGCCGGTTTTCTGGACGGGGTCGTCGTCCAGCTTTACGAATCCCGGCATTAGACTGTATCCCGTTTTACTGTAGCGTCTCCAAGGCCATTGGGACCGAGTCTATTAGATTGAGGCACGCTGTCGTTAAATGGGATGCGATCTCGCATGAGGTTTCATCTCTGCGAGATGAAGCACCGGGGCTAATGCCCTGCGGCTAATGGCTGAAATCATAATCAGCCGCACGGCGTTAGCCGCGGTGAATCCCATTTCGGTAAAGGTCGCTTTCCTGAGAATCACCCTTAAAACGATGAAATAAGCTCTTCCTAGAACTTGCCGATTTTTTCACCGCCAGCGGGTGTGCTCAATGCTTTTAACACGACTGGGTCGATATTTTCCGAGACGAAACGCACACTGCCGTCACCCAGCAGGACATGATTGCCTCCTGTGAACGATAATTTCTTACCGGCTCCCATGATGTTGATCGGTTCTGCAAGATTGGTCGGATCGCCCCAGGCTTTGAAGTTTTCGCCGGTTTCGATTGCCATGATGGTATTTGATGCGCCATCTGTGATATTACGGAGCCCCATATCTCCATTGGTCTTCAACAATAGTTTGTTTCCGACGTAGTGCGAAAGCCCTAAGCCTTTCGGCGAAGTTTTTTCTTCAATCACGGGGTTCAGGTAAATCGGTAATTCCAACTGGAAATATCTCTGGTTGGCTGGATCAGTCCATGATTGATCAAAATCAATCTGATTGTAAAGCTGTGCGTTATCCACGAAGGGCAGAATCATCGTCTGCCAACTATGGTAGGGTTTGCCATCGGTGGTTTCGATGGCACCTGGAGGAAAGAAGCGATGCACTTCATGATAGTTATGCAGCGCCAGGCCGATCTGTTTCAGATGATTTTTTGAGATCGAGCGACGTGCTGCATCGCGGGACGCCTGAATCGCGGGCAAAAGCAATGCCAGCAGAAACACGATGACAAGAACTCCGCCGCCTCCCAGAACGGCAAGTACTAGAATCAGCGTCGTATTGCTTTTTTTCGGAGCCGCAGTTTTGGATTGCGACTGTGTGTCCGCTTCGAATTCGTCCCAGTCGTCTGAATCCGGATCTGGGATCAACCCCGGAATCTGACCTGCGGGTACAAATTTCCCGTCTTCGCCCTTTCTGACCAGATCGGTCTTCTGAACTTTGCCTTGAAGGGCAAGCGCTTTTAATCGTTCCTGGGTTAAAGGACCTGCCGTTTGACTACCACGTTTTACATACCAGTTGGCCATAAGGGACTCCTTCGGGGAAATGATCTGCTCTCATTTAAGAGTACACAGTGAGTTCATTAGAATACAGAGAAACACAGGGGAAGAATGTATATATTTTAAATATCTGGTTGCTCACGAATGAGGCGTAGGGACTAACCTGTTAGAATGAAAGGAGTATTCTGCTAAATTGTTTCAAGCAATCAAAGAGTAAGGAGATCGTGGAGTGGCGTCTGAACCTGCGATGCGTCCCTGGATTTTATCCGAAATCAATTATGCTTATGTGAAAGAGAATCCCTATCAAGTGGCCGTATTGCCGATGGGGGCCACGGAGCCACATAATCTGCACCTCCCTTATGGAACCGACACTTATGAGGCAGATGCGATTGGTTCGCGCGTATGCGAAGCCGCCCATCAGCGGGGCGCGAAAGTAGTCATGCTGCCCCCAATTCCTTACGGGACGGAAACCAATCAGAGTGCGTTTCCCCTGTCGATGAATGTGAATCCTTCGACGCTGGGGCAGATCATTACTGACCTCGTCGATTCGCTGGCCAATCATGGCGTACACAAACTGCTGATTCTGAACAGCCACGGCGGTAACGATTTTAAACCGCTGTTGCGAGAACTACATGGCTCAACGCCGGTGCAAATCTTTCTGGCGGACTGGTTCCGCGGAACGTCGGCTGATGTCAAATCAGAGATTTTTGAAAACCCGGATGACCACGCCGGTGAAATGGAAACCTCGCTGGCACTGGCTTATTTTCCACAACTCGTTTCCCGGAATGCAGAAACGGGCGTCTTGAATGCCGACGAGGGGGCGACGAACTCAACGCGGTTTTCCGCCGTTAATGAAGGCTGGGTCAGTATTACTCGTCCCTGGCATCTATTGACGACCAATTCGGGATCGGGAAATCCGCATCAGGCGACCGCCGAGAAGGGGGAGAAACTGATGCAGATTCTCGTCGAGCGGTTATCGCAATTTCTGGTGGAACTCTCAGAGGCGAAATTGGATGATCAGTTTCCTTTCTAACAGCAGCACAGTCTGTTTCCTGCTGAGAGTCTGGCGTGAGCTGATCTGCGTTGGTTGTCTGGCGATGTTTTTTTGTGGCTTCCCCGTTTGTGCTGAGGAAAAACAGTCCGAGATTCTCTTTCAGGATGTGACGGCAGCCTCTCAGTTGACGTTCCAGCATAAGTCGCCTTTGACTTTAAAGCGTCATTTGCATTTGATGATGGGTTCAGGCGTCGGCTGGCTTGATTTCGACAATGATGGTTTTCCCGATTTATATTGCGCACAAGGTGAAGAGTGGCAGACGGCAAAAAACACGCAGCGCGATGTGGGCATGTCAAACCGTCTGTATCAGAATCAGGGACACAGTCAATTTCAGGATGTCACTGCGCCGGCAGGTTTAATCGATTTCGGCTACTCTATGGGAATTACCGTCGGAGATTATAATCACGATGGGTTTGACGATCTGTATGTGAGTCAATTCGACCGGAATCTGTTGTACTGCAATAACGGAGACGGCACATTTACCAATACTTCACAGTCAGCGCAAGCGGATGACCCGGGGTACGGGGCCAGTTGTACCTGGGCTGATCTGAATGGTGATGGATTGCTCGATCTGTATGTAGTGAATTATCTGGAGATCGACCGCGAACAGTATCCAATCTGCAGCCGTAAAGTTGATGGGACACGCGTTTATTTCGTTTGTCATCCGCGGTATGTGCGCGGGGAATACGATGTGGTTTATCGGAATCTGGGTAATGGCACGTTTCTTGATATGTCAAAAAAAGCAGGCTTGCACAGTGAGCCTGCCCGACAGGGGCTGGGTGTTTTTGCTGCTGATTTTGACCATGATGGGGACATGGATATTTATGTTGCGAATGACTCCGTTGCGAATCAGTTGTGGGTGAACGACGGGCAGGGGGTTTTCACAGATCAGGCATTGATCGCCGGTCTCGCCTTCAACCGTTCGGGAGACCGTGAGGCAGGCATGGGGCTTGCCGGGGCAGACTATAATGGCGATGGTCAGATCGACTTGTTTGTCACGAATTATTACGGCGAAACAAATACGTTGTATCGCAATGAGGGGGCTCTGTTTTTTCTGGACGTCACCGAGGAAACAGGGCTTGCTGCGCCCAGTCGTGTGAGACTGGGATTTGGTGCCTCGTTTCTGGATTTCAATAATGACGGCTGGGAAGACCTGTTCGTGACCAATGGTCATGTTCACGATCGACTCGCCCAACTGGGAAAAAATGAACCTTACGAACAGGAACCACAGGTGTTTCTGAATCAAGGAGGAGCACGGTTTCTTGACGTTTCAAAATCAGCAGGAACGTTCTTTCAAAACAAACAGGTGGGAAGAGGTTGTGCCGTTGCCGATTTTAATCGGGATGGGTTGGCTGATCTTGCGGTTTCTCACTTGAACGGGAAACTGGTGTTGCTGGAGAACCGTACGGTAGCCGCCGGTCAATGTGTCTCTTTAAAGTTAATCGGTACGACTTCCAATCGCAGCGGCATTGGTGCGCGTGTTGAGCTGACAGCAGATTCCAGAAAATTAACGCGTTATCGGCGGGGGAGCAGCAGTTATCTTTCCGTGGACGAAGGCGGGATCTTGTCTGGCTTGGGAAAGAGTCAGGTACCGGTATCAGTGAAAATTACCTGGCCTCAAGGGAAAACTGAAATCTGGTCTGGTTTACAACCGGGGGGCCGTTATACATTGATAGAAGGATCCAGCGATTCTCGGGATCTGTCTCAATTACAGCAATGAATATGAATAGCCAGTCGGAACCAGACAACCTGATCAAGCCCTTTTCAAAACCGGAAAAAGGTTTTTTTTTCTCAAGCGGATGGATTGTTGCCGGCGCAGGTCTGGTGGCATTGCTGATATTTTACCTTTCCGGTCGTAAGGAAACAGATCATTCGCAGAAATCAGAACCAGCTGTAAAAACGCAAGAGTCGGGAGAGAAATCGGATCAAGCCCGACGAAAAGAGTTGATCGCCTATTTGCAGCAGCATCCAGACGATGAGTTCGCACACTTTCAATTGGGGGAACTCATCAAAGCGCGTGCCCCGTTTCAGGCATTAGAAAACTTTTCCCATGTGACTCCCCGTCATCCCCGGTATTACGAAGCAGTCGAAGCGGTCGCAGAAATTGCGATGGAACAGGACCTTCACTTGCAGGCAAAACCGGCATTGTTCGAGCTGATACGTGAATACCCGGAAGAGAGTCGCTTTCAGGAAAAATTGGCGCGACTTTTATTCAAGGCAGGTGACTCTGAAAGGGCACTCAAATATGCCACACGCAGTATTGAACTGGGGGCAAATCAGGCACAGAATTACATGCTGGTCGCTGACATTTTGAGGCAGGCCGGCAGAACAAGTGAAATGTCGGGACCGCTCAAACAGGCACTTTATCTGGAACCGGAATTGTTTGAGGCGCATTTGAATCTGGCTTATGCGGCACTTTACACGGGGGATCTGGAATCAGCAGAGCGGGAAGCGCGCTGGTGTCTGGAACGACAGCCTGCATCGATTATTTCGCTGCGTTATCTGGCATTGATCAATAGAAACCAGGGGGAGATGGAAGCTGCGGTCGCTCAAGTTGACCAGGCATTGCTGATTGATCCGCAGGATTTCGAAAGCCTGCTCCTGAAGGCAGATCTGTTGATTTTCCAAAGAAAAGGTCAACAGGCGTATGATTTGCTGAAGCCCTTTTATGCAGAGCGACAAACGGACAGACGATTCCTATCCGCATTGGCGCGGGCCGCCGGCTTAAGCGGGAAACGTGAGGAAGCGCTGGAGTTGCAGAAAAAAAATCAAGCGCTGATCAAAGAGGACGATTTAAAACCATCGTCGTTGCAAAGTGAGACCGTTGAAGAGACTCGCTTCAGGCAGAGGCCATGAAATCCGGATCGAATCTCAGCCGGTATTCACCTGGATTCTGCGGGGCTCTGCTTTGGGGGCTTTGGGAAGAAAGATCCGCAGGACGCCATTGGCTAGTTTTGCTTCAATTTCGCTGTGTACGATTTCTCCACTCAGAATGAAGGAACGCAGAAAATTGCCTACTTCATATTCTCTGTGCAGCGGGCGGGCGCCTTCCGGAATTTGTGGTTCGACTTTTCCCAGTAGCGTCAGTTTGTTGTCCTGAACCTGCAGTTCAAGCGAACCGACGGAAACTCCGGGGAGATCCGCATAGAGCACTAACCCTGCATCGGTTTCATAGATATCAATGGGGGGCGTGAATACATATTGTTCGGGATGAGCAATTTCGCGCTGATCTTCATTGCTGTGCTGTCTACTCATCGTATTTTCCTATTCGCCTGAACTGACTGGGATTTGGCGGGCCTGTTCTTCTTCCAGTTTGGGAAGATGGATTTTTAAAATCCCTTCATTGAATTCTGCTGAAAGGCGATCGTCTGAGATCCGGTCCGGAATGGTAATTGATCGCTGCCATTCGCCGAACGTTCGTTCCTGACGCCGGAAGCGTTCTTCAGCGATTTCACCATCGTCAATCACCGGAGGATTTCGGTGCCCTTTCAGAGTGAGCACGCCGTTGGCGATCGTCAATTCCAGGTCCTGAACCTGCATACCAGGTAGTTCAGCGGTAATGAGATATTCATGATCCAGTTCAAAAATATTGACGGCAGGGTACTGCCGGGGCATACGAATTCCCTGGACTGAGAATTCGACGCCTTGAATCAGGCGGTCTACTTCACGTTCCAAATCCCTGAGCGGGTTCCAGGATTGCTCCCAACGAAAAATCGGCATTTCCCAATATCCTCAAACGGAAAAAACATCTATTTAGACATACTGATTATGCAAAGGGCATACCATTTAGATTGTGTTAATTGAAATGTGTTGGATGTGTTGTAAGATGCTGTGTCATAATGTTTTATCATGTTTGATCAAAATTGGTGTGAGAGCCGACTCTTGTACGCAATGTCAATCTGGCATGAAAATGGGGGCTGAACATGAGGGGGCTTGTATGTCATTCTGGCAGGCTGATTCCAGGCCTGCAGCTGGGATCACAGTCTTATTGCCATTGGATCGGGTGAATGATTCCTGCTGCCAGAAGTGCCCCGAAGATCATTCCGGTGAGAAAAATCACACGCAACACCCAGATGGCCCGGGTGGGGCCAAACCACTTGGTCAGTCGTTGCCCTTTTCTTGTGTTTGCCAGAAACCATTGTTCTTTTAACAGACCGAAAAAAGAAAAGATGAGGACGACTCCTCCGATAAACATATTTTCTGAGAGAGGAGAAATCATTTATGCCGTCTCTTCCGTATGAGCCAAACGACTTGAAGAATCAAGTTTGGGGAACAGAGCCCAGAACAGGAGTGTCGCAAACAGCGCGATGGCGGCACTGCTCAGCCAGATGCCGGGCCAGTCACGCAATAAACTGAGCGAATCACCATCGAGATTTTTCTGAGTGAACTCCAGAATTCCTGACTGGGATGGAATGTTCCATTGAGAACGCAGAAGAGTATCTTTACCAGTCGCGGTGAAAAATTTACCGATGGTTCCGCTGATAAAACCACCGGCAAACATTCCCAGGCCGAACACGAAGGTCCCGAAAAATGTCTGCATACTGCCGCGGACATCAAGTGGAGCGACTTTATCAACATAGATATAAGCGGCAGCCAGAAAACAGCCAAAGCACAATCCGTGCATGGCCTGTCCCACACAGGTGAGGAATAAGGCCGCGGGGAAAAACGCACCGATGGTCGATGCGTAGGCGAAGATCAGACTGCGAAGCATATACGACAATAAACCAACCAGCATGATGGTTTTAAAACCGTATTTTTTGATGCCGAATCCGAGAACGGCCATGACGAGAACTTCAAAAACCTGCCCAATCGAGCTGATTCTCTGTTCCCAGGCCCCTGTAATATTTCCCTGCTTGAGGATTGCATTCAAAAAAGGGCTGTTCCACTGGAAGTAAAACTTGTGGACGATCGAGATAATGAATGCGACAAGCACCAGAACCAGAAAGTGCCGGTATTTGAGCATCTTCAGAACTTTTCCGGGGGCCAGATCTTTTTTGTCACTCTTAACGGGCGGCGTATGTGGAAGTGTCAGCGAGTAAGCCGCCATGAGCAGTCCTGCAACGCCAGCCATTGCCAGTACTATGCCACGTCCTGTGTTGAGTTCATCCCCTTTAAGATGTGCGAGAAACAATCCTTCCGCCATCCAGGCCGGGACCACAAAGCCGATCGTGCCCCATAATCGGATCAGAGGGAACTCTTTGTCGCTGTCTTTCAAATGCTGAAACGTCAACGAGTTAGTGAGCATCATGGTGGGTACATACAGGATTGAATAGAGTACGCCCAGAATAACGACCGGCCAGAAACTGTGTTGAAAAAACAGAGCCAGCATGATGACTCCACCCGCGAAGTGACAGAATGAGAGTACGCGCTCTGTCGCATAATGGCGGTCGACAATCTGACCAAAAATGAAGGGAGCCAGTAAAGGCCCCACTGCCAGCGCCGCACCGAATACCCCAATCTGCATCGCGGAAAATCCAAGTGCGTCGATCAGGTACAGCGTAATAATCGGTAAATAACAGCCCTGCACAAAGTACTGGAGAAACATCATCAGATAAAGACGCATCTTAAGCGGTTTCTCTGTACTTTCCAGTACCAGCTTCTCTGTTCCTGTCATCAGTATATGGCCCTGAACGAAATGAAGTGGAGGAGTTTGCGATTTTCCTGTGGTGTTATCAGTTTATTTTTCGCTCACCCAGATATTTCTGAAGCGAACAGGATTGGAATGATCCTGCAGGAACAGCGGACCGGCTGTTGCTTCGTCTTTATTGGTTCCCCCGGGAGTCGGTTCATCGATTTCGCGGTCATCGTGAACGGTGACTCCATTATGCTTGACTGTTATTCTGGCTTTGGCAGTTTTGTTGCCGTCTTTATCATATTTCGCAGATTGGAAGTCAATGTCGTAAGTCTGCCACGCCAGGGGAGGCAGGCACATATTCACGCTGGGAGCTCCCAGTTTATAAATTCCACCACATTCATTGTCTTTGCCTTCCAGGCCGAAGGAGTCCAGGATCTGTACTTCATAACGTCCCAGTACGTAACAGCCGCTGTTGCTTCTTCCCTGACCCCGCGCCTGTGGCATAAAAGGGAGCTGAAACTCTAGATGCAGATGGCCGTCTTTAAAAGTCTGCTTGCTTGTGACCCCTTCTTTCAGGAGTCCGTCTTCGGTAATACGGCCATTATCGAAGTTCTTGACTGTTTTTGTTGCCTGATTTGAGTCGAATAAAACAGTGGCACCTTCGGGGGCTTTTTTGCCGAGAGTCGGGCTTTTGCGCTCTACTTTTTCGAGGACGCCGACTTTATTGCCTTCCGCATCGAAGATGGTCATTTTTCCGTTTTCGAGATCGCCACGGCCCTCGTTAGATTTAAAGCTGATGACCGTTCCGGATTTTTTTCCTTCGGTGGTCGTTTTCTTTTCCTGATTCCAGCCATCGCCGGGCAACCCTCCAGGATATCCGACTGCCTGAAACTCCGCGTCTCCTAACGCGATGACTTGTACTCCGTACTTCAGAGGATCGCTGCTACCCTCTCCTAAAATTCCGGAATATTCTCCCTGGATCTGGAAATCGGGACCGGCTTCTTCCACACTGGTCGCTGCCCATTTGGGAGACTTTGTATCTGCACCGCTGGACTGGGTAAGAACCAAAAGTAGATAGCAGCCAAACAGGGCGCAAATAGGGAACTGCTTCATCGTATTTCTCCAAAGGAATCTTTTGACTGAACTGTGGTAGATCATGAGTTGACTGACTGGAATGCAAAATCTGTGTGACTTGCGAATTGAGTCTCATTGTGCGAATCAATGTTCTGAGATGCAAGTACCGCGGCTCAGGTTTCTGGTGTGATGCGGTATGTGTGTATATTGAAATTAAGTAAAACTTGTGATGGTAGGGTGTTAAAAAATCTAGTAAGATATAAAACTGGCACGTATGAATAAAAAAGAATATGGTGCGCCAGGTGAAATTCGTATGAGATGCAGTTTCCGAACGCGTGATCGCATTCATCGATTGATTTTTGATTTTGAGCATTGGTTAACAGCGGAAGAGATTTATGACATCTGACAGAAACAAAAAGATTGCGGCAGATTGCTGGCGGCGGGGAAATGAAGCCCTGTCGAAAGAAAACTGGGATTACTCGATTGAGATGTTTTCCACCGCAGTCAAGCTGGATCCCGAAGGACTTCTCTATCGGCAGACCAAACGCGGGGCCGAACGAAAAAAATATGGCGATAACAATTCCGGTTCCAAAATGGGTATGCTTAAACTCGCCGGGATAAAAACGAAAATCAAAAATTCCCGTCGTAAAAAAGACTGGGTTTCCGTTGATCAATACGCTGAAGAAGGGCTGACGCTTAGCCCCTGGGATCCAGTTTTAAACGCCGACATGGCGGAGGCCTGTCAAAATCTGGGTTATGAGGATGCTGCCATTTTCGGATATAAGATGGCGATTGAAAATGATAAGACACACAAAAGTTATTACACGGATCTGGGAACGCTTCTGGAGGAAAAAGGGGAGTTCAAACAGGCCAGAGACTGCTGGGAAATGGCGCTCCGGCTGGATCCGTTGGATGGGCAGGCACGCACCAAGGTGACTGCATTGATGGCGACGGAGACGCGTGTTCGGGGAGGATATGAAGGCGCTGATAAATCGAGTAACGTCAAACGTCAATCTGCCTATGACGAAGGGCGTGCCACGCCCGAACAAAAACGTCAGGCGCAAAAAGGGGGAGCACCCGATGGACCGGGGCAATCCCAGGAAGCCGATCTCCAGCGTTCGATTCGAAAAGAACCGGAAAACAAGGATCACTTTCTGAAACTGGCCGACTTTTATCGTCGTGATGGAAAGTTGGTCGAAGCCAAAGAACATTACGAAAAAGCCTACGAGCTCTCCGGCAAAGATTCCAATATTGGGGAACAGGTGGAAGACGTAGATCTGGATCTGTTGCGGGAGCAACTGATCGGAGCAAAGGATAAGTTTAATCGGGACAATGAAAATGCCGATGCCAAAAAACAAGTCTCCTTAATCAGCAAAGCTTTGATTAAACGTGAAATTGAAGTTTTTACCAAACGGGTAGAACGTTATCCGGCTGACATGCGCGTGAAGTACGAATTAGCACAACGCTTCATTCGGTTGAAAAAATGGGCGCCGGCAATTTCTTTGCTGCAACAGGCGGTGAAAGACACGCGGATCAGCGCTGATGCACTGGTTGCATTGGGAAAATGTTTCTTTGCGGATGGTAAAAAAGAGCTTGCCAAAAGGCAGTTTGAGAAAGCACTTCCTAAGCTTTCTCCTGATGATAAGCCGGAAATTTACAAAGAATCACACTATTTGCTTGCCCGGCTGTATGAAGAGTCGAAGGAGAAGGATAAAGCAGACGATCATTACAGCGAGATTCTGGCTGTCGATTATGACTATCGAGATGCACGGGAACGCCTGGAAAAACTTCAGTCCGGTAATGTCTGAATGTATGGTTGATTTCCGGCATTTCCTGAAAAAGGTGGTTTTTGCGGCTCAGAATGGCTGGAATAACCACTTGGGGGTTGTTAAACTCCCCACCTGCCTGAGATTTTATGGTGACGACTGTCTTGAAAGACGGAAGTCGTTTTGTATTGTAAATAGTTACTCAGAAAATACTTAAGTCGAAAAATGCCAAATACAAGAAGTGCCAAACGAGCCCTGCGAAAAAGTGATGCCCGTCGTCTACGGAACCGTTCTACCCGTTCCGAATTAAGAAACGTCATCAAATCTGCCCGCACTGCAATCGTCGGAGACGATTCACAGGCTACTGTAACAGCTCTGCAGAAAGCATCCAAGCAGATTGATCAGGCTGCTGCCAAAGGAATCATTCATAAGAATGCCGCTGCCCGTACCAAATCACGGCTGGCAAAAGTTGCTAATAAAAAGAGCGCTGCTGAGTAATCGGCACTTTCAATAAAAAGCGGCCCCTCGTAGTTTGTTCTGTTACGACAGAATTCTGTGCGTGGGGCTTAATTTTTTTATGCCCGCAGCTTCTCACGAGTGCATGACGAATCCCCCGTCCACATTAATGGTTTGTCCTGTGACTTGGGCCGCACGATCTGAGCTGAGAAAAACAATCATATTCGCAATGTCCTGGGGAGTCTGCCAGCGCTGGAGCGGAACCAGCTGTTTGATTTTTTCTCCCGCCCATTGCTCATAGGTTTTTTGCTCCGTTTTCGACTGACGATCATTCCAGGCTTTCCAGACAGATTGATTCAGAGGCGTTTGAACCATCCCCGGACAGACAGAATTCACTCGAATTCCAGCGGGTGCCAGATCTTTCGCCATACATTGTGCAAAGTTGATGTTGGCAGCTTTCGAGGCGCTGTAAGGTGGGTCTGTCTGCGAGCCGATCTGGCCTGCAATCGAACTGATAAAAGTCAGACTCCCTTTGCCAGCCTGTTGCATGAGTGGGGTCACTGCATGCGCGATGTTAACCATCCCCTGCATGTTGACTTCAAACACGCGAGGCCAGTCAGCAGGGGTTAAGTTGGTAAAGGGGAAACCAAATTTCCCTGAGCCGATCGCTGCCGCATGTACCAGATGATCGATTTGAGAATCTCGATTGACTGTCTGTTGAGCGATTTCCTGGACGGCTGAGTAATCTGTGATATCCACCTGAAATCCCAGAACAGTCTGACCGGTTTCTGCACTTAACTGTTCGGCAATGGCAGTAACTTGATCTGTCCGGTCCCAGAGAACGGGCTGGGCGCCTTCTGCGGCAAACGTGCGGGCTGTCACCAGGCCAATGCCACTGGCGCCGCCTGTAATCACAACAGAAGCGCCTGTCAAATTCAGATCCATGTTACGATTCATCCTGCTGCGAAACGTGATTACGAAAGTCAAGTGAGTTCCCATTCTGATCAATGGCTTTTCCCTCTGCAAGAGGCTTGCTATCTTTATACAGAGAGAAACACGCGCAGATCAGCAGCAGAGGTGAAAGGGATACCGCATGCAACTCGGAATGATAAATTCTGCATGGGCACAAACGGGCCGTGATACTGCCTGGGGATTAGAGAAGACCAAAGAGATCGGTTTCGACTGTGTCGATATTTTTATCGATCCGCTGGATGTAGATATTCGGGAACGGAAGCTGGTCAAGGATACCTGTGCTCGCCTGGAACTTCCGATCGTCTCAGTGTGTTGTGTTGCGGTCGGTTTGATCGATTTTAATCCGAGCGTGCAACGTTTTCATCTTCAGCGCGTGAAAGATTATCTGGATTTGTGTTATGAATACGAGGCGAAAAACCTGCTGCTCGTGCTCGGCGAATATATCTGGAACCGGGAAGTCATTCCTCCCGAAGAACAATGGAAACTGGGAGTTGAGCAATGCCAGATTCTGGCCCGTTATGCGGAAAATCTGGGACTGGAAATTGCACTTGAGCTGGAACCGTTTCCGCTTTCCTTATTGAATAACGTCGACGCGATGGTCCGTTTTATAGATGAGGTCGGTTTTCCTGCGTTGAAGGCCAATGTTGATATTTCCCACCTGCTGTTGGCAAACGTGAAACCGGAAGAGCTCCGGAAATTAGAGGGAAAAGCCGCGCACGTGCATATCTCTGATTGCGATGGCAAAGTACACGGTGATTTACCGCCGGGAAGGGGGATAGTCCCCTTCGGAGCTTATCTGAACGAAATCAAGAGATTGAACATGGGGGGGGCGATTTCATTGGAACTGGAATATTCGCCCGAACCGGACAAAATCGAGGATTGGGTCCGGGAAGCATATGAATCAACGCATTCTCTGATGCAGAAGGCGGGTTTGAGAGGCTGAAGACCTCAGAAAACGATCTGAAACGGGAGAGTTTTTTGATTTCGCTGAATCCCCCCGTCTGTTGCTTGAAGTTTTCCATGCGTTTCCCTAATTTCGCTAGTAGAGACGCCATGAGGTTGGCGTTAGATTGAACACCCTTTTGTCAATATTGAGAATTCAAACGATGGCTGACCTAATTGCCCCTCATGGAGGTTTGAGCGAACCTGTCTGTTGTACAGTTCCTGCGGCGGAAATTGAAAGCTTCAAAGCCGAAGCAGCAACACTTCCCAAAGTCCCTGTTTCTGCGGCTGATTTATCAACCGTGTATCGTCTGGGAGACGGCACACTCAGCCCTCTGACCGGGCCGATGACGGGTGAAGTATTCAACCGCGTTCTCGATGAAGCCTGCATTGAAGTGAACGGCAAGCAATATGCCTGGACGATTCCGCTGTCGTTACCCGTCACTTCTGCATTGGCAGCCACACTGTCCAGCGGGCAAAAAGTCGCGCTGACCAATCCTGCTGGCGAGATCGTTGCCACTCTGGATATTCAAGATGTCTTCGAATGGGATAAACCCAAGTACATCAAGAGTGTTTATCAGACAGAACGTACCGATCACCCCGGTGCTGCGATGGTCCTCGAAGGGGATGCCGATAAAACTCACCTGATTGGTGGCGAAATCCGTGTCTTACCTCAACCCAAAAACAGTGCGTTCGGAAAATACGTTCTCACTCCTCGCGAAGTACGTGCTTTGATTGCTGAAAAAGGCTGGGATGCAGTTGTCGCATTTCAGACCCGTAATCCGCTGCACCGTGCTCACGAATACGCACTGGTTTACGGACTGGAAACGTTGTTGAGAGCAGGCAAAAACGCGGGTGCCGTCTTGAATCCACTGATCGGCGAAACCAAGAGCGATGACGTCAGTGCTGAAATTCGTATGGAAACATATGAAAAACTGATTGAGAACCGCGAGCTTGGTGATGGGGACAGTGATCCTGAACTGTGGGGACCACGCGACGATTCCCCTCCAGATCGTGTTTCACTGCTTGGTCTGGATATCAAGATGTTTTATGGCGGTCCCAAAGAAGCGGTCATGCATGGCATCTACCGTCAGAACATGGGTTACACCAACATTGTCATCGGCCGCAAGCATGCTGATGCTCCTTACGCCGATGGAACTGCTATCTGGGGTGACTTCGATGCACAGGAGATTTTCAATAATCTCGCTGGAGAATTACAGATCCAGCCGATTAATGTCGGCTTCGCCGCCTATTATGAATCACTGGGGCGTGTTGACCTGATGGAAAACCACTCGGAAGAAAAGCCGGTTTTCATCTCCGGAAAACAGGTTCGTGAGACACTGTTGAAGGGAGAACTGGTCGACCCGCGCATCATGCGGGAAAGTACTTCCAAGATTCTTTCCGAAGCAATGAAAGCTTCCTGATTCCAATCCAGGATGACTGAATCCAAAATTAAAAGGCAGACAAGTTCAGGCTTGTCTGCCTTTTTTAATTCTTCGAACAGAAATGAATCTGGGTTCATCGAGATCATCGGTAGGTATTCACTTCTGTTTGAGTGGTTTTGTACTGTTGTTTACATGGGACTTCTGATCTGGCTGGAGCAGATTGCTTTGACGGTTGTTATGTCATCTCAGTTTAGAGCGCGTTCCATAAAACCATAGTGTCTCTCGTTTTATTATGTGCGGCTCGAATGGCCCTGGAGTCACAAAAATAAACCTGGGCGCAGGCTGAAAGAGAAGGATTGGCTAATATTTTGAGAAATTATCAAGAAAATTCAGATTCGTGCGTAAAGATACTTTCTTTAGATTCCTATATAGACAGGAATATATCATTCACCTGAAAGGCATTGATGTCGACTGAGACAGATTCAACATCTGACGTTGGGCGACTGCTAACGCAGTATCAGCGGGCGTTGTACGCTTACATTTATGCTTGTGTACGCAACGCCACTGATGCAGACGACATCTTTCAGGAAGTTTCGATTGCCGTCGTCGAGTCTTTTTCCCAGCTGGAGTCGGAAGCCGGTTTTTTTCCCTGGGCACGGGAAATCGCGTATCGACGGGTTTTGGCCCATTACCGGACCTCGAAGAGAGAAAAACCCTTAAATCCTCAAGTGATCACTGCGTTGGCCGAAGCTGTTGAGCGGGTTGAAAACAGACAGTCGTTGGCGACACGACGGGAGAAACTACAGGAATGTCTGGATCGTCTGCCCTCGTTGAGCCGCGAACTGATTGCCCAGTGTTATAACAATACGGGAGAGACCGTGGTGTCAGTTGCCGAACAGTTTGGGCAAAAGGTGACTTCCGTTTATGCACGCGTGCATCGGATTCGGGCGATTTTGCGCGACTGCATTGCTCAACGTCTGCAGGAGGAGTCGGAAGAATGACAGATTGGGACGACGACCGCCTGCTACAAGCTTACCTGGATCGAAGCCTATCACCAGGGGAGACGTTTCAGCTGGAACAACGATTTTGCCAGGAACCAGAACTTGCAGAACGAATGATTCAGTTCGCCAGCGATGATGCAGTACTTTCAGAATGGGCGGCAAATCAGGAGCTGAATCTCGGAGAGCCAGTCTTGGAGGATGAGTCACCAGTGACAGAACCGGAAAAAACTGGAGATTCTCGCCCGGCACGGAAGTTTATTTTGCCCTCGTTCCTGATCGGGGGAGCCCTGTTGCTGCTGCTGGCGCTGGGACTGTTCCTGGTCGGATCGCAGGTTCCCACTGCCGCCCCGGGAGCGGTGGTTTTCAGTTCCGGCGAACTGGTTCAAAGTCATATTAAACAGATGCTTGCAGAGGGCTCAGCGGAATTACATTTTCCAACCGGTGCCAGGGTTCTCATCTCAGCCCCGGCTTCCTATGAGGTGACCGGGAACAATTCCATACATCTGGAACAGGGAAAATTTATAGCCAATGTTCCGAATACCGGTATCGGATTTCAGGTCGATACACCACACGGGCGCGTAATTGATCTGGGGACACTGTTTTCGGTTCAGACGGCTGATACTCAGGATACACGGGTGCAAGTCTATCGGGGCAAAGTGATCGCTTCAGTTGTTGATGGTGAGGGGGTCGTGAAGACCAGCCGACAGGTGGAAGAGAACCAGTCAGCAAAAATTGACTACCAGAAAAATGAAATTTCCGAAACACCTGATTCCCACGAAGTCAGTGAGCGTTATGGGATTAAACGTTATTCCAGTTCTGTTATTTTTCAGGAAGAGATGCCGGAAGCGCTGGCGACCGGAAAATACCAGGTCTTTGAGCATGATGATCTGGCGTTTGTTTTTCCGGAACGGAGCCAGGTGGAACTTCCTCAGGATTTGAATGTGCTGGTTTCACCGACTCTGGACGAACAAAATACGGGTAAAAAGCTGAATTACACGGTTTCAATTCCCGCGCAGACAAACGTGGACTGTTTTCGAGTCTATTATGATCCCGCCCTCAAAAAGGGGGTCTTCATTCCAGTTCGGGGAGAAATTGAGTTTCAACAGCCCATTCTCGGCGTCATTCTGGAAAAGAAAGAATTAAATCAGACTGATTGTATATTTCACCCGCTTTGTGAAAAGGAGCCCAGTCGAGTGATGGTTCACCAGGGGACAGAAGTTGACAGGGGAATCATCAGCCCCGGTTCCCGCTACGATGAGGTGATTATCTCCGATGATCGTAAAAAACTCTCATTCGT
>CAXBFD010000069.1:0-35320 GCA_963974925.1 uncultured bacterium | reverse complement strand
CAGGATTGAAGGGAGGGAGATTTGCGGATTCGTCAATTCTGCTTAATAAGCAGTGCGAATCCACTTCTGGCTGACATCTCCTTTGGTATCCCGGAGAGTGAACATTTTGTCTTCAATCGTGTGGATTTCCCGGACGAATTCACTTCCCCAGAGCTGATTGATGTATTGCAGCTTGTTTTCAGGACTCCCGCCTACTGTACGCAAGGTGAGTTTTCCTGCGTTGAGACTCCATTCAATATTCACGGTGACTTTATTTCCGAGAACGGCTGTCCAGATGCCCTGAGGCTCGATGACCATCGTTGCCGTCCCATTCTCATCGATGGTGAGGATCTGTCTGCTGGTGCTTTTGGTCTGCTCCCATTTGCCGACAAGTCGGGCCAGGATTTCCTCAGAAGAAAAGCCTGCGAGGGAGAGGGAAGATTCTGAATCCGACTTCTGCGGGGCTGTCTCACTCTGGTTCTGTGGCCCTGCGGAATTCAGATTTGGGGCCAGACGGGCCGGAATCTGCTGCAGCAATAGTGACTGCTGTTGTGACGGACGGCGTGTTTCCGGAGAACGGCTTTGATCAGAATTCAGCGGTTTCCACAGGAATGGAACAGCGATTCCTGCCAAAGCCAGAAAAATGAGTCCTGTTTTTTTCATTCAAAGTATCCTGCCAGATCTGGTTTCTCTCTTAACAGCGCAACTATATCTTATTTTCGGCTTGAGGAAACTGCAAGATTTCTTAAAAAACGGCAGAACTGGCACTTTGTTACGGGGGGTTGATGCAAAGGGGCTAACGGCCGACACTTCCACCCACATTTTTTTTCCTGTTGGTCGTATGGAAGTGAATATGGCTCTCTCCGATGACAGCGGAAAGCTCTGATTCAAATTCGGTACTGCAGGAGACTCGCAGGCTTCCGGGGGGATTCAGGACATAGCGTAACTGGGTGTTCGGCTTGTCCTGATCAACGGAATCCACGACGAGAAGGACTTCGGTCTGACCGGGATACTGAGACAGAACATCGTGGACATTAACCATATCCTGGCGGGTATGAACGCCCCGTTTAAAATTAATGGCCAGACGATCGGTGAATTGTTTGCGGGCATCATTCAGAGTCAAGAGTTGATCGACAATCACATTCGGTTCTCGGCCCCGTTTGTCGATTTTCCCCTTGATGATGACCATTGCTTCCATTTTGACTTTTTCACCCATGTGCGCAAATTGTTCGGGCCACATGATGCAGCGGACAAGTCCATGCGGGTCTTCCAGGTCAAAGTTGACGTAGCGGGTATTGCCGTTTTTACTGGGTTTTTTGGTCGCCGCCATCTTGATTGAGGAAATCATGCCGGCCAGGATGATTTCTTCCCGGTCATCCATTTCCGCCAGTTCATTCGTCTGGTTTTGCGCGTATTTCGAAAGTGACCCCCCCATTTCGGCCAGAGGGTGTGATGTGAGATAAAAGCCGAAGACCTCTTTTTCCGCGGCCAGTTTTTGCGCACGCGGCCAGTCATCGGCTTCGGGCAGGTTGACCTCACCATCGGTGCCTGGCTCATCGTTGGCCGGTTCATCACCGAACAGACTTTTCTGCCCCCGCGCCCGGTCACGGTGGATATTAAGCGCCGACTGGACGGCCCGTTCCACCGATAACATCAACTGCGCCTGATTGCCTCCCAGGCTGGCCAGTGCGCCGGCTTTGATCAGGATTTCGAGCGTACTTTTATTCAGAGTTTTAGGGTCGACACGTTCGCAGAGATTAAAAATGCTCAGATAAGGACCGTTCTCATCGCGTTCCTTGACGACCGCTTCGAGAACCTGCTCACCAACGCCTTTGACGGCGCCCATGCCGAAACGGATTTTCTCGCCATCCACACTGAATTCCACCTCGGAACGATTGATATCGGGAGGCAGCACTTCAATTTTCATGCGGCGGCAGTCATCGACGTGTTCGTTGATGCGTTCGTGGCTTTCCATCCCGCAGGAAAGGAGTGCCGCCATGAATTCTTTGGGATAGTGTGCTTTGAGATACGCGGTCGCATAGGCCACTCCGCCGTAGGCGGTGGAGTGCGATTTGTTAAACCCGTAACCGGCGAATTTTTCGATCATTTCGAACAGATCGGTTGCCAGCTTGACGTCGACGTCGTTTTCTTTGGCGCCTTCCAGGTACTGGTCTCTAAAGTCTGCGATAATTTTCAGTTTTTTCTTACTGATGGCTTTAATACAGCGATACGCGGCGGAAAGTTCGATGCCTCCCACGCGGTTCAGAATCCGCATGACCTGTTCCTGGTAAACCATCACGCCGTAGGTTTCGTCCAGAATTTCATCCACAATCGGATGGACTTTCGGAATCGGAATGCGATTGTTTTTCACGTCCACATACTGCATGACCATGCCCCCTTCCAGAGGGCCGGGACGATACAGGGCGGAGGTTGCGATGATATCTTCGAACTTGTCCGGCCTCATCTTGGTCAGCAGGTCACGCATCCCGCCACTTTCTAACTGGAAGATGCCCTTGGTTTCGCCGCGCTGTAACAACTCGAATGTTTCTTTGTCATCCAGCGGCAGCTTATGCGGATCGATATCGATGCCGCAATGTTTTTTGACGTTCTGAACGGCTTTATCCAGAATCGTCAGGTTGCGCAGGCCGAGAAAGTCCATCTTGAGCAGGCCCACTGATTCGACCGTCGGTCCATCCCACTGGGTGATGATGTCGGTTTTTCCAGTGATCGTCTGCAGCGGGACCACTTCGGACAGAGGCAAGTCGGCGACGACCACGCCCGCCGCATGGGTGCCGGCACTGCGGCTCAAGCCTTCGAGCTGCATCGCCAGGTCCAGCAGCTGGTTGACTTGCGGATCCTGATCGTAGGCGGCCTTCAGGTCAGGACTTTCCTTAAGCGCGTCTTTGAGTTTGATCCCCAGTGATTCGGGAATCATTTTGGCGATTTCGTTCACGCGTGCGAGCGGCACTCCCAGCGCGCGGCCGACGTCTCGAATGGCGGCTTTCGCTTTAAGTGTGCCAAAGGTACCGATTTGCGCCACACTTTTCTCGCCGTATTTCTGCTTCGTATAATCAATCACCAGCTGGCGGCGATCGCGGCAGAAGTCGATATCGATATCAGGCGGTTCCGTTCGGCTGGGGTCCAGAAATCGTTCGAACAGCAGGTCGTATTTGAGCGGACAGACCTGCGACATTCCCAGCAGAAACGCCACGATGGCACCACAGGCGGAACCACGGGCCGTACATGGGATTTTTTCGTTTTCCGCAAATTTCACGAAGTCCCAGACGATCAGAAAGTAACTGGAATACCCCATCTGTTCGATCACGCCTAACTCGAGATGGAGGCGGTCCCAGTGCGCCTGTGTCAGTTCGTCACCGTATTTCAAAGGCAGGCGTTCTTCACAGAGTTTTCGCAGATATTGCGTATCGGTCAACCCATCGGGGGGCTGGAAAACCGGGTAGAATTTTTTATCCGACATCTGGATATCGACCCGTTCGGCCAGTTCCTGCGTGCGGGCGACCGCATGCTCCAGACCGGGAAATGCGGCGTACATTTCATCCTGCGTGCGGACGAAAAACTGATCGCCGGTCATTTTCATCCGTTTCTCATCAGTCACTACCGAACGCGTGCTGACACACAAGAGCACATCCTGTGCGAAGGAGTCTTTCTGGTCGACATAATGCGCATCATTGGTGGCGACCAGTGGCAGGCCCATGCGATTGGCCAGATCGACGGTCCCTTCCAGACACTGCCTCTGAATTTCCAGACCCGCATTCTGAATTTCCATATAAACGCGGTCGCCAAAGACTTTTTCATACCAGGCGCACAGCTTTTCCGCTTCCTCAAAGTTTTCACCGAGAATATGGTGCGACAACTCGCCCGCAGCACAGCCGGTCAGCAGGATCAGGCCTTCGCTATGCGCTTCCAGAATTTCCTTGTCGATACGGGGTTTGTAATAAAAACCTTCGAGATAGGAGGTAGAAGAAAGTTTGATCAGGTTTTCAAAACCCTTGCGGTTTTGCGCCAGCAGGGTCAGGTGAAAGCTGGCCTCTTTCATCCGCGAGGCCCCTTTTTCGAAGCGGCTGCGGGGGGCAATGTAGGCTTCCAGCCCCAGGATCGGATTGACTTCCTGACTGCGACACTGCTGGTAGAAGTCCATCGCGCCGTACAGATTGCCGTGATCGGTGATCGCGAGCGAATTCATGCCGGCTTCTTTGACTTTGCTCACCATTTCGGGGATGCGGCTGGCACCATCCAGCATACTGAAATGAGTGTGACAATGCAGATGAGCAAAAGGGCGTGGGTCGCTCATAATATTCCGTGCTCCGTCTATTGGGACGCCATCCAGGCAGTGATCAGCTTGAGCTGTGAGAGGTTTTCTGATGCGAGAAACGGGAGAGAACTCTTCAACAGTTTCCCTACTCATGAGTGTATTTGGATTCTCCCGTTTGTCAATCAACCTCGTGGCTTTGAGATTTTGGTTTTTGATATGTACGATGATTGATAACAAGAAGAATCATTCCCGTTCTGGCTGCAGATCACAGGAGAATCAAAATGAAAACGGCGCACCATTTTTTTATTTGTTTGAGTGCCTGTCTGGCATTGATCATCTGTTTTACAGATTCCGCGGCGATCAAAGCCGCGGAAAAAGAGCCGACCCTGCTCTGGCCGGACGGTGCGCCCGGAGCAAAAGGGACCGAAGACTCGGATAAACCGGGACTCTGGATTTATTCGGCTCCTGAAGACAAGCGAACAGGGGCAGGGATTGTGGTCTGTCCGGGCGGCGGTTACGGCGGTCTGGCAGTTGATACAGAAGGGCATCAGATTGCGCAGTTTTTGAATCGAAAAGGAATCAGTGCATTTGTACTGCGTTATCGTCTGGGCGGTACTTATCCGCACCCGACTCCGATGCAGGATGTGCAGCGTGCGATGCGTTATGTCAGAAAAAACGCGGCGGACTGGAGTGTTGACCCCCATCGGATTGGCGTGATGGGCTTTTCTGCCGGTGGTCATCTGGCATCGACCGCGGCTACCCATTTTGATGCCGGAAACAAAGCGAGTTCAGATCCCATCGATCAAATGAGCTGTCGGCCCGATTTTGCAATTCTCTGTTATCCTGTGATCACAATGACGCAGGATTTTGGCCATAAAGGTTCGGCGCGCAATCTGTTAGGCGATAACCCCGATCCGGAACTGCTCAAATTGATGTCGAATGAACTGCAGGTGACTGCAGAAACACCACCGACATTTCTGTTTCATACCAGCGATGACAAAGTCGTACCGCCGATGAACAGTATCAGCTTTTACCAGGCTCTGAACCAGGCCGGCGTGCCTGCCGAATTACATGTTTTTCGTCACGGGCGGCATGGGGTGAGTCTGGCTCCCGGTTATCCTGCGCTGTCTGTCTGGCCTGATCTTCTGATGAACTGGATGAAAACTTCCGGTTTTTTAACAGACGCCAAACGCAGTGCCGTGGAAGGCAGCATTAACATCGATGGAACTCCCTTGCGCTGGGGCACGGTTACTTTTTATCCGGATGGTGAGCATGCCGAGAATATGTCTGCGGTATGTGGAAGAGTCCTCAACGGAAAATTTTCGATTCCGGAAGAGTATGGACCGGTTCAGGGGACGAACACGGTCGAAGTAATCAATATGGGCGACTTTAAACCGTTTCCTACGCAGGAGAATTTTGTGCGGGTGACGAATGGCAATATTAAGTTTAATGTATTTCCCCGCAAGAACGATCTGGAATTGAATCTGACAACGAAATAACTCTCAGCCGATCCAGAGATTGATATACCAGTTCACGCCATCGGAAAGTGGGGGGATATATTCACAGGCAAATAAGAGGGGCGTGTAAAAAGCGGCGAAGAAGGGAGAGCTCATCGAATTAAACGAAGAATACCATTGCCAGAACAGGGGGCCGATGGAAAGGATATACAACGAGAGTAGCACGGTAACCTGAATCAGGGAATTGATAATATACCGCCGCCAGGACCATTGTTTCGGAGTCGCCTGCGATTGTTGATCAGTCTGTTCCAGCGTTCGTGATGATTCATTTTCCATAATGATATTCTACCTGTTCAATGTGATCGGGGTCAATTGCCGGCTTTCCGAAGCGACCGGTCTGATCTTGAAATTCATGCAGAATTCATGTGCGTTTTTTTGAGAATCAGAGGCACGTCATGGGAGTTTATGATTTTCACGAAACCAGTCGATCGTTTTTGTCATCGCCTGCTGAAATGAGATTTCAGGATGATAGTTCAGTTCGAGTTGTGCTTTTTGCGTGCTGAAATCCAGATTGAGTCCCAGAAATTTGATGCGCGCCTGGGAGAGAATGGGAGCCTGCTGTTTTCCCAGCAGTTTCCAGAGTCCTTCCATGATCTGAGCCAGTTTGCGTGCGATCGGCAGCGGAACCACTTTTTTCGGTTCCTGATAATGGCCGAGCTGAGCGATGGTCGAGATGAATTCCCGTTTGCTGACCAGTGTCACATCGGTGATATTATAAATCTGTCCCAGCGCTGCTTCGCTGGATGCCGCGAGAAAGATGGCGTCCACGAGATGTTCGACGTACGTATTATTCATTAAGTTTTCGGGAGAACCGAGGTAAGCGAACTGGCCCGATTTCAGGCGTTCCATGATCCGGGGGAGCACCGTGCGATCGCGCGGTCCGTAAATAAAACCGGGCCGCAGAATTGTGTAAGGGACCGCATGTTGCAGCAGAATCTGTTCTGCTTCGATTTTACTGAGTGTGTATCCGTCGATGCCGGCGGTGTGCGGAGGCTCTGTTTCATCTGTTCCAAAATGGTCGCGGGCTTCGTAAACGCCCAGCGAGCTGATGTGAATCAGATGTTTGACCAGGCACTGTTCCTGAAGGGCCGCCAGTAAATTCTTCAATCCGGCGACATTCGTTTTCCGGTATTCGTCGGTACTACCCCAGTCGCCTACTTTGGCAGCCGTGTGAACAACGATCGTCACTCCGCGCAGCGCATCGTCCAGAGAATTATTCACAGACAGATCTGCTTCGACCAGTTCTACGCCCTGCTCTTTTAAAAACTCTGCCTGTGCAGCAGATCGTACGATCGCGACTGTCGAGATGCCTGCTTCGCGTGCGCGTTGAATGACATGGCTGCCGACGAGCCCTGTCCCGCCGGTGACCAGTAGTTTATCTTCCGGTCCGATGACATGGAGCATCAAGGATCCTCTCGTTTGAGCGTATTGACAATGTTGCTTGAGCGGGGCCCCTGCCCCAGAAAGTGAAAGGTGCGTGCTGTTTCTGAAGAGTGTTCGATGTTGATCAGCAGCAGATCGCGGGGTAAGACTTCTGCGACTTTGTCGGCCCATTCGATCAGGCAGACGCCGTCCGCGTAAAGCAGATCGTCGGCCCCCAGTTCCAGAAATTCATCCGTATCTTTCAGGCGGTACGTATCGAAGTGATATAGCGGCAGACGTCCCTGATACTCCTGAATCAGAACAAAAGTGGGGCTGCTTACCGTGCTGCGATCCACGCCCATGGCTTCGGCGATTGCCTGAACCAGACGGGTTTTTCCCGCGCCGAGATTGCCATTCAAGGCGATCACCGTACCCGGTTCGAGCTGTGCTGCCAGCAGGATGCCGAGACGCCGGGTCTCGTTTTCACTGGTCGATTCAAAAGTCCACTCTGTCTCAGGGCCCAACAAACGTACTTTCGTAAAAATGGTGAATTGAATCTCTGACTCTGCCCCGGAATGTTCTGAGGCAGGCCCGGACGAAGCACGCCCCGACATAACGACTCAAATACACTCTGAGAATAGTGCAGGTATAACTTGATTTCAGAGAAATCACAATCCAAGCTGTTTTGTGCCGGTATCCGAAAATGTAGAAAAACCATCAGTCAGTCCCGTGAACCTGATTCCCATAATGCTGTCCTGCGCTGTAGAATGAAATCTGATTACCGGTTAAATCCCCGCCTGGAAGTTTTGCCTGAACATGCCTCACGCCTATCGCTGTCTGATCTGCCTCACTTTGACTCACATCATTGTTGACGCTTCCGCAATTATTGTGGGACCGTTATGGGGTGAGTTGAAACGCGTGCATTCATTCACCGAGAACACTTTGTTTATCGTGTTGACAATTCATGCACTGGCCTCCTCACTGGCACAACCCGTGTTCGGTTATATTCGCGACCGCTATCCCATAAAATCCATTTTGTGGCTGGGACCGTTACTGGGGGCAGCCTTGATGCCGATGGTCGGACCGGCCAACAGTGTCGTCGTCTTGTGTCTCGTATTGTTGCTGGGGGGAATCGGCATTGGTTCTTTTCATCCAGAAGCGGCAGTTGTGGCCGGTTCGCTGATACCGGAACGCCGCACGCGCAGTCTCTCGCTGTTTATGTTTGGCGGTGCGCTGGGACTGGCGCTGGGGCCCCTCATTTGTGGTGCCATTGTTTCGACGTGGGGACTTTCCAGTATCTGGATTCTGGCTCCCCTCTATTCCGGTCTGATTCTGTTTCTGTATCAGATCGGCAAGCCCCCCGCGGAACTGTTTGAGCGGGATCGGAAAAAACCGGTGCAGTCGCTTTCGCAGATGCTGGAAGGCAGATTGTTTTTAGCCTTCTTTCTGTTTCTGGTCTGTTCGCTGCGTCTGGTGCCGAATATGGCGATGGACAAGCTGATTTCTTTCATTCTGGAGAAGCAGGATGCCTCTGCGATTGAGATTGGCATGATGCAGTCGGTGTTTCTGTTTTCCGCCAGTGCGGGCATGTTGCTGATGGCGTTTCGTTTCAAGTCAGGACATGAAAAAGCATTTATGATTGTCTGCCCGCTGTTGGGAATACCTTTGATGCTGGTGCTGGGCTGGGAAGGCTGCCCGACGTGGCTCATGACGCTGATGTTAATTCCCGGCGGTTTAATTTTGTGGGGTACGAGTCCGGCGATGGTTTCCTATTCCCATCAGTTGTTTCCGAATGGTGGCGGCGTAGCCTCGGCGATTACGATGGGCATGGCCTGGGGAGGGGGCGGGATGATTCAGGCAAAAATCACCAGTCATTTTGTCGCGCTGGATGTTCCCCATCAGGCGTTTCACGCCATCATTCCCTGTCTGATTCTGGCGACGCTCGGCGCAGCTTTACTGCCTCCGCTTAAGAAACAAACTCAATCGCTGGCAGAAGCCGTAGATACGATCTGATCGAATCCATTCTGCGCCGGTATTTCACGTAGACCTCGTTTCCAGACGCTTCCGGTTTTTCATCTCTCAATTTGAAACGGCATCGATTAAAATGTGTCGGACTGCGAATGTTCTCGAACGCATCCCATTTAACCATTGCACCCCGGAATCGATGATACTCGATCCCAACGGCCGTGGAGACGTTCCTGTAAACCGGGGCATGAACTGTGAAGCGAGCAGAATTTATTCTGAGTTTCCTTAAACGTGATCAGTGTGTTGCTGAATGAGTAACATGATGCCCACTGGCGTCAGCAAGACAAGACGGATGAAGTTTGATGAAGTCGAGATGAGAAAAAATGAAGGACCAGTCAATGAAATTGAAGTGCCTGTCAAAGCCTGCGAAAACAACCGTAAAACTGGCGATGCCCGGGAAAAATTCAGTAGGGAAAATTCAAAAAAAGCGAAAATCAAGCGGTTTTCCCAGTGATCAGATCGACCGTCGGTGATATTTTCACCAGTGAAGAATTTATTCCTCGCGCGCGACGCACAATCTGTAATTTAAGGAGAGGCGAGGACAGGTCAAGAGGTGATGATACGCCTGTTTTTAAGAGGATTCTGTGAACAGAGAGAGTCGGGAATCTGTCAACCGCAATTCATTTTTAACCCATTTGCGACATCTCTATTTTTAATTTGAAAAAAATTTGAGGCAGGCGTGAATTATAACAAAAATAATTCGGTCTGGCACTAGATATGGTATGTCAAAGAGATGATGTCAGAATATTCACTCAAAATAATCGATTCGCTGGACAGCCTGTTTTTCGGCGACTAAGATCCCCTCACTCAAGTGGTTTGAAATGATTCAGAAACAAACATTTGAGGTTACTGAATATTGTCAGTAGCAGACGGACCGAAGGAATGGGCCGCTAAGAAGAGAATGGATTCTATTTTCTATTCGTTCGATCAGGGGGGATTTTCATCCACTCGAACGAACTTCTCTGCGAGTCTCTCTGCAGTATGCATCCCTCGGTCTTCTGGTTGGGGAATTCCCGTTACCTCCCCGTTATATTTTTGACCGCACAGGAAGTGCATTGAACTGAAGGATGGAACCTATGTCTAAGAAACCCTTGATCGGAATTACCGGAGACTTTCGTCCCGAGCAGAAAGAGTCACAGGCTTTAAGCTGGTTTTACACCGGTTATTATGATTCGATCACCGATGCCGGCGGAATTCCAATGATGGTTCCGCCTTTATGCGATGATGATGATTTAAAGCAGTTTCTGGATCAGTTGGATGGTCTGGTACTTTCCGGTTGTGCTTTGGACCTCGACCCGGTTCGTCTGGGATTTGAAAAACACCCTGCTTCCCGCGCCATGCCTCTGCGTCGCGAAGACTTTGACCGCCGCATCTGTAAGATGGCGATGGAAATGAAAATGCCTCTGCTGGCAATCGGTTCCGGCATGCAGCTGATGAACGTCATCAGTGGCGGAACTCTGCACCAGCATCTGACGGAAGATGTTCCCGGAGCCATGTATCACCGCGATGGCGTCGAGCTGAATCTCAGACACATTATCGATATTGTACCGGGGACACGCGTTGACAAAATGTATGGTCCCGGCGAAATTCGGGTAAACAGCCAGCATCACATGGCTGTCAAATATATCTCAAAAATGTTTGTCGTTTCCGCAACCGCTCCCGATGGTGTGATCGAAGCGATTGAAGTTCCCGATGAAGAATGGTTTTGTGTGGGCGTGCAGTGGCATCCGCAGAATCATTCGGCTTCTGCATTGGATATGCAGGTCTTCGAAAACTTCCTGGCTGCCTGTGAAGAGCCAGAGCCACAAATTCTGCAAATGCCTGTCCGCAAAGCTGCCTAGCCTGTGTCCAGGTTTACCGTTGCGTCTCCAGGGCCATTTGGACCGAGTATCGTAGAATGAGGACGCTATGGTTAAGTGTGATGCACTCTAGCTTTGTATCTTTGTGAGTTGATGTGTTCGAAATCGGCAAGTCATAACGACTTGCCGATTTTTTATTTATACGGCTGACAATCGGAAAATTTGAATTTATGACGGTTAATCTGACGATAACGATAGTAGAGTAGGCGACTGACGATCGCGATTCCTGTTGAACCGTTGTAACAGGTTCTGACAGAAAAATACGATGTAACCGGATGACAGGTAACAGTTTAACGATGGATCGTTAAAGTGGAATCTGTCCTCAGAGCCCGAAATGTGACTATGACGACTGCGCAATACAGGGTCGATCTAAATATATACAGTGGTCCATTGGACTTGCTGTTGTATTTGATTCGACGCAATGAACTGGACATTCTCGACTTTCCGATCGCTTCGATCACCACATCATTTAATGAGTTTCTTGATGTGCTGGAATTGATGGATCTGGATCTGGTCGGCGATTTTATCGTAATGGCCAGCACGTTGACAGAAATCAAAAGTCGAATGGTTCTGCCCCGCGCCGAAGAGGAAGAAATCGCCGAGGTCATCGACGACCCGCGCAGCGATTTAATTCAGCAGCTGCTGGAATATAAAAAATTCAAGGATGCTGCCAACGCATTGGAAGAACACGCTGCGGAATGGCAGGAACATTATCCGCGTCTGACGGATGAGCGGCCTAAATCGGGCAAAGATCCTTCCGAGGATCTGATTAAAGAAGTGGAACTGTGGGATCTGGTAAGTGCCCTGGCACGTGTTGTCAAACGGAAGGAAGTCGAAGAAGAGTCCAGTATCACTTATGACGATACCCCGATTTCCACATATGTCGAACGGATCGGCGCACGTGTTCGTGAAGAGCAGAAAGTCGCATTCAGCACATTCTTTGAAGGTGAGAAAGTACGCAGCCGCATTATTGGAATCTTTTTAGCAATTCTGGAATTACTGCGACATCATCAGTTCCGGGCAGACCAGCCAGTGGAACATGGCGAAATCTGGGTTCTGCCACCGCTGCCAGAAGGAGCGGAAGATGCAGATGCACAATCTCTTTCGTCTGCTGAGGAAGAGGCTGAGCAGGTGCTGCCGCCAGCTTCGAGAGAGCGCTTTGCTGAGGACGAAGAAGAAACGGCAGATGAAACCGAATCGGAAGACGAATGAGTCATGGGAGTTACTCAGGGGCTTCTCTGCTTTTCCTGCGGAAATGGTGAGCGGTTTGATTCTGCGCATTTGGTCCCTTTCCCTGGTTGAAGCGATTCCTCTACAATGAACACTGAGATTCCCGTATTACCTCTGTGTGTCTGTATGCAGGAGCCGTTCCGCAGATTTTCAGCGGAACCAAAGGAAACAGTATGTCCGTTTTTGAACTGAAGAGTGATTTTCAACCCTCGGGTGATCAGCCGCATGCCATTGCCGGCTTGGTGAAAGGGATCAAGGAGGGAAAGTCGGAGCAGGTTTTGCTGGGCGTGACGGGCTCAGGAAAAACGTTCACGATGGCGAATGTGATCGCAGAACTGGGGCGGCCTGCGCTGATTCTGTCGCATAATAAAACTCTGGCTGCGCAATTATATTCGGAATTCAAAGAGTTTTTCCCGAACAACGCGGTCACGTATTTTGTAAGTTATTACGACTATTACCAACCGGAGGCCTATATCCCACAGCGGGATATTTACATCGAGAAAGATGCATCAATCAATGATGAAATTGACCGTCTGCGATTACTGGCGACGAGCGCGCTGGTCAGTCGGCGCGATGTGATCGTAGTGGCCAGTGTGAGTTGCATTTACGGACTGGGCTCTCCCAAGGATTATCTGGAGATGATGATTCCGCTCAGAGTGGGCGTCGAGATCGATCGGGATGAAATGCTGCGTAAGCTGATTGATATTCAGTATAACCGAAATAATGTGGAGCTGTCGCGAGCCAAATTTCGTGTCCGCGGTGATGTGGTGGAGTGCTGGCCGGCCTATGAGGAGTTTGCCTATCGGATCGAATTCTGGGGGGACGAAATCGAAAATCTGGCGGTGATTAATCCTACGACGGGTGAAGTGCTGCGGACCGTCAACGAAGCGTACATTTATCCGGCCAAGCATTTTGTATTACCTCAGGAACGGATTGAGTCGGCGCTCAATGAAATTCAGACGGAACTGGATGAACGGCTACAGGTACTGCAGAACGAAGGCAAATTGCTGGAGTCGCAGAGATTAAGCGCGCGGACGCGTTACGATATGGAGCTGCTGGAAGAGGTCGGATTTTGTCCGGGGGTCGAAAATTACAGTCGGGCGTTAGCGGGCAGGAAACCGGGAACGCCGCCGGATACGCTGCTCGACTTTTTTCCCGATGATTTCCTGATGTTTGTGGACGAATCGCATGTGACGGTTTCACAGGTGCGTGCGATGTTTGCAGGTGATCGTTCGCGAAAAACGAACCTTGTTGATCATGGATTTCGTCTGCCGATGGCTTTGGATAATCGACCGCTGACCTTTGATGAATGGAACGAACGCCGCAAACAGACGATTTTTGTTTCCGCTACACCCGGTGACTGGGAGCTGGAGCGAGTCGAGGGGGAAGTGATTCAACAGGTTATTCGTCCGACAGGTCTGATTGATCCCGTGATTCGTATCGTGCCGGCTCGCGGTCAGGTTCCACATTTGAAGGACGAGATTCTCAAACGCGTCGCGGTTAACGAGCGTGTGCTGGTGACGACTCTGACCAAACGTCTGGCGGAAGATCTGACATCCTATTTTCAAGAGGCTGGCATTCGCTGTGCCTGGTTGCACTCGGAACTGGATGCCTTTGAACGCGTCGATATTTTGAGAGGGTTACGAGAACAGAAATACGACGTTGTCGTGGGGATCAATTTATTACGTGAAGGGCTGGACATTCCGGAAGTTTCGCTGGTGGCGATTCTCGATGCCGACAAGGAAGGTTTTTTACGGAGTGAAACCAGCCTGGTGCAAACGATCGGGCGTTCTGCCAGACACATTAACGCGGAAGTGATTCTGTACGCCGACCGGATGACAAACAGCATGCAGAATGCCATTGACGAAACCGAACGTCGTCGTGCGATACAGGAAGAATACAATCGTGAGCACGGCATTACCCCCGAGTCGATCAAAAAAGCGATCAAACGGGGGATTGAAGGAGAAATGGAAGCGCAGCAGTTCGTGCGGGAATCGGTCGGGTTTAAGGATGAATCGGAATATATTACCCAGGAATTTCTGGGCGAACTCGAAAAAGAGATGTTGGAAGCAGCAGAAAAGCTGGAATTCGAACGGGCAGCCTTATTAAGAGATCGGATTGATGATCTCAAAAATCAGGGTAAGTCTGGCAAAACAAAAGTCGAGAAATCGTCACGATCCGGTAAAAAAGGAAAACGGCAGCGACGGAAGCGATAGCAGGGTTTCTGTTTTAATGAGCGTTTGTCAGTTTTCTGAGTGCTGAGCCAGTTTGTGATGTGGGGTGTTTTGCAATTTCTGCTGGTGTACCGGTCGCGATGATGAAGCCCCCTGCTTCACCCGCGTCAGGGCCGAGATCGATAATATGATCGGCGACACGAATCACATCCAGATTGTGTTCAATGATAATGAGGGAGTGCCCCGCTGCCAGCAAATGCTCGAAACAATTCAATACATGCTGAATATCCAGCGGATGCAGACCACAAGTCGGTTCATTCATCAGAAAGAGTGTTTTGCTGCGGCTGCTGGTTGTCAGATAAGCGGCGAGTTTCAAACGCTGGCATTCTCCGCCAGACAGCGAGCTGACAGATTGCCCCAAAGGGATATACCCCAGACCAACGTCTTTCAACTGTTTTAGTTTTTTCTGTAAGGCAGGTTGGCCGCGAAAAAAGGGAAACGCTTCGTCGACGGTCAGTTCCAGAACCTCGGCGATATTGAGCTGCCGGTATTTGATTTCCAGCAGTTCGCGTTGATAACGTTTACCATGACATTCCTGGCAGACCATTGTCAGATCTGCCAGAAACTGCAGATCGACTTCGATGAAACCGGTCCCTTTGCACTCCGGACAACGACCACCATTTTTGCTGTTAAAGCTGAAATGTCGAGGCGAAAGGTTGCGTAGTTTCGCGTCGGCTGTTTGCGCAAAAACCGAGCGGATTTCGTCAAACAGATTCAAGTAGGTCGCCGGTATGCTGCGTGGTGTCTGCCCGACGAGAGACTGGTCGAGCAGGATCACTTCATCCATCTGATCTGCGCCGGTTACTGACTGGCAGAATTGAAATGTATCGGCAGTGGTTGTTTTAGCCAGAGAATCAGAGAGAACCGGGAACAGCGTCTGCTCCATCAGGCTGCTTTTACCGCTGCCGCTGATGCCGGTTATTACGCACAGTTGTTCCAGGGGGAACGAAACCGTGATATTTTTCAGGTTATTCTGAGTCACGCCCGTCAGTGTGAGCAGCGGCGACGCCGGATTCCGTGGATGCGGTTTCAGAGGTGAAGTTGAAGTCACATTGAGAAAATTGCCCGTTGGTGAATCTGCAGATGCGATGAGCTGGTCGTAGGAGCCTTCGAAAACCATCTGCCCCCCTGCTTTGCCGGCAGCGGGACCGAGTTCAACAATGTGATCGGCTGCGCGAATGAAGTCGGCATCGTGTTCCACCACCACTACGGTGTTTTTCAAGTCTCGCAATTTTTCCAGTACGGAAATCACGCGTAAATTATCAACGGGATGGAGACCGGTTGATGGTTCATCCAGCACATAGAGTGTATTGACCAGATTGGATGACAAGAGAGACGCCAAAGCGATTCGTTGCCCTTCTCCGCCGGAAAGTGTTCGCATCGATCGATTTAACGTGAGGTAGCCGACTCCCAGTTCCTGCAATAAGGACAGACGGTCATTGATCTCGCGGATCAGGGGTAAGCATTGTTGCTGAAGCGGAGTGTTGAAGTCCTGCTTCAGGTCCTGAATCCAGTTCAGTGCAGTCGGAATCGATTTTTGGCAGAACTGATCGATATTACAGTCATGGATTTGTACCGCCAGAGCAGCCTCCTTCAGTCGACTGCCATGACAGTCCGGGCAGATCTGCAGTGTTTTCGAGTGGGACTGAGAATCAGCGACAAACCCTGATCCCTGGCAGAGCGAACAGGCTCCCGTGGAACTGTAATAATTAAACAGTTGTGGTTCTGGCAGAATGAATTCGTTCCGGCAACGGGAGCAGATTAAATCCGTCGAGAAATTAATCAGGAGCCATGACTTCTGGTCGACTTCAAGTGGGGCTCCGGGGTTCTGTTCCAGGTGATTTTGCTCAACGAGGATGGCCGCCTGTCCCGACGATTCCCCGAACGCGAGTTCCAGGCTGTCTAAAACGCGTTGCTCTTCGAGGTTTTTTGTATTCAGGCGGTCAATGACAACCAGTAGATGGTCCCATTGGCTTTCGCGGAGAGGCGTGATGTCGGTCAGTTTCACAGTCTTGTGGTTGATAATGACACGTGTCAGGCCTTGGTGAATTAAATCCTGAATGATTTCTGTTGCAGTCTGTTCCGCTGATTTTTGAATCGGAAAGCAGATCTGATACCGCGAATTTTCGGGCAGTGTTTTGAGAAATAAAAGCACTGATTCGGGCGTTTGAGGAGTCACAGGTGAATGACATTCAGGGCAGACGACTTGTCCCAGTGATGTATAAAGCAGTCGCAGATAGTGATGAATGCCGGCAGCGATGGCAGTCGTGGGGTCGATACTTTTGCCGGTGAAAGGGCTTTTTCTTGAGTTTTGCCGGAGTGCGATGGCGGGGGGAACGTGGTTGACACGATCAGCATCCGGTTTGGGAAACTGGGTCAAAAATTGTCGTGCAGAGGGGGAAAGGGTTTCGATGTAGCGTCGTTGCCCTTCGGCATACAGTGTATCGAAAGCCAGGCTGGTTTTGCCTGATCCACTGACCCCGCAGACAACCGTCAGTTGATTCAGAGGGATGTCCAGATCAATATTTTGGAGATTATGAACGCGAACGCCGCGCAATTGAATCGCAGGCAACAGTTTGCTGTTAGCAGAATCGCTGGGCGACTGTTTCGTCATTCGCGGTTATTTTCAGGCAGCATCCGAGGCGTCGAGATAATTGCTGATGCGATTTTTGGGAGACAGGCCGGGAGCAAAATCCTGCTCTGCACGTTCCAGTCGGTATTGCAGAACGTAGGCGTCTTCTCCCGCATCTTCAAAATAGTTTCGTAAAACCGAGACGGCGCGGAAATCCATTTTACGGAAAAATAACTGTGCCGGCAGATTCGTTTCGCGTACTTCCAGTACGATCTCACGACGGCGCTGCTGAGACAGTTTATCGATCACACGCTGGACCATTTGGCGGCCGATGCCCTGCTGTCTGAATTCGGGAGCGACCGCAAAGTTCAACACCTGAATCATGGATTTGTGGAGTTCATAGATCATGAAACCCACAATCCGATTGTTGTGTTCGGCGACCATTCCGATGCAATTGCGCTGACGGAGGCAAGTCAGAAAATACTCTTCCGTCCAGGTATATTCAAAGCTTTCCTGTTCAATTCGTAATACCTCTGGCATATCTCTCCGGATGAGCCAGCGAATTTGAACCATTAAGTCCTGATTCGAATGTTGATTGAGACTCATAGTGGCCTTCCTGCTACTGATAAGTGCTTCAATAAGTGCCTTGGACCGTTGCCATTTTCATCCTGAATTTGTTCAACAGTCTGGGATAAAGTAAAAAATTAAGGTTTGGGCGTCTGGAAATCAATATCACGATTGAGGAGGTGTTTCAGAGTAGGAAGACGCCTGATAACTGCGAGGTTGATTCGCGGAACTTATCAGAAGTCAGAATCGGCGCACAGGGGAATTTTTTGTTTTTTGAAAAATTGTGGTTTATACCTGAACCACAATTCTTGAAGTGCAAAACACCCCTTGTTTTGCTGGAAGCGACGCAGATTGCGACTGCTGAAGCCTGGGAGGAATTTTACCCTTTCGGAGGGATAGGCATCCGGGGTTTCACCAACAGATGATTGATGACCTCTTCAACTCCCGTGAGAGCTTTGATTCTCTGGCAAATGTCAGGACATTCTCCATCAAATTCGAGAACTCCTTCCAGGCAGACTCCGTTTTTGGTGCGACGTACGACCAGTGAGCTCAGGCAGACTTCGGCATCACCGGCCAACGCATGCTTGATTTCACATTCCAGAGAATGCGGAATGCTGTATTGCAACGACGCAGCGCGGGCGGCTGTTTTTGCAGGAATCGTTTGGGAAGATTGGGCGAGCGTTTTCTTTTTCATAGTGGCTGTTCCTTTCACCACGAACTAATACGGTCCATCTATTCAATCACTGTCTTAAGAAGGTGATACCCTCAATTCAACTATCTTAACATTCAAAAAAAAAACTGATAGGTGAAAAAGAAATCTACTGGAAATTTTTTCAAAAGAGGCGCTTTTGCAGAACTTGTTTTGCAGAGCACGGGAAAAGAGCCTATTTGGTAGTAATCATGGTACATAATGAATAAGGGATTTGGTTACTCAGATAGACGGCTTCGATATAATAAGCGACATGCCCTTTTGCTGGTTTTTCTATTTTTGCCAGATAGACATTTTTGTCTGGGTTAACATCGGCCGAAGACCATTTTGAGTTTCGAAAATCCTTGTTTTCCGAGTGAGCGCTCCATAGACGCACCTGGGTTGGTTGCTGCGCGCAGGTCAGTTTGAGCTCGTAATCACTGGAATTGTCCCAATTGATGACGGGAAGTGCCTTTCCATTAGCTGTGTGCATAAAAAAGACGGCCAGTGTTTGCAGGGCATATTCAACGCCTTTACCTAAATTATGACCAGCATTGGGGACTTGCAGAATATATTTCGGCCCCACCAGATCCGACCAGTAAAAACGCATGGCATCGGCTACCCAGTAAGGGTCGTTTGTGCCGTTGATTAATAGTTTGGGTAGTTTTAACTGTCCACGATAGGTGTAAGGATCCATCATTAACCGTAGATTTTGCTCCCTGGGGGTTTCTTCTCCTTCTACAATGAGCCCTTTGCTCGTGTAGTCAATAATTTGTTCGCTGTATTTGCCCCAGGTCGCAATCTGGTGTTTCATCTGTGCGCGGAAGTTGAGTGTGTCAATCACGATGGGAGCGGTCGCAATAATTCGTTGATCCACTACCGGAGTCAACCAGCTGGTCCAACCCCGTTTTGATGCACCGGTAATCACAAAACCATCCACTACGGTGTTTTGCTTTTCACGGACAATTTCCTGGATCGCGTCCATTGCCTTCACGGCACTTTTCGCCATCGGAAAGAGTAGAGGCCAGCTTTCGTCTCCGGTTTTCAGGTATTGCAGCCAGGTTTCCGTGATGAGGTCATCTTCTGTTTTACCTTCAAACAGAGGCTGGTTGGGAACCTGCGTTAAAAGTGCGACACGGGCTCCCGTCATTTTTGCCAGTAAAAAAGCGGGTTTGAGACGTTTTTGATCAGGGCGGGAACCATTGCTGCCGCCAGTGACAAACAGCAATACCTTGCTGTTGATTCGGAGTTCGTCTGGTTCAAACAGATACAGCCAATGTTTCCAGGTGATGCCCTGCCAGGTCTGCGATGTCAATTCAACGGGATAGGCGGTGACTCCCTCGAACGAAAAGGAATCATGCAGCTGCCATTTGTATTCCGGTTCCTCCCGATTGATGTAATTGCGAAACGCGTCCGGGATCTCTCTCGCGGCTTTGAGGGAAGCGGGTATATTTGAGTTTTCCGCAGCCGATAACGAAGTGCAGAACAAGATGGCAAGCAGGCACAGGATTGAGCGAAATAGCATTGATTAGTCCAGTTTCTAGTAGCGGGTGAATTCGGGAATCGCTTACTTTGGATCACGTCATGTTTAATTGGTAAATTGGCTGGTGATGGTGTCAAATCTTCAATTCGTTTTCAATTCAATGGTACCCATATCGTTAGGAGTCCCTTTCACCACTTTGACTGAGTACTCGGATTTTTTGGGGTCCAGGTATTTCTTTTTTAATTTATCTGGCGCACCGTAACCTCCGCGCATCAGTGATCTTTGCCCCCACATAAAGATTAACTTGTAGTCACCTTCCGGTGCACCATCCCCAGATTCATAGGTGCTCAATGAAAACTTTCCTTCCGGATCTGTGAATCCGGCGATAGGAAGCAGTTCGGTAACGCCTTCTGGATTCTCTGGTATCGCTTTGACCTGCAAGTCTGCTGCCGGCTTCCCATCTACAAGGACCACACCCGTGATCGGAGTGGTTTCTTCACGGGGTCCTCCCCGTTGTTCTTCGCTGCAGCCGATACTCAGAAAGAAAAACATTAAGACAAAAGTGAAAGGGTGGTTGTAAAATGTTTTCATGGCGCGCAATCTCAGATCTGTTTTTCATAGGGGATATTATATAAACTCATTTTTTGAACGAACAGCAGAGAGCATCTATTCCTGTTTTACAGGAATAGATGCAGGTTTTGTTATGAAAGCACGGGGGATTAGAATTCCCCGACCACCTCTCCCCCCTGAACGGTAATCAGGGATGCGAGAACGTATTGCGAGAGGTTGGCACTCAAGAATCTGACGCTACCGTCTCCCATTAAGCAGTGGGCACCGCCTGTATGAAAAGAATACATGCCTGCACTGCGGGCATTGGAGCAGTTGATGGCACAAGGACCTTCGGAACCTGTTCCATCATAAAGCCGTCCACCAACCCATGCTTCACCATTGAGCATGTCCGCCCAGCCTCCACCTCCACCAACGGCTTCGGTTTGTGCTTCCAGGTCTGAACTGGCGACAACTTTCCCGGCGCGATAAAGCTGATTTCTACCTGCCAATTCTGCCAGGATTGTGGTGTTGGAGCTGCCGTCCAGGAAATCGCGGAGGCGCGAACTCTTCCCACCATCACTTAGCGAAGGAAAATCCAGAGCCACGACTGCTTGAGTTGCCCAGCCATGTGACTTGGAGGGGGCAGTATGCCCAGCATATGCAATGGATTTGAATGCTCCCAGGACTCCATTCGTTGAGATATAGTCAGACGCGCCGCCTCGAAATGCGTTGCTAGTTGCGGTTAATAGTACGCCATCATCATCAATTGGAGTTCCTGCTGGGATCGTATACTCTGTAATCGGATTCCCACGTGGTGTCGACGGGCATAAGTGAACAGGGAGAATGGTTTCAGTAGCTGCGATATTGGCTGAATTGAACACTGACAGGCTGAGATTCATCTTGTTGTAGACATTCGCCTGATCCAGATATGGCAAAGTCGCTACGCCCCAACAGGTAGTAGTGTAAAGGATAACTCCTGTGCTCACTGTGGCACCAATGATTGCTGGCTTGGGAAACATTCCATATGTGTCATGGTAGTTGTGGAATGCCAGGCCGATTTGTTTCAGGTTGTTTTTGCAGGTTGATCTTCTGGCTGCTTCGCGTGCCTGTTGCACTGCGGGTAATAACAGTGCGATCAATATGGCGATAATCGCGATCACGACCAGTAACTCAATCAGGGTAAAACCTCTTTTGGGGCGCGAGGGCTGCAGCATGGTCTCTCTCCTTTAAGATATGAGAAGGAATAGGACTGGTGAGGGGAAATTGCGCAAAAAATACATCTCCAGGTAGAATTTCAGTTATTTGAAACACTTATGGCAAACCCTGCCTCGAATGAGATCAGGGGGCGCGACCAGAAATTAAAATATATTATAGAAGACTAAATTTTCCCGAAATGATGCAGCTGACAAGTGTTATAGACTTACTTGCATAATATTAGCGTACCTTGGCATTTGTCCCCAATCCATAGCATTCTGCTCAAAATTGAATAATAAATACTAGTTTTAAGACTGAATAGAAGCCCATAAGTTGCGGCTCTATTGGATACTGATTCATTGCAGGGTTCTCCAGGTTTTCGTGCTCGATCAAGAGGGGGCTGCTTATGCCTGGAGGGTTGCTGCAGGAGGCGGGAGGATCTCTGTTAAAATGGGGCTCATCTACCCTTGCCGGTAATCATACCAAAGTCTCGGACAGGAGAGTTTTCTGTAATAATTACAAGGGCGGGCTTGGAAACGTACTTTTTTGAATAACCTGGGTTGACGTTATTCCAGGAATTACGAGAATGCGGCTCCTTTGCTGTAAGTGACTTTCAGCTGATATTTCACCTTGTTCATCCCTGTGCCGGTTCCGGCTGTTTTCGGTTTTTCGACCACTCGTTTTGTCAACAACGTTTCCCCCGTCATCGTGATCTTTAACTTAACGGTTTTACTGGAATGCATGGTTCTTACCTCACATCCATGTCATCTTCAACACTCAGCTTTGCTCCCGGGACAGTGGCGATCAGTTTAAGATCGCTGTTTCCTTCTGCTAGTTTTGTTGATTGTGCAGATATATGTGTGACTTCAATTCAGGCTGATAGCCGTCGCTGTCATGCGGGTGATCTTTTTGCGGTGATCCCCGGGACACAAAAACGGGCAGAAGAATTTATCCCCGAAGCGCTGAGAAATGGCGTCAAGGCGGTATTGACGGGCCGGCCTCTAACGGGGCTGGAAGTCCCGCAGTGTATCGTTGCGGATGTGCGGAAAGCCTATGCCATTCTCTGTTCTGAATTTGCAGGCCGTCCTTCACAGCATCTGCAGACTGTGGGGGTCACGGGAACCAATGGAAAAACGACCGTGAGCTGGCTGATCAGAGCGATCCTGCAGAATGCGGCACGGAAAACCGGTTTACTGGGGACTGTCGAGTATCACAACAGCGTTTCCTCGCGTTCTGCTCCTTTGACGACTCCCGATGCCCATGAGCTTTCGCAGCTGCTTTCGGAGATGGTGAAACACAAGGCAACTCACGCCGTGATGGAAGTATCCAGTCATGCCCTGGACCAGAGCCGGCTGGCGGGAACTGAGCTTTCTGTGGGAATCGTGACGAATGTCACGCAGGATCATTTTGACTATCATCTCAATCTTGAAAACTATGCTGCCTGCAAATCAAAAATCATACATCATGTCAAAGCAACGGGAACGGTCGTCTTGAATTGGGATGACCCTGTCTGCCGGTCATTTGCATCAGAGTTGAATCCGGCACAGACTTTATTGACCTACGGAATAGAAAACGAAGCAGATCTCACCGTCAGGCAGATACGGGAAACGTCGCACGGAGCGGAATTTGAACTTTTATTCGGCGGATCGCGGGTGCCTGTCAGAACGTCGTTGATTGGAATTCACAATGTATCCAATTGTCTGGCGGCCGCGGCAGCCTGTCTGGCATCTGGTTTGACTCTGGCAGAAATCGCAGAGGGCATCGACAGTCTGGATTCTGTTCCCGGGAGGATGGAGCAAGTCAATTGCGGCCAGCCTTTTACAGTATTGATTGATTATGCCCATACGGACGACGCGTTAAGGCACGTAATCCGTTCTGCAAAACGAGTCTGTTCGCAGCGGGTCCTGTGTGTGTTTGGCGCCGGTGGAGACCGCGATCGATCAAAACGCCATTTACTGGGGCTGGCAGGCAGCGAAGCAGATCAGGTGATTATTACCAGTGATAATCCCCGTAGTGAAGATCCCCTGCAAATCATCAAAGCAATCGCAGAGGGGTGCGAAACGCAGGGAGTCACGCCGGAACTGATTGTGGACCGAAAAGAGGCAATTTACCGGGCGTTGGAATCAGCCCATACCGGAGATCTCGTGCTCATTGCCGGTAAGGGGCACGAGTGCGAGCAGATCATAGGTGACTGCAAGATACCATTCAGTGACCGCCTGGTTGTTGAAAATTATTTCACGCGTTCTCACTCAGATCGTTCAAAGAGAATACCCGCATAAAACCGCAGTCTGAACTGCGAACAGATCCCCCTTTTTTTCATAAAGAATTCCAGACATGGATCGTGTTTCACTCAACAAGATTAGTCAGATCATTCAGGGAGAACCTGCCGTTCCCGGTCTGATGGCGTCTGACGTTGAGGGGATTTCGATCGACTCCCGCACAATCAGGCCGGGAGATCTGTTCTTTGCCGTACAAGGTAAGCGTCTGGATGGCCATCAGTTTGTCGCAGACGCGTTCGCGCAGGGGGCACAGGCCTGCGTGGTCAACCGCGGGTTTGAAGCAGCCGGGCTGTCACAGCCGTTGATCTGCGTTGAGAATGTGAATCTTGCGTTTCAGAAGTTTGCCCACTGGTATCGCCGTCAGCAGCAGGCTACTGTGATTGGTGTGACGGGAAGCGTAGGGAAAACAACAGCGCGGGCGATGATTCATACGGTTTTAGCTCCTTTTTTGAAAGGCGTTCAGAGCCCTGCCAATTATAATAATGAATTCGGCGTGCCATTGAGTATTGCACAGATAGAATCGGGGCATCAGTATGCGGTTTTGGAATTGGGCGCTTCTCTGCCGGGAGAAATTCGAGAGCTCGCTCGATTGTCGCAGCCCGAAATCGGCGTGATTACTGGTATCGGGCCATCGCATCTGGAACATTTTGGAACTCTGGAGCAAACCGCGGCTGCGAAAGGCGAGCTTTTCGAAGCATTGCCTGAAAGCGGGTTCGCGATCTTGAATGGAGACGATGTGTTTGCTTCGTCTCTCGCTGAAAAAACTTCTGCCCGGAAATGGAAGGTTGGACTCGGTGAGCAGAATGATCTACAGGCGGTTGCAGTCCATCTGACAGGAAACGGACTTTCATTCCAAGCTGATGGGAGCGAATTTCTGATTCCCGTTTTCGGAAAACATTTTGTTTACCCTGCACTGTTCGCGATTGCTGTGGCGAAAGAGTTCGGGCTTTCCAACCAGGATCTGATCGAAAGTTTCCGGCTGTTCGCTACGATTCCCGGACGCTGTCATATTGAACAGACTGGTTCCTGGACGATCATCGATGATTCCTATAATTCCAGCCCCGCATCAATGGCAGCGGCCTGCCAGGTACTGAATGGCTGGACGGGCGGCGGGAAGCGGATCATGGTGATGGGAGACATGCTGGAACTCGGGGCCGAATCAAAGCGATATCATCAGGAAATCGGGGCGCTGATTGCTGCGTCAGGCATTGATTATCTTTTCGTCTGCGGAAAACAGGCAGCCGCTGTTGTGCAGGGGGCGCTTTCCGGAAAACTTTCTCAAGACAGGATTGTGCAGGCGACTGATGTTGAAGAATTACAAAGTGATGTGATCTCTCGTTTAGAACCGGGAGATGTTGTCTTAGTCAAAGGCTCTCGTGGTATGCGAATGGAGCGATTGATTACAGGCCTAAAACAACAGGCAGGTCAAACGGATTCACAGCAGGCTACTGCGAGGGAAATGAAATCATGTGTCTAAAGTTGTAATTTCACCATGTGCTGCGGGTTTGCGGGAATCCTAAGCGCGTCCGTTTCGATGGACAAGTCAGTACCGGAATTTGTGATTCATTGGGTCGATCACTCCAATACTGTTGCATGGTGAAATTATTTCCGGACGTCGGGATTGGGGTCTCGACGTCCGGTACCTCCATTTTCGAGTATGAGAAAATCATGCTTGATGAGCCTGGATTGCTTTCAGCAGGCTCATGCGATTTTTTGTGAAACCTTAAGTTGGTTTAGCTGAACCGGTAAGCGACGAGACGATAACTTCATGGTAATCTGGTTGTTGAAGACATTTTCTCCGCTATTGCAACAACTCGAAGTGCATTCGACCGGTGACTCACGCGTGTTTCTGACGGCACGGATTGCCTTAGCCAGCCTCTCTTCTTTTTTGATTGCCATCCTGTTAGGCCCGCTGGCAATTCGCTGGCTGGAAAAACGCTTTCGGGAGCGGGTCGACAGTGCTTCGGAAAAACTCAATGAAATTCATGCCTCGAAAAATGCGACTCCCACGATGGGGGGGATTTTCATTGTCGGTTCCATTCTGATCTCAGGTTTGCTCTGGGCAGATCTCTCAAATCGCTATGTTCAACTGGGAATTCTGACGGCAGCAGGTTTTGCTTTATTGGGCGCGTATGATGACTGGATCAAACTCAGTACGACACGGAACGGATTAAAGCCGAAGCAGAAACTGGTTGTTCAAGTTCTCTTTTCCGCGCTGGTGGGGACCGCACTTTATTTCAGTCATTCCAGTGTGAATTCTGGTCTGGATTTGATCATGCCCGTCACACGGCTGACTTTTTATCTGGGGGTGTTGTTTATTCCCTGGGCGGTTCTGGTGATGGTCGGTAGTTCCAATGCGGTGAATTTAACCGATGGTCTCGACGGACTGGCCAGTGGTTGCATGGTTTTTGCCGGTTCCGCCTTTGCCGGGTTGACGTATCTGGCGGGACATAAGGTGATGGCCGAGTATTTACAAGTGCCCTATGTTCCGGGGGCCGGAGAACTGAGTATCATTCTCGGCGCAGCCGTCGGTGCCATACTTGGTTTTCTGTGGTTTAACTGTTATCCGGCGCAGGTCTTCATGGGAGATACCGGCTCGCTGCCGTTGGGAGCGCTGCTGGGATTAGCCGCTCTGGTCATTCGTCAGGAAGCATTGCTGGTAATCGCCGGGGGCGTGTTTGTGGTGGAGACGCTGAGTGTCATCCTGCAGGTTTCCTGGTTTCGACGAACGGGGAACCGCATCTTTGCCTGCAGTCCTTTGCACAATCACTTTTTATTCAAAGGCCAGCACGAAATGAAAATCGTGGTCCGCTTCTGGATTTGCTCGGCCTTGCTCGCCATTATTGCGATTGCCAGTCTGAAGATTGCAACCTGAGTTTCCTGTGGATTCCGGTAAGCATTTCTTTGTTTTCTGGTACTACGGCTTTTGCCAGTCCGGAAAATTGACGGGATTAGGGAAAGGCCTGTTATCACGGTTTTGTCAGCAAATTCGTGTGGTCGCCGAATGTTTCTAAATCGGGTAGTAGCAATTGAGTTGGGGTTGTGGGGGCAGTGGATTTCAGGTCGATTTTATTGGTATCCATTCTCATCGATTTATGTGAGATTCCCCATGAAGTCCGCCTCGCTGCTACCGCAGTCACAACCTGAACATGACCGGAGCCTGTTTATCTCAATGGCGTGTGCGCTGCTGGGAATCGGTGTGCTGATGGTGCATAGCGCCAGTATCACATCCTGGCCTACCGAATTTGAACAGGTTTATTTGTCGAAGCATTTAACGTTTCTGGCGTTTGCCGTCATTGTGGCATCGATCGCTTCCTACCTGCCTGCCCGATTCTGGTATGATCGGGCTCCCCTGCTCTTCTGGGGAACAGTGGTCTTGCTGATTCTTGTTCTGATACCGGGTATCGGCACGCGCGTAAACGGTGCGCAGCGCTGGCTGAGAATCGGGTCGGTATCACTGCAACCTTCTGAATTGGCAAAAATTGCGCTGCCTCTTTTGACAGTGCGCCTGATGGTGCAGCGACGACGGTCTCTCAAGCATTGGCTGAAAGGAACCATTCCCTTATTAATTCCTCTGGTGATCGTTGTACCGCTGGTTATAAAACAACCTGATTTGGGAACATCTCTGTTCCTTGCCGGCGGTGTGATGATTGCGTTATTTCTGGGAGGGTGGCCGCTGCGGAATTTTATCGTAGGCCTGCTCTGCGCCATTCCGGCTCTGGTAACGCTGGTGGCGCTGCGTCCCTATCAGATGAAACGGATCAGCGGCTTTCTCGATACGTGGACGAATTGGCAATCGGCTCCCTACCAGGTCAAACAGTCTCTGATGGCTCTGGGAACTGGTGGACTTTCCGGTTCCGGTTTGGGGAAAGGTGCGCAAAAACTGAGCTTTCTGCCGGAAGCCAATACCGATTTTGTATTCTCAGTGGCTGGCGAAGAGCTTGGTCTGATTGGCACACTGGGAATTGTGGGTTTATGGCTGGGATTGTTTCTGGCTGGTTTTAATATTATTCGCTCGCAACACCAGAAATCGTACGCCTATGTTGTGGGATTCACACTGTTGCTGCAATTAGTGATGCAGGCAATTATCAATGTTGCCGTGGTCACAGCCATGGTGCCCCCCAAAGGGATTTCACATCCGCTCATCAGCTATGGGGGGACAAACCTGATGGTCAGCCTGCTCTCTTTGGGCATTATTGTCAGTTTGACACGAACTCCTGCAGACGAGAAATTTCTGATTGACTCCGAAGCGGATGAAGAGCAGGAAGACGAATCTCTGCCAGGAGAAACGGTGATCCTGGAAGAAAGTGAAATCGCTCTAAATTCTGAGGCAGATGAAGTGGCCGAAGTCGAAAAGTATGAAGACGAAGAGTGCGAAGACGAAGAGTGCGAAGACGAAGAGTGCGAAGACGAAGAGTATGAAGATGAAGAGTATGAAGATGAAGAGTATGAAGATGAAGAGTGTGAAGATGAAGAGTGCGAAGATGAAGAGTGTGAAGATGAAGAGTGTGAAGACGAAGAGTGTGAAGACGAAGAGTGTGAAGACGAAGAGTGTGAAGATGAGAAGAGTTAGCTGGGAATTTGAGAGCGTTTCCTCTATGCTGGTGCCTCTGATTGCTGTTTAAATCAAATACTCACTCTACGCGTGATCCCACAGAATAATGGCTGAGTCCTTTTCGGATAACAAATTAATCGTTTTTGCTGGTGGCGGTACGGGAGGGCATCTGCTTCCGGGAATCGCTGTGGCGGAACAATTGGTTTCTCTGGGCGCCTGCCGAATTACTTTTGTTGGTTCCAATCGACCTGTTGAGCAACAAATCATTGAAAACGCGGGATATCAGCACCTTCGTTTGCCGTCCTTATCAACCAGTGATTTCAAACGGGATCCGTTTCGTTTTCTCTGGAATAACAGCCGCGCTTTTTTCCAGGCACGCCGTTTCTTACGAACAGAAAAACCGGCAGTGGTGATCGGTTTGGGAGGGTTCGCGAGCGTGCCAGTGGTCGTTGCCGCATCCTGGCTGAAGATTCCGATAGTCTTACTGGAGCAGAATATCATTCCGGGAAGAGCGAATCGATTCCTGTTTCCGCGCGCGGATCGGGTCTGCACTTCTTTTGCCGTGACGTTGTTTCAAAACACGGCTTCCGACAAAACCAGTCACCCGAAGCTGATCTTTACCGGGAATCCGATCAGAACGGAACTCTTGCAGGAAGTCTCTTTGAATACAGAAACAAGATCCGCTTCAGACGAGTTTTTGATTCTGGTCCTGGGGGGAAGTCAGGGAGCCACTGCAGTCAATACTGCTGTGGTTGCAATGCTGGAAAAATGGGGGGACAAAATCTCTGGAAAACGGCATCTGGTCCATCAAACAGGGGTTACCGGTTTCGCCGAGGTTGAATGCGCATATCAACGTTTGCAGGAACGATATCCTGAACTCAAAGTGACGATTCAGCCCTTTTTTACAGATCTGACAAAGTGGTATCCGCGCGCGAATTTGGTCATTTCTCGCGCTGGTGCCACGACCCTGGCAGAGCTGGCGTGTTTTGGCTGCCCGACAATTCTGATTCCCTTTCCGAATTCCATTGGAGATCATCAGCTTATCAATGCCCGTTTTTATGAGGATCAGGGAGCAGCGCTGCTGATCGAGCAGGCTCAGGAACCCGATTCCACCGCTGAGTCGCTCAGCGAAGCAGTGCTTACTTTACTGAAAGATGACAATCACCGAAGTCAAATGGCTCAGGCGATGCGCAGGCTTTCAATCCCCCAGGCGGCTCGACAGGTCGCCGAAGTGGTCTTAGAATTGATTTCTGGTCGAGTTTGATGTGTTGTTGTGTTCACTCTGGTTGACTGGCGAATGACGTCTGATCCAGATGAGAACTGACAGGATTTGGGAATATGAGACATTTCAAGAGGGTTTTCCAAGTTTTATCGAATCCGAAAAGTCTGATGATTCACGATTCAGGGTCTATTTGTTACCTTCCAGGTTCTCTGGTTGAATGCCAGCGGTCCGAAATGAAGTGAAATGCAATGTTTGCATGCGGCTGCCAGCGGCGGGAACCAGGTTATTCATTCCATGTTATGAGAAACGGAGAAGAGACGTGTCACTCATTGTCCAGAAGTTTGGTGGAACGAGTGTAGCCGATACAAGCAAAATTCTCGCTGCTGCGCGCCGGGCTACGGAAATGCATCAGGCGGGACATCAGGTCGTGATGGTCATCAGTGCCCGCGGAAAAAAAACGGATGAACTCGTCGGTTTAGCGGCTGAAATTACGGATCACCCTACCCCGCGTGAGATGGATATGCTGCTTTCCACCGGCGAGCAGGAATCGGTCGCATTAATGGCGATGGCGATTCACAAGTTAGGAGGGGAAGCAATCAGTCTGACCGGTTCTCAGATCGGTGTGGTGACAGATTCATCACATATGAAAGCCCGCATCATTTCGATTTCGACAGAACGGATGCGAGATGCTTTGAATCAGGGGAAAATTGTGATTGCTGCCGGCTTTCAGGGCCGAGATAAGGACTGGAATATCACGACTCTGGGGCGAGGCGGAAGTGACACCACAGCGACCGCATTAGCGGCCGTTCTGGAAGCCGACATGTGTGAAATTTATACCGATGTGGAAGGTGTGTTTACCACTGATCCGCGTATTGTACCGGAAGCTCATAAGATCGACAGTATTTCCTACGACGAGATGCTTGAACTGGCAAGCCTGGGCGCCGGTGTGATGCATTCACGTTCCATCGAATTTGCGAAAAAATACAGAGTGCCTTTAAAAGTCCGTCCTTCCTATTCCGATGGTGAAGGAACATTGATCGCCGCTCAGCCTTTAACCGATGCACCGGTAGTCACAGGTGTCGCATTTGTGCGCGATGAAGTCCGCGTCAGCCTGACTGATATACCTGACGAGCCGGGCATCATGGGTAGTATTTTTACGCGTATGGCAGAAAGAAAAATCTGTCTGGATATGATCGTGCAGGATGTGGGAACGGGAGGCGTGGCCCGCGTTTCGTTTACTGTCCCTCAGTCGGATCTGGCGGATACGCTGACTGCCGCCAGTGAAGCGATCGAAATCATTGGCGCGGGAAAAATCCAACAAGGGACCAATCTTTCCAAGGTCTCGATTGTCGGCAGCGGGATGCGTCATCATTATGGTGTGGCCAGCCGAATGTTCTCTATCCTGGCTGATGCAGACATCAATGTAGGCATGATCACAACCAGCGAAATTAAGGTGACGGTGCTCGTGAGTCGCAATCAATGCGAAGAAGCGGTTCGTGCAATTCACAATGGTTTCGAACTGGATCGCCTCTCCAGCTATCAGTTTGCTACGAATGAAATTGTTTCAGAGGGACTGCAGACAGAGCAGCAGTTGCGGAAGCTGTTGCAGTTGGAGCAGGAAATTGTGGATCAGCTGTCGAACATGGAAGACATCGTTGTGAGCGAGGTGTTACTCGACGAAACTCAATCACGCGTGACCGTCAGGAATCTGCCGGATAACCCGGGAATCTGTTCACGCCTGTTTTCGGTGGTCGCTGACGGAGGCGTCTCTGTTGACATGATCGTGCAGAATATGGGCGAGGAAGAACAGGCTCACCTTTCCTTTACGGTGCCGAGAACGTCACTGGAAAAAAGTCTCGAACTGGTCAAGCCCCTGCTTTCCGAATGGGGAACGGCAGAGTTAAGCCATGAAGCGGAAATTGCGAAACTATCAGTGGTTGGGATCGGGCTTCGCAGTCATACGGGGGTTGGTCAGTCAATGTTTAATGCACTGGCGGAATCCCAAATCAATATTCAGATGATTAATACCAGCGAAACCCGGATTAGTGCGGTTGTGGATCTTAAACATGGCAAACAGGCATATCAGGGCCTGTTGAAGAAGTTCCAGCTGGATTAGGTTAATCTCATTGCTGATTCTGCGTTGAATCACAGGCTTCCTGCAGCAGTTGAGGAAGCTGTGCAGAAAATCTGCTGCGGGGCAGTACCTGAGTGCAGCCCGCAGCTTTTGCCTGTTCAAGAAGTTCCGTATCCACATGCGGCCCGAAGGCAATGCTGACCAGGTGGGGATCACGGTCATGTATTGAAGCCAGCAGTTCCCAGTTCAGATTTGGGGTGGTAAGGTCAATCAGAATAACCTGACTGCCTTGTTCCGTCAGATACTCTGCCGCTTTTTTGCTGCCGAGTGCCGTGCAGAATGAAAAACCCAGAAGTTTGGCAACCCCGGTGATTTTGCTCAGAAACAGCATGTCTGAGCAGAGAATGACGATTTGGGGTGCGGGGGCAGCTTCAGTCATGAGTGCGAGTCAATTCTTTAGACGAGTGAGCGATGAAAATGGACGTGTTGCCACTCACCGCTTTGTTTTTGCCAGACACGGGTTTCTTCAGCGGCGGCACTGGAGTCGTGGCCATGTTCATCAATGGCCTGGACGATGCGAACATAAGTAACCAGGCCAACGTCGCCCATAATTGAAACCATGGGAGAGCTGATGGTGGATTGCCTGGGTCTTCCGGTAGGATTCATCTCAAAATAGAAACGATGGAAGTCCATTCCTGAGATCAGATGCCCTCGCGCTTCCGGCTCAAAAGCCGTCAATTCTTCATCACAGAGAGCAGTATAAGTATGCCAGTCTTTATGGTCGATGGCATCAAGTAATTGTTTGCTTAACTTCAAAAGCTGCTGAACGTCATTGTCTGACATAATTGAATCCTGTAGAGAAAAGCCAAGCTAAGGTCAGTTTTCTTCCATGTTATCAGTTAATTCGATTTCTGGAAATTGAACCGTCTTTTTATTTTTCCTGGTTTTCGGATCGGGAATATATTCTTCGATCGTAACGGTTTCATTCGATTTATTCTGCTTGGATTTTGCCTGTTTCTCAGGCAAATTGATTTCTGCAGGAACATTGACGGGAACAACATCGCCTGGAACCGAATTCAGTGTATTCGCGGACAGCAGTCCTTCGATGCTCTTTAAATTGATCGTTGATCCCACATCGACAAATACCTGGGGATCATAGTCAACCCGAAAACTGACATCCGCAATTGACAGCAGGCATCCGGGAGCCAGTTTTGTGTCACGTTTGGGGGTCAGTTTTTTTCCGTCGATAAAGGTGCCGTTAGAACTTCCTAAATCATGGACCAAAGCGACGGAATCAGTCAGGAAAATTTTACAGTGATAGCGGCTGACCAGATCGGACTTCAGCTTCAGATCGCAATCGGAGGCGCGACCGACTAACGTCTTTTTGGTGAGCGTCACCGATTTTGCGGTTTTGGAGGGAGATTGAACACTCAGATAAATTTTCATGACTCAGCCACACGTAAGAAAACCCGCCGAAGAAATACTTCGGCGGGGAATTGATGATCTCTTGCTTGATTATAGAAGTTGAATCGAAGTAAGTCTATGCGGCTGCGGAATCATCTGTGGGGAATAATTGTTCAGTTCCCCGGACGACTTCAGGAGTAATCACGTATTTTTTACCCTCTCCCTGTTCGGGAAGCTCATACATGATGTCAAACATTGCCTGCTCAATCACACTTCGCAATCCTCGAGCCCCGGTATTTTTCTTCTGGGCAATCCGTGCAATTTCATGCAGAGACTCATCTGTGAATTCGAGTTTTGCTTTTTCCATTTCAAAGAATTTTTGAAACTGTCTGACGAGCGAGTTCTTCGGCTCTGTTAAGACCCGAACCAGATCGTTTTCTTCCAGTTGAGACAACGAGGATAAAACCGGTAGGCGTCCCAGCAATTCCGGGATCAAGCCGAATTCTAATACATCATCAACCGATGCCTGGGCAAGTAAGTCGTTTTTCGACCTTTCCTGCTCTTTCTTTTTACCAGACTGTCCAAAACCGATCGTTTTCCGGCCGAGTCGCTTACCGACAATGTCTTCGAGACCAACGAACGTACCGCCGCAGATAAACAGGATATTGGTTGTGTCCAATTGAATATACTGCTGTTCCGGGTGCTTTCGTCCCCCCTGAGGCGGAACATTGGCAACGGTCCCTTCAAGCATCTTGAGTAATGCCTGCTGGACACCTTCGCCGGAAACGTCACGAGTAATCGAAACGTTCTGGCTCGTTTTCCCAATCTTATCGATCTCGTCGATAAACAGAATCCCTCTTTGTGCGGCTTCGACGTCAAAGTCGGCGGCATGCAGCAATTTTAATAAGAGGTTTTCGACATCTTCGCCGACATAACCGGCTTCTGTCAGAGTCGTTGCATCTCCAATGGCAAACGGAACCTGCAGGTAGCGCGCCAGGCTTTTGGCAAGTAATGTTTTTCCTGATCCGGTGGGACCGATCAGCAGGATGTTCGATTTATCAAGTTCGATATCCGAATTTTCTTCTTCGACGTGCATGAGTCTTTTGTAATGATTGTGAACAGCAACCGCCATGACCTTTTTGGCGCGCTCCTGACCAATCACGTAATCGTTCAGGTGAGTGACAATCTCACGAGGCGTCGGAACATTTTTGAACAGCTTCTTTGTGGTTCCTCTGCGACGATGCTCCTGTTCCAGTATTGACTGACAGACTTCAATACATTCTCCGCAGATATACGCATTGTCGGGACCCTCTACGAGAGGCCCTACTTCGCGATAACTTTTTCTACAAAAAGAACAGTTTGCATTTTTCTTCCCAGAAGAATTACGTTTTCCAGAGGTGATATCTCGTCCGGTGGGCATAGCTTCCCTTCAACGGTGTCAACTAAATTATGGCGTTCAACGTCCAGTGAGTTTTGATTCTGCCTCCGTGCAAATCACTCGATAGGTAAAAATTTATGATATGGATTCAAAAATGGAATCTAATTTAATTTTTAAAGAGGCAATCATATCGGGCTGTATTGTTTTCAACGAACAATTGATTAAAGAGTCACTCACTGGTAACCGGTTGAAATTTTCCAATCGGATTAGTCAATTTGATCAGTAGTTTCTTCTTTTTCAATTTCTTCTTTTTTCAAACCCTGTTGGGGTGAATCAATAAGTCGTTTCTTGATGGATCGGAATTCGTCGTCGGTGAGGTCACCTTCTCGCCGCATTTCTGAGAATTGTAGAAGCAATTCACTCGCATCGACATGTCGATCCTCATTTTCCCGAAAACGCCCTACGATCCATACGATCAACCAAATCAAAAAACTGACTATGAAGACCGCCAATACCCACTCAAGAACATATCCTCCAAAGAGATCCTTGAGCAGCTTTTGTTTTCCTGATAGATTTCCCAAAGTTATATTGTATAGAACCACTTTAAAATAAGCAGAGAGTATTATCTCCCTGCCTTTCCTAATACGAACCCCAAATCTCACTGCCGGCACATTCAACTGCGTTTGCCGTTCACCTCTCTGCTGATCCCAATCTGAGATACATTCTATCGATTATTATTGGGAAGAGTCCTGATTGAGGCAAGTCCACCTCATGCCAGAAGGTCGTATCAGTATACGAGAATATTTAGCACATCACGCGCCAAAAATCAGTAAAATGTGTTGGCAGAGATGAAATAGAGCCCTCTGATTCGACACG
>CAXBFD010000068.1:0-35516 GCA_963974925.1 uncultured bacterium | reverse complement strand
AGCGTGATTCATTTCCATTACCTGAGGCTCTGACGAGTCCGCAGTGGGAACAACCGTTTCAGTTTCGAGCACGGTGACCGGTTTTTGCGGTATCGGCTGTTGCACTACAGGCTGATGGGCTGCCGATGGTTGTGCTGTCTGCGGTGGAACAGGAACCACACGCTTGAGATGTGTGACCCCGGAACGTTGCCAGCTTTCAATTAACTGGCGTGCCGCCCTGTGCGTGCGATAATTCGCTTTCTCATTCATAACGTGAAGACCTGCATTTAACGTTTCACTTTACAACCCGGTAATGCAGCTTTGAATTTCTCCACTCCTGCATCTGTCACCTGAGTAAAACTGAGCTGTAGTTCCTTTAAATTTTTCAAAGCGGTCAGTTTCTGCAATCCTTCATCACCAATTTCCGTTTTACTCAAATTGAGATATTCCAGTTTTTTCAAGGGGAGCAGACTATCTATGCCGGCGTCAGTAATCTGTGTGCCTTCCAGATTGAGACGGTTGAGATCGGTCAAACCGGAAATAAATTTCAAGCCGGTATCCGTTGTCTGGGTTCCCCATAATCCCAGCCGGTTCAGCTTTTTCAGGTTTTTAATCTGCTCCAGTCCCTTATCTCCAATCATTGATTCATCCAGATCGAGATAAGTCAGTTCCGTCAAACCAGACAAGGCTTTCATACCTTCGTCGGTCACGACAGTATCGCGTAAATGCAGAGTCTGAAGTTTATTCATTCCCGCGATATTCTCAACACCGGCATCACCCACAAAATCCCGGCGCAAATGCAGCGCTTCCATGTTGGTCATTCCCTTGAGATGTTTCATTCCCTCGTCCGAGATTTCAGTATCATCCAGTTCCAGAGATACCAGATTTTTGTCTTTGAGAAGTTCCAGAGTTTTATTGGAAATATTACGCCCCCAGGTATTCAATCGCTGCAGATTTGGCAGCTGGGCGACATCCTTCATTCCGTCATCAGTCACCTGAGTCGCCTGCAGTTTAAGCACTTTTAAATTTTCCATCCCTTTAATGAACGACATCCCTTCGTCATTGACTCCCTTATTGAATCGCAAATCGAGATCTTTCAACTTGGGAAATTCGGCAACCACTTTCAGCGCATCATTGGTGATGTTCGTTGCCCGCAGAGAAAGCACTTGCAGATCTTTCAAATCAGCCAGATTTTTGACACCTTCATCGCCGATCGCAGTGCTTTCCAGATTCAAATACCACAATTTTTTCTGCTTGCCGATCATTTCAGTGGCAGTATCCGTGAAATTCGGCCCCCAGATGGTCAGTCGTTCCAGAGAAGGCAGACCGGACAGATGTGTCAGGTCTTCATCTTTGGCGTTTGATCCTTTCAAATCCAGAATCAGCACTCGACCATCGTCTGACATGACCAGCTTCGCATCCAGATCTTTGAATGCCTGAACAGAGGCGGCAGAATCCGGTTCCACTTGAGGCTTCTGCTGCACCTCTTTACCTGGATCGTCCGTTCTGGTTGAAGTTGATTTTTCCTGGGGAGCAGGTGCCTTCGGGGTACTTGAGTCAGGGCAACCCGTTAACAGACATAATCCCGCCAGGGAAAGAATCACTTTCATGTTCATATTGAAATCCCTTGTTAACTCTTACTGATTCGATAGATACTGAATGTGTAAAAACAGGCAATCCGGGGAATAGAACCAAATTCAAAGCCACTTTGCCGAGTTTCCGTGCATTAATCGTCACCGAAACCGCAGTGAATTCAAACATACACAAAACCTTCTTACGGCTCTAACATTGATCACCAAAATAGAGCTCTCGCAGAAACATTGCAATTCAAAGCATGCGTTTTCTGCAACTACTTGCGATTCCCTGCCAGAACTGAGTATACTCAAAGGCATAAAAGACCCCCTATGCGTTAACGTTTAAGCAGACCTGCTGCCAGCCCGTTTTTTATTACGGTGCCAATCTTAAAGGATCAATCAGTGAAACTTCGCCCGCCGCGCATCGCCGTCCTGTGTTTCTGTCTGAGTTTGATTGTCTGTCTGACATGCCATCAGGCATTCGCAAAAGACTGGCCTACGTATTTAGTTGATCAGGCACGTTCCGGAGCCACTTCCGATTCCTTCCAGCTTCCTTTAACATCGGCCTGGAAATACGCGGCTCCCACGCCTCCCCAAATGGGCCAGACAGATCCCGGCGATCGCGTGATGGAAGGACACGATCTCGAATCACGGGTTGATTTTGATAATGCCTTCCACGTCGCCATAGCAGAAGGCCGGGCCTATTTTGGTTCTTCGGTCGATCACCAGTTACGTTGTGTCGATCTGAAAAATGGTAAAGTGATCTGGCGTGTGATCACCGGAGGCCCAATCCGTCTGGCACCCACTCTCAGTCAAGGCAAAGTTTACTTTGGCTCCGATGATGGTTTTGTGTATTGCCTCAACGCTGTTTCCGGAAAAGAACTCTGGAAATTACGGGCCGGTCAGAACGAAGAAATGATCATTGCCCGGGGAGAAATGGTTTCGCGCTGGCCCGTCAGAACGAGTATTCTGGTCGATGATGGTATCGCCTATTTGGGAGCCGGCATTTTTCCTCACGAAAATATCTACTTATATGCAGTAAACGCCGAATCCGGTAAAGTCATCTGGAAAATCGACAATCTGAGCCAGACCAGTGCTGGCCGGAATGAACTCTCGCCACAGGGTTATCTCCTGGCAAACGATGAGTTTCTGTTTATTCCCTCCGGTCGTTCGCTGCCCGCCGCCTTTAATAAAAAAACAGGACAGCAGGAACATCAAAGGACCTTCAGTTGGAGAAGTACCGCCGGCGGAGTCGTCGGGGGAACGCAGGCATTACTCGCCGATGGGCAAATCTACTCAATGGGCGCCCACCATATCCTCGCTCTAACACAAGCGGAAGGTGACGTCGGTTTTGCCTGGATCAACGGTCAGCAGATGGCCGTCCAAGGAGATTTCGCTTACCTCGCTACGGGCACCAATGTACTGAAAGTCAATCGCAAAGAACACGCGGTCGGCTCGCAGAAAGCACATGCGAATGAAATGACCATCAAGGGCCTGTTTACCAAACTACGCAGTCTAACGGGCGACCAAGCGCAGGAAGTCCGCAATCAAATCAAAGCCCTGCAGGACGGAAATAAGAAATACGCAAAAGCAGGCCTGATCTGGGAGCAAAACTCTCCTGCTCGCGATGCGTTGATTGTCGCCGGTGACAAAGTTGTTGTGGGAGGTCTGGATCAGGTCGTGATTCTCGATGAAAATTCGGGCAAAATCCTGGAAACATTAAAAGTCAACGGCCAGGCACACGGTCTGGCTGTGTCAGACGGTCAACTGGTCGTCAGCACTTCGGCGGGTGATGTCATCGCCTATCGTTCTTCGACTGACGCAAATCCCGCCGCGCAGCAAATCGATGCAATCACTCAAAAAACGCCTTTTCCTGAAGACGAACTGACGCCCCTGTATCAGCAGGCCGCCAAAGATATTTTGACTCACACCGGGATCAAAGATGGTTTCTGTCTGGTTCTGGGGAGTGAAGAAGGCAGACTCGCTTATGAGCTGGCCCGCAACAGTAATCTGAAAATTTACTGCATCGAACCTGATGCAGCCAAAGTCGCCTCTTCCCGCGAGAAACTGAGTCAGGCAGGATATTACGGACATCGCATCACCGTTCATCAAACGGAACTCTCTCCGCTCCCCTACTCCCGCTATTTCGCAAACCTGATAGTTTCCGACACCCTGCTCAAAACCGGTCAGATTCCGGGAATCCCGAAAGACATCGCCACACATTTAAAACCGCTGGGTGGAACGATCTGTCTGGGTGTACCGGAGAATTCCAAAACAGAAACAGTTTCACCTCAGAAATTGACAGACTGGTTGAAGCAGACAGAACTGGCAGAGACTTCCAAAACGAAGGTCATCGGCAGTTTTGCTCTACTCACGCGCGGCGCGTTACCGGGAGCCGGAAGCTGGTCTCATCAATACGGTGATCCGGGAAATACCGCCAGCAGTAAAGATCAACTGGTCCGGGGCGGCCTGGGCGTGCTCTGGTTTGGTGATCCCGGCGAAAAGAAAATGGTCAACCGTCATGAAGGAGCCGTCGGCCCCCTCGCGATTAACGGCCGCCTGTTTATTCAAGGCGAGAGTACCATCATGGCTTTCGACGCCTACAACGGTTTATTCCTCTGGGAACGCGAAAACCCGCAGGCCATCCGCACCGGGGTGTTTCAGAATCAAAACCCGGGTAATCTGGTAGCCAGCGATGACAGTCTGTTTTTCATGATGAAAGAAAGCTGTTACCAGTTGGATGCGGCGACAGGCAAAACCATTGCCAAGATCGCGTTACCGGAAAAACTCAATGATGGCAATCACGAATGGGGTTATCTGTCGTATCAGGACGGCCTGATCTTCGGAACCGCCACCACACGCAAAGAACTCGAAGCCCGCCAGATACGTCGTGGCCGCAAAACCGAAGATTCCACAGACGCACTGTTTGCCATCGATGTCAAAACCGGCAAACCCGTCTGGAGCTACCAGGGAAAAAATATCGCCCATCATACCATCGCTGTCGGCCCCGAAGCCGCTTACTTTATCGACAGTTCCATCACCAGCGAGCAACGTGCGGAAATCCTGCGTCAGGATAAATCACAGCTCGAAAAGCTGACGGGTAAAGAACGGGAACTCGCGGAAGATCGACTGAAAACACAGGACCTCCGGCTGGCTGTCGCCTTAGATATTAAAACCGGCCAAAAACGCTGGTCGACCCCCGTGGATGTCACCGACTGCAGTGAAATTGGAATTGGCGGCGGTAAATTAACTCTGCTTTATCAGAATAACGTGTTACTGCTTTGCGGGGCAAACGCGAACGGTCATTACTGGAAACAGTTTATCGCAGGAGAATTCTCCCGCCGTCGTCTGGTAGCGTTAAATGCCGGCGATGGTTCCAGGCTCTGGAAAAAAGATGCCAACTATCGTCATCGTCCGATTATAGTCGGTGACAAAATCATCGCCGAACCCTGGTCATATGATCTTTACACCGGCATTCAGCACACACGCAAGCATCCCCTCACCGGACAACAGGTTCCCTGGAGCATCATGCGGGAAGGTCATCATTGTGGCATGCTCGCCGCTTCTGAAAATCTGCTGATGTTCCGTTCCGGCTATACCGGCTTTTATGATCTGGAAAAAGACGTCGGCACCCGACACTTCGCCGGCCATCGTACCGGTTGCTGGATCAACGCCATTCCCGCCAACGGGCTCGTGATGATTCCGGAATCCAGCGCCGGCTGTGTCTGTCTGTTCTCGATTTCCTCTACCATCGTGCTGGAACCACGCGAAGAACGCACACACTGGACCATCTTCAGTTCGGTTGGCCCCAAGACGCCCGTGCAACATATGGCCCTGAATATGGGAGCCCCTGGAGATCGTCGTGACGCACGTGGCACTGTCTGGATGGCTTATCCTCGCCCGCGCCCGAGTCGTGAAACCGGACTCGATTTCAAATTTGATATCAACCCGCAATTCACCGAAGGGGGCGGATATGACAGTGTGAATGAAATCACGCACCCCGTTAAAGGTGTAGAATCTCCCTGGGTCTTTACATCCTGGGCACGTGGTTTGAAAGAATGTACGATTCCTCTTTTAGGAAAAGACGATGCACCGGCGACCTACACTGTAGCGCTTTCATTCTCAGAAATCGAACCGGTCTCATTCAACAAACAGCAGGAACCGCCTCTGTTTGACATCAAGCTGCAGGAAAAAGTCGTACAAAAGGCATTTAATCCTCATGCAGCAAAAGAAATGCTGATTCAAAAATTCGAGGGAGTCCCCGTCAAAGACAACCTCGAGCTGGAACTGGTTCCGCTAAACGAAAGTGCGAAGCAAATGCCAGCCGCATTAAGTGGAATTGAAATTATCCGCTCAGATTCATAGACTGGCAGACAGATCCCATTACTTTGCCAGTTCTCTCATTCAAGCGAGACGATGTGAAATATTCTCCTAATTGCAAACGAGTCGTTGTCTGTCTGTTCATCCTGCTCCTGTTCGGCACTCATGGACTCAATTCTGTCCGCGCGCTGGAATTGACGATCGAGCGGCCCGGAGATCGTGAATTCGTTCGCGATCTCGCGGGAATGCTGGATGAGCAAACCACCAAACAGATCAAAGAACTCTGCGACAAACTGCTCACCGACAAGGCCACGCCGATCATTGTCGTTACCATTGACTCGATGGCCGAATATGGCGGCGCGGACATGCGGATCGAAACCTTCGCCACCCTGCTCTTCGATCAATGGCAGATCGGTCAGGCGAAAATCGGCGACGAAGACTGGAATACCGGCATCATGTTGCTCGTCTCCAAAAACGACCGTAAGGCCCGTATCGAACTCGGGGCCGGCTGGGGCCATCGGGAAGATAAACTCTGCCAGCAGATCATGGACGATTACATCATCGCCAACTTCAAGCAGGGAAAGTACCAGGCAGGCATCCTCGCGGGAGTCGAAGCATTAGACAAAATGGCCCGCAAACTGGAACTGCCCACCAAACCGGTTTCGCCCTGGACTTATGTGATTATCGCGGTCGCAGTCGGACTGGTGATTTTCACCGTCGTCTCGCTGATCCGTCGCGGCTCCAGCGGTTGGGCCTGGTTAATGTGGGGCGTGATCTTCGCCATTATAGGCACGCTCCTGTATCAGATGTTAAATAATCGGGGCGGCGGCGGTGGCTTTGGAGGCGGCTCATTCGGGGGTGGCTTCTCCGGAGGCGGCGGGGCCTCCGGTTCCTGGTAAACAGACGCGACTCCCGCTACTTCAGCTCCCATTCAATCAGCCGGAAAGTAATTACCCATGCAGAGCGCGTTTAACTATCTCACGGAAGAGCAACAAAAACAGATCGAGCAGGCGGTCGTCGATGCGGAAAAAAAGACGTCCTGTGAAATCATCCCCGTTTTAGCAACCTCCTCGGGCCGCTATGACCGACCGGAAGATATCGTCGGACTCTGGCTGACCGTCATCACCGCCCTCGCTCTCTGGTACTTCTTTCCCAGATCTGACGGTCAAGCCGGTGAATGGGGGGGCACACCAATTGCCGTCGAATTAATCCTGGCAGGACTGATGATGGTCATCGCCTTCATCCTCGGCGCTGTCGCTGGCAGTCGGATTGGCTGGCTCCGTCGGCTCTTTACCCCGCGACAACAGATGCAGGATGAAGTCGCTGCCCGGGCACGCGAAATCTTCTTCGACAAACGGGTTCACCATACCGCAGGGGGAACCGGCATCCTGATCTACATTTCTCTGTTCGAACACACGGCGGTCGCCCTCGCCGATCAGGCCGTCATCGACAAACTCGGGCAACCCTTTTTCGACCAGCTCTGTCAGAAACTGACTGCTGGCCTGCATGCAGGCGAAGCCACTACGGCAATCTGCAGCACGATCCAGGAGATCGGCGAACAGGCCGCCACGCCTCTGCCCCGAGCGGAAGATGATCAGAATGAGCTACAGGATCTGCTGGTGCTGATCGATTAATGCACCTGAACTTCGTGATCCCAGTTTGAGAATGTTTCGTTTTTCCCGTAAGCGCAACTTCCCGTTTTTATTGCGCAATCTCGCACGGCAATTCACCCCGAATCAATTGCCTCGTCCGCGTGTTTGTCCCGATTTAACTGAAATCGTTCCGAATCTTCACTTATTTTGGCAACTTGAGCGCCTGCTTAACGGCTTTTGCGCCCCCTTTGTGAGACATTCGCACGGGTAAAAACGGCTTTCGTTGCCGTTTCCCGGACGTTCACGAATACGACACAAACCGCATCAGGTTGTTTTATGCAGCAGCTTTCAGTCAGTGCTGCCACACATCCATCAGGACTTCTACTACTGCAGCACAAACTGAATTCATTATTTTCACTACTGTCGACATTACCACTGATCTGGTATAATGCATAAAATAAACCACTGCCGGTCTCAGCACCGTACGGTTGTGTGCTGATCAATGCGAATATCAATACTTCTGAGCATAAAGGAACACATCATGACTGATCGCAATCGAATGGATGAACTGATCGGCGCCCTGGAGCAACAACGCGATGAACTTGCCTTGAAAATCCATCTTGGCAAACAGGAAGCCAAAGACGAATGGAACAAAGTCACCGACAAATTAAACAAACTGAAAGACGACTACAAACCGGTGAAAGACGCCGTCAAAGATTCAGCGGGCGGCGTGGTCGATTCCCTGTTCAACGTCGGCAAAGAAATCCAGGAAGGCTTTCAGCGCATTCGTAAGTCACTCTGATGCGACTGTGAAAAGTATCGATGCCAAAGCGCTGATCAATCATTGTTCAGCGCTTTGAGCCGGATGGAATTCAAACGCAGCCCTGGAATCCCGGCAGCATTTGTTGCCTGTGCGGTCAGCGTCTGCTCTCCTTTGTTCAACTCCAGGATCCCGGCGGCTGTTTTGAAAAACACATTTTGAGTCGTGCTCATGGGTAGTTCGCAGAGAATCTTTTTTTCACCGACCGAAATCTGTAACTGCCCCGGTTCCGACGACTCCGATCGAAAACCATAACTCAATTCGACCGCATAGCGGCCCGCGTTCAACACATCAATCTGCCAGGTCGCAGCCCCTCTGTTCGACTGCCAGCCGTCGATTGTGTCCCAGTCGTATCCATCAAATGAATATTCCAGTCCTTCCCCTTTGAGAATCGCCCAGCTCGGCTGCAGTTCGACCTCTGGTTCCCGCGCATCGCCCACCGGGATCGCTGTTGGCTGATAAACCTGCCCCGCCGTCACCTCGTTAAACCAGCGCAGAAATTCATTCCGCAGACGCGATGCCTCTTCCGGATATTTCCGCGAGACGTCGTTCGTCTCACCCGGGTCCGCCTGCAGATCATACAACTGCCCCGCTGGTTCCTGTTGCTTTTTCTTTCCGTTCGGATCGTGGCCCACCAGTTTGAACCGTTTGCCGTGAATCGACCAGCGATGATAAGGGTTCGGCGTATAACGGTCCCATGTATGATACAGATACTCGTGCGGCGATTTACCCGCCCCCTGTTCCATCAGCGACAGAATCGACGTGCCGTCCAGCTTGAGCTCCGCGGGAACCTTTACCCCCGCCAGCTCGCAGAATGTCGGAAACAGATCCGTCTGCGCGACCATTGCATCGGTCGTTTTTCCTGCCGGAAAGTGCCCCGGCCAGCGCACCACAAACGGCACGCGGGTTCCCCCTTCATAAGCACTTGCTTTACTCCCTTTGAGTCCCGCTTTAAAAGCCCGACTTACGCCCCCGTTGTCGCTGGTGAAGATCACAACCGTTTCTTGTTCCAGCCCCAGTTTGTTGACAGACTGCAGTAAACGGTTCAGATTCAAATCAATCCGTTCAACCATCGCATAAATCCGCGCTTCCCGTAACGGTAACCCTTTCGCGAGATATTTTTCAATCAGTTTATCTCCCTCAGGCTGACCGAAGTGCGACGTATCCATAAGAAACGGTGAATGCGGCGCGTTATAAGCAAGATAACAGAAGAAGGGCTGGTCTTTGAATTCGGTGATGAAATCAATGGCGGCGCTGGTAAACAGATCGGTCACATAGCCGCGTGTTTCGACAGGCGTGCCGTTAACGACTACCTGATCCGGATTCGTATACCGCTCAATGTGTCCGTGATAATGACCAAAGAACCGATCGAAGCCCCGCCATTGCGGCTGATATTGCGCATAACGTCCCAGATGCCATTTGCCGAACAGGCCCGTCTGATAACCGGCGGACTGCAAAACCTGCGCAATCGTTGTCTCATGCTGCCCGAGCGTATCGCCGCCGAATCGCGTGTTATACAGGCCCGTCCGCAGATAATGCCGCCCCGTCATCAACCCGGCCCGCGTCGGTGCACAAACCATATTCGCATAAAACCGCGTGAAGGTTACTCCTTCCGCCGCCATCCGATCAATTGTCGGCGTTTCAATCAGCGGATTACCCGAAATACCCGTGTCCCAGTAGCCCTGATCGTCAGTCATCACCAGAATGATATTCGGTTGCCGATTTTCTTTCGCTTGAAGTGTCTGCCCCCAATCGCCGCTCACAAAACAGTAAAACACCACAACCAAAGTCAGAATGATTCGACGTGCATTCATAAATCTGTTTTACCTCAACTGCTTGAGCAAGGGCCGAAGTCCGTCTGCGATCAAACCTGTTTCAGACAGCCCTCCAGATACGCACGCGACCGGTTGATCTCGGCGGTCACCTGTTCTGCAGTTGGCAGAATTGGAATGCCGCGGGGCACCGGATGCATGAAGATTTCCGTCCGACCCTGATAATTGATTTTCTTCAACGCCGCTAAAATCGGAACAAAATTCAAATCGCCACGACCGGGCAGTTGCATCAGTTCCTGTTCCTTAGGCAGTTTCTTGATACTGCCCATGCCGTGCTGCCAGGCCTGAAAATGGACGAGCCGTTCATCCAGATCGGTAATCAATCTGGCAATCTGTGCCGGGTCCTGTTCCAGATGATAAGGCGCCAGCGCGATCCCGAAATTTTTCGCCGGTAAGGCTTCCATTAACCAGAGCTGTGTATCCGGATCGTTAATCAATCCGCCGCTATGATTTTCCAGACCGATGATCACACCTTTTTCAGCGGCTGCATCCACATGGGGTTTCAGTTTTTCAGCGAATTTATTGATAGCCGCTTTCAGCTCGGCTCCTTTTAATCCTTTGGGGCCGCCACTGTTGCAGATGACCATATCCCCCCCCAGTTGCTGGACCAGATCCATCTCCCCCTGCATGTTGAACAGGCCGTATTTGAAACAGGTGAAGCTGCCGAGTTTGACGTTATACTTGTCAAACAACTGCTTTGTTTTTTCGACGCCCAGTTCTGCAATCTGCTCGCGCTGATTGCCGTGCCGCTCTGCCCAGATCTCAAGATACTCCGCTCCGGTTTTGGGAACTTCCTGCAGAATGGTCTCCAGCGGCAGCTTGCCGTACATGCAGGAGGCGACAATGTAATTCAACTGAAACGGTTTCGGAGTACTTTCCGTACCGGCTGCCATTACAGTTCCGAGTAGCCCTGCTGAGCAAGCGCTACCTAAGAGCTGTTTATTAAAGTCACGACGATTGAGCTGATCGAACATGCGTTTGCTGCTTTCTGTGCCTGTAGAATTGGGATCTGCTTAAGAAACGACTCTGGCCCCGTCATTCAGGAACGGAACCACCAGATGTTTAGGCTGTTGTGTCTCGGGGTCGATTAAAGGCGCAGGCGAATATTGCGTTACATACGCCCGCCGCATTTTGTCTGTCGTGTTTGCACCGCTGCGATGGAACGTCAGCGAGCTGAAAACGGCCAGACTGCCCGCAGGGACGACGGCTGTCACCCCCGGTTCCTTGCCGAAATAACCGGTTTTGTCTCCGGTTTCCGGATCCTGAATGTGTTCGACCAGCGAACGAATGCCCACTGTGGAATAAGGTAAGACATCAACGGTCCCGTTTTCGACGGTCATGTCATCGACGGCCGCCCAGCAGGTCACATACGGTCGATGCCGAAAACCGAGATACCCGGAATCCTGATGCCAGGAAAACTTGATCCCCTTTTCCGCCGCCTTGACCACATACTGATCATAAAACAGAAAAGCGGTTTCGCCGATCGTGGCTTTGCAGATTTCCGCCATCAGATCGCCGAATACATACTCTTCCAGGCGCGGGGCCTGATCGTATTTCTTCGAGATGTGATAACGCTTGCCGCGATGACTGATGTGAATATGATCGGTACCCAACCGATCCATTTCCTGGTGCATGAGATCAATCAAATGATCGCAGGCATCCCGGATGATCTGCAGGTGTTCATCCGAAATCACCTTTTCCAGAATGAAATAACCTTCTTCCTGAAACTGTTTTTTATGTTCTTCGGTTATGATTCCCGTTGCGACTGTCATCGTTCCTCCTTTACCGGGATCGGTATGAACCGCGGCCAGGCAGCGTTGCTTAATTCGAACTGTCCTTAACTATGACGTATCACCGGGGCTAACGCCCTGCGGCTGATTTGACTTTTCTGCGATTGAAGTCCTGAGAACAAGGGTAACAGCACACCGTCGGCTACGGTGGATTATTACGCAGCTAACATCGTACACCTCAAAATCAGGATCAGAACTATTCTATAAATACTGCCGAACGCCGTGCGGCTGATCCGGTTTTTGGTAACTTCCCAACCGGAATACTTTATTAGCCGCAGGGCGTTAGCCCCGTTTTATCCCCATTTGCAAAGACGAATTTGATTTAAGAAATTTTACCTGGGGAGTGTCATTTTAAATTTTGTGATGGTTGACATTACGAGAGTGCGACAACGGAGTACGCACATCACACCTCTTACTCTCAAATTGCAGCTTGACAAAGCACCTAACTGTCTTTGATCTCATACCCGGCCCGCTGTTCGCGTTTCAGCCAGGTGTTGGCTTCGGCGTCGTCCACAAACAGTTCCTGCTGCGGGTCCCAGGTCAGTTTTCTGCCCAGGCGTTGCGAGATATTTCCGATATGACAGACGGTGACAGAACGATGCTGGTTCTGCACGCTGGAGATCGGCGTTTCCCGCGTTTCAATACAGTCGAAGAAATTCCCCATGTGGTTCACAATCGCATCGAGTTTGCCCATGCGGGGAGGCCGCGAGAGATTGTCATGGCCGTAAACCTTGAATGATTCGCGTGACAGAGGATTTTTCGCGAGATCTTCGACCGGTTTACCGGCGATGGTGCCCCGGTTGACAAACAGCCGCCCTTCATCCCCTTCGAACATCAGACCGGTCCGCCCGGTGTCATTCACTTCCAGGATCACGCCATTCGCATAACGGGCCTTCAAATGATAATCGAGGGCCACATTGTAACCATTCTCAACATGCGGGAACGTCGCGGTCCCTTCGATATCGACGGGACCGGAATCCTGCATGCCGGCCCCCCATTGTGCGATGTCGATGTGATGTGCGCCCCAGTCGGTCATCTGACCACCCGAATATTCATACCACCAGCGGAACGTATAATGGCTGCGTTCCTTGATGTATGGTACATCAGGAGTCTGCCCCTGCCACAGGTCCCAGTTCAAGACGGAAGGAACCGGCTCGGTTTTAAACGGACCGCCGGTTTTATTCTTACTGAGCGTGACCGTAACTTTTTTCAGGTTACCAATCCGTCCGTCCTGCACCATTTCGACGGCCTGCCGAAAACGGTGGTCGCTGCGTTGCCAGGTTCCCACCTGCACGACGGCTTTGGTTTCCTTGACGACTTTGTTGAGAATTTTACCTTCGTCCACAGTCAACGTTAAAGGTTTCTCGCAGTACACGTCTTTGCCGGCACGACAGGCATCGATCAGCATTTTGGTGTGCCAATGATCGGGGGCACCAATCGTCACCACATCAATATCCGCCTTTTCCAGCATCTCGCGATAGTCTTCGAAAAGCGTCGCTTTTCCGCCGAACTGCTTGCGTGCTTTCTCGGCGATTTCCTGATCCACATCCGCAATGGCTACGATGTCGCCATACTCCTGTGCTTTGTCGGCGATGACCGACCCCTGATACCGCATGCCGATTGAACCGATTTTCAATCGCTCATTCGGATTCCGGGATTTTTCCGCGCCACGCGCGGTATTCACGAAAACTCCTGGTGCAATACACGCCAATGGAAGACCGGCCATTGCTGTTTTGACAAAGGTCCGGCGAGATAGTTTTTGTGAAGTCATCGCTCTCTCCTGTTTATTACGACATTGAGTTCAAGACATTTCTAATACTGATTTCGTGCTTCATCGAGCAGTTTCATCCAGGGGCCGATATACTGACCGTGATCGTGATAGGTACGACCGCTGACCATATTCCCGTCAATCACGCACGCTTCATTGACAAAAATCCCGCCACAGACTTCCAGATCAAACTGACATTTCGGTACGGTCGCCATGCGACGTCCTTTGACGCAACCGGCGCGGGCTGGAATTTCTACGCCGTGACAGACGGATGCAATGGGTTTATTTTTTTCGAAGAAATGCTGCGTGATCCGGATCAGGTCTGCATCGTCGCGAATATATTCCGGGGCGCGACCGCCGCTGAAGAAAATTCCCAGATACTCTTCTTCCTTGATCTCGTTAAACGCGATATCCGCCTGAATCGTATACCCTTCCCACTCTTTGGTGATGGTCCAGCCCGGCTTGACTTCGTGCAGTACCATCTGATACAGACGCTTTTCCGGTGCAGCAACGACCGGCTCATAGCCTCCTTCGATCAAGCGATAATAGGGATAAAGTGTGTCTACAGTTTCAGTTGCATCGCCTACGATGATTAACACTTTGTTCATTCAAGACATTCTTTCTACGTAAAATTCAAGCATTGAATTGGATTCCATTTTACAATCGAACCCGGACAGGTCATTACGGAATTACATAAACATTATCAGGTTATGCGTATATTATCAGCGTCCGCGGAACGAAACACCCTTTTTTCAGGCGTTTGATGCAGGCTGCCTCTTAATGCATTTTTGCGCGATACGCGCCCGGTGTTTCCCCGATTTTCTCCTTGAAAATCGTGCTGAAGTGCTGCGAGTGACGAAAACCGATGCGTTGTGAAATTTGCGAAAGGGACAGGTCGGTCGACGCCAGTAACTCCTTAGCCCGTTCGAGCTGGGTGCGGATGATCTCCCCTTTCGGGCTGCGTCCGATGGCCGCTTTCATCTGTCGTTCCAAAGCGGTTCGCGACATGGGGACCGCATTCAGAATATCCGTCACCTGAATTCCCTTGCAGGCATTTTCACGAATGAACCGCAGTGCCAAAGCCAATTCGGGATCATCAACGGCAACCACATCGGAGGACTGGCGGGTGACAATGCCCAGCGGATTGATCAGAAACGGCTCCTGGGGAGCTGGTTCCCCTTTCATCAACCGACTCAACAAAGCGGCCGCTTCATAACCGATTCGTGTGGAATTAAACGCCACGCTCGAAAGCGGAGGGCGGGCCATCATACAGAGGATGTCGTCATTCTCAACGCCGACGACGGCGACTTCATCGGGAACCGAAATGCCTGCCCGGTCGCAGGCATCCAGCAACCAGAACCCCAGCTGATCGGTACACGCCATAATCCCGACCGGCTTGGGCAGCCCGCGAACCCATTTGACCATCTGCTCCTGATGTTTCTCCCATTCGCGAGGGACTTCCGAATCTTCGGGCGCCGAAAATACGCTCACGTCGTAACCGGCATCTTTTACCGTCTGCACGTAATTATCGCGTCGCTGTTCGAAATAAACTTCAATCCCTATTTCATATACGCCAAAATGGCGTATTCCCCGCTCCAGAAAATGTTCCGCCACCATCCGCCCCATCGCCCGGTTATCGATTCCCAGAAAAGGAAATGAATGTTGCAGTTTTGTCGAACGCAACTCGATCGTGGGAATTCCCGACGCAGTGATGGCGTCAGCCATTTCCTGGCTGGTCGTCCGACTCAAGATCCCGTCCCCTTTCCAGCGGGAAATCCATTCGGGGATCTGCGAATCCAGCGAACGTGTCATCACAAATACAGACCATTCCTCTTTTTCCGTGATGAATTGCCGTATGCCATTCAATAAACCACGCCCATGAGAACGCGACGTTTCGATGAACAAGGCCACATGGGGAATCGATGATTTTGCCATAGTTATTGTTTCAACCGATTTGAAATTAACACAAATGAACGCGAGCGGAGCATCTGCATGACTTATTTTGGACTATTCTTTTACAGCAAGTCCGATTTGTGTTCAATCAAGATCGAAACAGAACTCATCGGTTCGTATAATACAGTTTGTTTCAGTGACCTTCTAAACCAGTGATACTAACCCGCTATGAAAGGCTTTCGTGAACTATCTGATTAAACAAGCGCGACCGGAAGATTTTCTGGAAATTTCTGCTCTGGATCGCATCGCCTGGCCGGAAGAACCGGACACGTTTATTCCCGACGGCGAACACGCCTGGCGTTTGTGGTGTGAATATGCCACCGTCATGATGGCAACAACAGCCAGTAAAAATCAACAGCAGGTGCTGGCCGGTGCGCTCTTAATGTTCCCCACCAGCACTGGAGAAACCTTCTTGCATAAAATTATGGTTCACCCCGATTCTCGTGGGCAGGGAATTGGATCGGCTCTCATGAAACAGGCGTTGCAGACCGCAAATGAAGTTGTATTACTCACGGTCAACCCGGAAAATACGCCTGCAGTCCGGCTGTATGAAAGCTTCGGATTTCAGATCAGAACCCGGATCGAAGGTTATTATCGCCCTCACGAACATCGGCTGTTAATGGAGTTCAAGCCCCCATCGTAAGGGGCTCGCAGTATCATTTTTGTATCGGATTTTTTATGAAACAAACTCAGCGGGCGTTAATCCTCGGCGCAGGTATCAACGGTGTTGCCATTGCGCGCGAGTTACTTTTAAACAACATCCCCGTCTGCATTGTCGATCAGGGAGATCTCTCGCAGGGAGCGACTTCCAAATCTTCACGGCTGATTCATGGCGGACTGAGATACCTTGAATACGGCGATTTTTCGCTGGTGAAGGAATCGGTCCACGAACGGGGTATCCTGCTGGATCTCGCGCCGCACCTGGTAAAACCGCTCCGTTTTGCGATTCCACTGGCGCACCGGGCAACGGGTGTCACCTCTTCCGGACTCCGTTTTCTAAGCGGTTTCCGCGTTCCCGGCGCCCACTGGCTCTCGACCCGATTTTCTTTTTCTTCCGAACGCGGCCTGTATCTTGTGGATATGGGACTGACACTTTACGACTGGTTCGCATCAAAGGGAAATCTGCCCCGGCATTCGGTGCACAGAGTCGGCGAGCAGGGACTGCCCCAGATTAATGCCGCCAAATTTCGCTGGATGGCCTGTTACTCCGATGCGCAGATGCGGTTTCCCGAACGTTTCGTGGTTTCGCTGTTACACGACTGTCGCAAGATTGCCAAAGAAAAGAACCTCCCCTTCGAGCTCTTCACCTATCACCAGCTCAAATTAAAAGGCCGCACAGCCATGCTCTCGCCAGCGCAGGCCCCTGATCAGATTCAGGAGGAATTTGAACCGACGGTGATCATTAACGCCTCCGGGGCCTGTGGCGATCTTACGCTCAAGCAGGTCGAAATCCCATCCCCGCGTTTAATGGGGGGGACCAAAGGGAGCCATATCGTCACCTTCAATCCGAATCTCCGCGAGGCACTCGGCGAACAGGCGATTTATTCCGAAGCCAGTGACGGCAGACTCGTTTTTATACTGCCGTTCGGGAACAGCACACTCATCGGCACAACGGATGTCCGCGTGGAAGGCAACCCGCTGGACGTCACCGCCAGTCCCGAAGAACTGCAATATCTGGTGGGCATGGCCAACATGGTCTTCCCGCAGGTCGAAATTACAACCGCGGACATCAATTTCCATTACAGCGGCGTCCGTCCGTTACCGTATCAGCCGGCTGGCAAAGCCGCCTCGATTTCCCGCGATCACTCGATCAAAGAACACGAAGGTCCCTCCGGCTGGATTGTGACGCTGGTCGGTGGAAAATTAACGTCCTGGCGCGCTTTTGCGGAAAAAGTGACGGACCGCATTCTGAAGAAACTCGGCAAGAATTATTTCTCGACCTCAAAAACACGCTTGATCCCGGGAGCCGAACATTACCCGCAGACCAACGACATCCTGCAAGCAGAACATGAGCGTTTACGACAGAAATATCAGCTCCCTCTCGAAAGTATTCAGGCGCTCTGGAGTCTGCAGGGCACACACATCGAAGAAATTCTGGATTCGCTCCCCGACTTCTCGACCGAACTGCTCACGGGGACGGCACTCCCGCGCCAGTATGTCCTCTGGACGATCCAACACGAATGGGCTGAGACGCTGGGCGATCTCGTCGAACGCCGCCTGATGCTGTTGTTTGACGAAACACTGGAAGTAGCCACCCTCAAAGACCTGGCGGACTGCCTGGTGGAATCGGGAAAATGTTCGGCCGCAGAAGTTCCGGAACTGATTCAAACTTACAAAGCACATTTAAGCTATTTTTACGGCAAAACGGTGATTTAAATCAGTGTCTCTACCGAGAGCCATTGACTGATAACTCCCTGATCCCCCCAAAAATGATCGAACCAGTCAAAGAATCGATCATGTCTGCTGCGGGAAGGATCAGTTACGTTTCACTTCGCGCACAATGCGAAAGGCACCTCGGGACGGTGATTGAGGAGTTCCATGTCCGCGCAGATAGGAAGTCAACTGCTCGGCTGACTGTTGGAAACCGCCGCCGCGCTGCACGCGTTCGCTCCCCTGTTTCGGGCCGGTGGGATTTTCTGAGGGAGACTGAGTGTAATAGTTCTCACCATAAAAGTCCTGACACCACTCCCATTCATTCCCGTACATATCGTAGAGTCCGTAGGCGTTGGGACGTTTCTGTTTTGTCGGATAAACTCTGCCTTCCGAATTATTCAGAAACCACGCATAATTTTCCATCTCGTCCGATTGAGGACCAAAAAACCAGCCCGTCGGGCTGCCCGCGCGACACGCGTATTCCCATTCCGCTTCTGTCGGCAGTCGGTACACTTCTCCTGTTTTTTTCGAGAGCCAGTTGCAGAACGCGGTCGCGTCGTTCCAGCTGATATTCACTGCAGGTGCCTGATCACGCACCGGCAATTCTCCCAGGTTCTTCCAGGAATACTCCGGCGATTTTCCCCAGCTGCCTCCAGACATGCCAAAGCCGCCCGTGCGTTCGGCGTCCGTTTCGTATTTCGTTTCATTGACGAAACTGCGAAAGAGTTGATTCGTAATTTCGGTCGAACTGATGTAATACGGCCTGGTGAGTTTCACATGGTGCGCGGGCGCATCTGCGGCAGCTTGTGACGGGAAACCGTTCCCCATCTCAAATTCTCCCGGCGGGATCAACATCAGTTCCAGTTGCGAATCATCCCCCTGGATATCCAGCGTGACACTCTCACTCACAGGCAGATGCATTTTCTGTGCGTATTCTGCCTGGATTTGTTTTGCGTTCGTAGCACTGGCCAAACCGGGTATTGAAATGCTGTTCTGTTCGGCGACACCACTATTCGCGGGGTTCAAATTCTGATCGGCGGAATTCCAGAAGATAATACCAATCAACATGGCGACCGTAATCGCGATAACTGCCCAGATCAGCCCCCGGTAATTTTGTGTGCCGGTTTTGCGGTTCTCCTCCAGAGTGGAGGCAGCCATTACGGTATATTCAGAAACGGCGGGTTGAACTTCTGTCGGCGCACTGGCCCAGTTCTCTTGAGCCGGCTTTCGCGTTTGCCCTTCTCCCACAGGCAGAGTCAGGGTCCGATCCTGTAAATTTTCCGCGCTGAATTTTTCCAGATCGTTGATTAAATCCTTCACCGACGCATACCGGTCAGCGGGGTCTTTGGCCAGCATCTTTTCAAAAATGGAATCAAATTCACGCGGGATCTGCAGACCGAGCGTGGAGAGACGGGGAATCGGCTGTTCCTTGTGTGCCAGGATTCGTTCGACGGTGGTTTCTCCGTTGTACACGGGTTTTGCCGTCAGCAGAAAATGAAACGTACAACCCAGGCTGTAAATGTCAGAACGATGGTCAGCCAGCCTTGTGTTCCGTGCCTGCTCGGGCGCCATATAATCGATGGTCCCCATAAAAAACTGGCTCGTCGTCAATTGCGTTTGCGAATCCGACGCTAACAGGTCTTCCGCTGACTGCTGTAAACGGGCCAGCCCCATATCCAGAATTTTGAGATCGCCTTGATCATCGACCAGAATATTCGCCGGTTTGATATCGCGATGAATGACTCCCCGGCTGTGGGCATATCCTAATCCATGCGCGACCTGCAAAATACAGTTCAACGCGTCAGAAAAATCAAGTGGACCAGCATCGCGGACCAGCTGCGACAGGCTTTCACCATCGATATACTCACAGATCAGATAATGAATGCCCTGCTCTTCGCCTGCGTCGTACGCAGTCACGATATTAGGATGCGAGAGCCGGGCCGCGGTTTGTACTTCTCTTTCAAACCGCTTCAGTCGATCGGGCACATGCTCCATGTCGGTACGGATCACTTTTAAAGCCACGGTTCGTTTCATGCGCTTGTGAATGGCTTTGTAAACCGTTCCCATGCCCCCTGAGCCGATCGGTTCTTGAATAAGATACTCGCCAAATCGGAGAGGCTGCGTCTCCCCGTTTATGAGCACATCCGCCTGGTAGCGGGTCAGTTTACCCGCTTCGAACAGTCGTTCCGACAGGGCGGCTGCTGTTGCGGGACGCTGACTTTCGTCGAGACTTTGGAGCCACTCGTCCAACTCTCGCTGTGCAAGAATGCCCGTCTCGGTAAGCCACGCGTGACATTCCTCCAGTGAATAGATGTGGGAGTGGTCTTGATTCACGTTGTGTTTATTCCTGGCTGCAGCAGTTCTGGTCCCCGCGCGTGCATTCGCAATGAGTGCAGACAGCCATTCCTGATCCAATACGGGAAACTGGATGAGATAATCTCCGGCTTCCGGCGGATTTCCGTCTCGACTGAGATGTTCGACTTCCAGAGGAATCAGTTCTTTCAAAACCACATCGCGATATTCCAGAGCAAGCTCATCGAGATACGCAGAAATTGATGGAAGTTTCCCCTGTCTTAACTCTGATTCAAACTGATCGCAGAGCTGATTGATTTTCAGCATCAGGTCTGAAGGCAACTGTTCGAAATCTGTTTCATTTCGGGATTTCACAACTGGCCATCCTCTTGCCACAGACGAGTGATCAACTGAAGTTTGCGTTCGACCGTACGACGGGCACAGCCCAGATTCTGTGCTACCTCGATTGTAGTTTCACCTTCCATTTTCCCCAATGCAACCTGTCTTAACGTGGAATCACCGGTTTTATCCAATAAATCCAGCAGACGTTCCAGTTCTTCCGCTAACTGGAGAGTGAATTCAGGAGAAGGTTGTTGCTGAATGATTTCTTCGAAATCGACTGGTAAGGAAATTTGCTGCCTGGGTTCTTCATCACTTCGACTTTTCCCTGTCCCCCCCCTTTTTTGCCGATTTTCATTACGAATCAGATCCACCGATTTGTGCGACGTGATGGCGACCAGCAATGGCCACAAATTTTCTCGATCAGTGATCTGAGAGAAACGGCCGTTCTGTGCTCCCAGACAGAAACTTTTGAACGCACTCAATGCCACATCTTCTTCGTCTGCCATCCCGCGAGGCGCCCCGCGCAGTTTACGTCTGGCCACTTCCACCATTTCCAGAAAGAAAGACTCCCACAATTTCTGCGCAGCCTGAGCGTCACCAGTTTTTAACTGATCAATCCATTGAGTTACGGTCTCTTCGATCGAAGACATTCAATGCCGCTTTCCGGAAAATCCGCCTGATGATTTCTCTCTGCATTATACCTCAGAGCCGGTTCATTCAACAGCTTAGGCGGCTTTTCTTTCAAAGTGGAAATTTTTCTAAATATTTGTCGCATTTTAACATAACTTGACGAATTGCTTGTGAGAATCCGCTTCAAGTGTTTTCGAGCAAATCGAATTCTGAACAAATCTTACGCATTTTGGGAGATAGAAAAAACATGCCCTCTGCTTCACCTGCAAAATTCTTTTGCATGCTCTGTCTAAACGTTATGCTCATCGGAACAGGAGTATTTCCAGGTATCACGCTGGCTCAAGAGAGAAATTCCGCAGCGGATGACTTAAGCGCGCTCAGCGATGAATTCGAAGACGCTGCCACGTTAAATCAATGGCTGCGAATCCATCAGACCGAAAAAACAAACGCCGATCAACTCGAGCAGTTTGATATCGCCAAAACGCGTCCGGGCTGGATGGTGATGATCCCTTTCAGCAGTACCTGGTATATGGATTATCGCGGCGTCCTGGTCTATAAACAGATCAAAGGCGATTTTGTCGCCACCTCAAATATTCGTGTCGCGAGGCGCGGTGGCGACGGGGCGCCGCGCAGCAATTATTCACTGGCAGGGCTGATGATCAGAACCCCGCGCGCTGTCACGCCGCAAACCTGGAAACCGGGTGGCGAAAACTATATTTTTCTTTCATTAGGTTCGGCCAATCAGCCGGGTTCGTTCCAGTTCGAAGTCAAGACAACCGTTAACAGCCGTTCCACTCTTGCCGTCACCGATGCCGGCACTCCCACTGCCATCATACAGATCGCACGCATCGGCAACGATTTCATTCTGTTAAAGAAAACACCTGTGGGAAACTGGAATATTCATAAACGCTACCACCGCACCGACATGCCGAACGAGTTGCAGGTTGGTCTGACGGTTTATACTGATTACAGCACCGCATCCCGCATGCAGCCACCGCAACAAAATACACAGGTGATTAAGAACGGTCGCCCCGATCTGGTTGCCGGTTTTGATTATGTCCGGTTCAGACGACCACAGGTACCAGCAAACCTGAAAGGTAAGTCCCTGACCAATCCCAGCGCAGTGTCTGATGCACAATTATTACAGTTTTTAGGCGACAACACCCGTTAATTAATAATCCTACGGAACTGAAACACCGGCGAAATCAAAGACTTCCCTGTTTGCAATTGATTCAACATCGGGTTTATAATCAAATTTGATAAATAACCGGATTCATTCTGTATTCGAAGCCTGATGATAGCTACTCAGCGAATTTATCTACTCAGCGAATTAATGACAGGAGTCAGTGCGCATGCGTCTCACAATCAGTGTTCTCTACTTTCTTGCAGGGATTTCGATCACTCTGCTTTCTTCAGATACTTTTGCAGAGACGAAACCGACAGACAGTGTCCTGGTCGAAGCGGAAAGTTTTGATCAGCATGGTGGCTGGAAGCTCGACACACAGTTTATCAACCTGATGGGCTCTCCCTACCTGCTGGCACACGGACTGGGTGAACCCGTTGAGGATGCGAATACGAAAGTCAAATTTCCTTCGACAGGCAAATATCATGTTTTCGTTCGTACCAAAGACTGGGTCGCTCCCTGGAAAGCCCCCGGCACTCCCGGCCGCTTTCAGCTGTTACTCGATGGGAAACCGTTAGATGAAACGTTTGGAACTCAAAGTGCCAACTGGTTCTGGCATGATGGCGGCACGGTCGAAATTACCAAACCGGAAATGGAACTCACATTACACGACTTAACTGGCTTCGAAGGACGCTGCGACGCGATCCTGTTTACAAAAGATCTGTCTTACAATCCGCCCAACGATCTGGCCCCCATGGACCAGTGGCGCAAAGCAATGCTGGGGCTGCCCGATCAACCCGAAAAAACAAAACCGTATGATCTGGTGGTCGTCGGCGGCGGTTATGCGGGCATGGGCGCTGCGATCTCAGCAGCACGCATGGGCTGTAAAGTCGCTCTCGTGCAGAACCGGCCTGTACTGGGTGGAAATGGAAGTTCAGAAGTGCGTGTCTGGGCACAAGGCCTGGTACGACGCGGGAAATACCCTCATATTGGTGAAATCATTGCCGAATTTGCCGACTCCGCCGCTGCTTCTCCTGGCACATATGAAGAGTATGGCGATGCGAAAAAAGAAGCGATTGTCAGGGCAGAAAAGAATATTGATTTGTTTCTGGATACGCATGCCTACGCGGTTAAAAAAGAGGGGGACGCGATTCAAAGCGTGACAGCCTTCAATACCAAAACCAGCAAGCAGACCGAATTTCAGGGCACCCTGTTTGCGGACTGCACGGGGCACGGCGAGATCGGCTATCTGGCCGGAGCTGATTACTATACTCATGAAAAAGGCCACATGGGCATGAGTAACATGTGGACCTGGAAAGAAGCCGAAAAAACACAAACGTTCCCGAATGTCGACTGGGCCCTCAATCTGAATATGGAAGACTTCCCGTACCCCAAACGCTTTCACGGCGAATGGTTCTGGGAAAGCGGTTTCGACAAAGACCCCATCAAAGACCTGGAGTCCATGCGCGACTGGAATTTCCGAGCCGTTTATGGCGCCTGGAATGCCATGAAAAATAAAGACGGGAAAGACGAACATACCAAAGCCGTCTTGACCTGGATGGCATATATCGGCGGTCCGCGCGAGTCCCGCATGCTGCGAGGTGACGTGATCCTTCGCAGAAAAGACATCGTTGACAAAGTCAATTTCCCGGACGGCTGCGTTCCCAGTACCTGGTCCATCGACTTGCATTATCCCAAAAAACAATACATGCAAAAATATCCGGAAGACCCTTTCATTTCTCAGGCAGTGTTCGACAGGAGTGTCGATCGCAAGCGGGGTTATCCGGTTCCCTATCGCTGTTTTTATTCACGCAACGTTCCAAACCTGTTCATGGCGGGCCGCTGTATCAGCGTAACGCATGAAGCTTTGGGAACCGTCAGAGTCATGAAAACCGGCGGGATGATGGGTGAAGTCGTCGGTAAAGCAGCAGCCGTCTGCACAGAGAATAAATGTAATCCCCGCGCTGTCTACACTGATTACTACCAGGATCTGGAAAAGTTGATGAAACGCCAGGGCGTCGAGCGCCGCGATACGATTGCGGGTGAATTTTACATCCCGAAAAATTCCAAAGCTCTCCCCCCCATCATCGATGCCTATATTGATCCTGCCACGTTGCCCGGACTGGTCATTGATGATGAAAATAACAATGTCCAGTTCGTGGGTACCTGGACGAAGGGAGAAGGCCTGAAAGGCTTCATCGGCAATCACTACGTTTACCACGGCAAAGGTCCAAAAGCGGAAATCCACTTTAAGTTTCAAGTAGAAAAACCAGGCAAATATGAGGTCCGTCTGGCTTATGGCCACCACGAAAACCGGGCCACCAACACTCCCGTCACGATTCGCTCAGCACAGAATACGAAAACCGTAAAAATCAATCAGAGAAGCAAGCCCCCTTTACCGAACGGCTTTATTTCATTGGGAACATTTCAGTTTGAAAAAGATCAACCGATCGAAGTCATCATGTCGAATACCGGTGTAGACGGGAACGTGCATGCGGATGCGATTCAGGTACTACCGGCGGAATGATCGCCGATGCAGATTACCCGGAACCACTGATGGCGAGATACTGGCCGATTTAGCGCAAGATTTCACATAAACCAAAACAAAGCGATCTTTGTTTAATTCGACGAGAGAAGGATGACAGAGTTACCGCTAGTTTCCCTGTCTCGCAGGCCAGCGAGTCATCTGAGATCGCTTACTTTGAAAACCTATCGGATGATTGTCCTGATTCTGATCGTCTGGCTGATCCGGGACTATTATGTGCGCGTACGTGTGCAGGGACTGTCCCCGCTTCAGTTACATGAAGTTAAATTGATTCTGCCCGCAGCGCACTCGCTGCGCGTCGATTCTTCGGATCGCATGGGACTGTTCATTCTCGATCAACGACAGCAAACAATCGGTTATGCGGTTCGCACCTCGCCCATCTCAGACAAAATCATTGGTTATTGCGGCCCTTCCGACACGCTGGTTGTCTTCGATGAGTTAACGGGAAAAATCGCAGGGTTGTCCATTCGCAGCAGCGGTGATACCACTTCGCACGTTAAGGATGTTCGCAATAATCGCTATTTCATGAATCTGTGGAAACAGTATTCGTGGAATGAACTGGCGGACCTGGATCTGAAATCGGGGGAAATTGAAGGCGTTTCGGGGGCCACCATGACCAGCATGGGAATCGCGCATGCGATCACTCATCGTATTCAGCATTCCCAACAGCAGGCGCAGACCATACAGCCGTTTCAATTTCACCTGAAAGACGCGCTGCTGATTCTGATTGCCGGTGGAGCCTGTCTCATCACGTTTACCCGCCTCAAACATTACCACTGGCTCCGGCATCTTTTTAAAACGGCTGCGTTTGTTTACCTCGGATTTCTCAGTGGCGATCTGCTCGCGGAATCCCTCTTCGCGGGCTGGGCAAAATATGCAATTCCCTGGCGCCAATTATGCGGACTGGTCGTACTGGCGGCGCTTGCGATTCTGGTGCCTTGGACAACGCGGAGGAATCTCTACTGTCAAAGCATTTGTCCGCACGGGACGGCACAGGAATATCTGGGAAGAATCGTTCCCGCGAGACGCAAGTGGAAAATCAGACCTGACATCAAACGGGCACTCCGCTGGATTCCGGGATTATTGCTGGGACTGATACTCTGCATCATTTTTTTTGATCTGCCGGTAGATCTGGCAGAACTGGAAGCCTTCGATGCTTACCTGCTGGCTTCCGCAGGAATTGCCTCGATTTGTATCGCTGTGACCGGACTGCTGGCATCCTTGTTTGTCCCCCAGGCTTATTGCCACTACGGTTGCCCGACCGGGGCCATTTTTGAATTTATCCGATCACATGGCAGAGCAGATTATTTCGGGAAAGGCGATTTCGTTGCTGCACTGTTCCTGATCATGGCTCTGATTTTAAATCAGTACACTGAGCTTCTGAAACAGAGTTTTTTACAATAGGCCAGACGCAATCAATAACTGCTGGATGAATCATCGCTGATGAGATGTCGCAAAATTGCCTTGCTGACCATCGTAATCAACTTTTGAGGTTTATATGGTTTTTTCAGGAAGTGAACCAGGTCAGATTGATCCATTTGATTGGTAATGTCCTTTTCACTCAGACCACTGGTCATGATCACCGGGATCTGAATTCCCCTGGTTTTGAGTAAATTGAATGTTTCCACACCATTCAACCCCGGCATTGTCATATCGAGCAAAATTGCACTGATCGAATCGCGATTCTGTTCAAATACTTCGACCCCTTCACTGCCAGAGTTCGCGATCATCACCGAAAAGCCGAAACGCCGTAAAACATGATTCACCACATTGCAGACCGCTTTATCATCATCGATGACTAAAATAGAACCAACGTCTGCAGGTACCGGGGGGTCTATACTGCTGTCATCATTTAAATCGTTTGCAGATTCAGTTACCAGAGGTAAAATCACTCGAAAACAGGAACCGCAGTCAACGGCCGACTGAACGTAAAGCCCACCATGATGTCCCCGGATGATGCCCGAAACTCCCGCCAGACCGAGCCCGCGCCCCGTAAATTTAGTTGTAAAAAAGGGATCGAACATTTTAATCTGACAATCTTCATCCATCCCGATCCCGTTATCTTGAATCTCAAAAAAAACAAATTTCCCGGGATTGATGTTTTCGCAAAAATAATAGTTTTCAGCCCCCTCTTCGTTCAGGTCCAGAATTCCCGTACGAATGTGGATGTGCCCCGCCTCGCTTTTGCTCTGGACTGCTTCAGACGCATTCGTCAGCAAATTCAAGACAATCTGTTCAACCTGGCCGGTATCTCCGTGGATCAACAGTTTCTCTGCTGAAAGATCCAGATCAACATGCGCGTTGGGAGAAACGATCGTTCTTAAAAAATCGACGGTTTCCTGAACCATCTGATTCAGATTAAACGTACTGGATTCATAAGTCCGTCTGCCTGAATAAGCCAGCAGACGTTCGCATATTTTGGCAGCATGCCGGGCAGCGATTTCAATATTTTTCACGTTCTGCATCACAGGTGAATCATGATTTAATTCCAGAATCGCCAGGTTGGTATTTCCCAGAATCGCTAATAATAAATTATTGAAATCATGGGCAACACCACCAGCCAGGACACCAAGACTCTCCAGTTTCTGGGAATGCAGCATTTGTGCATGCAGCTGTTCTTTTTCTTCCTCAATCTGAATCCGGTCGGTAATATCACGAATCACCTGAATATAACCCGTGATTTGATCATCAGAGCGCCGTAACGGCGTCACGATAGTCTCACCCTGAAACTGCGACCCGTCGGCTCTTAGATATTCCACAATAAAGGGCTTCAACACACGTGTATTCGGATAAGAGACCCGTAGATATTCATCATCAAATTGATCACCTGAAGTAATTAATTCCCGAATGGGTCTCCCCAGCAGATCTGCCTCTTTGCAACGAAAATGAATCTGGATCGATTCATTACACATGACGATATTGTGACTGCGGTCAGTCACAATCATCACATCGGTCACCGAATGAAAGATGGTTTGCAGTAAGATCCGTTGTCGATTTAACTGTTCGATCGTTTTCTTGCGCGACGTCACATCAATCGCCAGACCGATACAGCCCACGATTTCATCTTCCGGGTTCTTTAATGGCTCAATATGAATATCCAGAATCGTCTTTTGTAACTGCTGCTCAAACCGGACGGACTCACCCTTTAATGTCCGCTCATGCATCGCCGTCATATTGACCGACGCATCCGGGGAATGATGAAAGTCATAAATCGCCCGACCGACAGTTTCATTTGGCTGAATCCCCAATTGATTCAAACCAGCACCGACGAGCGACGTATATTTGTTATGACAATCCGTCGTCCAGAGAATGGCAGGAATCTGATCCATAATAATTCTCAAGCGTGCTTCGTTCTCCAGGCGAATTTGTTGAGAACGTTTCAGATCGTCAATATCGATATGAGTACCAATGATCTGTAACGGAGTATTATCAGGTCCATAAGCGGAGATTTTCCCGCGCGTATAGGACCACTTCCATGTGCCATCTTTTTTCCTGACGCGCACTTCGACATCATAGGAATTTTCTTTTCCGGAAATATAATCTTCCAGCATTTTAACCGCGGTCGCGTAATCATCAGGGTGGATCATGTTTGCCCACGCAGCATTCGACGCAGACTTTACACCATCGGGGTTTTCTGAATTTTCTAATGCGGCAAAAGTAGTAGGGAATTCTCCTGGTTCGTATCCCAGCATTGAATACCAGTGCTCATCAAAGATGACTTGTCCGGTGACCAGATTATATTCCCAAAACCCCATTTCAGAACCGCGGGCCGCCATTGTGATCCGAAGCTCACTTTCCTGCAGTTTCTGCTCAGCCTGTTCGCGACTCAGTTCTGTCGCTGCGCGAAATACATAACTTTTAATGGCCGGAATTTCGCAGAGATTATCATTTATCGGTCGATCTCCCAGCAGAACCAGATGACCCTGAATCTCCCCTTTCCGATTGATCATGGGCAGACTGAAATAGGATTCAATTTTGTTCTGAGACAGGAACCGGTCCCGGGGGTATAATTCTGCAACTCCACTATGAACAACATATGGTTCTTGACCTATCGCATCTTCACACGGTGTCCCCGCAACTTCATAATCAAAATCAGGGATCAATTCGCCGTTGATACAGGCACCAATGGTCTCGCACTTTCGCACTGGTCGAGCAATGTTCTGATGCTGGACCAGGAACACACCTTTCAGTTTGAGCGCGTCAGCCAACACTTTTACCAGACGTTTGAAAAACTCTTTTCCGGTGACACCGCTGGTTGCATTGGAAAGCAGATGCAACAGTCGTTCATTCTGCCTTTGCGCGGTAATATCGTTAATCAGCCAGAGTTCCTGCTCCGAATTATTTGGCAATGTGACTTCGCAGAGATGTAAATGATTCATCCCGTCATGGCGCGTCAACCAGATTTCCGCATGCGTGGCCTGATCTGCTGTATCTGGCACAATTGGGTCAATGGTTCTCAGTTGAAATAACCGCTGAAGATTATCCGCAAAGATCTGCGGACGCTGTTCGGAATTCCCTAACAGTTCATCTGCCCGCTGGTTGATTAATAGCGTTCCCTCAGTACGTAATATCACACCCGAGGGAATACTTTCGATAATTAACTTAATAGATGCATTGTCGGTGGTCAGTGGGTAAGATTCTGTTAACGAATACTTTACTTTTGGCGTAGAATCTATACGGAACTGCTTTAGATTCCCTCGGGATGAACTGAAATTCGATTCCATTCAAAGTCTCTTTCAAGGGTGCTTCTGATGTTCAAACAAGTTGACATGCACTTGGAACGCATTAGATTGATTTGACACAGGTCACCCTATGCTACAGAATTACACCTTGGACCGGTATCCCAAATACACCATCCGAATAATTTGACTCAAAATTTTACCCTCAGAGTCCCCTGCCTGTTTTGTCTATAAAAGAAAGATCACTGCAGTGAAGAAATCTCTACAAATTGCCTTATGCCTGATCTCAGCGACGATCTTTTCGGTTGAGGTCAGCCGGGCCAAAGGCGCAGAGCAAAAACTGGAGCTCAAGCCCCATGACCAGATTATTATCATCGGAAATACGTTTGCGGAACGTATGCAGGATGCCGGATATTTTGAAACCCTGCTCCATAGCCGTTTTCCGGATCAGCGGCTTGTCGTTCGCAATCTAGGCTGGTCAGCCGATGAACTCACACTGCGTCCCCGTTCAAAAGATTTCCAGGATCACGGCCACAATCTCGCAGACCACAAAGCCGACGTCATCATCGCCTGCTTCGGGTTCAACGAATCGTTTGCCGGTGAAAAAGGACTCCCCAAATTCGAAACCGACCTGAAAAACTTTATCGACACGACCCTCAAGACAAAGTACAACGGAAAATCTCAGCCGCGTCTCGTGCTCTTCTCTCCCATCGCCAATGAAAACCTGCATCGTCACGGATTAACCGATGGCAAAGAAAATAACCAGCGTATCGAACTTTATACGGCAGCGATGCAGAAAATTGCCAAAGAGAAAAACGTGGTGTTTGTTGACCTGTATACGCCCAGCAAAAAACTGATGGAAAGCGGAAAACACCCCTTAACATTCAACGGAATCCATCTGACCGATTATGGATACCAGCAACTGGCTCCCGTTATTGATGAGGCTTTATTTGGTCCCGGTCAAAAAACCGGTTCGACTGTTGACCTGAAAAAACTGCGTGCAGAAGTTCTGGAAAAGAACAAACAGTTCTGGTACGACTATCGATCCGTAAATGGTTATTACATTTACGGCGGTCGAAAGGAACCCTTCGGCGTGGTCAATTTCCCTGCAGAATTTGCGAAGCTCCGCAAAATGATTCACAATCGTGATGAACGAATCTGGGCGGTTGCGGCAGGTAAAACTGTTCCCACGAAAATTGACGACAGTCAGACGGGTGATTTTGCTGACATCAAAACGAATGTCAAAGATCTCGCTTCGATTAAGATTACGACGCCTCAGGAGTCACAAAAGAAATTCGAACTTCCTGACGGTTTTGAAATCAATCTGTTCGCTTCCGAAGTGGAATTCCCCGAACTGAAAAATCCTGTTCAATTCGCTTTCGACAGCAAAGGCCGGCTTTGGGTCTGCACGATGGCATCGTACCCGCAATATCTGCCCGGTAAAAATGTTGATGATAAAATCCTGATTTTTGAAGACACAAACGGCGATGGTCGTGCGGACAAACAAACTGTTTTTGCTGATGGCCTGCATCTGCCCACCGGCATTGAACTGGGAGACGGCGGCGCTTATGTTGCCCAGCAGCCGAATCTGGTATTCCTGAAAGATACCGATGGAGACGATCATGCAGATTACCGCGAAATCGTGTTGCACGGTTTCGACTCAGCCGACTCTCACCATTCAATCAGTGCTTTCAACTGGGGCCCCGGCGGAGACCTCTATTTTCAGGAAGGAACCTTCCATCACTCACAGGTGGAAACCCCCTATGGTCCCCGTCGTCTCAAAAATGCCGGCATCTTTCGTTATGAACCGCGAACGGAAAAGTTCGACATCTTCGTTTCTTACAATTTTGCCAATCCCTGGGGACATACCTTCGATCGCTGGGGACAGAATTTTGTCGCTGATGCATCCGGCGGCGCCAACTATTACGGCACTGCATTTTCTGGTGATCTGGACTACCCCCGCAAACACGCCGGGATGAATCAGTTTCTGAAAAAACAATGGCGGCCCACCGCAGGCTGCGAGTTCGTTTCCAGCGGACAGTTTCCGGAAGACATGCAGGGGAACTATCTGCTCAATAACTGCATTGGATTTCATGGCGTGCTGCAGTACAAAATGAAAGAGGACGGTTCCGGCTTTGCTGCAGATCCTGTCGAGCCGCTCGTCACATCCACAGACACCAACTTCCGTCCTGTCGACCTGCAGTTCGGACCCGACGGAGCCCTGTACCTGATCGACTGGTTCAACCCGCTCGTAGGACACATGCAGCACTCCATCCGCGATCCCAACCGGGACGCCCAGCACGGTCGTATCTGGAGGGTGACTTACACTAAGAAACCGGTATTAAAAGATCCGGAAATTGCCGGTGCCTCGATTCCCGAACTGCTTGATCTTCTGAAATCAAACGAAGACCAGGTGCGTTATCGCGTCCGCCGCGAACTGCGTATTCGCAATACCGACGAAGTCATCTCTGCGCTCAACAAATGGGTTACAACACTCGATCCTGAAGACAAAGACTACCAGCACAATCTGCTCGAAGCATTATGGGTGCATCAGAATCTTGACGTGGTTGACGCCGCGTTCCTGAATCAAATGCTGCGTTCCCCTGAACCAAAAGCCCGGGCAGCCGCCACGCGTGTCTTATGCTACTGGCGTGATCGAATTGATAACTCACTCGACCTGTTGCAAATTCAGATCAATGATGAACACCCCCGTGTCAGACTCGAAGCCATTCGGGCACTGAGTTTTTATCATGATCCTCGCGCACTTGAAATTGCTGTGGAATCGCTGGTTCATCCACAGGATTACTACCTTGAGTACACTTTGAAAGAGACCATGGATACGCTCGAAAAACGGCTGGAAGCCCAATAATTCCTGTGAGAAATTATCGAGAAACGATCAGCAAATTGATCCGGGATGAAACAACGGTTTTCTCCCGGTTCAATCCCCTCCCACGACATTTCGTTGACGGCCGAAAAACGGCTTAACCAACCAGGACTAGATTTTTGCGCAGAGTAATTTTCAAAATGAGAAACCAACCCCGTTTTTTTTCCATCCTGGTACTGCTGGGCATTACGTTCCTGTTCCGCGGTCAAATGACAGAACAGGCCATTGCACAATCGAAAGTCAGTAGTGTGTCGCCGTTGATGAAGCTGCTGAAAAGCGGCCGTATTCCGGCTCAACGCCAGGGTACGATTATTGAACTCATCTGCCGTAAAGGAAATCAAGACGATCTCGGTTATATCTGGGAACAAACCGTTTCAGATGTTTTCCAGGGCGAAATCAGGGAAAAAGCACTACTTGCATTGAAAGAGGCTTTCCAGAATCGAAAAATTATTCCCACTGGTTCACTGGAGGGAATAGCCGGGCTGATTGACGAAAAACCTCCCCTCAATCAGACCGCCGTTGAACTGGCCGGTTTATGGAAAGTTCCTGCCGCCGCGGCAAAGCTTCAGGAATTAGCGTTATCAAAAAATACGGACGGTAAATTGAAATCGGCCGCCATTGATGCTCTCGTTTCCATTGGTGGTCCCGAAAGCATAAAAGCCATGCGCGAACTGACCGGCGACAATTCCCCCCAGGAAATCCGATACCTGGGCGCAGCCGCTTTGGTTTCACTCCATCTGCCACAGGCGGTTGAAGCCGGCATTAAGATAATGAAATCGGAAAAAGCAGGTGATCCCAGCCCCTTTATCGCAGCAATTCTGGACAGACAGGGCGCCGCGGATCAATTCGCGGCTGCGATCACTTCCCAGGAGATTCCGGAAGACGTCGCCAAAAAACTCCTGCGGTATATGTATTCCGTCGGGCGCAGCGATAAAGCATTAAGCGATGCCCTCAGTAAAGCCGCCGGCATGTCGGGCGAAGAAAAGCAACTCACAGAAGCCGAATTTAAACAGCTCGTGGCCGATGTCATTGAACAGGGAAACGCGGAACGCGGCGAACAGGTTTTCCGTCGATCCGACTTGAGTTGCATGAAGTGTCATTCCGTCAGCAAAGCCGGCGGTGAAGTCGGACCGGATCTGAGTCCGATCGGAGCCAGTTCCCCCGTGGATTACCTGGTCCGTTCGATTCTCTATCCGAATCAGGCGGTCAAAGAAGCCTATCAGACGTTTGTGATTGTGACGTTTGAAGGAAAAATTATTCGAGGCATCATCGTCGATCGCAATGACGAACGAGTCATACTCAAAGACGCCAACGGCAAGGAAATCGTGATCCCCGTAGATGATATTGATGACGAAGCCGAAGGAGGCTCTTTGATGCCTCAGGGTTTGACCAAATTTTTGACACGCGACGAACTGGTTGATCTGGTCAAGTATCTGTCCGTGCTGGGCAAACCGGGCCCGTATGCGATCCGTTCCCGACCGACAATACAACGCTGGTTATTGATGAGCGACATTCCCGGCCTGATTTTGTCAAATGAAAATCCTGACGAAGAACTTTTTGAAGAGCACGTGCTTCGCGCACCGGCCACGGCCTGGGTTCCTCAATATGCGATGCTCGCAGGTTTGCTTCCTTTTGAGGAATTAAAAGATCTGGCCACCGATTCGAAAATTCTGCTGCAGGCAGATATCAATGTCACGGAAGCAGGCACCGTCGGCTTGCGCATCAATTCTGCCGAGGGGACCCGCATCTGGCTGGATTCACAAGCCTTAAAATCCGAATTGGAAAACCAGTTTGAACTGACCAAAGGGGATCATAAACTGACGCTGCTGATCAATCTGGCAAACCGCAGCGACAAAGGGGTCCAGGCGGAATTTTTCAAACCCGCCGATTCCAAAGCGTCATTCACGGTCGTCAGCGGAAAGTAGTCCGCCATCATTTAAAGCGTTGGTTTACTGGCTTCGATGGCGTCGTTGTCTGCTTTGAGATCCGGTACATACGGATGCGTTTCCTGCCATTCCTTCCAGAACGTGGCAGCATGCGTGTTGCGCCAGAGCGCTAAAGCATTTCCCACATGACTGTAGAACGTGTATTTCTGCAGGATCTCGTCTTCGGTATGTGTGGTGGTATTTTTAATCACCCATTTCGCCGCTTTCACAATCTGCTCATGAGGAGGATGCAGTTCTCTGGGTGCAATCGCCAGCCATTCCAGATGATGGCCCGTGGCAATCACATTTTTATACTCGGGAATTTCTTCTGGATGTGTCAGTGCTTTTTTGCCATCCATCCAGTTCGCCGGCCAATGACCGTCTTCAAACTGACATACACTGATCAAATCGCGAACTCGTTCCAGATAGGCATATGCTTCTGCCCGCGCGGCGTCAGACAAAATATCAAACTCGTCATCCAGGCGAATCAGCAGCATCAGCGAATAGACCCGGTGAGTCCCCACACAGACACCAAATTTCTTATCACCGCGAATCAGTCGGCGCGTGATCTGATCAAATGAGACAGCACGACCATCTGTCGTTTTCCACTGTTTCACGGGAGGAATCCATAATCCAAACGCCATGGCCGACCACTCGACTTCCCGTTCATCCAGACGAAAATCGCGGAGCGACTGCTGAATGACATCGTTGACATCCATATTACGCCTGGAAGGAGCAAAAACCGGTTCATCCAGATGGATTCCGGCCTCTGTCAACGAAGCCAGCCAGTGATCATGATGTACGGAGCCGCCAATCTGACTTCCCCAGCGAATGGAAATTCCCGACGGTTGATCGACAAGTAAGGGGGCTGCTTCATCGCCCCAGGAGGCGAGAAATCGGGCATGGTCTATTAAAAAGTCCCTCATTTCAATTCCCGAAACAATACTCGGATCCTGAAACGTCGATTGAATGCTCCAGGTCCGCAAAGCGTGCTCCACATGGTTCGGCTTCAGATGTTTCCGGGGAAATTTCGGCCGTACCTGCTTCAGTACCGCCGCCAGTTCTTCATCCGTTACCACAGAAGAGTCGTCGTAA
>CAXBFD010000067.1:0-35825 GCA_963974925.1 uncultured bacterium | reverse complement strand
TTTAAAGAGAGATGGCTAAGGAAGTCTTTGAGCGAACAAAGCCGCACGTAAACGTAGGTACAATTGGTCATATTGACCATGGTAAGACAACTTTGACAACAGCGCTGTTGGCTGTGCAAAGTGAAAAAGGTCTTGCGAAGATGAAAAGTTATGCTGATGTTGCGAAGGGGGGAACCGTTCGCGACGCCACCAAAACTGTGACGATTGCTGTGAGTCACGTGGAATACGAAAGTGAATCACGTCACTATGCTCACATCGACTGCCCCGGACACGCCGACTATATCAAAAACATGATCACCGGTGCTGCTCAGATGGATGGTGCGATCCTGGTGGTTTCCGCCGCCGATGGTCCCATGCCTCAGACGCGCGAACACATTCTGCTTGCCCGTCAGGTGGATGTGCCTGCGTTGGTTGTCTTTTTGAATAAGTGCGACCTGGTTGACGACGAAGAACTGCTCGAGCTGGTCGAGATGGAAATTCGTGACCTGTTGACGAAATATGGTTTCCCCGGAGACGATATTCAGATCGTACGTGGTAATGCCAAGGGGGCACTCGATCATCCTGGCGATGAAGCGTACAACGCCTGCATCGGCGAGTTGATGGATGCTCTGGATAAGAATATTCCCGCTCCGGAACGTCAGGCTGACAAGCCATTCCTGATGGCGATTGAAGACGTGTTCTCGATCGCTGGTCGTGGTACGGTAGTGACAGGTCGAATTGAGCAGGGCGTCATCACTGTTGGTGAAAAGGTCGAGATTGTTGGTCTGCGTGATACGCAGGAAACAACTTGTACCGGCGTCGAAATGTTTCAGAAGACCTTGAATGAAGGTCAGGCCGGTGATAACGTCGGTATTCTGTTGCGTGGGGTTGCGAAGGACGATGTGGAACGCGGTCAGGTATTGGCCAAGAAGGGTTCCATTCCTCCTCACACCAAATTTGAAGGTCAGGTTTACGTGTTGAGCAAGGAAGAAGGGGGTCGTCATACTCCGTTCTTTAACGGATATCGTCCCCAGTTTTACTTCCGTACAACGGACGTAACAGGTTCAACAACACTGCTGGGTGGTGCAGAGATGTGTATGCCCGGCGATAATGTGGAAGTTGAAGTCGAACTCGGCAAGCCGATCGCCATGTCGGAAGGAAGTCGCTTCGCGATTCGTGAAGGCGGACGTACTGTCGGTTCTGGTCTTGTGACCAAGATCGTCGAGTAGAGTTTCCTGATTCTACAGTTGAGAATAAACGGTGCCCACTCCGTGTTGTTTTGGAGTGGGCACCATTAAATTTAAGCGGGTTTTCGTATTTGTTTGTCCGTAGGGGCATTGAGGGCTGTTATGGCACGTGAATATGTTTGGTTGGAATGTACTGAAACTGGCATGCGAAATTACCGGGTCAGTAAAGAGACTCGTGGCGCAGAGCGTCTCGCGTTGATGAAGTACTGTCCCAGGTTGCGGCGTCACACTTTGCATAAAGAGTCTCGCAAGAAGTAAGTCTTGCTGACCGGGTTTTGTGACTGGTGTCAGGTATTTGGGTTGCTTCCGGTGGTCAAAACGATTGGTCAGTTCCGTGTTTTGAACGGGTGTAGCTCAATTGGCAGAGCACTGGATTCCAAATCCAGCGGTTGGGGGTTCGACTCCCTCCGCCCGTGTTTTTGTGTGTTGTATCTGCTGCTGAAATGTTAATTGGAGGCAGTTGCTTGTTCTTCAGCTCAGGCTGGGAGAGCGGGTTTGCGGTAAAAAAGTTCGCCTCTGTACTTTGTATAATATAGTAAATTGGTCCAATGGCTAAATCCAAAACGGAGCAAGCGTTTTCTGCTACTTTGGTAAGTAGTGGTCTGTATAAAAGGAATCAAGGGCGCCTGGTGCGTCAGTTGACGGCACTGGGTCTGGTCGCTGTGGCGATCTTTGGTGCCTATTCGCTTTATAATGTTTTGCCATTGGGAATGTCTGCCGGGATGCAGAAGGGGATCGCAGTGGCGGTCGTGTTGATTTCGACCTGGATGGCGTATCGTGTGGTGAATTATCCCCGGTTTGCTGATTTTCTGATTTCGGTGGAAGCGGAAGTTGGGAAGGTGACCTGGGCGACATGGGATCAGCTGTGGCGTTCGACGGCTGTGGTGATTGTGATCATGGTATTGCTGGCATTTTTTCTGCTGGCGTTTGATGTAATCTGGCAGTGGTTCTTCCGACTGATCAATTTTCTTCAGATTTGAAGCAGAGAAGTTCGGCTTTCGGTGAATTGCGGAGATTTTTAATCTCTGTTTCTTGAATAAATTGTGATTCCTGCTCATTATGGGCGATTCCTGTTTTGGGCAATCTCTTCTATGGCAGCATCAGAGTAAAAATTGTGGTGTCCGTATGTGACGGACCCTGTTAAAGGTGTCTCATGAGTAATGATTCGGATCCTGAACTTGCCTCTGAAAAACCAGAGAGCACCGAAGAGCCGGAAAGCTCGGAAGTACCGGAGAGCTCTGAAAAGCGCCTGTGGTATGTGTTAAAAGTTCAGAGCAATCGGGAAAAATCGATTCGCGAGGCGTTGTTAAGAGGGATTAAACGGGACGGAATTGAACAGTACTTCGGGGAAATTATCATCCCGACGGAAAAAGTGGTTGAAACAAAAGGTGGCAAAAAACGCGTTTTCGAACGCAAGCTTTATCCTGGTTATCTGATGATCCAGGTCGAGTTGAATGATGACAGCTGGTATCTGGTGCGGTCCACAAATGGCGTGGGCGATTTTACCGGATCAGCAGGTCAGCCGATTCCGATGCAGGAGCATGAAATTGCCCGGATGCTCGGACGGGAAGAATCAAAAGAAGAGACGCCGGTTAAAATTAAGTTAGATTTTCAGAGTGGTGATGTTGTCAAGATCAAGGATGGCACCTTCGAAGGGTTCGAAGGCACAATCGATGCGGTTGATGAAGCCAGTGGCAAGGTTACGGTTCTGATTGAAATATTCAGTCGCCCGACTCCGACCGAACTGGAGTATTGGCAGATTGAAAAGGTTTGACAGGTCTTTGGGTTCTGTCTGAAACGAGTTTGATTCATATTTATAAAGTGTTTTGAAAGTCGGTCGAATGGCTAAGCAGCTTGTTGCAGAAATTAAAGTGCAGATTACCGGTGGTCAGGCCACCCCCGCCCCTCCTGTGGGTACTGCCTTGGGCCCTCACGGGGTCAATATTGGTCAGTTTGTTCAGCAGTTCAACGAGCGCACCAAGGAATTTGCCGGTACCGTGATTCCGGTTGTGATCAGTGTTTTTAATGACCGTTCTTTTGAATTTGTTCTGAAGAGCCCGCCGGCTGCTGTTTTATTAAAGCAGGCAGCTCAGATCGCAAAAGGATCTGATAATCCCAAAAAGAATAAAGTGGGAAAAGTGTCTGTCAGTCAGTTGCAGGAAATCGCAAAAACCAAGTTTGAAGATCTGAACGCCCCGAATATTGATCAGGCTGTGAAGATTATTGCCGGTACGGCACGCAGCATGGGGCTTGAGGTAGAAAAGTAATCTTTTCGCCAGGGATCTCCGGGGTTGTTAAGGCCGGTTTTGTGCGAAATCAAATTAATCTAGAAACCGTTTTTCGGATAGAGTGTCATGGGAAATCAGACCAAGCGAACAAAATTTTATAATGAAAAAATGGCTGGACTCAAGTCCGTCGGCCTGGAAGAGGCGGTCGGGGTTTTGAAGTCACTGGATGCTGGTCTGCCGGCAGCCATCAAGCCAATCAAGATGGATCAGACGGTCGAGCTGGCTGTGCGGTTGGGCGTTGATCCACGTCAGGCTGACCAACTGGTGCGTGGTTCCATTATCCTGCCTCATGGCATTGGTAAAACACAGCGTGTGGTTGTGTTTGCTCAAGGTGCCAACCAGGAAGCTGCAGAAGCAGCCGGCGCGGATGTCGTGGGAGGCAAGGACCTGGCTGAGAAAATCAAAGGGGGCTGGCTCGATTTCGATGTGGCGATTGCCACGCCGGATATGATGGGCGTTGTTGGTCCGCTGGGGCGTGTCTTAGGTCCGCGTGGTTTGATGCCATCGCCTCGTGCCGGAACTGTGACTCAGGATGTCGCCAACGCTGTCAAGGAATACAAGGCGGGTAAAGTTGAGTTTCGTGTGGATGCAGGCGGAAACGTACATTGCCGGGTTGGCAAAATGTCATTCGATGCGGAACAGTTGATTGATAATATTCGGGCCATGTTGAAGTTTCTGGAGTCATTGCGTCCCTCTTCTGCCAAGGGGGTCTATGTGCGAAACATTACGATTTCCTCAACGATGGGTCCCGGGATTGCCATTGCGGTCTAAACGTTGTGAATTCGATTCGTTTTTTTCAGGTTCAAACCGCTGAGAACGACTGTTTTCGCCATTCAATATGCTGAAAGAGATCTAATGAGTAAATTTGTAAAAGAAATGATTATCGCTGAGATTGAGTCACGGATTGGCGCCGTTCGAGATTTCGTCGTCGTGGATTCTGCGAAACTGGACGCGATCACCGATAATGGTTTTCGCATCAAGTTGCAGGAGCAGGGAATCAGCACTCTGACAGTGAAGAATTCTCTGGCCCGACGCGCTCTGGCTAATATTGGTGTGGAAGGCATGGGAGATGTTCTCAAGGGTCCTTCGACACTGGTCTGGGGCGGAGAAGACATTGTTGCTCTTTCGAAAGAGATGACGAAATGGGCCACCGATATTAAAGATCTGGACATCAAAGGCGGATTGACTGAAGGAACTTCGCTTTCGTCAAATGATGTCGAAGTATTAAGTAAGAGTGCTGGTCGAACGGAATTGATCGGTCAGATTGCGTCCCGGCTCCTCGGACCTGGTTCACAACTGGCAGGGGCGATCAAGGGTCCTGGCGGAGTCCTTGCAGGACAGATTAAAACAATCTCGGAAGGGGATGAGTCATAACCCGGTGTTCCGTTTTATGGCTTTTGATTTGAGTGTTAAAATTTGTAGCAACTGCTGTAAAAAATGCAGCGTTGATTTGATTTAGACTGTTGAGAGATTTTATTTTACGCATCCGTGCGAAAGGAACGAGACGATGGCGACAGCCGAAGCAACAACTGAATTTGGTGCAGAGACCAAAGAACTGGGCGACAAAATTGCTGGATTGACTTTGCTCCAGGCCAGAGAATTGGCTGACTACCTTGACGAAGTTCACGGTATTAAAGCGGCCGCTGGCGGGGCTGTGATGATGGCCGCCGCTCCTGGTGGCGGTGGTGGAGAAGCGGCTGCAGAACAGACTGAATTCGATGTCATTCTGACCGGATTCGGCGACAGCAAGATCCCCGTGATCAAAGTGGTTCGCGGTGCAACAGGTCTTGGTTTGAAAGAAGCCAAGGATCTGGTTGAAGGCGCTCCTAAGCCACTGAAGCAAGGTGTCTCGAAAGAAGATGCAGAAGCTCTGGTGAAGGAAGTTGAAGCAGCAGGCGGTTCTGCTGAACTGAAATAGGCAGTTTGAGGAAGAAGCCGTCGGGTTAGAACCTGTGCTGAAAATCGTTTTGGCACAGGTTGGCGTCATACTGTAAGTATGAACAATGGCGGTTTTTTTCTTCGTACAATTGAAGTGTTCTGCAACTCAGTCTAGAATAGTCGCTGGTTCCGGTTCGGCACGACATCAGGTCGTACCGAGTCTGCCTGCCTTGATATTCTGCGCCCAGGAGCATATATCATCAGTTGTACGTACTGTTTCATGTTTGTTTCTGTAAGTTAATCTGCTTCGATCAGTCATCGTGTCAGTCCCATTTGGTCTAAGCAATCGACTCATTGTACTCTCTTTTGAATAGCAAAGTAGTATTGAGCGATTTATCAGGCTTTAAATTAGTCGAGCGATCCGCTTTCAATGCAGCATTCGAGGCTGTATTCTCTCGAGGTACGCGCTGCTGTTCCTCGCTATTCTTGGTTTGTGCTCTGTCTGTTCGACATTGTTGTTTGCGCAGGGCATTTCCACATCTGGCACCAGGTAAGTAGAAAAGATCATCTTAATGCCGATTCCAGCACAGCGAACGATTCCCACTCATTCGGTAAAAAACTTTGGTAAAATTGCACATAGTTTTGAATTGTCTGATCTGACTCAAATTCAGACATCGTCGTATGCAAAATTTCTTCAGGCAGATAAATCGCCGCGCGAGCGAAAAAACCAGGGGCTTGAGGAAATCCTGCGGGAAATATTTCCCATCGAAAGTTATCAGGGGCAGTACCAGTTAGAGTACGTCAAGTACGAACTAGGCAAGCCCCGCTACACTCCCACCGAATGTCGTCAGTTGCGGATGACTTACGGTCGCCCTTTTCGAGTCTGGCTGCGGTTGGTCAAAGAGCAGCCCATCGAAGAAGAAGTTTATCTGGGTGATCTGCCTGTGATGATTGGCGGCGGTGAATTTATCATCAACGGTGCTGAGCGCTGTATCGTCAGTCAGTTGCATCGTTCTCCCGGCGTGGATTTCGTGCTCAGTTCTGAACCAGGCGAAAAGAAAGAATATTCCTGTCGTGTGATTCCGGAACGGGGCAGCTGGATCGAACTGGTTGTCAGCAAAAAAGACACGCTCGGCGTGCGAATTGACCAGAGCGGTAAATTTTCCGCAATGACGCTCCTGCGGGCCATGTCGAAAGACTATTCGTCAGACACCGATCTGGTCAAAATGTTTTACGACACCAAATCAGAAAAAGTCGTGGCTGCCTCTGCTGCTGAAAAACTGATTGGAAAAGTGGTCGCGGAAGACGTCGTGTATCCTCCCGGCCATGATCGCTGTGGCGAAATCATTCTGGACTGTTGTGGAACGATCACAGAAGAAATGATCGATGAAATCTGTGACACCGGATTGAAAAAAATTGAAATTGTCTCAGAAGTGAGTGACGTGCTGGTACTGCAGAGTATCGCCGAAGATCCGACTTCAACGCATGAAGAAGCATTGCTGCGAATTTATTCGCGTCTGCGTCCGGGTAATCCTCCGCAGCTGGAACGCGCCATTGATCTGTTCAAGGAAAAATTCTTTGATGTCAACCGCTATCGGCTGGGACGCGTCGGGCGATTCAGAATCAATCGCAAATTCAAACAGGATGTGCCTGATACCGAGATGACACTTCGTCCGGAAGATTTTATCAACTCGATCCGTTATCTGGTGCGATTGCGGATTGGCGAATCTTCTGCTTACGTCGACGATATCGACAATCTGGGTAACAGACGTCTGCGAACGATTGACGAACTGGCGTCGGATGAAATTCGTAAAGGGTTTCTCAAACTGCGTCGAACCGTTCAGGAACGTATGACTCAAAAAGACGTGGAAGAGATGTCTCCGCGAACTTTGATCAATCCCAAAAGTGTTTCGGCGGCCATTGATTTCTTCTTTGGACGCAGTGAATTATCGCAGGTGGTTGACCAGACCAACCCGCTGTCGATGTTAACACACGAACGCCGCTTGAGTGCATTGGGTCCCGGCGGTTTGAACCGAAAACGTGCCGGCTTTGAAGTCCGCGACGTGCATATTTCCCATTACGGGCGAATTTGTCCGATTGAGACTCCTGAAGGGACCAACATCGGTCTGATTTCCAGTTTGAGTATTTTCTCAAAAGTGGACGACTACGGATTTCTGGTCACGCCTTATCGGTGTGTGAAAAACGGAAAACTGACCGACGAAGTACACTGGATGCGTGCTGATGAAGAAGCGGAAGTGCACGTTGCCCCCGCTGATACACCGGTCGAAAACGGTAAATTCGCGGAAGATCGTGTGATGGCCCGCTTCCGTGATGACGTGGTGTGGATTTCCGGCAGTGATGTCGATTACATCGACGTCGACCCCGCACAGATGGTGGGGATTTCTGCGGGTCTGATTCCGTTCCTGGAACACGACGACGCAAACCGTGCTCTGATGGGTTCGAACATGCAACGCCAGGCCGTGCCTCTGCTGATTGCCGAACCGCCGCTGGTTGGTACGGGGATGGAAGTCGCAGTCGCGCAGAACTCAGGTATGGTTGTGCGGGCTGAAAAAGCCGGCAAGGTGACCTACGTTGATGGAAACGTTGTTGAAGTCAATGGCAAGAAGTATCACCTGCGAAAATACGAAGGCCTGAATGAGCGAACCTGTCTGAATCAGACTCCCGCGGTCAAGATGGGAGACACGGTCAAAAAAGATCAGATTCTCTGCAACAGTGCAGCCGCTTCAGACGGACTGCTGGCACTCGGGCGGAATGTGCTGGTCGGCTTCATGTCGTGGGACGGTTATAATTACGAAGATGCGATTATTCTTTCAGAGCGTCTGGTGAAGGAAGATGTTTACACTTCGATTCACATTGACGAATTTGATGTCGAAATTCGTGAAACAAAACTGGGCCGCGAAGAATTTACGCGTGATATTCCCAACGTCAGTGAAAAAGCTTTAAGGCACATCGGCGAAGACGGAATTATCAAAGTGGGAACACGGGTTCGCCAGGGAGATATTCTGGTCGGAAAGGTTTCCCCGAAAGCCAAGGCGGAGCTCACGCCGGAAGAAAAACTGCTGCACGCGATTTTTGGTCGTGCAGGAGAAGATGTGAAAAACGAATCGTTAGAGGCATCCAGTGGTGTGGAAGGTATTGTAATCCATACCGAAAAATTTGCCCGCCGGATGAGTCTGACCGATTTTGAACGCAAAAAATATGACGAAGAACTGAAGCAGGTCGAAGAAAAAGGCAATCAGGAAATCGCGACCGAGTTTCGCGAGTTTTTGAAGACCTTCGAAGGCGCACTGGGACAACCGCTGGTTGACGATGATGGTCGTAAGATTCGCGAGATTATTGAAGACAAATTCGTCTCTCAGTATGCCCATGATTTTCTGTCTCACCTGGATAACCTTGATATCCGCAGTCCGCAGAAAAAAGCGGATTGTCGTGCGATCATTGAAGAGTCCTGGCCGTTGATCGAAGACGTGATTGAAACCTGCGATCAGCGCGTCAACAGTATGAAACGCGGCGAAGAACTGCCTAACGGTGTGCTGCAGATGGTCAAGGTTTATGTGGCTTCCAAGCGGCAGATTTCCGTGGGAGACAAGATGGCCGGTCGTCACGGTAATAAAGGGGTGATTTCCAAAGTATTACCGATTGAAGACATGCCTTTTACCGAAGACGGCACTCCGATCGACATCATGTTGAATCCGCTGGGGGTTCCCAGTCGTATGAACGTGGGTCAGATTCTCGAAACCCATCTGGGCTGGGCTGCCGAAAAGCATGGTTTCCGTGCTGTCTGTCCGGTTTTTGACGGGGCGAATGAAGACCTGATTATGCAGTATCTGGACGATTGCGGTCTGCCAAGTGATGGTAAGGCCCAGTTGTATGATGGTCGTACGGGTGAAGCTTACGAGCAGAAAACAACGGTCGGGCAGATTTACATGTTGAAACTGCATCACCTGGTGGATGATAAGGTTCATGCCCGTTCCACTGGTCCTTACTCGCTGATTACTCAGCAGCCTTTAGGTGGTAAAGCCCGGTTCGGTGGACAGCGCTTCGGGGAAATGGAAGTCTGGGCTCTGGAAGCGTACGGTGCGGCTTACATTCTGCAGGAACTCCTGACAGTCAAGAGTGACGATGTGGAAGGCCGTACTAAGATTTATGAATCAATGGTAAATGGTGAAAACACGTTGGAAGCCGGTACGCCAGCCAGTTTTGATGTGTTAAACAACGAAATTCGTGGACTTGGTTTGAATCTACAACTGGAAAAAAATCCCGGTTGATGCTTTTTCCATCGGAATGGGAATGCGGCGTCAAGAGTGACGGTTTTTTTTTCAGGATCAATGTCTGATCATAATTAGTTCAGAAAATAAGGAGCGTGCACAGTGAGTGTTGCACAGACAGCTTACGAGCGGATTAACGATTACGGTTCCGTGAAAATTGGTTTAGCGAGTCCACATGACATTCGGAGCTGGTCGTTTGGCGAAGTCAAAAAGCCGGAAACGATCAACTATCGAACTTATCGTCCCGAACGCGATGGTTTATTCTGCGAGCGGATTTTTGGTCCTGAAAAAGACTGGGAATGTGCCTGCGGAAAATATCGTGGCATGAAATACAAGGGGATGATCTGCGATCGCTGTGGCGTTAAAGTAACTCACAGTCGCGTCCGCCGGAAACGGATGGGGCATATTGAACTGGCAGCGCCGATTGTGCATATCTGGTTCTTCAAATCCATGCCCAGCCGCCTGGGTGCGTTGCTGAACATGAAGACGACGGCTCTGGAAAAGGTCGTTTACTTCCAGGATTACGTAGTCACCGATCCGGGGGATACCCCTCTGGAAATGTGCCAGACGATGACCGAAGAAGAAGCACGTCAGAATCAGGCCAAGTATGGTCCCGGTTCGTTTGAAATCGACATGGGTGCGGAAGCGATTAAAAAGCTGCTGATGAGCCTGAACCTGGTGGAGATTTCAGAACAGCTTCGCAAAGACTTGTTTCAGACAGCCAGTCAGCAGAAACGCAAAGACTACATCAAACGTCTGAAAATTGTCGAGTCGTTGCGCGACAGTGACAACCGTCCGGAGTGGATGGTTCTCGAAGTAATTCCCGTAATTCCTCCGGATCTGCGTCCGCTGGTTCTGCTGGATTCCGGAAACTTTGCGACCAGCGATTTGAACGATCTTTATCGTCGTATTATCAACCGCAACAACCGGCTCAAAAAACTGGTTGACCTGAATGCGCCGGAAGTCATCGTGCGTAATGAAAAACGTATGCTGCAGCAGTCTGTAGACGCGTTGTTTGATAACAATCGTTGTAAACGCCCCGTGCTCGGTTCTTCCAACCGGCCTTTAAAATCCCTGACCGATATGATCAAGGGTAAGCAGGGTCGATTCCGCGAAAACCTGCTGGGTAAACGTGTCGATTATTCTGCCCGTAGTGTGATCGTGGTGGGGCCGGAACTGAAGCTGCATCAGTGCGGTCTGCCCAAGAAAATTGCCCTGGAACTGTTTCAGCCCTTTATTATTCGTCGTCTGAAGGACAGCGGTCACGCTGATACAATCAAGTCGGCGAAACGCATGCTGGAGCGCAAAGATGAGGACGTGTGGGATATTCTGGATGAAGTCATTCAGAACCATCCCGTGCTTCTGAACCGTGCACCCACGTTGCACCGGATGGGGATTCAGGCTTTCGAGCCGATTCTCGTGGAAGGAAACGCGATCCGCATCCACCCGCTGGTATGTACCGGATTCAATGCCGACTTCGACGGCGACCAGATGGCCGTCCATCTGCCGCTTTCTATTGAAGCCCAGGTGGAAGCAACCACATTGATGCTTGCTACCAACAACATTTTCAGCCCTTCCGATGGTGCACCGATTATTCGTCCTTCACAGGACATCGTGATGGGTTGTTACTACCTGACTCTGAAGAAGCCGGATCGTCTCGGCGAGGGGATGGTGTTTTCGGGTGTGGGTGAAGTGCATGCCGCGTTTCAGCAGAAAAAGCTGGATCGTCATGCCATCATCAAAGTGCGGATGCCCTCCGATCGGCGGATCAAGGGAGATGGAGCTGATGATTTCAAGATCGGCGGTCTGGTTGAAACGACCGTGGGTCGCGTGATCTTCAACGACATTCTGCCTCGCAAAATGGCGTTCTATAACCTGACCATGAAAGGCCGCGACCTTTCCAACGTGATTTCCGACTGTTATCTGGAACTCGGACGGGGAGAAACGATTAACCTGCTCGACAAGATGAAAGAAACAGGATTCCGGGAATCAACGCTGAGTGGTCTTTCATTCGGTACCAGCGATTTGAAAACCGCTCCGAATAAAGCGAAAGTGATTACCGATTCCGAAAAAACGGTTCTGCAGAAGACCAAGCTTTATGAGCGCGGTCTGATTACCGCGGAAGAACGTTATAACCAGGTGCTCGATACCTGGACTCACGCGCGTGAGCAGATTACGACTTCCATGATGCATGAACTGGAAAATGACTACCGTGATAACGGCAGGGATGTGAACCCGATTTATCTGATGTCGAATTCCGGTGCCCGTGGTGGTATCGAACAGATGCGTCAGCTGGGTGGTATGCGCGGATTGATGGCCAAGCCGAGTGGTGAAATTATCGAAACGCCGATCAAGGCGAATTTCCGTGAAGGGCTGACCGTACTGGAGTACTTCAGTTCGACACACGGTGCCCGTAAGGGATTGGCCGATACCGCTCTGAAAACCGCAGACAGTGGATATCTTACGCGTAAGCTGGCCGACATCTGCCAGAACGTGGTTGTGACAGAACATGACTGCGGTACCACCGAGGGGATGACTCGCGGCGTGGTTTATCGTGGCGAAAAGGTCGAAATGAGTTTGACCGACGCGATCCGTGGTCGTGTCAGTCGAACCAACATTGTTGATCCGATTACCGATGAAGTGATCGTTCGTGAAAACGACCTGATCACCGTGGAAATCGCACGTCGGATTGAAGCCATGGGTCTGGAAAAGATTCAGGTCCGCAGCCCGATGACCTGCGAATCCTCACTGGGGATTTGCCGTCTGTGTTATGGTATGGACCTTTCCACAGGCTCACTTGTGGAAGAGGGACTGGCTGTCGGGATTATCGCCGCACAAAGTGTGGGTGAGCCTGGTACTCAGTTGACGATGCGTACGTTCCATATCGGCGGAACCGCCTCCCGCGAAGTGGAAGAAAATGAAATTCGCACTCGGCGTGCCGGTCGTGCGACATTTGCCCGCATTCGTTCGGTGGTCAACAGCGAAGGTCTCAGTGTGGTCCTGACCCGCAACGGGGAAGTTGTGATCAACGATGTCAAAGGCCGCGAACTCGAACGCTATACGATTCCCAACGGTGCCACTTTGATGGTCAGTGAAGGAGACGAACTGAAAGAAGGCCAGGTCATCTGTCAGTGGGACCCTCACTCGATTTCCATCCTTGCGGAAGTCGGCGGTCGTGTTCGATTCGAAGAATGTGTCGAAGGCAAAACCATCCGCACAGACAAAGACCCCAGTGGTCACATTCGTCGTTCGATTATTGAGCATAAAGGGGAATTACACCCGCAGATTATCATCGAAGACGGAACCGGCAAAATTCTGGACTTCTATTACCTGCCTGAAAAGGCGAGTATCGAAGTGGATGAAGGCCAGCAGATTACAGCGGGTACGGTGGTTGCCAAGAACCCGCGTGAATCTTCAGGTACTCAGGATATTACCGGCGGTCTGCCTCGTGTGACCGAGTTGTTCGAAGCACGACGGCCGAAAGATCCGTCCGTGTTAGCTGAAATCGACGGTGAAGTCGAATTCGTTCCGGAAAAGAAACGCGGAAAACGTATCGTGATTGTCCGCGGCGAAGATGGAACCGAAGTCGAGCATGTCATTCCTCACGGTAAACACCTGCTGGTTCACGCAGGCGACCTGGTGAAAGCCGGCGATGCACTGGTGCGTGGTCCACTTGTGCCACACGATATTTTACGCGTCAGTGGTACGGAAGCCGTGCAGCAATATCTGTTGCACGAAATTCAGAACGTGTACCGTGCTCAGCGTGTGACGATCGACGATAAGCATCTGGAAATCATCATTTCCCGCATGTTAAGCAAGGTGCTTGTCGAAAATGTCGGCGATACAAATCTGTTGCCGGGGATTGTTCTCGATAAATTGACCTTCCAGAAAATCAATGAAGAAACGATCGCCTGCGTCAAAGTGGTTGACGCCGGTGATACGGACTTCCAGCCGGACGACCTCGTTCCTCTGGCGACGATTGAAGAAGTGAATGCCCAGGTGGAACTGGCGGGGCAGTCTCCTGCCAGCTTTACGAAGCCTAAGCCGGCCTCGGCCAGCTCGCAGCTGCTGGGTATTACGAAAGCGTCGGTCCAAAGTGAAAGCTTTATCTCGGCGGCCAGTTTCCAGGAAACCACCAAGGTACTTACCGAGGCGGCACTTGCCGGTCGTGTCGACTATCTGGTGGGATTAAAGGAAAACGTGATTCTGGGTCACCTGGTGCCAGCGGGAACCGGATTCTATCAGCACCAGAATGCTGAAGTGCGGATTCGTCCTGAAGCTCTGGAAGAGTTGAAGGCCGAGAAAGAACGAATTCTGGCGGCTCGCATGAGTCTGCTGAATGAAATTCAACCTGACAAGCCGGTTCCACTGGGCGGCGGACAGGAACCTGAAGAGTACGGACAGGGGGGATTGGATTCCTCAATGGAAAGTACGCCTCCCAGCCCGAATCCTTATGATGAATAATTGAGGACGGGAGAGAGGGATTCTCTGGTCTGAGTCCGTAAATGGACTTGGTGTGAGACTTGACGGATCTGGTTGGGCTGGATACATTGTCCCGTTCCTCACTCTGAGAACAGGCGTGATATTTGTGTGAAATAGGTGGTCATTTGTATTTTTGACCGCATGTGAATAAAGTATTTATTGTAGTTCATGATTTGAACGAAGATGGGTTGTTTCGATGCCAACGATTAATCAGTTAATTCGTAAACCAAGAAAAAAGCCGATTTCCAAGAGCAAAACTCCTTTGTTGGAAGGTTGCCCTCAGAAGCGTGGCGTCTGTTTGAATGTAAAGACAGTCACTCCCAAGAAGCCGAACTCCGCGTTGCGTAAAGTAGCACGTGTCCGCCTTTCGAACGGGAAAGAGTTGACCGCTTACATTCCAGGGGAAGGTCATAACCTGCAGGAGCACTCGATTGTTCTGGTTCGCGGTGGTCGTGTTCGCGACTTGCCGGGTGTGCGATATAAAGTGATTCGTGGTGTGCTCGATACGCTTGGCGTGAGCGATCGTCGTCAGGCACGTAGCCGTTATGGTACGAAACGTCCTAAATAGGCGTTGGTTCTAATTCGATTTTCAAGTCTTTGATTATATCCGTCAGTGCCCCGTCCGGGTGCTGAGTTAATGTTAGAGGAAATGTTGGAATGGGCAAGAAGTTTACCGCCAGTGTGTCACAGCTGAAGCCAGATCCCCGGTTCAATTCACTGCTGGCTTCAAAGTTTGTGAATTGCTTGATGCACGATGGCAAAAAAAGCGTTGCTCAAGGCGTTTTCTATTCTGCCTTGGATCGCATTAAAGATCGTCTGCCGGATGTAGAACCGATTGAAGTTTTCACGCAGGCTGTCGAGAATGTCAAGCCAGGTGTTGAAGTGCGGTCTAAGCGAGTGGGTGGTGCCACTTATCAGGTGCCGACCCCCGTTAATCCCAAGCGTCAGCAGACTCTGGCCATTCGTTGGATTCTGGCTGCCATTCGCGGGAAAAAAGGGCGGCCGATGGATATCCGGCTGGCAGATGAGATTTTGTCTGCTCACAAGCGTGAAGGCGCCGCAATGACAACACGTGAGAATATTCATCGTATGGCTGAAGCAAACAAGGCTTTTGCCCACTTTGCTTTCTCCCGCTAAGGCGATTGATTAAATTATCAAGACGCACTGGTATGGTTTTTATGCCATTACTACGTGCGTCTTTTTTTATAGGTATTGAGTCAGTAGCATGGGTTTCACGCCTGTCCGGATTCGGGCATGTGTGTTGTTTCAAATTGCCGTTGCGAGATGGTCTTCCAGATAGGGTTTTAGAATAAGATGTCAGGTTCGATAGACAAGATCAGAAATATCGGAATTATCGCTCATATAGACGCCGGTAAAACGACCACCACTGAGCGGATTTTGTTTTATACGGGCACCTCGCATCGCATGGGAAATGTTGATGAAGGAACAACCACAACAGACTTCGATGAAGAGGAAGCAAAGCGGGGGATTACGATCTACTCGGCCGCCATTACCTGTCAGTGGAAAGGTTATTCGATCAACATCATCGATACGCCGGGCCATGTTGATTTTACGGCGGAAGTCGAGCGCAGTCTGCGCGTGCTGGATGGAGCCGTTGTTGTCTTCAGTGCCATGGAAGGTGTTGAAGCGCAGAGCGAAACCGTGTGGCGGCAGGCGGATAAATACAACGTGCCACGCATCTGCTTTATCAACAAGATGGATCGCATCGGCGCCAGCTTCATTCGAACATTTCAGCAGATTGAAAAACGTCTGGGTGCGAAACCGGTCGCGCTGCAGATTCCCATCGGTGAGGGATCAACTTCCGCGGATGATTCGTTCCGGGGGGTCATTGATTTAATTCAGATGAAAGCGCTGTATTTTGATCTGGAGTCAAAGGGGGCCAGCTTCGAGGTCAAAGAGGTTCCGGATTCGTATCGGGAGCAGGCGCAGGAGTGGCGCGGCAAGTTGCTGGAATCGGTTGCTGAGCTGGATGACAAAGTGCTTGAGCAGTATTATGAAACAGAGGATGTTCCTGAAGAGGATATTGTGCGTCTGTTGCGAGAGGCCACGCTGCGGGGAGATTTGCAGCCCACGTTTTGCGGGTCGTCGCTGAATTATATTGGCGTGCAGCCTGTGCTGGATGCGGTGGGAAGTTGTCTGCCCAGTCCGCTGGATCGTCCGCCTGTCGAAGGGATTAATCCTCAGCCGAAAAAGAAGAAGGGGCAGCTCGAAGAGGAGCAGGAAACGCGATCGACTTCGGTGGATGAGCCAGTGTGCGGGCTGGTGTTCAAGATTCAGGCGGACAAGCACGGCGATTTGTGTTTCGTCCGCGTTTATTCCGGTCGTCTGAAAAGCGGAACGCGTCTGTTGAATGCGCGGACCGGCAAGAAAGAGTTGATCAGTCAGCTTTGGCGCGTGCATGCCGGCGCCCGTGAGAAGGTGGAGACAGATTGCATTGAAGCAGGTGATATTGCCGGAGTGATCGGTCCGAAAGAGGCGGCGACAGGCGACACCCTGTGTGATATCCAGAATCCGATTCTTTTGGAAAGCATCTCGTTTCCGGAGACCGTGATTTCGATGGCGGTAGAGCCCGAGTCGAGTGCCGACCGGAAAAAGCTGGAAGAAACGCTGCAAAAACTTTCCAGGCAGGATCCCACGTTTAAAGCGGTTCCGAATGAAGAAACCGGACAGACGATTGTTTCCGGAATGGGCGAGCTGCATCTGGAGGTTTTGCGGAATCGAATGCAGAAGGAATTTAACTTGAGCGTGCGCGTGCATAAGCCGCGCGTCAGTTATCGCGAAACAGTCATGGCGTCGATTGAAAAAGAGGTTGAGTTCAGTCGTCCTTCTGCCGGCGGGAATCTCTACTTCAAAGTCAAGCTGCGGCTGGAACCTTTCAAGGGTGATACTCCCGTTTCGGTTATCAGTAAACTGAAGCCGGAGGAATTGGATCCCGCGCTGCATAAGGTGATGATGGAGACGCTGCGGATGGGGATTCAGGGGGGAGGCCAGGTCGGATTTCCTTTGATTAATTTGCAGTTCGTCGTGCTGGATGTGCAAACGCGGGATGGCGAAACAAATGAAGCTGCGGTGGAAGCCGCGGTTTCCGAAGCCCTGCATGGCTGCATTATGGATTCGAAGATTCAGTTGCTGGAGCCCATCATGAAAATGGAGGTGGTCACGCCGGATGAATTTCGCGGAAATATTCAGGCCGATCTCAGTTCTCGAAATGCGGCTGTGCTGAATACCGAGTGGCGCAGTGATCTGTGTGTGATGGAAGTCGAGGCGCCATTATCGCAATTGTTTGGCTATTCGACCCAGATTCGCAGCCTTTCACAGGGGAGGGCTTCGTTTTCGATGGAGCCTCTGAAGTATGCCCCGGCGCCGGCGAGCGTGTTAAAAGAGATGATTGGATAATTTTTAAGAATTCATGGTGTTCAACGCTTGGTATCCTGACCCCGAGTGTGTAAGTTAGCTCCTCTGTGAATTTGCGGGTAGGTTGCCTGGTTTTCAAATGAACAGTGCCTGGCGCGCTTTATGAAAGAGAATGTCAGAATTTCGAAAAAAGCGTTCGAAGCTTTCTTCGGTTCGTTGACAATCAGTCAAGGTCTCATTAGTATTGCTCGCTTCCCCGCTCGGAGAAGGTGTCTAAGCAGGGTGAGAGTCTAATTTTAGTGAAGGAAATTATTGGTGGCCGTTGCGAGTCAAGAGCGAATTAGAATTCGCATGGAAGCTTATGATCACTCCGTTTTGGATCAATCAGCAGCAGATATTGTTGATACTGCGAAGCGAACCGGTGCGATTGTGCATGGCCCCATTCCGTTGCCAACACGAATTGAGCGATATACGGTTCTTAAAGGCCCTCATATCGACAAGAAATCTCGTGAGCAGTTTGAAATTCGGACTCATAAGCGTTTGGTAGATATTTTGTCTCCAACGGGTAAGACAATTGACGCTTTAAACAAGTTGTCTTTGCCTGCTGGGGTTGATATTAAAATTAAGGCGTCCGCTGGCGGAAACTAGTCTTTGTTGGTTTTTGTTATGATGCTCGCGGATCTGGATCGCCAGGTCTGCTTGATTGGTTAGGGATCCAGCGATAGCTGGTGGTGCTATGCTTCTTGCTGCTCTGTGTGGGCAGATTTCGTAGAAGCTCTGTTCCCGCTGTTTTAAGGGTGATGAGTATGCCTGTCGGTCTACTGGGTAAAAAGGTCGGGATGACGCAAGTTTATGATGGCGGGGTTATGGTCCCGGTCACCGTGATACAGGCTGGTCCTTGTCATGTCCTGCAGGTTCGTACGGTAGACACTGATGGGTACGAAGCGGTTCAGGTTGGCTTTGGAGATAAGCCTCGCCGTTTGTCTGCTCGCAGTGAGCGTGGTCATGTTGCCGCGCTGGACAGCAAGCGACAGAAGAAGCGGGCTGAGTCAGGGGTCGCCGTCGTTGAAAAAGCCGGTTGTGAGCCAAAGCGTTTCATTCGCGAATTCCGTACTGATGGTGAAGACCACAGTTGCGAAGTTGGCAATGAGTTGACGGTTTCGGTTTTTGCTGATGTGCCTTTCATTGATGTGATTGGTACCAGTAAAGGACGCGGGTTCGCCGGCGTAATGAAGAGACATAATTTTTCTGGTCAACGTGCCACACATGGTGTGAAGCGAGTGCATCGCCATGGTGGTTCAATTGGTCAGAGTGCGGATCCTTCCCGTGTTATGAAGGGGACTCGCATGGGTGGTCGATATGGCGGTAAGCAGATTACGGTCAGACATTTGAAAGTGGTTCGCATTGATGAGGAGAATGGTCTTCTTTTGGTGCGAGGAGCTGTGCCAGGACCCAACGGTGGGGATCTGATCATTCGCCAAACCAACAAGTATTAGTATTTTGGGTGTTTGAAGTAGTTAGACTGTTCTGCCTTATATAAATGGTGTCGAAATGATTTCTGTTGCAATTCAAGATAAAGCTGGAAAAGAAGTGGGCAAATACGAGTTTGACTCCACTGAGCTGGCCAGTGGTGTCAATCGTCAGTTATTGCACGATGTTGTAGTGATGTACGAGGCAAATAAGCGAATTGGCTCTTCGAAAACCAAAAGCCGCGGCATGGTGGCCGGAAGTACCAAAAAACTGTTTCGTCAAAAGGGGACTGGTCGTGCCCGCGCTGGTGCGGTTCGTACTCCTGTTCGTCGTGGCGGCGGTCATGCGTTTGCGAAAACTCCGAAAGACTGGAGCTATCGTTTGCCGAAGAAGGCTGTCAAACTGGCGACACGTATGGCGATTTTAAGTAAATTTGAAGATGAGCAGGTGACTCTGGTTGATGAGCTGGCAATGCAGGTGCCAAAGACCAGGGAAGTTGCCGGGGTGTTGTCTGCTCTGGGGTTGTCGAACACCAGTTGCCTGTTGGCGATTGACGGACATGATCCTGTGGTTTGGAAGTCGGCTCGTAATATTGCCGGCGTGCAGGTTTCACCTGCCGGCGATCTGAATGCCTATGATGTTCTGCATCAGCGGCAGATGATTCTGACAAAGTCTGCTTTGGATCGTCTGCTTGGCCGGTCTGAAGGTTAGTTTTACGAGATTTGTAGTTTAATAATCCAGTCTGAGTATTGAGGTTAGTTGTTATGTCGGATGGTTCAAAAAAAGGCGTTCAGCTGGAGCCGTATCAGGTCGTCATCCGGCCATTGGTTACAGAAAAAGGGACTCACCTTTCCGAGTCTTTTAATGCATACACGTTTGTTGTAGATAAGTCTGCCACAAAAACAGATATTAAAAATGCTGTCGCTGACTTGTGGAATGTGCGAGTGGTTTCCGTTCGGACGCAAAATCGTCTGGGAAAACCGCGTCGGCACAAATACAAGGTCGGTCACACAAAATCATGGAAAAAAGCAATTGTTGAGCTTCATGAAGATGACCGTATTTCATTCTTCTAAGATGTTGATGTGAACAGAGTCTGGACGAAGAGATTTAATACGTGCTTTTGAAGCCAACAGAAATTCGAGGGAGTATCTAATGGGAATCCGATTTTACAAGCCAACAACACCAGGTCGGCGTGGTGCATCGGTGAGTGATTTTGCGGCAATTACCGATCGTAAAAAAGCTCCTGAGAAAACACTGCTGACTCGTTACAAGAAAAAAGGTGGTCGTAATCACCAGGGAGTGATTACAGCACGTCACCGTGGTGGCGGGCATAAGAGAATGTATCGTATGATTGATTTTCGCCGCACCAAAGATGGTGTGCCTGCGAAAGTGAACGGCATCGAGTATGATCCCAACCGATCTGCCCGGATTGCACTGTTGCATTATGTCGATGGTGAAAAACGATATATTATTGCTCCCGAAGGCCTGGTTGCCGGTGATACGGTCATCAGTGGTGAAAAAGTCGAGCCAAACGTCGGGAACTGCATGCCTCTGTCAAGCATTCCCCTTGGTTCATCAATACATAATATCGAAATGCAACCCGGTCGCGGGGGGCAACTCTGTCGAAGTGCAGGTACCTCGGCAGTGCTGAATGCACGTGAAGACAACTGGGCTCAGATTACACTGCCTTCCGGCGAAGTCAGACGTATTCCGAGTTCCTGCCGGGCAACAATCGGCGAAATTGGTAATTCAGAACATACAAAGATTGTGCTGGGTAAAGCCGGGCGTAAACGATGGATGGGGCGTCGTCCTCATGTTCGTGGAACCTGTATGAACCCGGTGGCTCACCCGATGGGTGGGGGGGAAGGTCGGAACTCTGGTGGACGTCACCCTTGTAGTCCGACCGGTAAGCTTGCGAAAGGCGGGAAAACCCGCAAGAGAAAGAAAGCTTCCTCCAAGGCGATCATTCGGCGTCGTAAATCACGTCGTTATGGTCAGCTGAAAGTCTGATCTGGTTGTTTGGATTAAAATTTAAAGTATTAACTATCTGTTTTCGATGATTGAGGACAAGTTTTATGGGTCGCTCACTGAAAAAAGGGCCTTATGTTGACGTGAAGCTTCTTAAGAAGATTGAGAAGTTGAACGAATCGGGTAAAAAAGCTTCGATTAAGACATGGGCTCGGGCTTCAACTATTGCTCCGGAATTTGTAGGTCATACATTCCTGGTGCATAACGGGCGCGCTCATTTAAGTGTGTATGTGACGGAAGAAATGGTCGGTCATAAGCTGGGTGAATTTTCCTTGACCCGTACCTTCCGTGGTCATACCGCTCGTAAGAAATAAACGTTTTTATGTGTTGTAGTTACGACTGTGACAGTCGATAGTCTATAAGAATTAAGCAATAGTGAAGTGGAGTAATTGTCATGGGGCAAGTTCGAGCAGCACATCGATTTGCACGAATTTCAGCGACGAAGGTTCGTCCTTTTGCGGACCTGGTTCGGGGAATGACAACTTCGGAAGGTTTGGATTCCTTAAAATATCATCCAAATCGTGGAGCTCGTTTTCTCGAAAAAGTCATTAAAAGTGCGGTCGCAAACGCTGAAGACAAGGGTGCTCGCAATGTGGAAGGTTTGATGATTACGGAGGCACGCGTTGATGGCGGGCCGATGTTCAAACGCATTCAGCCTCGGGCAAGAGGTATGGCATATACGATTCGTCGTCGTATGTCACACATTCATATTGCGATTGAAGCTCCCGAGCTTCCATAACCGCAAACGACACTTTCAATAGTCAAGATAACAATACTAACCGGAAATACTTAAAGGATAACCTGTATCATGGGGCAAAAAGTTCGACCAACCGGATTTCGAGTCGGCGTGGTAGAAGACTGGAGAAGTCGCTGGTATGCCTCCAAGAAAGATTTTGGGGCACTGCTGATCGAAGATCAGAAAGTACGCAATTTCATTCACACCAAATACAAGTTTGCCGGCATTCCTAAAGTCGAGATCGAAAGAACTCGGGACCAGGTTGTTGTGCACTTATTCACGGCCCGTCCCGGGATCATTATTGGTCGCAAGGGGCAGGAAGTGGATCGGCTGAAAGCCGAGCTGGAAGATCTGACCGGACGTCGGATGGAGTTGAAGATTATTGAAGTTGATAACGCACTGCAAAGTGCGGCATTGGTAGCGGAAGACATCGCGCAGCAGTTGGCAAAGCGTGGTAGCTTCCGAAGGACAATTAAACGTGCCCTGGACCAGGTAATGGAAACGGGCGTTCATGGAATTAAAATCGAGCTTTCCGGTCGATTGGGTGGAGCAGAAATGTCACGGCGTGAAAAAGCAAGCCGTGGCTCAATTCCACTCTCGACTTTGCAACGACATGTTGACTACGGACTTCGTGAGGCACACACCACCTTCGGAGTCATCGGAGTGAAAGTTTGGATTGACCTTGGTGATTATTCAGATGAGGAGAAACGCGATGGCTCTAATGCCAAAGCGGGTCAAGCACCGCAAAAGCCAAAGAGGACGCATAAAAGGTAATGCGACACGTGGTAACACTGTTGCCTTTGGTGAATGGGGCTTACAATCTCTGGACCCTGGGCACATAACAGCACAAACCATTGAAGCATGCCGGATTGCAGCGACACAATATGTTCGAGGTGAAGGTAAACTTTATATCCGCATCTTTCCACAGAAGTCGGTAACATCCCGTCCTCTGGAAACCCGTATGGGTAAAGGGAAAGGGGAACCGGATCACTGGGTTGCCGTGATTAGACCTGGAACAGTTTTGTTTGAACTGTCGGGAGTTTCACATGAAGCTGCAAAACGTTGTTTTGCACGTGTGGCACATAAGTTACCGGTTAATGTGAGATTAGTCGAACGTCGACCTTCACTTTAATCTGGTCAATCACGAGTAATTAAATTTTTAAAACACTTCAGTCTGGTCTGTATTACACAGCCAGGCTGAAAACATCATTGGGTTTTACTGATGACCAAAGCCAGCGAATTACGTGAGATGAATGATGAGCAATTATCATTTGCTCTCCAGGAAACACAGAAAGAGTTGTTTCAGTTGCGATTTCAAGCAGCAACCGAACGGCTCGATGCACCGAGTAGCATTAAGCGGCTAAGGCGTGAGATTGCACGTGTTCAGACAATTCGTCGTGAACGTGAATTAAGTCAGCAAAAAGATGCTTAATCAAGCTCGTTGAGGTAAGAAAATGCGAAAAATATTGACTGGTACCGTGGCTAGTTCCAAGATGGACAAGACATTACGGGTAGAAATCCAAAGACGATATCGTCACCCAATGTATGGTAAGACGATTCGTGGACGTACTGTATGCCACGTACATGATGAGAAAAATGAAGCAGAAGAAGGGGATACCGTCGAAATTGTCGAAGGCCGTCCTCGTTCTAAAACAAAACGTTGGGATTTGATCCGAGTTGTAGAGAAGAAGAAAGACTAGCGTCTTTTTCTCGTGATCTGCAAATTCGGTGTCTTTTAGTTGTACAAAGTTTAAAAGATAAGGTTTACCTCATCTTTTGGGTTGATAAGGAACAGGCAAAGCCATGATTCAGATGCAAACTGATCTGGATGTGTGTGATAACTCAGGGGCCAAGATCGCGCGCTGCATTAAAGTGCTGGGCGGTACTGGACGACGAACAGCTGAGATCGGCGACGTGATTGTCGTCAGCATCCAAAAGACACTGGCTGGTAGTGGCATCAAAAAAGGCCAGGTGCTCCGTGGTGTGATTGTCCGCACAAAGTATCCTAGTCGTCGCGATGATGGAAGCTATGTGAGATTTGACAGTAATGCCATGGTCTTACTTGATGGCGAGGGGAACCCTCGGGGAACACGTATTTTTGGTGCTGTCGCCCGAGAGCTTCGCGAACGCAAATACATGAAAATCATTAGCCTGGCAAACGAGGTAGTCTGAGAATGAAGATACGACGTGGCGATTCAGTAATTGTGATCACGGGCGCAGATGCAGGCGATACTCCTCGGCGCGTGTTGAAGGTGGTAGCCGGCGGTAATAAAATAACCGTGGAAAATATCAATCGTGTGTTTAAACACGTGAAGCGTGGGCATCCGAAAAGTCCTCAAGGGGGACGCTTAGAGCTTGAAATGCCGATCGATATTTCCAATGTGAAATATTATTGTGAAGCCTGCAGCTCGGCGACTCGGATTGGTTATCGCTATACAAGCGATGGAAGTAAGGAACGGTTTTGCAAGTCATGCAGTGCGGCTGTAGGAACCATCAGCCCCGCGAAAGCAAAATACCAGAAACAGTAATCAGATTTTGTAGTTTTCAGTAAGGAAGATTGTTCCGAAATTCGGCCAATCTGAAACAAAACAATGGCAATACCAACATTATTAAAACAATATCGTGAAGAGATTGTTCCCGTCCTGAAAGATAAATTAGGACGAGCCAATGTACACTCACTGCCACAAATTGAAAAAGTTGTGATCAGCATGGGGATTGGCTCTGCAAGTCAGGATCGCAAACGGCTTGTTGAAGTCGCCGATCATATGACTCTGCTGGCCGGGCAGAAAGCTCAAATTACACGTGCACGTAAATCAGTTGCTGGCTTCAAACTACGAGAAGGCCAGGAAATTGGTTGCCGAGTGACTCTGCGAGGCACACGGATGTACGAGTTCTTGGAACGACTGATTTCACTGGCATTACCCCGTGTGCGTGACTTTCGCGGTGTGAATCCTAAAGCCTTTGATGGTGCCGGAAACTATAGCCTGGGTTTGAATGAGCAAATGGTCTTCCTGGAAATTGATCCAGATTCCGTGCATTATACCCAGGGAATGAATATCGCAATTGTAACCAGTGCTGCCAACAACGAAGAAGGTTTTCTGTTGTTGAAAGAATTCGGCATGCCGTTTCGCAAGTAGTCGGTTTTGAATTGTCACTGAGTTATATAAAATACCAACCATAAAGTATATTGCCGGAGAACAACAGTGAGGGTATTCAGCTAATGATGACAGACCCTATTGCAGACATGCTGACACGAATTCGTAATGCACTGCAGATTGAACGACCTTTTGTAGATATCCCTGCCTCAAAAATTAAGGTTGCGATCGCCGCTACCTTACAACGTGAGGGATATGTTTGGGACTACGAAGTCATTGAAAACAGCCCACAAAATGTGTTGCGAGTGAACTTGAAGTACGGTCCCAATGGGGAACGCGTGATTCAAAAAATCGTTCGTGACAGTAAGCCTGGGCGTCGTGCTTATCAGGATTTACGGTCTATGCCGGAAGTTCTGCAGGGGTTGGGAGTCAGTATTCTCTCAACCAGCAAAGGCGTGCTCAGCAATCGTGAAGCAAAAAAAGAGGGTGTGGGCGGCGAATTACTCTGTACCATTTGGTAATTCAAAAGTGTATACAGGCTGGCTTGTTAAGAGCCACGCATTTAATTTAACTGGAATTTGAACTTATGTCTCGAATCGGTAAAAAACCAATTCCTGTTCCCAGCGGAGTGGAAGTCAAGATTGATGGCGGATCCATTTCCATCAAAGGAAAACATGGTGAGTTATCGTTTACATGCCATCCTTCCATGAAGGTGGAACTTGATTCGGAAACAAACGTGATTAATGTCATTCGTCCTGACGATGATCGACAGAGCCGTGCCCTGCATGGATTAACACGGGCTTTGATTGCGAATATGGTCCAAGGTGTTGAAACTCCATTCGTAAAGAAACTGGAAATTCAAGGTGTTGGTTACCAGGCGACTTTGAATGGTCAGAAGCTGAGTCTTCAAGTCGGATTTGCGAACACAATCGTTCTGGATGTTCCCAAGGGAGTCACCTGCGACCTTCCCAGCAGTACAAATATTGTTGTGACCTCGACAGACAAACATGCTGTTGGTCAGTTTGCTGCGAATATTCGTAGCGTGCGTCCTCCTGAACCTTATAAAGGTAAGGGAATTCGGTATGAAGGTGAATATGTACGGCGTAAAGCTGGTAAAGCCTTTGCTAGCTAATAGTTTTTAAGCAGTCTGTTAGTGGTCTAGCCTTGTGGCTGAGCTGTTTTTAGAAAATGACGGTAAAATGAAATTAGAAAAAACCCTGAAAAAGCAGAAGCAACGACGTTCGTTCCGTATTCGCAATACGGTTCGTCGTACTGGTCGTTATCGGCTTTCTGTGTATCGAAGCAACAACCATATTTATGCACAGTTGATCGATGATACGGCAGGTACCACATTGGCTTCCGCCAGCACGCAAGATAAGAATATTGCTGGTGAAATCAAAAATGGTGGAAACATCGCTGCCGCCGAGAAAGTGGGAAAATTGATTGGCGAACGGGCCGTCGAAAAGGGGATTAAAGAAGTCGCCTTTGATCGTGGACCGTATCGATATCATGGGCGAGTTGCTGCCCTGGCTGATTCTGCTCGACAAGCGGGACTGGATTTTTAATAGAGACAACACTCAATACGGGTTGGAGAAGATACCGTGTCAAAAGAAGGTTCGAAGCAAACGCCAGAAACAGTCATTCAAATCCGCCGTTGTGCCTGCGTGGTCAAAGGGGGACGCCGGTTCAGTTTTACTGCTCTGGTAGTTGTTGGCGATAAAGAAGGCCGTGTTGGCTGGGGATATGGAAAAGCCATCGAAGTACCTTTGGCAGTTGATAAAGCTGTGAAGCAGGCTAATCGGAGCATGGTTCAGGTACACGTTGTGGAACGCACGGTTCCACATGAAGTGGTCGGACGATTTGGTTCTGCCCGCGTATTGCTCTTACCAGCTCGTCCTGGTACCGGTATTATTGCCGGAGCTGGCGTGCGTGCTGTTGTAGAAGCTGCCGGTATTACAGATATTTATACAAAGAGTCGTGGTTCCAATAATCCAATCAATGTTGTGAAAGCCACAATTGATGGACTCTCAAAACTGCGGACCCGAGATGATATTGCACGCTTGAGAGGAGTAGAAGTCTAATGCTTATTGATGACGTCCATCGCGGAATTAAAAAGAATAAAAAACGCAAACGAGTTGGTCGGGGACCTGGTTCAGGTCATGGTAAAACTTCCAGCCGAGGGCAAAATGGATATGGTAGCCGTTCTGGTTCATCGCGTCGTACCAGCTTCGAGGGGGGGCAAACCCCACTGTCGATTCGGGTAGCCAAGCGTGGATTTAACAACAAGCAGTTTGCTAAGAAAGTGGCTGTTGTAAATGTCGCTGCTCTGGAGCAGGCGTTTGAGAGTGGTACAGAAATCACCCCCGAAGTTTTGTCTGCCAAAGGTCTGGCAAAAGGACGTTTCGATCAGGTGAAGATTTTAGGTAACGGCGACCTCAGCAAAAAGTTTTCTGTGGCCGCTCACTTGTTTTCCCAGTCAGCTGAAGAAAAGATTCAAGCTGCCGGGGGAACGATTAGTCGAATTTTGTCATAAGTGCATTCATTCAAGGACTTGATTTCAGCAGTTGAAAACACACGTAATTTTCGTTTGGAAACAGATCTGAATTTGATCAAACAAAATCTTCTGCTGAATTATGACACAAAGGATCGCTACCCATGCTCGGTAAATTATTAGTTCTGTTCAAAATTCCCGAGCTTCGTAATAAAATCCTACTGACTCTGGGATTGTTAGCCGTCTATCGCATGGGGTTCTGGATCGCCCTCCCTTTTGTGGATCAGGCGCAACTCGCAGAAACTCTAAAAGACTTACAAAGTCAGCAAGGCGGACTGGGGCAGGTGATGCAGGTCATCTCTCTATTTTCTGCTTCTAATATTGGCCAGAGTACCATCTTTGGCCTGGGCATCATGCCTTATATCTCTGCTTCGATTATCTTCCAGTTAATGGGGACAGTCTACCCACCTCTGGAACGCCTTCAGAAAGAAGGGGAAGCGGGCCGTAAGAAAATTAATGAATATACACGCTATGCAACAGTTGTCATTTGTCTGGTGCAAAGTTATTTCTGGATTCGAACGCTGGCCGGTGGTTTCGGTTCGGGGTCCAGTCTGATTCTGGATGGCTATCAAGGCTTCTACTATCAGATAATCGCGACAATAACCATGACCACCGGGACCGTGTTTTTAATGTGGATCGGTGAGCAGATCGACGCCTACGGGATTGGCAATGGGATCAGCTTATTGATTATGGCAGGAATCCTGGCTCGGATGCCTCAGGCCGGTTGGAGTTTAATCGAACCTGCCTTCGAAAAGGGAATCGCACTCGGTACAGATACGGGTATCGACCGGTTGTTGATCCTGGCTCTGGTGTTTGTGTTCGTGGTGGTCTGGGTGATTGCGATCACACAAGGCCAAAGACGGATTCCAATTCAGAGTGCTAAGCATGTCCGCGGCAGACGCGTCTCTGGCGGTCAACGTCAGTCGCTTCCACTACGAGTGAATCAGGCAGGGGTGATGCCAATCATCTTTGCTTCCAGTTTATTGATGTTCCCTTATTTTCTGTTTCATGCAATCAGCGAATATTGGCCCACCATTACATTCTGGGCGATGATGGACGAAGCCTTTCAGCCAATGAGCCGTGGCTTTGTTTACACAATGTCTTATGTAGTATTGATTTACTTCTTCTGTTACTTCTGGACGGCAATTACATTTAACCCGAAAGATATGGCAGAAAACCTGAAAGACTACGGTTCTTTTATCCCCGGTTATCGACCAGGGGCTAGAACTGCCGCTTATCTCGAACAGGTAATGGTAAGAATTACCTATGTAGGGGCAGCGTTTCTGTCACTGGTAGCGATTATTCCGACTCTGGTTTCGACCTGGTTGGGAGTGGACTTCCTGGTGGCGAGTTTTTACGGTGGAACCGGATTACTGATTGTGGTTTCCGTGGTACTGGATTTGGTCAATAAAATTGACAGTCATCTGGTGATGCGGAACTATTCAGGACTACTTGAGAGCGATCTGTAAAGAATAAACGGGCCAGTCATCGCGAAATTCACCAAAAAAGGGGTGTTTCGCTTGTCGATTCAGGCTTGCGACGTTTATAATTTCCTAATTCGCTCCGCTTCGGAAATTGTTCAGGTTTGATACGAAGCCGGAGTTGGCTCATTTTATGGGCATAATTATTTAATTTTACACGAGTTACAACTAATGAGCGGTTCAGAATTGCTCATTGTATGCTCGAAAATCATGAACCATAGTAATAGAGAAATCGTAGTACGATGAAAGTCCGAGCTAGTGTTAAGCGGATTTGTGAAAGCTGTAAAGTCATCAGACGGAAAGGTCGCGTTTACGTGATCTGCTCTTCCAACCCACGCCATAAGCAGCGACAAGGGTAATCGTCTCGAATTGCGTCTTATTGATTTGATCTCAGTTTTTACATCCAGCGGAGTGAAATAAAAATGCCTCGTATTCTCGGTGTTGATATTCCAAACGAAAAGCCTGTTTATGTTTCCCTGACCTATTTATATGGTATCGGAACCGTGACGGCACTCGACATATGCCACAAATTAAGTATCAGTCCTCAACTCAAAGCAAAAGACCTGACCGATGATGAGTTGAGTCGGATTGTGAATATGCTGGATACCGACTATTCAGTAGAGGGGCAACTGCGTCGCGCCACACAACAGGATATTGCTCGTTTGCGAGACATCCAGTCTTATCGTGGAGTTCGCCATCGTCGTGGTCTTCCCGTTCGCGGACAAAATACACAAACCAACGCCCGAACCCGCAAAGGTGGTAAGAAAACCGTTGCTGGTAAAAAAGGTGTTAAGGATGCCCGAAACTAGGCCTGAGTGTTTCGAATACTCCAGACTTGGTCATAAACAGATCAGAACAATAAATAGAATGTCGTTGTAAGTATCCGCGACATGTTTCAACATCACAAAATAATGAGTTTCAGTTTCTGATTCCATGCTGACAGAAACATCAGGAGTTGCAGAGTGGCTAAAGTCAAACGAAAAAAAGTGAAACGTCACATCACAAAAGCGATTGCTTATATCAAAGCAACGTTTAACAACACCACCGTCACAGTGACCGATCTGAACGGCGATGTGCTTTGCTGGGCAACTGCGGGAACCTCTGGTTTCAAAGGCAGTCGCAAGAGCACTCCGTTTGCTGCACAAAGAGCAGCGGAAATCTGTGCTGAAAAAGCAGCGAAGTTTGGTGTGAAAGAGATGGAAATTCGCGTCAAGGGACCTGGTTCCGGACGAGAAAGTGCGATCACCGGTCTGCAGTCAGCTGGCATTGCCATCCGGGCAATCGAAGACATCACACCGCTGCCTCACAATGGCTGCCGCCCACCGAAAAAACGAAGAGTCTGAATCGTTACCTTACAGACGATATAAAGCCATTTTTGCGTAAGCAAAAACAGCTTGGATTATAATAAATTACTAGAACGATGATTCCAAAATCAGGTTCTATTTGCTGTGTTCTTTGGAGATTATTTCAATGCGAATCCGTTGGCGAGGACTGGAATTACCAAGCCGTGTCATCCCTGACCGGGACTCAATGACATCTACTTATGGTATGTTTGTAGCCGAACCATTTGAGCGTGGATTCGGTGCAACAATTGCCAACAGTTTACGACGTATCCTGCTTTCCAGTTTAGAAGGCAGTTCTGTAACACGTGTCAAAATCCAAGGCGTTCAACACGAATTCACGACCATTCCCGGTGTCGTTGAAGATATCACTGAGATTTGCCTGAATTTGAAATCATTGATTGTCAAGAACTCCAGCTCTACATCCAAGACGCTGCGAATTGAAAAGCATCAACGTGGTGTGGTCACTGGCGCTGATGTCATTACCGACGATCAAGTTGATATCATCAACAAAGATCTGGTGATTGCCACCATGACCGATGACGTGCCACTCAATATGGAACTGACTATTGAAAACGGCCGTGGTTACTCTCCTGCTTCAGAACATTCACAGCATGAAACCGAAGTGGGAGTCATTCCACTCGACGCGACGTTTTCTCCCGTCGTTCGTGTGCGATATCGGATTGAAGATACCCGTGTCGGACAGCGTACAAACTACGACAAGCTGATTCTGGAAATCTGGACCAATGGAACTGTCAAACCAGATATGGCTCTGGTCGAAGCTTCCAAAATTCTCCGGAAACACCTCAATCCGTTTATTACCTACCGCGAGCCAGGTCCGGAAATGCCACCTGAAGGTGGTCTCAAGGGAATGCTCGATACAACAGGTTATGCTCCCATCGACCTGGAACTGGAAGAAAAACTGAACCAGAGCCTGGCTGAGCTGAACCTTTCCGTACGTGCGACTAACTGCCTCGAATCAGAAGGCATTAACACTGTCCGCGATCTGGTCGGCAAGTCGGAAGACCATTTGCTGCATGTACGTAATTTCGGAGAAACAACATTAGTTGAGGTTCGTGAAAGACTGAGTCAAATTGGTCTGCGTCTGGGAATGAAGATTCCAAGCTCCTCATCACAATCGCGTTAATCTTGATTGATTTCGCGTTACCAGAATATAAACAACGAGTCATTTACTCTTAGCAATCAGAATAATTCAGAGTTAAGACATGCGACACCGAATGAGAGGCCGAAAGCTCGGCCGTAATGCATCACACCGTAAGGCTATGTTCCGCAATATGGCGGTGAGCCTCATTAAGACAGTGCGAATTGATGAGGAAGCAGAAAACGCTCCTAAGGTCTCAGGACGGATTACAACAACCGTTCAGAAGGCGAAGGAACTGCGTCCGCTCATCGAAAAGCTGATCACACTGGCCAAGAAAGCACAGCCGCACGCCGAGAATGCCGCGCAGTTTGCGACTTCGGCTGAAAAGAATTCCAGCGAATGGAAGACTTGGCGCGAATCTGAGCAGTGGAATCAGTGGAACCAGGCTATGGCTCCCGCATTGAGCTATCGCCGACGGGCATTCGCTGACATGCGTGACAATGAAGCCGTTGATATTCTGTTTAATGAACTCGCAGAGCGATTCACTGAACGAACCGGCGGATACACTCGCATCGTTCGTCTGGCAACCGTTCGTCTGGGTGATGCCGGCGTGCAGGCCATTATCGAATTCGTTGGCGAACGTGATCGCGTCAAACCAACGAAGCGAAGTGAGTCACTCGATTCTACTTCAGAAGCTGCGACAGAAGAACCAGCTGTGACGGAAGAAGCTCCTGCTGACGAAGCAGGAGAAGAATCAGCTGCAGCAGCCAAAACAGAAGAAGACACAGAGAAAGAGGCGTAAGCCGGGTCGAAAATAAATTCGACTTTCCTGATTTCAGGATTCTCGCTAACATGCTGAAGCTAAGAGTATTTTAAACATGCTCTTAGCTTTTTTTACGCCTGAAACAAGCGTCTTCCTCATTCTCATACTAGATTCAAACTGTCCTCAAGACACTAAAGTAAACCTGGATCCAGGCTGGCCCAGCATGTCAACGAAAACGCCCTTTAATTTCAGTCACGCCATGTATCATCTGTGCCATGATATTTCGAGGCGGCTGCCTGAATTTCAACACGTGGATATGGACCGCATCGCAGTCGCCTTCGCGCAGGCCCGCCGCAATGTGCCTTACGGAATGCAGGCAAAACTAACGCCGTTGCGATTCGATAACGGCGATCTCCAGACAACCCGATACGGCCGGAAGTGGACCGTGCAACGGATCTACCAGGACCAACAGGAGATGTTGTATATCCTGACATTTTATCTGCCTCGCTTTCTGAATCATTCCTTAGAGGAAAAGCTGATCACCGTCATCCACGAACTGTATCACATCAGCCCGGCCTTCGACGGCGACATCCGCCGCCTGGAAGGCCACTACCACGTGCACTCGCATAGCCAGAAAGAATACGACGCCCACATGGCGGTCCTGGTGAAACAGTATCTGAAAATGAATCCGCCGTCGGCGTTATACTCGTTTCTGAAATGCCGGTTCTCGACACTACAAAAAAAACATGGTGGCGTGGTTGGCTTGCAGATCCCGATTCCCAAATTGATCCCCGTCGATGAATCGCGGAGCGCGTAGCGTTTCCCGGAAACCGCTGAACTCAGGAAGGTGATGCTCATGTCAAATCGATCGCAGCTCGCGACGCAAATCAAAAACTGTGCGCAACTCTCGGGAACATTCACACTCCGTTCCGGCGTGACATCAGACACGTACTTCGATAAATATCTGTTCGAATCCGATCCGGTTTTACTGAAGCAGATTGCAGAAGCAATGGCAGACCTGCTCCCGGAGAATACGGAAGTACTCGCCGGACTGGAAATGGGCGGGATCCCCGTGGTCAGCCTATTGAGCCAGGTCACAGGCTTGCCCGCTGCTTTCATTCGCAAAGAAGCCAAGACGTATGGAACCTGCAAATTCGCGGAAGGCATCGAGCTGACGGGAAAGAACGTCGTTTTGGTAGAGGATGTCGTTTCATCAGGCGGCGCGATCCTCGACGCTTTGACAAAACTCCGCTCCTCGGGAATCGAACCGGTTTGTGCCGTTTGTGTGATTGACCGCCAGACAGGGGGAGCCGAAGCGCTCCAGGCTGAAAATCTGGAACTGCGCTCGGTCTTGACGATGCAGGATATCGCCGACATCGCATAAACGCCGATAGTCCGCAGACGCGCAGCAGAACGAACCGTCTCCTGAACGGCGCTCCGCTGCCTGACTTCTGGTGTCGTACCGAAAAAGTCGGCTTGATTATTTGAAGGCACCACGTTGAGCCCCGTTTTGTGGTATTTGAACGCTTCTTGACAGAGCCGCGCCGATTCCGAAGATTGCGTCGCGTGCGCGAGCAAACAAGATCAGCACTGCTAAACACGCCGCAGCCTGTTGATATTCGCACCATAAAAGTCTCTGTGTTGAGACACATTTTCTCAAAATCGCCGCGACTGCTTCCGAATATTCCCTATCGCATCGATCGACTTCGCAGCCCTTCAATGACATCTCATGGGACATCACAGAGTCTTCATGAGACTTCAAGTGGGTATCGTTTCCCGATCCCCGCTTGACTCCAGTGCGTCCTTCCACAAGATACAACGGCACCACAGCCAACCAAATAATCCACCAGACAAAAATAGAAACAGCAGCCATGACAATTCTCAACCTGCAAAAACCAACGTCATCCCACAAATAAGTGGGAACAGACTCGGCTGAAAATCAGCAGCCACTCCCAGCAACGGGAGCGGCATTCCTCCGAGCAACGGAGAAGAAGTGTATTCGCTGGTCACGGGGCAGAATAGATACACATTGAGAACGCGTGCATGAGTCAGCATGCAAATCAGCTCAGAAGAAAGAATCGCTTCTCGAAACGCGGCGGCAGGACAACTGAAACGGTCGCGGTTAGATTCCGAACTTCTTTTCGCAGCCGACCGTCATCAGTTGAACTGAGAGATCATAGGCTGCTTCGAAATGGAGACCTTATTGGGTCTGTTTGGGTAAAGGAGTATCCTTGTCTGTTTCTGTTGTGGGCTCGATTTCGGAGGGGATTAAAGGTGGTGGCGGTGGCGAATTTTGAGGAACGGAGCGCCGCAATGGGGGAGGAGTTCCTGAATTCAAGAGTAGCATCGGCAGAAACCCAATGATGGAAACACCGGCGATATAAATGAGGAAAGGTATGACCCTGGAAAAACTCAAGGTCTTAGCCTGATCTGGTTTCGTTTTTAATTTTGGTCCCCACCAGAAGTAAAACAGGGAAAGCAGTGTCATTTGCAACATGACTGTGAGTGTTAGTGTTAGAATTAATGATGAATTCATTTTAATATCCAGAAGTTTGTACCACGGAAAGAGTTGATTTAAAGTGCAATGGTTCGAGTATCGATTCTTATAAATGATATGGTTTCATCACATTTATCTGAGGTTTCCAGACGAACGCAAAGCAGTCGCTCTTACTACATACTTATTACTGTGAATCTTTTGCTTTTCGGTGTTGCCGTTTTGTACTTTTATTTTCGCAAGAAGAAACTTGAAAACGAGTAACTCTCCCGACAGGCTTTCGGCTTTCATCCCAACAGTTATGAGAGACGGTTTAGAATTTAATTGAAAGTATGAGTCTGATTTCGCCATGAAAGTTGAGGGACAGGTTTTGCTTTTTGGAATTGAGCCGGTCGATGCTGACTGATTCCTTCGGGCTGGTGTGCGTGCCGGCGAAGGCTTTATTCATGAGCGGGTCGGGGGACTCGTATTCCTAGTCGTACGTTTCGATCGAATCGACCTGGGCGTTGAATTTGTCTTCCGTTCCCTGCATAGTAAAAGTGAAGCCGCCTAAAAATTCCAGTTCCGTAGTGAGATCAGCCATCGTAGCCGAACGGCCGTCAGGCGTGTCCAGCGAAATCGGTACGCCACACTCACGCCCCCATTCGAGAAGCTGCTGTGAGACGGGGACAACAATGTAGCTGATACTCATGCGACTCCCCATTTTTGAAGGGCATGGTTGCCCTGCTCTAAGTGATTAGAATCGTCATTGTATTAGTTTATGTTGGTGTGATTCAAGTTCTCCTCTCCTGAGTAGTTGCCTTGTTTTCAATCCGATGCTGTCTTTATGTAGGGTGTAGGGACGGTTAATCGCTTTGCACGGCCGGACGAGCCGGTCCGTGGCACACGGGATTTTTGATAAGACACGCAAGCATACGAAAAAACTTCGTATGCCAGGACACAATCACGGGGCAACAGGAAACCGTCAGGGCAGACGTACCATTTTTCCAGTCGATCCGACGGAGGCTTCCTACATAGTTCCACCGCTCGGCTTGTCCGACGGTGCTCGGTTCAACTCCAGAACAACACTTCCGACCCGTGTTGCGGTAGGGTGCGGCCCTATGTGGCCGCCCGCAGGATCGGGGTCGTATGCTGAACCGCGTACGAATGCTTTGACTGGTCCCATACTCACGGCAAAATAGAGTTGGGCTTCACCAGGCGGGCGAGCACATAGACTCGCCCCTACAA
>CAXBFD010000066.1:0-35981 GCA_963974925.1 uncultured bacterium | reverse complement strand
ATTTCCGATGTCACCGTCAATCAGACACTACGCCAAGTCGTGGCGCAAACCGTAATAGCACCGCAACAGTGACTACCGAACAAACGGTTGAACGTGAGTGGCGGTCATAAAACTCAGCCAACTCATTTTTACAGAACTATCTGGCACTTGAACAACTTCTGATACTCCCATCTCGGGCGCTTTAGTAATCCTATCAACTCAAACGTATTCCGTTACATGCCTTAATACCACCGGTTTTGCTGACTCTAAAACATGCTCTGAGAACCCGTGCGTTTTTGCGAATTCAGACTCTACCAAACAATTCTCGTCTGCAAGGGCTTGGGAACGTGCAATTAAATCAAGATTTTACTTACCGGGCTAAGGAAGCATCCGGGAATGGAAGGGGACACCGCCTGATTGTGGAATTTTATTCTGGTTTTAACTTCAGAGATTTAATCAGAAGGTTTCCCACCACAAAGGTAGAGGGCATAATTTGACTTCACGTGTTTCACTGAGCGAGGTTGGAGGGCATGGGGTAAGTGGTTTTCGAATACTTCTTGAATCAAACAAAGATGGCTCTCCTACTTGTCATTTACCGATCAAACAAAATGAAGAAACTCACCAGAAATAGTAAGATCTTATAAAAGAGTTAAACAGGTATGAGTGAAACACAGCTGTCCCGCTAAAGCAACTGATGTTTCACTCAACACCTGCATCTTCAGAATAGAATATCACCTAATGTAGTTTACTCTATCTTCTAAAATCTGGAAACCAGCGATCGGAATAGTAAAGTTCATAAGTCGATTGAAACAAAGCAATCGCGTTTTGCATCATTTCGTGATCTGGATGATCCTGCTGGAACAGTTGATGGCTGTTTCTATCCAGCTGAAACTCATGTGCCGATTTGCCGAATCCCAACACCAGCATTTGATCTTCGGAGTTGAGCAAAGCGACATCATGATTATGTTGCATGATCGCCCGACCGTTCTTTCGATTTGTTTTTAATATATCATATCCATAAAAAACAGATCGATAGTCTCCACCTAAACGCCCCATGATTGTCGGGGCCACATCCAGCGAACAGCCCAGTGTGTTGCAACGTGTCCTTTTCTCCTGTCCCCCTGGCTGAATCAGCAGAAGCGGGATACGGTACGAACTCATTGGAAAGAGCTGGCTACCGGACACGCGGGCACCATGATCGCCCATTACCACAAAGATGGTATTTTGATAAAATGGATGCTTTTGTGCTTCGCGAAAAAAATATCCCAATGCCCAGTCCGCATATTTCACTGCGTTCTGGCGTGTCTGTTCTGTTTCCGGGATACGTCCTTTCGGATAGGTATAAGGGCGATGGTTGGAGACTGTTAATATCGTGGCAAAAAAAGGGCGTCCTGTCTGATGCAATTGATCTAATTCGCCCAGTGCCTTGCGAAACAGATCTTCGTCACTCACTCCCCAGGCGTTGGCAAAAATGGGATCGCTTATGTCAGACTGCTCAATAAAGTGATTGAACCCGTTAGCCTGCATAAAGGAACGGACGCCATCAAATAAGCCCCGGCCTCCCGTCATGAACAGCCTTTCGTATCCTCGCTCCGCCAGGACATGCGCCAGCGTGTAAACACGGTCGGAATGGTCTCGTTTAAGAATGGATTCTGTGGGAATTGGAGGCATGGAGGTTAAGACTGCTTCCAGTGCCCGTGCCGTGCGGTTGCCTGTGGCATACATGTTTTCAAACAATAAGCCCTGCGTGCAGAGTGCATCAAAGTGTGGTGTCAGGCCTCGCTGGTCCCCGAGTTGACCAACGAAATCAGAACCCAGACTCTCTTCCAGGATCAAAACCACATTATAGTCCTGACGTGGCTTACCGGACATGATTAGCCGGTCGACCGGGTTTTTCGAATTCTCAACTAGTTTATCCGACTGAACGATGATCTGTTGCCGTAAGCGTTGTTCAACTTCACTATTCTCCAGCGTGAGATAATTCTTGTTATAGTCGAATCGACAGGTCCAGGCATAATAGACAAAGCTATAGAGGCCATTCCAAGAGCACTCGTTAACAACACGATCACGGGATATCTGTCGGCTTTCCGCACTGGTGACAGACCAGAGGACCATGATCCCTGCCAGCACAGCGGTAAAGAATCCAATACGCCTGCGAAATGGCAGTGGAGATTCAAGCTGTTCATGAAAGCGTTTTCGTAACAGGACAAACAGGCCGGTTCCCATCGCGGAAACCAGTACCAGCAGTTCCAGGATCGGATAGGATTCCCAGATATTACAACAGACCTCCCTAGGATAAACGATATATTCAAAGGCGATATAGTTCAGACGTGACTGAAATTCTTCGAAGAAAACAAATTCCGCAATCACGAGAAACGGAAGAAACAGAAACGCGATGAACCATGTGAGGTCAAGCAGCAAGTGACTGCTTTTAGCGATTAATCGATTATGTGGTACAAAGGTGAGATGGGTCAGTTGAGGGATGATAAAACAGAGTGCCACCAGAAGATCGAATTGCAACCCCGTCAAGAACAGTTGTGTTCCCTGTTGAAGAGTGAGTTTTGCCAGATCGCCATAGCTTAAGATCATGACCAGTCTCAGCAGAAACAGGTATGCCAGGGTGATCATCAGAATAAGCGCCAAAACAGAATAACAACCGCCCCAGACACTCCAGGTCTGGACCCAATCCCCCAGCCTGGAACGAAGTCTCGGGTAGTATGCCGTCTCTGTACTCTGACTGACTTCAATATCTATGATCACGGATTCCGGGGAATCCAGAACAGTCTCTGATGAGCTAAAGATTCTGGTCATGTTTCAAATATCCATCTGGATTCAACGGCAGCGAGATTTCGGAGAGCACTTCTCCAAATTAAGACCGAAGTTTAGTTTTCTAGTATCAATGATTGGTTATTTACAAATACTCTGCTGTTTCAGAGGAGTCAGAATACTCTGTTGTAACCGAGTATTTCTTCCACGAAACCTGCAGAAACCTCTCCGTGTTTCGGCTTGATAGAAATCCACAAACTGGCGTCCCAGATTCGTGTTTGCCAATTCTGCAGCCAGTTCGATGGATCGCCGTTGGGTCATCCCTGACCGGCAAATTACCTTGAACAAGGTTTTTAATTCCTGCTGCTCGGCAGGAGAGATTCCTTTCAATGCTAATCCAATGGCATTCAGGCCGATGATTTCGCCCTGATGATCGGTCATTGTAAAAGGCGGGACATCCTGACTGATCATGGAGACGCCGCCAATCATTGCCAGTTGTCCAATTCGTACATGCTGATGGATTCCCACATTACCGGATATCACCGCATTGCTCCCTACGTGGACATGGCCTCCCAGCAGCGCCCCACTTACGAGAGTCACTTCGTTTTCAAGATGACAGTCATGAGCGACGTGGGAATTGGTCATCAGGTAACAGCCATTGCCGATTTCCGTAGTCGCCAGTTCAATGCTGGCACGATGAATTGTGACCGACTCCCGTATCACGCAACGCTCGCCGATCCGACAGAAACTGAGTTCCCCGTTGTATTTCTTATCCTGGGGATTATCTCCAATAACCGCGTGAGAATGAATCGAACAGTCAGCAGCAATTTCCGTATGTCCCATGATGACAACGGAAGGGCCCAGCTGGCAGTTGGCACCGATCCGGACTGGACCATCGATCACAGCATTCGGACCAATTTTACATGATGGATGCACGATAGCATCGGGATGAATATAAGCAGTGGGGTGGACGCGCATTTGAATCCTCATTTCAGACAGACAGCGCGGAATATCGCTGTCAGGTAAAACTGATTAAGTTCAGAAAACGAAATGATTTTCATTGTTTAACAATGAAAATACGCAATTCCGCTCTGGCTCAGTTTACCGAATGAGAAGTTCTGAAAGGGAAGAAATGGGGCAATGTCCGATGCGCAGGCTAAATTTGCAGCACCCACTACAGAAGAGAAGTAACAGAGACTTTTGTGAACCTTTTGAATGCACCCGGAGGTTAATTCTACAGAACTGATCTGTGCACTAAAAGGAGCCCCAAAGACAAAGCTTGATCCATTTTCAGGATCAATATCCAAGGGGCCATCATCAAAGTCATCAGGGAGATCGCAACCCAGTAAGACAAAATCGAGATCAAAAGACTGGTCTAGAACAGCAAAATGGAGTGATACAGTCTGACCGCTGGCGAGATTATCACCATCGCAGACCGGGAATGGGGCATGGACTGCCGTTGCCACCATCCAGATTATCACTATTTTGCGAAGCCAATTCATTTTGATGAGATCCTTCTCGATTTATTTTACGAACTATCATAGAGGAAGCTTTATTTGTCAAGGTTAGATTGATTTAACTCACAATTATGAGTCAGGACAAACCATCTCTTTAAACGTTCGCTCTGTGGATGAGAAGTCTGGAATAGATCATCAAGCCGATGATAAAGGCTTCCCTGTTCTGTTCCACTCTCACATAGGTAGCATCATATTCTGGTGTGTAATCAGAGTCGTTTACATCATTGCTGTTCGTATTAACCAGCATGTGTAGCCAATATAACATACCAGCAAGATGATTCCTTCAATCCGGTTGATGCGTCCAGGGCCACTCCAGCCATATCCCAGGATAAACAGTGATACGGTCAGGCATATCATGACGAGAATGTCCCTGTTGAACAGCTCTGGGGCAACTGAAATGGGATGGATCACACCAGCTAACCCAACCACTGCCAGGGTATTGAACAGGTTAGAGCCAATCACATTACCCACGGCAATGTCGTATTCCCCTTTCCGTGTTGCGATGATTGAGGAAGCTAATTCGGGCAGAGAAGTGCCAACAGCGACAACGGTCAATCCGATAATTAGGTCACTCACCCCAAAATGGTGTGCCAGATCGACTGCCCCCCAGACTAGGATGCGAGAACTGAGCACAAGCAGGATCAATCCCAGAAACAACCGGAACAGCGCGCGACGAATTGGCAGGGGGTGGCTGGCTAATTCGCGTTCCATTTCCACTTCGAGTTCATCACTGGGATTTCGAATGCCCTGCCAGATAGTCCAGACAATCAGGAAGGCAAAGACGCACAACAGGACAATCGCATCCAGTCGGCTGATGTTTCCATCCCAGACCTGCCAGGCTGCCATCAGCGTACAAGCGGTCAGAACAGGCAATTCTTTACGGAGCACTTTGGAGTTAACCGTCAGTGGATTAATGAGAGCGGTCAGCCCGAGGATCAGCGCAATATTGGTAATATTCGATCCATACGCATTCCCGAGCGCGACACCAGCATTTCCTTCTGCAGCTGAAATCACCGAGACAACCATTTCTGGTAATGATGTCCCAAATCCAACCACGACCATCCCGATCAACAGCGAAGACATACCGAAATATCTTGAGGTGGCCGCAGCACCTTCGATAAACCGGTCGGTGCTCCAGATCAATAAAGCGAGTCCGGCGATGATAGCAAAGAAGGCGAGCAACATTTTCAAAGCCTATATTTTCTGTCAAATATGAGAATAGCGACTGAGGGGCTGGTTCTAGCTGATCTTCAGTAGTTTTACCAGAGCAGGCACTTCTTAGAAAAAAGTAATAGAAATCTCAGAGTAACCACTGAAACACCCTTTCTTATGGTACTGTTGAACACAGGGCAATGAGAGCGATTTTCAGTTCCTGGCACTTTGTGAAAAAGGATTTATTCCCATTCTTACTTGTTTCTGGAGCATAGATTATTTGGCCGGTTTTGAGACTGTAGGCGGGTCCCAGTCGTTCGCCTTCCCCTTTGATCGGATTCTGGCTGATGCGGGAATGTTAGAGCACTTTCCCTTTCCGTCCGATGATTGGCATGCTGGGTGCGTTCGGTTTTTTGAGTATCGTTTCATCCAGTTTTTTGTACAAGATCTTCAAGGTGAAAGTGACAAACCATCTCCAGCAGCAGGACAACAGCTGGTACTATGACGGCATCGAACAGATTGGCCACACTGCTCATGGGATCGTCATCATGTTTTTCGGTATACGGCGGTAACCGGTCATTTTTTTAGCGGGGTTCTCTATTCTCGGCCAATTCGAACGGCGTCATATTCAAGAGAGAACTTAAGCAGGCTTGGCTGCAGCCCGAGTGTGCGAACGCAATGGAAGTCGGCTACCACTAAAAATAAACTCTTCCAGAGTTGTTCTGGCACATAAGCTTTTCGCGATAAATCGAACTGTATAGATGATATCTGTCATACGTTGATATTTTCGAGAACAACACTTTACAAATGTATTTCGTTGCAAAACATAAAAGCGAATCGCTGCGGGCAAACGTCTGAATAACGAAATGAAACTTTTGGAGTGCCGCATCCAATACCAACGAACCCAAGACTCGGTATGCGAGCATATTTAATCGTCAAATCCCAGAATCCGTTCGCGAAAGTCGTCGAATACGGTACTGCAAAATAAACGACCGTTTTAAGAGACACCCACTATAATATTGATTGGGTAACGTTAGTTTCCCGGACAATAGATCCAGCCAGGCATATCCAAGATAATGTCGGGGTAACTGCATTTACCCCGACATTCTATATCTGTTCGCCAATAAAAACGGGTTCACGGTGATAACCGGTCATGACCTGGTAATAGTGGGACGCCGGCTGCAGGAGCAGATAGACGCAGGGTCGTTCGTGCTGGTCATGAATGAGAACGCCTTGAATGCCTTCTCTGATCTGAAACCAGACACCACGTTCCAGCCCAAAGTTCGCGAGGATTTCTACCGGTTCGGGATGATACATGGACCAGGCACCTGATTCGAGAGTGGCGACTTCACACCACCAGGCGAGGGGGGCGTTGCTGCCACGCTGTCGATTGCCCCAGGGGAGGATCTGCAGTTCTCCCTGATAAAAGACGGAGAGCAGGGGCTGACGATGTCGCTGCATGAACAGGATTTCTTTGTCTGCGGTTTCCGATCGCTGGATCATGCGTTCGTCGAGCTGGTGCTTGCGAATGAGTCTGGTGGGGATGTCCCGCCAGGCAATGGTGATTCCGGTACACATCAGAAGCACATCTTTCCAGAAATATCACAGATGTCGTAGTTGTGTGTGGCGTCATGATAGATTTCATGCAGCGGCAGTGTCTCGGCACTGCGAATGGCAAACCGGCCCAGTTTTTGATTGATGTCCCGTTTGATCTGATCGAGGGGGCTTTGTGCGTCTTCGAAAAATAATGATTTCTGAGTCCGGTCCCGCCAGGTCAGATTTTCGGCAATGATATGCATATGGCTGACCGGGTGCGTGGTGGGGGCCGTCGCCAGCATGGGCATGACGGCATCATAGATTGTGCGAAAGGAGGCAGAAGGGACCGCCAGCGGTGTACGGCCCAGCCAGAGTGCGGTTTTGTTGGCGTCGATCTGCAGGCTGATGTGTCGGGCATAGACGCGGTGATGATCAAGGGCTTCGATCAGGCGTTCGATATTTCGTACTGCCCAGGCACGAATGCGGTCGGCATCCATAGTCTTTCCGCCACACGATCCGCCACGGGCAATCGCTTTGTGAGGGGGGCGGGTGGTCTGGATCGGATTGACCGTGTCGCCTCGTAGTTCCCACCACAGGGCCTCCCCTTTAATGGTGAGTAGATCGCGGATCAGCAGGCGATCTGCCTGACGGTAGTCCCAGCAGGTATGGATGTTTCTGTCACGGAGTTTGCGCTCGCTGCGGCTGCCGATGCCACACAGTTCCCCCACAGGTTGCGAGCGGAGAAACCGTTCACAGTCTCGCTCAATTAACTGGATACCGAGGGGCTTGGCGGCATCGCTGCCCAGTTTGGCGAGTGTGCGGGAAGGAGCAATTCCGATTGAGACCGGGACACCGATTTGTTCCTGGACCAGTGTCTGCAGGGCTTGGGTGGCTGCTGCCAGAGGGAGTTGAAAATATCGCTGGAGCTCGGACGCATCAAAAAACATTTCATCAATACTGTAATATTCCACCAGGGGGCTGAAGGTCTTGAGCAGCTCGAGCAGTCGCTGGGAAATGACTTCGTACCAGCGAAAATCCCGCTTCACAAAGACGGCATGCGGGCAGAGTTTCTTGGCTTCCCAGATAGGGTGTCCAGTTTTGACGCCATAGGCTTTGAGCTCGTAGCTCTTGGCGATGACGCAGGCCCCCTGGTTACCCAGAACACCACAGGGAACTCCGCGCAGGCTGTAGGATCGGATTCTTTCGCAGCTTACGTAGAAGCAGTCGGAGTCGATATGTCCAATGAGTGTCGTGACCATGCGGGGATGGTATCAAAGTATTTACGAGATACTACTGAACACCACATATTTTTAGTGACGGGAGGCTCTTTCTGAAGTCCTGGTAATACCCATTACACCAGTCACTATATCCAGCAATGCCGTTTTAACAAAAGAACGCAAATCCATGACCAGACCCCCTAATATAATAGCTTCGAATTTTTCACAAAATCACCAAATTCGCGAAATGGCATTGGTCGAATCGTACCTGAGGTTAATGCATCGTCCGCGAGCGCTTCGTTCGATATCGAACGCCACTCAGATTGAAGACAAAATCGAATTTCTGTGAAACTCGTCGAATGCCGTACAGCAAAGTCAAACGAATGCTAAAACGGTCGATGCACCCATGTCCCGGTTCAGCAGACAAGTAGAACAGAAGTAGATAGAATCGAATACTAAGTCTTGTCACTGTTGTCATTCACGGTGGCAGCTCAATAGTACTGGTTGACGGAGTGGCTTCAGATAATAATCATCACCACGTTGAACACAGATAAGCGAGTGAGATCATAGTGTGCGCGGTTGCGATTTTGAATCTGTTTCAAGATCAAGCTACAATAGTAAATAGCGGCGAACTGTCGACGATAATGAACGTTAAATGTCCGCTTTGAGGCGACAAAGATCGTCAGGCCAATTATGATCGATTCTTCTTTTAAGTTTTCCAGCAGCAGAGGAATACCTAAATGACTCCCGCCGATTCCGCTCATCAATGCTCACGACGAGATGTCCTTAAACTTGTCGTCACCGCTGCTGCCACGAGATCGACACCAGTGTTTGCTGCGAACGATGAACAGAACAAGAACTCAATAATTCGCGCGATTGTGCCCCGTGGGAAAGCAGGTCACCAATTTATATTGTACAGCGACTGCTGTTCCGGGATTCCGAATGGCCGATTCGAAAAGAATCTACGGCGGATAAACAAGATGGTTGCGAGCATCCAGCCACAACCTGAGTTCATTGCATTTCCCGGGGATGCGATTAAGGGATACACGACCGATTATCACGAATTGCAGAAGCAATGGGATTACTGGCAGCAAACAGAAATGAAATGGCTGGAAGGCAAACAGATTCCGCTGTTTCAGTCAACTAGTAACCACAACACCTACGATGATGGCAGCGAGAATGTCTTTCGCAAAAAACATCCTGAAATTCCCCAAAATGGACCGGAGGGTCAAAAAGGACTGGCTTACTACATCCGTCGTGGTGACCTGCTATATATATCGACGCATCAGCCTGACCGACAACGGTTCCCGAAATACCGCCCGGGGATGCTCATCGACTGGAAATGGCTCGATCACGTGCTCACCGAACATCAGGACGCAAAATTCAAACTCGTGGCCGGTCATTATCCGGCGTTTCCTGTGAACGGATACATTGAGTGTCCTCTTTGGTGCCTTAAGCCCGCGGAACGCAGGCCCTTCTGGGAGGTGTTGGTCCGGCATCGTGTCAACGCGTATCTGGCAAGCCATGTGATTGCCTTTGATGTCCAGATTCACGATGGTATTCCTCAAATTGTCTCAGGCGGAGCGGGTACTAATTATGGTCCGGGCGGCTTCATGCCAGGTCTTACCGAGTATTTTCATGCAGTCCAAATTACGCTCGATCATCAGGGATTGCAATACCAGGTACTCGACGTGAATGGGAAGCGGCGGGAATGGTTGCAGTGGCCATTTACTTTGCCAACTGTCGGCAAGTGGCAGATGTTAGAATCCCAAAGCGCCTCTTCTGAACTTTCACCAGAACATCTCACTGGCCAACTTGTTGTCTGGCGATTCCGGGGAGAATCAGCAAGGAAATCAGCTGATGAAGAGCAAACACTTCTTTGCGGCTTCGACAAGAATGAACCGGTAACAAAAGTCTGGATTGGGTTGGAAGGCAAGACATCGCGGCTGATCGTGCGTTTGTTGCCCGAATCGACCTATGGGATGCAGTCGTGGATTGGTCCGCAGATCACTAATGACGCGAAGTTCGATTTTCAGTTGGCACTTCACCCTGGGATGGGATCTGGTGGCATCTTGTGGCGCAGTACTGAAAAAGAACAGTGGGTTTCATTATACTCAAAATCAGCCAAAGGAACTGAGGAACTAAAATGGCCCACATCGTGGGTCATTGGCCGAGATCAAACAGATGTTGCCAGCCGCGCCTTCCGGGGAAAGAAGCTAGTCACAACCTGGACAAGACACCCTGAACCTATGGTGGTATTAAACTCAGAATAAATCAGCAGTCGCACTTCGTGCAGACACAGTATTCGAGTGATGAGTGAGATATTCGGCAAATAGACCCATTTTGCTGGCGCATCATCTTGGCCTCACATGACTACATCGATCAGCAGTGAATTTCATACCGAGCGGTTGAGAAAGAACAATCGGTAAGCCTGCTCAGACTTCCTGGCATAATGCATCACTGGTAACTGATTTCACATCTGGTCAAGGAGTTTGGGCGATTCGCTGTAAATATTTACCAGGTACAATCGTGATTTCAATATCTTTGCGGTTTTCAGTCATGTTTGATATTTAAAAAGTACTATTTAAGTTGAGTTCATGTCCCCGTGAAAGATGAGAGCAGCTCACATCTTTCTTTTCGGCGACTGGCGTTTCCCAAGCCTATACAGAACTGGTCGCTGACGACGCTGCGGGAGAAGCTGGTAAAGATCGGAGCCAAGGTGACGGGGCACGCGCGCGTTGTTATAATGGCGAGGATTGCGGGGCTGGGGCGGCTCCAGGCTCAGCCCAAATGGGAAATATCGGTCTACACCGCGGTTCTGATGCGGTTTGCAATCCCGTTTCTGTGAGATAGAGTAGAGTAGAGGAGTGTTGTGAGTATTTGTTACCTGATTGAGCTTCCCGCGCTGATTATCGTTACGATCATTTCGTTCGGTTCCCACCGGATCAGACTGTTTTAAAGAAAGTATCTCTGCCATGAGACATTCCGGAGAGCGAAGTCCGTTCGATGAATGGTTGGCCGATATCGACGTATCGCGCGTCATGTGGTTCATCCTGTTTGTCATCCTGGGACTGATCATCCTCTGGGGCATTTTCACGTCCTATTATACCGTCCAGCCGGAAGGTCAATCCGTAGTCAAGCGGTTTGGCAAAGTGATCGCGATCAAAGATCCAGGCTTGCACTTCAAACTTCCCTTCGGCATCGACGAGCAGGAATTCGTGCCGACGGCTCGCGTGCTTAAACAGGAATTCGGTTTTCGGACCGCCGCCCAGGAAGGAGCCTCCACCGTTTATCGTAAATCCGAAGAATATCGCGATGAATCGTTGATGCTGACCGGTGATTTGAAGGTTGTCGACGTGGAGTGGGTTGTGCAATACCGCGTGGACGACCCGAACAAGTATCTGCACCGGGTTGAACAGGTCGACAAGACGATTCGGGATATTTCTGAAGCGGTGATGCGGAGAATTGTCGGCAATAACCTGGGCAGTGACGTTTTGACGATCAAGCGTGTCGAAATCGCCCTGAACGCAAAGGAAGAAATCCAGCGACTGCTCGATTCCTTCGACATGGGAGTCCGGATCGGGACCGTAGAATTGCAGGATGTGAACCCACCGGATTCGGTCAAACCGGCATTCAACGAAGTCAACCAGGCCGAACAGGAGAAGGAACAGCTGATCAACGAAGCCGAGAAAAAACAGAATCAGCAAATCCCGGCCGCGCGGGGCAAGGCGAAGCAGGTCGTCGCAACGGCGGAAGGTTATCGAGCTGAACGCGTCAACGGGGCTCTGGGGGAGACATCCCGCTTCAAAGCGATCCTGAAAGAATACAAGATTGCTCCCGAAGTGACACGGCGACGGATGTATCTGGAAACACTCGATAAGGTGCTCCCCTCGCTCGGCAAAATTTATGTAATTGAACCGGGAGGACAATCGCCTATTCCGCTGCTCAATCTGGACAAGAACAATCCTGTCCAGAATCGCTAGCGCGATTTATTCTTATTGATTTAACATTCCTATTAGAGGCTTCCCATGTCAATTTCATTTCGGCGCTCCGGCGGATTTCGACAATATCTCATTCCGTTGATGGTTGTTCTGATTATCGTCATTGCCGTTGTCGCTCGCGCTTCAGTATTTACCATCGATGAAGCGACCCAGGCGATTGTCGTGCAATTCGGCGCCCCCGTCGGCGATCCCGTCACCGAGCCCGGTCTCCACTTCCGCATTCCCTTCATTCAGGAAGTTCGCAAGTTTGACAAACGCCTGCTTTCCTGGGATGGTGATCCGAATCAGGTTCCCACCGTTGAAGAACAGTTCATTTCAATCGATACCACCGCTCGCTGGAAGATTGTCGATCCCCTCAAATTCCTGCAAAGCGTGCAGGACGAAGCGGGAGGCCGGAACCGGCTCAATGATATTCTCGATTCGGTCGTTCGCGACAAAATCGCATCCAGTCCGCTAGTCAATATTGTCCGCTCTAAAGATTGGGAGGTCACGGAAGAAGATCTGCAACGGACCATGACCGGTGAACGGGAAGAAGAAATTCTGCTTCAGAAAGTGGAAACGGGACGGGGCGAAATGGTCCGAGATATTCTCAAAACCGCTCAGCAGCAGATGCCTCAGTATGGGATCGAATTGGTCGACATACAGATCAAACGGCTCGACTACGTCGAGTCGGTCCAACAGCAGGTCTTCGAGCGAATGATTGCCGAACGACAACGGATCGCCGAACAATTCCGGAGTGAAGGTCAGGGCCGCGCCTCGGAAATTGGAGGGGAAACCGAACGCATGCTCGCCGAGATTGAAAGCGAAGCCCAAAAGGAAGCGGAGATCATTCGTGGTGAAGCCGACGCGGAAGTAACCCGCATCTACAGTGAAGCCTTCGGCAGTGACCCGGAGTTCTACAGTTTTCTACGCACATTGGAAAGCTATTCGGAATCCCTCGGTGAAAGCGTCACCGCCATACTCAGCAGCGACTCCGATTACTTCCGCTACCTCAAGTCGGAAGCTCCTGCTCCAGACGCGGATCAGAGTCCGAAAGAAAAAGAAACAGAGAAGCAACAGAATTAGATGGCAAGTCGGCGTTCACGTCTCGATCGTCATTAAACCACCATATTACGCGAGATCCCGCCTGATTCAGACGGGATCTAATGGGAACAGCAACTGATAGCCTAAATGTGCGTCCCGTACAAAACCTTCTTCGTAAAGACTCGTATGCGGGTTAATTCCAGAGGTTGTAAAGCCAAAGAAACTTACAAAGTTTTAAAGTCCTCAACGGTGATTTAGAGGTAACTCACCGTTTTCGAACTTTTCTGGAGTAACTTAATGACAGCCTCCTGAAATGAGGTGATGCGGCTATCAGTAGTTATGGTGCGTCTGTTTTGCCCTGCCCCGCGAGACCAGGCCGGCTCAGCATCAGCCCTATAGTCAGCCCGCCGACGAGGATCTGGTTTGTTAAAACCAGCGCGAATACACGCCCAATGAAAGCCGCCGGTATGTCATTTAGGATCTGAAACGTGATCCAGGCAGAGGGATAGAGCATCATCAGCACAGGCAACGTTACGACTTCTAACCGCTGTTTACATGCAGTTGAAAACGAGCAAATTAGGTACACATTAAAAACCACTCAATTAGGTACAAAATTGGCAAATAAAAAAAGCCCTAAGTTGTTGAAACTTAGGGCTTTGTGAATGAGGGCGCAGGGACTTGAACCCTGGACCTACGGATTAAAAGTCCGTTGCTCTACCAACTGAGCTACGCCCTCATTTATTCTTACTGTATCTGATGCGACCTGTGGAATCGGCAGTGTTTAAAGGTACTATCGTGTTTCCTGAGGGCCGTTTGATGGCTGAGTCAGAATAATAGCAATAAGCTCGATGAAATCACAACTTAACGGGAGGAAAAAATCATTGTAAATTCATATTTTCTCTACCTTTAGTCCTAACGACCGTCGATTCGTTGGAAAGGATTCTCTGAAACGGGGGACTTCCGAAACGTCCTTATGAACAGACTGTCTGGATTCGCTTTGAGGTAATCGATATGAATGTTGACTCAGGAACTGTAATCTTCTTGAGTGTACATTCCATCAATATACCGCCAGAGGCCGGGGTGGGGATTCTTCGGTTTTAAGGCGTCCGGCAGTCGATGCGGACGGACATTGTCGTAACACTGAAGCATCGAGAAACGGTGAATGGCAGCGGGAATGCCGACCGAAGTGAAGACCGGGTGCCCCGTCGAAGGGAAGGGGCCGCCATGATTCATAGCCGGGCTGACGGCGACGCCGGTGGGCATTTTGTCGTTTAACAGACGGCCTACTTTTTGTCGTAAGACGGGAGCAATCTGATCGTAAAGCGAATCGTCACTGCCGCCGGTATGACTGTAGATACAGCCGGTCAGATTACCTTCGAGGCATTCTGCGATCTGTGTGAGTTCTTCGTCGGTCTCGGCGACGACGAAGAGGGAAGCGTTTCCGAACGCCTCTTCCTGCAATGCTGCCGGATTTTTGAGGAAGTGGCTGCCGCTGACTTTTAACAATGTATTAGCACAGGAGAATCCGGGGCCATCCGAAGTACCGCCGCCGGTGACCAGAGTGGCGCCGGCAGATTGGATCGCGGCGATTCCTGCTTGAAAACCTTTCTGGACCCCTTCGCCCAGGAGGACTCCGGCAGGAGCAGCTTCGAATTTTTGTTTGACCTGTTCGATGAATGCGTCTGCTGCCGCGCCGGCTTTGAGGGCGACGAGACCGGGATTCGTACAGAACTGGCCGGTGCCCATGAGGCAACTGCCTTTAAATTCTTCGGCGATTTCGGCACTGCGTTCGGCCAAGGCTTCGGGAAGAATAAAGACGGGGTTGATGCTGGATAGTTCCAGATACACAGGTTTGCCGGCTTTGTCGGCTGCTTCTTTGATGGTCAGACCGGCGTTACGGCCGCCGGTATATCCAATGGCGCCCATCAGGGGATGAGAGACGAGGCGACAGCCGTCTGTGTGGCTCGTGCGGTAGATGAGCTGGACGAAACCTGTCGGCATATTTGTTGTTTTCGCAGCGGCGTCGGCGGCTTCGGCGAAAATTTGTGTTGTTTTTGGATGAGAGGAATGGCCTTTGGCAATCACAGGGTTACCGGCGGCAACTGCGGCGGCGAAGTCGCCTCCAGCGATGCTGTTGAACGCGAACGGAAAATTATTGGGACCGAAAACGGCGACGGGACCAATCGGACCAAACATCGAACCGATGCCCGCTGCGGTATCGATGATAGGCTGGGCCCATGAACCTTCGCGAGCGTGCGCGGCGGCTTGTCTCAGTTGGCTGGTTGTGCGGGGAAGTTCGCCGTCTCGCAAGCGGGGAGATTCCGGATAACCTGTTTCCTGATGTGCGGTCTGTACCAGAGCGTCGGCGCGGTTTTCAATTTCAGCGGCATACGCTTCCAGAAACGCGGCAAACCGTTCGCCGGGCCAGTCACGCATTTCTTTGGCAGCGACTGAGGCGGCCTCGATAACGGATTCGATTTCTTCCCAGGGGCTGACGGGAAACTGAGGCGCTAATGCTTCAGCGGTGGCCGGATTGACGGCTTGAAATGTTTTGGAACCTGTAGAATTGATCCATTGTCCGTTAATGAGAACTGGTTGTATCTCCATGATCTATCCTTCTGAACGTGCCTTTAAATTGGCAATCGGTTAATATATGTGTTTCCTGATAGTTTACCAAAATCTGATCAAAGTAGAATCCATCCACTCTCATGCAGCAATTTGACGTCGTGATTCTGGGAGCCGGCTTTGGTGGAAGCCTGACGGCACTTCTGCTGGATCGCATCGGCTTTTCCGTCGCCTTGATTGACCGCGGAAGTCATCCCCGGTTTGCGATCGGAGAATCTTCGACACCGATTGCCGGTTATCTGCTCCAGTCACTCTCTGAACAGTACGATCTTCCACAATTTCAGCCATTTTGCAAGTATGGAAGCTGGCAACAGAGTTATCCCGGCCTGGCCTGTGGCATCAAGCGCGGCTTCAGTTACTTTTCGCAGGAGCCGCATCAAAGTTTTCAGGCGCAACCGGATCATGGCAGCGAACTGCTGGTGACGGCGAACCTTAGCGATGCATTGGCGGATACGCACTGGTATCGGGCCGCCGTCGATTGTTTTTTTGCAGACGAAGTAAAGAAATCGAAGGTGGTTTATCTGGATCAGACTGAAGTAAGCGTGAATCGGTCGCATGTCTGGGAAATCACGGGGGTAAGAACAGGAGAACAGATTGCACTGCAGGCTGCGTTTCTGATTGATGCGACGGGTGCGGTGGGCATCGTGCCGTATGCGCTGGGGATAAAACGTCAGACGGAGTTTTTAACGAATTCAACTGCGATTTACGGGCATTTTGAGAAAGTGACTCCCTGGGCGAAGGTTTTGGATCGATGTCACGTAAGTCGGTCTGATTATCCGTTTGACTGTGATCACAGTGCGCTGCATCACGTGTTAAGCGAAGGTTGGATGTGGCAGTTGCGTTTTAATAACGGAATTACGAGTGCGGGATTTGTGCTGGCAGGTGAACAGAAAGTCGAATCGACAGAACAATGCTGGAGACAACTGTTGGAACGCTATCCGGCAATCGCTTCGCAATTTGAAGGAGCATCGCTTGTCGCGCCTGAAACGGGTCTCGTTTCTACGGGACGATTGCAGCGCGGCTGGAAGATGTGTGCCGGCGCGGATTGGGCGTTGTTGCCACATACGGCGGGATTCATTGATCCACTACACAGCACCGGCATTGCGCATACGCTATGCGGGATTGAACGTCTGGTGGCTGCGCTGGAAAAATCCTGGGGGAAAAATGCATTACCGCAGGCGATGTCCGACTATTCAAATTCGGTGCAGACAGAGCTGGCATTAATCGATGCACTGGTTGCAGGCTGTTATCGAAACTTGTCGCAGTTTAATCTGTTTGCGGCGAGTACCATGTTTTATTTTGCCGCTGCGACCCGCTTTGAACATTTACGCTGTCGTGAAGGAGAGAAACCGCTGTTTTTGTGTGCGGATGATGCCGATTTCAGATACGTCACCCGAGCATGGTTTAGCCGTGATCCTTCGATTCAACAACAGACGTATTGTGATTCAGCAAAAATCAGTCAGGCGATCGTGGATGCGGAAATTTTGTTGAAACCCTGGAATCAGGTAGGGCTGTTTCATCCCCCAGTTCCGAATATGTATTACTACACCGCGGCTCCGGATTCAGAACCGCGGTGAGCAGGTGGGAAATCTGTTGATTGAAAATTACGTAATAATGGGGGAACGTTTCTGAGCCAGTTCTTCCATCATCGTTTGGATGTTGGCGGTTATCTGGTCCGGATTGGTGGCGATTCCCGTCATCATGGCGGCGTTCCAGAAGAGTTGGCGACCGCATTGTTTGATGAACGGATGCTGGTCGGCGTTAGACGAAAGTGTGCAGAGCCGTTTAATCAATTCGGCGTCAGGATTGATTTCCAGAATGCGTTTTGTCATCGGGAAATCCTTGTTGTTCATACTCAGCACTTTTTGCAGTTGAGAACTGATGGCACCTTCCGGCATCACCAGACAGCAAGGACTGTCCGTCAAACGATCTGACTTGGTGACCGATTCGATTTCCTCTTTGAGTTCTTCCTTAATGAGCGAAAGCACCTTTTCGAACTCGGGAGAAACCTCTGGCTTCTGCTCTTCTTTGGTTTCCGATTTCTGTTCTGCATCGGAATCCGTCTCCGCCTGGCCGGGAAGTTTTACATCGGATGAATCGATGGAAATAATATCGTGGTCTTCAAATTTGGCCAGATTTGAGAGCACGATTTCATCCATCGGATCTGCCACATAGAATACTTCGATTCCTTTTTTACGGAAGATTTCGAGATTCGGATTTTTGGCGATCGTATTGAAATCATGCCCGCCGAGATAATAAATCTGTTTCTGACTTTCATCGGCTCGTTCGAGATAGGCTTCCAGCGATACCAACTCGTTGTCTGACGTTCCTTTCGAAGACGGAAAACGCAGGAGCCTGGCGATGGTGTTACGGTTTTCGAAATCGGTGCCAATCCCTTCACGCAGACTGCTGCCGAACTGGCGATAGAATTCCAGATACTTTTCTTCATCGTCTTTGGCGATGGACGCCAGATGTGAGAGCACGCGTTTGGTCAATACCTTTTGAATCTTGCGGAAGATCGTATTGTCCTGCAGCGATTCACGGGAAATATTCAAAGGAAGATCTGCCGAATCGACGAGGCCATATATGAATCGCAGATATTCGGGCAGTAAATCCCGGTTATCATTTTGTACGAGGATGCGTTTGGCACAGAGGCTGATGCCGTGTTCCGTGCGGCCAAAACCCATCAGTTCCAGATTCGTTTGCGGGCAATACAGGATGCTGTGAAACTGGAACGGGGAGTCGCTGCTTAAGTGCAGATGCCAGCGTGCCTGATCTTCGCCGTTATGCGCCAGGTACTGATAAAAGCCGTCATATTGTTCCTGGGTGAGTTGTGTTTTCGGTTCCAGCCAGATGGGGGGCTGGTCGTTCACGTGTTCCTCACCGAGTTTGATGGGATAAGGGACGAACGTGGAATATTTTTTCAGGATGAATTTCAGGCGGGTGTCATTTGTAAATTCATCGAGGTCTTTTCGCAGGTGCAGGCGAATTGAGGTGCCTCGTTCCAGGCCTTCCTGAGGTTCAATTGTAAAGGAGCCTGTTCCGTCAGATTCCCATTTCCAGCCGGTTTCTTCCTGGTAGCTACGTGTCAAGACTTCGACTTTGTCTGCGAGCATGAAGGCGGAATAAAAGCCGACGCCAAATTTGCCGATCAGCGAGACTTCCTCTTTCTTGTCACCGGCGGCATTTTTCAAAAAGTCGAGCGAACCGCTATGTGCGATGGTGCCGATGTTTTCGATCAACTCGGCATGCGTCATACCGACGCCATTATCGGAAATGGCCAGAATATGGTTCTCTGTATCCGGTTCGAGACGTATTTCGAGGGTAGTGTCATCTTTGACAGAATTATCTGTCAGCGAGATAAAACGAAATTTGTCCAGCGCGTCAGAGGCATTCGAGATTAGCTCCCGGATGGCAATTTCACGATTTTGATAGAGGGAGTGCGAGAGCAAATCCAAAAGTTTTTTGATTTCAGCCTGAAATGTGAATTTTTCGGATGTTGTTTTTTCGTTCATGGTCTTACTCGGAATCATTTTAAAGAAAATTAACGTAAATTGGTGATTTCCTCTTATCAGAGGACTGGACCTGATAACAAGACTACCGATGCTCTGTTTATAAATGGTACGGCTTTTGTTGTAAAGTTGCCTGATCCTTCTGCTTGCAGTCACTTCTGAGAAAATCGAGGAAAAGACATTTGTAATCTGCTGGTGGAGACTGTAATAATAAGACTAAACAAGTGTGGCGCCCCTGCGATCAGGTTCTTTCCCGGTGCTGGCGTGTTATGCCTGCACGATTCAGTACAATCGACCTACCTGTAACAGAGATAATACGAGGATTACACCGATGGCATTCTACTCACGTCGTGATTTTTTGAAAACTTCTGCTCTGAGTGGTACCGTTGCGTTGGGCGGCGGACTTTCTGGTATGTTGTTTGCGGCAGATAAAAAGCCGGCTCCGAAGGCTCAATACGGCCTGGTGACCTATCAGTGGGCCAAGGACTGGGATCTGCCCACATTATTGAAAAACTGCAAAACAGCCAATGTTCTGGGAGTGGAGTTGAGAACGACCCACGCACACGGAGTCGAGCGTACTCTCAGCAAACAACAACGCGGGGAAGTGGCTCAACAATTTGCCGACAGTCCAGTTACGCTGGTGGGGATTGGCAGTAATGAACGTTATGATAATCCCGATGCCGCCGTTTTGAAAAAAGCGATTGCCGACACACAAGACTTCATTAAGCTTAGTCATGATGTGGGGGGCAGCGGAGTGAAAGTCAAACCCGATTCTTTTCATAAAGGTGTCTCGGAAGAAGAGACGATCGAGCAGATTGGCCGTTCGCTGAATGCTGTCGGGAAATATGGAGCCGACTGGGGTCAGCAGATTCGTCTGGAAGTGCACGGGAAATGTGCGCACCTTCCGACGATTCGCAAGATATTAGACGTGGCCGATCATCCGAATGTTGCCATCTGCTGGAATTGCAACAAGCAGGATCTCGAAGGGAAAGGCCTTGATGAGAATTTTGCTCTGGTGAAAGACCGTCTTGGGGCCACAACACATATTCACGACCTGATTAACGATCCCTATCCGCATAAGCGATTTTTTGAACTGATGGCCGGTGCGAATTATACCGGTTGGCTCATGCTTGAAGAAGGGAAACTGCCCAAGCAGGATACTGTTGCTGCTCTGGCAGAACAGCGAAAATTGTTCGATCAGATGTGGGCACAGGCGCAAGACAGCTGATCGCTTGAGCGCGAATAACTTATGAAATAGAAAAACGAGACTTAAGGTGTTTCGCAGTTGGTATTGTTTTGCGCATTCTGTTCTTTGATGGCAGCATACACTTCTTCACGATGCACGGTCACGTCTTTCGGAGCTTCAATTCCGAGGCGCACTTTATCGTTCTTTATTTCGATCACCATCAATGTGATCGAATCTCCAATGATAATTTTTTCGTCTTTTTTTCGGCTTAGTACTAACATCGCGATTCCCTGCGAATAAAATTTGGGGGAACATCATTGTTTCAGGCTTTTTCTGTCTATGAAAAACATCATGTTTTGAAAAAGCGACACTTGAAACTTAGCGTACTATTTTCAGGGTGTCTGCTTTGATCTGAAGAAAAAGGATGGTATTCAGATAACCGATTGTCATAAAGAAGCTGTTGTAACGGTTGTAAGATTTATTCCTGCCCGGATTTCGACGGATGGGCGAATTGTCAGATAGCACTTCTCAAGCCAGGATGCTGACAGGATCGCCGATTTGGAGCTGTGGAAGGGAGGTGTCGGGCAGTTTATGGAGCCTGGTATTCACGGCGAGGCGATACATATTCTGGAATAAAGAGGCTGGTGCCCACTCTGGAAATGTCTCTTTTCGTTTTTGAATGAACGCTTTCATAAACTCCGGATTCGAGTCTCCCGTGAAAGGGGATCGCGATGGCACGACGCAGCGTTTGCAGGGATTGGATCCTGCAAACGTCACTGAGCCAATCTGAAACAAAACGGGTGACGCTGTGGCTGAGTAGAGACGGTCTTCACAAAAGGGGATGTCGCCTGCCAGTTCGAGATTGGCACGAAAGCGAAGTCTGAGTTCATCAATGGAAACTTCAGGAAACCAGCGCGAAAGTTCCTCGTAGGTCTGTGTGCTGATGACCGTTGGTCCAGAGGCTGCGAGATCGTCTGGAAACCCGGTTTCATTGTTTTCTTTCAAACTGACTCGTTGATCAAAATAGTCGCTGAACCAGGATTCCAGTTCTGTTTTCTGTTCTGTCAGGTGAAACCGGTTTGATTCTGAAGATGCATGAGGGGTGGAAAGCGTCACCGTTTGTTGTGAAAGGTCATACGTTGCACGGATTTTATGAATCTCCGGATACCTTTTTGCATTGATCACATTATCCGTTTGATTGAACAACGCAAACTGGCGATCGCATGACAGGGCGCCTCCCGGAAGTACCTCTATCTGATCCACGAAAACGGGGTCCAGAGATTTGACAGGAAAATGTGCAATGCGGGCGAGAGTCCACATGTGAGTGTCTTTCTTTCTCACTTCGTTCATTCCGATGAACGATCGTCCGAATCTTGTTTTTGTAATTGCTTCAAGTCCTGGATTTCTGTTTTGAAATCAATGATGCCCGCAGGATCGAGGAAACGATCGATGCGACCTGCTGTTTCCCGACAGAGGCCATTAATACGCGATTGAGCGGCTTTGTTGTTTTGGCTTTGTGCCTCTTCCACCGCAGTCACTTGAATTACATTGAGCTTATCCTGAAAGATTTGTTTTGGTGAAATTCCACTTTCCAGCTCACTGATTCCTGCATCCACTTTCGGCCATTCGTTATTTCTTGCCCATTGACGGATCCGTGCCAGTTTCATGGAATGCGATGCGACGGCCTCAATCAGTTCTCCGTTTAACACTGCTAGTTCTCCTTCGACGTTCAAGCGAATTCGATCATCGGGTATCTGAATGGTAATTTCGCTGTCGATCCCCGGGATGTAAGGTACGTTGGCTACAAGGGCTTTCCCACTGCGAACATAGAGCCAGATTAAGGGATGTTGCGGATCGGCTTCAAGTGTGATGGCTCCGCTGCGATTTGTTAAATATTCTCCGGTTATGTAATCTTCTGAGTCTGGTGGAGGGGGATTCGTTTGTTCTTTTTGCTTTTTGGCTGCGATCTGTCGCTGTCTGACTTCGCGGGGATCGAGCGGAGATAACTGGACTTTCATACCCGCAGAAGTCTGGTTTGAAAGTCCCCGCGGGATCAGGGTCAGGTTGGTTTGTGCGTATCTCGGCTTTATCTGTATTGCGAGAGTTTCCACTCTGCGTCGACTGCCACCGAGTATTCCACGGAGTCCCGAAGAAATGGCGCAGGTTGCATATTTCCGATTGATGTTTTCCATGATCAAATAGGTCCAGGGGATGAACTGAATGTTTTTGACTTCACGATTACGATTCAAGTAGCGGAAGAACGGCAGAAATAAAAAGTTTTTCTCTAATGTCCCGATTGTAGGGTCAGGGGTTAAATACTGGCTGGCCTGTTCGCTGACGGTGACCTGATCGCCGTTAACTGTTTCGATGGTCAGGACAGACGAAAACAAGTCACGCATGGAGAGAAATATCGTCTCACTCAGGAAAGACTTTTCGAATGTACGTTTCGTTAACAGAGGACTGAGCCGTTGAGAGAGATAATCAAACTCGCGTCCAGAAACCCGATACCCGATTCCCTCCGGATCAATGGAGATAAGGAACAGCTTGTCAAACAGCGAATCGGGATAGCGTTTGAGAAGATCTTCAGCCTGCAGGCGTTTTAAACCTTCACTTGAGGCGAGCTGCAGCCAGTGATTCTGCTGGATTCCTAAAGCAGTCAAATCGCTGGTTTCCAGAGTCGTTTTTTCTGAGAGAATCCATTTTTCCCCCACCGAGCGTTCGATAATCTGCTGTAACTGCTGTTCAATCTGCAGGCGGTTTGCAGGGTTCAGCCGTGCGGCAGGGGCATAAGCGATGTCGACTCTGATGCGGTATGGCCTCAGGCTGATATGCTGTGGCTCAATCGATTGCACGGACGCGGTTACTGTTTGCGCAACAGAAACGGTCTCTGTAAACAGAAACAGTCCTGAAAACAGAATGAAGAATTGCCAGATTTTTGAACAATCGCAGAGCAACATTACTTTACCAACATCTAAATTTCAGTTTAGTACATTAAATTACACGATCTTATTTATGAGTGAACGATTCGATTTTCGGATAAATGGGGGTCGTAATCCATTGCTCCACATTATCGTAGAAGTTCAAAGGGCGATCGGCGTAACCTTTGATGTTCGTACGAAACACGTGGAACTGATCGATTTCCCAGAGGGGAATAATATGAGCCATCGAATATAACTGGTGGTGAAGTTTTTTCAGGAGCGCGGTTGCCGAATCCCAGTCGGTTGCTTCGTCCAGTTCAATTAATTTTTGTCGCATCCAGTCGGGGAATATTTCCAGCGATGCGATTTGCGCCCCTTTACCGACGGTCAAAAACGGCCAAAGCTCCATTACCGGTTCGGTCATATTCACGGTGCGATAGACGATGTCCCATTTCAAATTTTGTTTCTCGGCTTCGATGGCGGTGTTCGGAATGAGGGTGACCTTGATACCGATCCGCGCCCAGCCTTTGATCAACTCCTGGGCGGCCTCCTGTGCTTCCGGGTTCGGGTCACAGAGCATTTGCAGTGACGGGAACGCTCCACCAATTTTTTTTTGCGATGCCACAGCTAACGCTACGGCCAGGGGGAAATTGTACTCGCGTTGTGGAACCTGTTGATTATATGTCTGCAGCCCGGTGTAATAAGGGGCAGTAATCAGGCGGCCGTTTAAGAGTTTGGATTCATGCAGCAGGGATTCCGTCAGGATTTTCTGCCGATCAATGGAATAAGCGAGGGCTCTACGCAGCTCAATGATTTTCAGAGGAGCGCTTTCCGGATTGAACTGTAGAACATGCGACAGAGGAATCGCACTTTGTACCACGTTGAATTCTTCCTGTTCCTGGAAAAAAGAGACCAGCCTGGCCGGCAGAAAGGGTAGTACCGAAACTTCGCCCAGCAGTAAAGCCTGAAATGATTTCTCAAAAGTGGGGTATTGAATTTCATTGATCTGGGCAACATTATATTCTCGCAAATCAGTCGGTTCGGGTACGGCGCGAACATAGCTGACTTGATGCGGAAGATGTTGATCTACGATGAATCGATTGGAAACCAGAATCTCGTGTTTTGGGGGAGCGGTTGAATTTGCTGCGTCATTTGACACATGATTCCAGAGTGGGGTGGCGTGAATGGGAGTGGCCATTAACCATTCCGTTCGCAAAGGGACCCGATCAAAATAGATGCTGAATGTAAAGGGGGCTGTGGATGTTATCGAGTTGACAAAACTGTCAAAGCGTTCGTCATATTCGCTGTGTCCAGGCGTGATTTTATTTCTGAGAGATTGCGATATATCAGCGGCCATCAGGATTGGATGAGATTCCCAGGTGGCGTAGGACTGTCGCAAGATAAAATCGGCACGGCGCCCCAGATCGGTCGGTTCCCACTGCTCAAAGAAGCGACTCTGGTATTGAGGCGTCTGATCAACGCGGCTGACTTCAAACAGGGGGATCTGTGTTAATTTCTGATGACGGCGGGTTGAATTTCGTTCCAGGAAATAAGGGCTGGAATCCAGGGCCGTCTCAATCACGCCGACGTTAATGACAGGGTAACGGTTGTGGTAGCGCAGCAGCGTTTCGTGGAGTCTGGGGTTCGCCGGCCAGACTGTTGAAGCCTCAATTGCCGAATGGATGGCCTGCTGGAATTGATTTTGTTTGGCTGCCTGGTCTGCTTTATTCAGGATTGCTTCAGATTGATTCAGAAACGAATCTTTCCATTTCGTAACGGTCTGTTGTCGGGGAAACATGTCTGACAGGCGTTTCAGGTAGGAGTGAGCTTTTCGGAAAGATCCCTCCTGCACGGATTGGGTAATCATCGTGTCAACGACTTCGCCGGCGAGTCTGCTTAAGCCCGGGAATTCCGGAGAACGGCCGTGTAAATCTTCAATGAAAGCGAGTGCGTTACCATATTGCTCTGATTTTTGTCTGTCTTTCGCTTCCAGAAACAGGAGTTGCTGCTGTCGTTGATCAAAGCCAGGCCAGTCGTGATGTTTACGATCGAGAACCAGCAGCATTTCGAACGCAGTCCGTAACTGGTTGGTTTGCAGCAGTTGATCAATGCGTTTCAGAATCTGGTCTTCGTGATGAATGATCTGCTTGACGCTTTTTCTCTGGATTTGATATTCGGGGTTTTCTTTTTCATCAACGAGTGTTAACTGAATGAAATTGAGCGCGGCTCGCATTTTCCGTTGCTCGTCAATTTCTTCTTTACTTTTGGGTTTTGGCCAGTTGTAACTTTCTTTTAATGCCGTGTCGAGCTGCCCCAGTGTGTCAGGACGGGGGTAAACCGGTTCCACAATCAGCACTAAATCATTTTCCATAACGATCCAGTCGACCGGCTTCTTTTTCAGGAGATCTTCGACCGAAGGGATCTGCATTTCCTCTATTCTGGGTAACGAAGGTTCTTTCTCTTCATCTGGACTTTCCGATTCCGGAGTCTCGTTTTTAGCGGTGTCTGATTTTGCCGGTATATTGTTTGGCTTTGTTTCATCTTGCGCGAAAACGGTTGAGAGTCCGGATGCAACGAGAATCAGTGTCAGACTACTGAGATAGAAGCCGATTTTACGAGCGGAAATATTCATAGTGATGCCTGTCCTTTCTGCTGCAGGACCTGATCAATCCGATAGAGGCTTCCATCTACTGTCGGCACGATCATGAACTTTTCCAGGTCCACAATCGAACCACTGGCAGGCAGAGGAACCTTGATCTCGGTCTGGATCTTCCCGGTATTCGCGTCGACGGTCATCAAGGTCCCATTTTGGAGAGTGAGCAACAGTTGTTTCTCAAAGATGCCAGGAGGACCAGCCAGGGAAGCGTCAGGCAATTTTAAGTCCCATACTTTTTGCAGGCCGTCTGCGATGTTGTAACAGCTTAGACTCAGTTTCGATTCCACAAACAGCAGTTCTTCTGAAATCCAGAGATCATTCGTAGCCGGAGATGGTAGCTGCAGTTTTGCTTTCTGCTGCGCGGTTTTGGCATCGAGCAGTTGCAGTTGTCCTGAGGCATCGGCGACTGCCAGTGTGTTTTTGCCGCTACCTGCTTTGAAGTCGATAGGCTGTTTATTATCTGTGATTGATAAAACGGCAAGGTGGCGTACGGGGGTCGTCCGATATTGCAGAGAGACGATCTGGCCGCTGGATGTGAGCGCGATGCACTGATCTTTCGTGGTGGAAATCAGTTGTTTCCATGTTCCGTCTGCAGCGTTCTGGTCCGGCAGTACAAAGTCCTGGACGGAGTTGAGTCCGTGACCTTTACGAAAGACCGAGATCTTATTCTGAAAAGGGAGTGCAATACCGTCGCCAAGTAAAACAGGCATTGCCTGCAGTGGGGCTTTCAATTCTACGGTTTGTTCCAGTTGGCCAAATGTATTGAGCAGCCAGAGCGTAGGTTCGGGGGAGCCGCAGTAGACGGCGATTTTCCCATCCGACAGTTGTGTTGTTTTAAGCGGTGCAGTGAGCCCTTCGGGAAGTTTGAGCTGAGTGATGGTTTTTTCTTTAAAACTGGAAGAATCGGGATCAAAGTCTGTATTTCTCACTCGGAACACATCTCCATCCGATGTGATGCAGATCAGGCCATTTTCTCGATAAGAATACGTTGCCAGAATATCCGTGCCTAAAATTGATTTCCAGGAACTGGTCATTTCATCCCGGTTGGCGATCGTGAAAATCACGGAGTTGGACGAGAGCAGGCGCCGGGCAAGATACAGATTATTGCCAATCAATTGCATTGGCTGAGCTCCTAAACCATCGGCAATTTTATTCTTGTCCAGTTTGATCCCGGAATTCAATAACGTAAATTTTCGTAATGCAGAACTGCTCATCCAGAGTTGCCCGCCCGAGCCGGCAGAAAGATAGATCTGGCATGAGAGCGGATCCTGTAACTGGTACGAAGCAATTTCGGTCAGTTTTCGTTTGCCTTCTTCATCGGTGACGGTAAACGCGGTAACCCGTTCGGGAACTGTAGGGAAAAACAACTGTTTGCCACGCAGTACCGGGAGACTTTGCACGTGTCCTTTGATGCGGTATTGTTCCAGTTCACTGAGCGATGCGTTTGCCCCATTTCCATCCAGCACGTGCAGTAAGGCAGAGTCGGCACGGTCGTTTTCGCAGACCAGGAGTAATTTGCCCATGGAGATGATTGGGATCTTGATCGTTCCGGGACGATGACCGAGCGCAGCGACTTGCTGACACGCGAAGGGACGCAGGGAGACGAGATAAACAACGCCTTCATAACCGGCGACTGCGATCGCCTGTTCTCCGTAAACCAGCCCCGGTGCACCGACCAGCGGTTGTGCAAATTTGAGCTGAGAATTGATATTGCCGGTGATCAGATCGATGCTTAATAAATCACCTGAACTGCAGGAAACGACAATAAGCCCCTGGTGTATCAATGGTTTGCCGGAAGGAGTGGCAGGCAGTTTTTGACGCCAGATTAATTTGCCGGTTTTCTGCGCGACACACAGGAGTTCCTGATGCCTCGTATCAAAAAGCAGCAAGGCCGGTTCGTTACCCGTCACAGTGACAGGGGCAAAGGGCGGGTCCAGGCCGACGGGGCGTCTCCAGATCGGGTCTCCGGTAATCGAATCGATGCCGAAACAACTTCCATTGGCCATGGCAAACACATTGCGGCCATCGGAGACTTCGTTTGAGCGTGATCGCGTATGAAGCGTCAATGTAATGGATTGCGGCACTGTGTCGGGGTAGTCCTCGGTGACAGCAACGACCGGCTCATTGTTTGCCTGGACCAGCTCTTTTTCGGTTTCCAGTATTTGATTCAGTACCGTCGTCATCTTGCGATCGTTTTTATAATACGGATAACGATCCAGCAGATGACGTCTGCGTTCGAGTGCCTGCAGGGTTGCCTTTTGTTTGATCGATTCTTCAATTTCTTTGACGGCAACATCGAATACTTCTTTTCGCAGAATTTCCGCTTCTGCTTTTTCATAACCGGCTTTAATTTTGACCAGTGCATCAGTGGGGGGCGCATCCTGTGGACTGTACCTGGTCAAAATGTTTTCTGCATTTTTGGAAACCGTTAACAGTTCGCGTTCTTTGGTTCGGCTGGCTGTTTCGACGGCACCGAGGGCAATCTTCTGTCCGTAATCGACGAGAGTGGGATACAGTTCTTTAAAATTCGAATCGTCCCGGTGTTTTTTGATAAAATTGTTTGTTGCTTCCAGTCCCGCGCTCCAGGCAGGTGTCGAGCCGGAAATTTCTTTTTCCACAAACGATTTACTGAGCAAAATACGTGCTTCGTCGGCGTAATCACTCTTGCTGTAGTTTTCCTGAAACTGTTCAAACAGTTGTATGGCCTGTGAATATTTTCCGGCATCCATCTCCTGAACTGCGGCATCGAAATGACGTTTTGCCGTATCGCGACCAATGATGAACCAGAATGTGAATGCCGTCAGTGCCAAAAAAATCGTACCTCCGGTGAGTGAGAGCACCAGTGGAGAGCGGGCAATTTGACGTTCCCCCGGGCGTACTGCATTACGAGAGGAACGATGTCGTACCCGATCTTTTAAAGAGAGCGTCTGTTTTTCTTCCTGCTGTGAAGTGGTATCAGATTCCTCGGTGGCGTGTTCGCTGGAGCGAGATAAAAATGGTTTGGCAGACGCAGGAGACGGTTCATCGGGTTTCAGGTCTTCCAGCAGATCTGCAGCAGACGGCAGATCTAGATCGACCTCGGGGCTCGGTTCTGATTCTGTCCTGAGTGTCTTTTTTTCTTTTCTTTTTTTCTTGTTTTTTTTGTTCTCTGTTTTGGATTCTTTTTCCGCGGAGGGTGATTTTGTTGGTTTCGAAACGGGTGCCAGCTTCTCTTGTGGTGGTTGGGGGGGAGTACGTGCTAAAAAATCAAGATTATCATGGCTGACCGGTTTCAGGTCGTACATCGAACTTTCCTGTTCGCCTGATACGTCGGGCAGGGGGACATTGGGATCCAGCAGATCAACTTCATCAACATACAGAATATCTGCATCACCGATCCGGATCAAATCACCATCATTTAAGAGTGAGCGACCGGACATGATTCCATTGATTTCAATTCCATCACTGGTCGCCGCAAGAATTTCGAAGCCTTTTTTATTCCAGCTGATGCGGCATTGCATCGTCGCAACACCCTCACTTTCAATCTGCAGATCATTCGAAGCATGTCTACCGATTGAAACAGGCTGTTGTTTGGATAACTCAATAAGTTGAGTATTTCCGGATAAAAATGAAACTTCTAAACTGGCCATCTCAATCACTTATTCTATACAGAATGTCGGGAAATATGCATTTGAAAACTATTTCATTTAACGAGTCAGTCTTCAGGTCCGCGATACGAGGCGAGCCTGATTTTCTGCATGCCGACTTCATTGGCTGCGTCGACAACAGCGACGACGGTTTCATGTCTGGCTGCTTTATGCGCGCTGAGTACTAATTCTGATTTAGGTTTTCCGTCCTGATTACGACGGTCCAGAATGGCCTGCACGATATCGGATGGATTTGAAAGTCTGGTGTCGTCAACATAAATGGCGTTATTGTCGTCTATTTCCACGATGATCGATTCTTCACGGAAATCGTCCAGCGTCTGCAGAGATTGTGAAACGCCGTCTTGCTCAGGGGTGGGAGGGGGAACCTGAATGCTTTTTTGCAGACTGAACGACGCGGTAATCATGAAAAAGATCAGTAGCAGAAATGTCACATCCACCATAGGTGTCAAATCCATTTCATCGAATTCGGATTCCGCAGAACGGATCGAAAACCCGTCGTCATCATCGTCGTCTTCTTCCTCCTCATCAGCAACTGCGACTGTGGAAGCAGAGGTTGTTGTTTCTTTCGATGACTCTGAGGGAAGACTTAGGACGGAAGGCTGGGAGACGGTTTTTTCAGCAAAGGATTCTGTCGCCTGCGGGGGCTCCTGTTTCTCCGGTGTGATGATCTCGTCTGAAAGCGTTGTATTCGCTGAGGGGGAAATCGCTTCTTCAGCCGTCGGCTGCTCCCAGTCTGCGTCCAGGATTTCGTCCCAGCTCTCTCCCAACGGGCCTAAATCGTCGAGATCTTCCAGCAGCTGATTTTGTTCCTGATCAATGGTAGCGACCGATTCAGGGCGTTTCTCATCTTGCGGGGGCGTTTTCGGTGCCGCTGCTTCGGTTTCTGGTCGGCGGTCTTCACTTTCAAGTGGGATCGTAATGCGGCTGTGGCACGCCGGGCAGGAAACAAATTTTCCCGCTTTTTTGCTGGCGACGCTTAATCGCTGGTCACATTTCTGACAATAAAACTTGATAGGCATTGCAGTATCAGTATTTCGTTTTCTGAATAAAGCCGATGAACCCGGACGCGAGATTTGAAAACGCTCAAAACTCAATGATTCTTTTTCTCTTCGATCCCGATATAAAATTTCACTCCATCCACTTCGGTGACAGCCCGGGTCACCTCTTGGACAAATCCGTGAGGCACTCCGCGATCTGCTTTGATGATGACATCCATCACACCATCTTGATGCCGTTCCCGCACACGCGTTGTTAATTCCTGCAGTGTGACTTCTGTCGCGCCCCCTGACTCTTTTAGTTCAATAACGCTCTGTCCATTCAGACCATTACCGTCGTTATGGACCAGCACAATGGTTGCGATCCGGGTATCGACACCGACACCGTGTCGTGCGACAGGAACATCGGAATCCGAAGTCGCCTGCATGGTTGACGTGACCATGAAGAAGATGAGCAATAGAAATGTCACATCAATCATGGGAGTGATATCCAGATCATTTGCGCCCCCGCCTGCAGCAGGTCGTTTTTTCCAGCCATCCCCATCAGAATTAAATAGAGTTTTTTTCTTAGCCACGTTCGGTCTGTCCTAAAGCATCATGACTTGCGCGATGTTTCAAGAATCTCCAGAAACTCGCCTGTATGTTCCTGAACAGAGTCTTGTAACTTACCAATGCGAACATGAATCAACGCTCCCGCCATCACCAGCGGGATCGCCACTGCCAGACCCGCAGCGGTCGTGAAGAGTGCAAAACTGATTTCACCGGCCAACTGACTGGGGTCGCCCCCCGATTCCTGCATGTTTCCAATTTTATCAAAGGCATTGATCATGCCGATCACAGTTCCCAGCAGACCGAGCATCGGCGCGCTTTTGACGATGGTGCTGATCCAGGACATTCTGTATTCAAGTTCGGACAGAATATCCCGCTCGAATTTTTCCGCGAGCATTTGCCTGAGTTTTTTGGCGGGACGTTCCATATTAGCCATTGCCACCAGGATCAATTGAGGAACAGCTTTACTCCAGTAGGGAGGCGAATCGCAGAGGTTGATGACCGATTCATAATCCTTCTTTTCAATGTCTTCGTGAATCTGGTCCAGGAATTCATTTGCCGCGTTTTGTGTGAGAAACCGTTTCTGGGCAATCTGCCTGACCAGCAGAATCACACAAAAAACGCCGTACATCGCGGTTAATCCCAGTGCAACGTAAATGGCGATGCCGGCAACATTTAAGATGGGCGCAAGTGAGTAGTTCATAGGTGCCTGCTTTAGTGTCCTTATTGAAAATACATCTGACGGGTCACTTCAAAATTAAATCCAGCCCGATTACTCCGCACTGTAAAATACGTACGGCGAATTTCGTCAAACTTCTTGTTTCGATACTGTTTTTCTATCGTGAGCAGCTTGTTTTCTGTTTCTTTCGGGTAAAAGTGGAACAGAATGGCTCCTGTGACATCGTGGCCCGCTTTTTTAAACAGACTCAAGTCGCTGGTTTTGCGTTCACCTCCTTGCCAGGTCATGTAAAGCCGTTTTTCGTCTGACCCTGATGATTCCATTCTCGTGATCGGTTTGTCAGAAGAGACATTCGACAAGTAAATCATCTTGCCATTTTTGAGTAAAGCCCCCAGTTCGATTTTGAAATAATCCAGTTGCCTTCCATAATCGATGAGTGAGCCTCGATCTGAAAACTTGATAAACCAGCGTTGTTCTCGTGGAAGCCCTTTTTTACCGGGGCCGAAACCCAAAGCCCGCTTACCGGTGCCTGCGGCACTGCCGACTTTACCCGAGTTTGTGAGATCGGTCTGCATCTGCTGCTGGACCTGCTGAGTTGCTTTGTCTGAGAGTTCCACAACACTGTCAAGCATTTCTTCGACCTGAGTTTCTTCATCGGGAGTGTCGACTTGCGAAGGATCATCAATGGGGTCTTCCGGCGATTCCACCAGTAACGATTCGTCTGGTGTACCGTCTTCCGCGCCGCCGGCCAGATCAATCATTTCCAGCGCGACTTCATTTTCGGTCTGAGGCAGCCGGTTGGTAATCCAGACAATCGACAGCCATAAGACAGCGATGATCAAAGCCAGCACGATTGCAATCAACGAAGAACTGACCTGGTCATATTGTGTGACACGCATGACCGGTGATTTTCGATGATCGTTTTGTGATGTCGTCTGGGCCATCGTAAATGACTATCCTTTTGCTCTCATCCGAATTATTTCGCCTTCGACTGAGGAAACTGATTTAACACTTCATAAAGATCAAACTTTTCGTCGAACGGTTTCACGCTGTTGTACCATTTCTGCCAGCGTTTTGTTGTCTCTTCAGACCACTGATTCACAAGTTTGAGCCGTGCCTGTTCATCCATGTTTTCGTCGACATCCGCCAGAGGGTCTTCCGGCATTCCGAGACCACGTATTTTTCGACTGAGCGTGCATAAACCGTTGCGGGCTTCAATGCGAACACCCAGGTCCGGATCTTTCAAAGCCCGAATCAACTTGGGGGCTACCCTCAGATCATTGGTGCGGGAGAGCGCCCAGATCGCGGTGCGACGTACATCCGGACTCTTGGCTTCAATAAGTTTTAAGACGCGATCCTTCTGTTGAATGAGCTGCTCGCGGTCACCCAGCGTGATCGTTTCGACCAGAGTTTCCTGAGTTGCATCCAGGTCGGCGTTTGCCGGGTCTTCCAGTTGGGCCAATAACTCGCTTAGATCGCCGGAAAGTTTTTTGCTTTCGATTTTTCCATTCCGCATCTGAACTTCGGCCAGATTTTTGGGAAGGCCTCTGCCACCTGCCAGCAGTCCGGAACCAACGGGTTCCGGCGAGTAGCTGCGACCAAGCGTTTTACCAGTCGCTTTTGAGAGGAAGATGATCGCCAGACAAGTTGACGCATCTGTGTTTCCTGTCCCTTTCCAGCTTCCATCCGCCTGTTGAGTCATTAATATCTGTCGCGCACCGTCTGCGTACCAGTCGTGTGGTCCCAGCATTTTGGCATCGGCAATTGCGGCGATTCTTTCAATGCCATATAAATAATAGTTGGGCCATCCAGTCGGGTTGTGAATACTGTAGTTGTTAATGATCCAGTTCAGACCTCTTGCTCTTCCGGCCTGTAATGCATTGAAGCTGACAGTTGGTTTGCCATAGAGTTTTTTTTCGTCTTCAGTTTTATCTTTCGCTGTCAGTTCGACTTTTTCCAGAAAACCAAAGCGTTTATTTGCCGGCTTATCTGATTTCTTCGACGAGCCGTTGCGTAATTCCCCATCTGGGTAGAGTTGCATTGAAATAATATACATACTGCCTGTGCCCGCGACAGACATGGTATTTCTAGGCGCACTGCCTGATCGATCAGCAGGATGGTAAGAAAAGCCGCCAGCGGCAAGCTGGGTTGTCAAATGCCAGCGAGCTGCTTTATCCCAGACTGCTGTAGGGACGATGACCCCGGCGCGTTCTGCCGCCCATAACCCCAGAACAGCATATTGCGTAATACTGGTGTCGCCGTTATGTGGAGTGTCCTGAGGGTAATACCAGCTGCCGCCTGCGTGTTGCGTACTGATGAGAAAATCGGTTGTGGTCCGGATTTCAGTATGGTATTTTTCCGGGTTGACCGCTTCGAGGACCATCAATTGCACGCCGGCACAATAGTTGTAGTCAGAACCTGGTGCGTAAACAACTTCTCCTTTGCTGTTTTTCTGTTCGTGGTCAAGCAGGATATTTTTCAAACAGTTCTGAAAGTAAGGAGACTCAGGTGATTCTCCCGATTTAATCAAGGTATAGGCAACAAACGCATTCATACCTGTGCGGCCGTAATTTTCCCTTTTTTTCAGGTAGGCAATGCCGCGCTGGATGGCAGCATCAATTTCTGCCTGGGGAGGCTGTGAACTGGCGCTGAGCGGAAAAAAAGTGAAAACAATGATTGCCCACAGCCACGATCTGGAACTGAGAAGAAGGTGCCTGACAGTCGAAATCCGGGTTTGAACAGTGCAATAAATATTCATTGTGATGCGATAGCAATCTGAGATGAGAGAATATTGCTGAAAGGATATTGAAGCATGTCTTCACCGCATTACTCCAGTCTAAATTCAGGAGTGAAGCAGTGTCAATCAATATGACTCAAATCTTGTCAGGAATCGCATTTACGTTTCAAGGTTTTCGTGCCAGATCACAGGTACAAACGCTTTGATGGCAGCGTGGGCACCCTTGGACATATTTTCGGGTGATGGTCTGCTCCAGATCAATTCCCGCGACATTGGCCATTGTCGCTAACCAGGCCAGAACATCTGCAAATTCTTCAGCCAGATTCGCCGGGTCATTATTTTCTCTGAGTGCCGATGATAACTCCCCCACTTCTTCCATAAACCACATGAAAGTTCCTTCAATTCCGCGAGACTTATCCTTTTCATAAAACATGGTATGAATAACAGATTGGAATTGTGAAAGCGTTAAGCCGTTCTTTTCGTGTTGTTTGCTGTCCGGGTCTGGGGATGAAGCATCAAGTGGAAGATTGGTCACAGGGTGTCCTTATTCGGTAATCAAATCTGTTTTTGGCAAAATAATGAAGAGACGGATGATTTTAAAAATTACAGTTTCTTCTTCAATTTCAGTGCTTGCACATGGTCCGGATTCTGTTGTAACAGGAGGTTCAGTTCCGTGCGTGCCTCCTCCGTTTTTCCAGAGTTTAGCAATGTTTCTGCCAGTACGAAACGCACGTTTTCCTGTTTTGCATCCAGATGTAAAAGCATTTTCAACTCGCGAATCGCTGCATCGGTCTGATTCAGTTTCAGTGCTGTTTCAGCAAGCTGGTGATGTGTTTCGGGATCGAGCACATCAATATACAAGGCCTGCTGTCCCCAATGGAAAGCCTGTTCATATTTTTTCTGATCAAGAAACCGTTTCATCAGTAATTTCATGCTGTCTGCATCGGCGGGGTCCAGATGAACCAGTTTGATCAGTGTCGCTTCGAGGTGTTCTGCATCATCGAGATTCTGATAAATGACTGAAAGACCTGCGAGCCATGTGGTCTGAGAAGGATATGCTGCATGCCCGGTTTGATAGATTTTGAGTGCTTCTTTGAACTTGTGCTGTTGTATCAGAATATTTCCGGTCAATTCAAGCACTTCTTTATCAGGCGATTCCAGGGTAAGTGTCGGCTGGAGGACTTTCAGAGCAGCTTCCCGGTCTTCCGAAAGCAGTTCCAGCCGGGCGATGGTGAGTGCCGCTTGCGCCTGTTTGGGATCTTTACTGAGAACGGCGAGCGCAATTT
>CAXBFD010000065.1:0-36022 GCA_963974925.1 uncultured bacterium | reverse complement strand
AACTGATCTTCCGAGATATAACCCAGATCGACCATGATTTGACCAAGGCGTCTTGCTGCCATGTGTGCCTACCTTTTGACTAACTCACTAATTTCATTCCGAAAAGGACGATGCCGTTTTGTTTCACTGCATTTCGGTTCCAGACTCAATCTTCGTAATCATCATCCTCATCACCTTCCTCACCGTCTTCCAGCAACCCTTTCTTCGCCATCGCGATTTTGGATTTGAGTTCTCCCGGATTATTCGAACGCATGACAACATCCCGTTCCTCGCACAGTCCGTCGCGCCAGAGATTAAACAACGCATCATCCAGTAACTGCATGCCGAACTTGCGGCCCGTTTGAATACTGGAGTTGATGCGGTAGGTCTTGGCCTCACGAATCAGGTTGGCGATCGCCGGCGTGACCACGAGCATCTCATAAGCGGCGACGAGGCCTTTGGGTTTTTTAGGCATCAGCGCCTGACTGAGAATCCCGATGATGGACGTCGATAACTGGGTTCGAATCTGCTCCTGCTGGTTGGTAGGAAACACGTCGATAATTCGGTCAACCGTTCCCTGAGCCCCGGTGGTATGCAGCGTTCCAAAAACCACGTGGCCTGTTTCCGCAGCGGTAATCGCCGCTGAAATGGTTTCAAGGTCTCGCATTTCGCCCACCAGAATCACATCCGGGTCCTGCCGCAATGCACGTCTGAGTGCTTCCGGAAACGACGGAACATCAACGCCGATTTCGCGTTGATTGATGGTCGATTTTTTATGCTCATGATAGTACTCAATCGGATCTTCCATCGTAATGATGTGATGATCCATCGTATCATTCATATAATTGATCATACTGGCCAGACTCGTGGTTTTGCCACTCCCCGTCGGGCCGGTCACCAGGAAGAGCCCGCGAGGCCGCTCAAGCAGATCGGTAATGACCGACGGCAGCCCCAGTTGTTCAAACGTCAGAAACTCATTCGGAATTCGCCGCAACACCATCGCGATATGACCGCGCTGTTTGAAAACGGAAACGCGAAACCGCGCCTTGTCGCCGAAGGCAAACCCGAAGTCGGTCCCCCCCATTTCCTGCAATTCCTGTTGATTTCGTTCCGGCGTGATACTTTTCATTAATGCGACCGTATCAGGCGGTTCCAGGCTTTTGGTTTCCAGCCGAACCATGTGCCCGCCAACACGAACCACGGGAGGCTGACCGGTGGTAATGTGCAAATCGCTCACACGTTCTTTAACGACCGTCTCCAGTAACTTGTCAATCTGAACTGTTGCCATTCAAAGTACTTTCTGAAAACCTGTTGCCTGAAAAGTAAGCGATTACCAGTTAACGGGTAGAAATGAAACAGGCCACAAAAACAGGCCCCTCCCGCACGTTGTTTTAGCTCATTCTTCCAGAACGATGATTCAACGCGGGATCCTCTTTCGCGACACAACTGGTTGTTAAAAACAAGAATACGTTCCACTTAGAATCAAGTAAAAATATCGATAAGACTGTTTAGAAATGTAATATGAAATCAGCCGTAAAATAACGAATGTGTTTGAATTATCCGGTAATTCACCTCAAAACTCAATAAAAGCACATAAATAGATCAAGATCTTCACATGAATCACCACACGGTATTCTGGCGCGCACAGCCCGACCACCTCTCAACCTGGGCCCGTTTGTCAGAGAAAGAAGACGCGGCATTGATCAGTCCATCCCCTTCGACAGTTTCATCGCTTCTGCGAGTGTGGTAATCCCGAGCAGTGATTTATCCAAGGCATCTTCGGCCAGGGATTTCATACCGAACAAACGTGCCTGTCTTCTGATATTCTGAGACGGTTCGCTACGAAAAGTCATTTCACGTATAGCCGAATTCATCATCATCAACTCAAACACCGCCTTACGCCCTTTGTACCCGGTATGTGAACATGCGTTGCAGCCTTTCCCCCGATTAAAGATCGCCCCCTCGATTTGACTGGGAGTCAGTCCCAGGTACTCAATCTCCCCCGGATCCGGCACATAAGTCTCGACACATTTTCCACAAACGACACGCACCAGACGCTGTGCCATGACGGCCATCACACTGGAAGCAACCAGGAACGGTTGTACCCCCATATCGATCAGTCGTGTAATAGAACCGGGCGCATCGTTCGTATGTAGCGTACTGAATACCAAGTGTCCTGTCAAAGAAGCCTGAATTGCCATCTCCGCCGTTTCCACGTCGCGAATTTCCCCCACCAGAATCACATTCGGTGCCTGTCGCAACATGGCACGGATGATTCGGGAAAAATCCAGACCGATATTATGCTTCACTTCCACCTGATTGATCCCGGGAAGATAATATTCCACCGGATCTTCAGCGGTAATAATCTTGCGGTCCGGACGGTTCAGCTCCCCCAGAGCACTGTACAAAGTGGTAGTCTTCCCACTTCCCGTCGGGCCAGTCACCAGGAAAATTCCGTTCGGTCGGCGGATAATGGTCTGGAACCTGCGATAGTTCTCTTCTGAAAATCCGAGGCTCCGGATCCCCACTTTGATGTTATCCCGGTCCAGAATACGCATGACCACTGCCTGGCCGTGATTGGTGGGCAGAATACTCACACGCAAGTCAAAGTCTTTCCCCGCAATCGTCGTTTTGATACGACCATCCTGAGGGCGGCGTTTTTCCGCAATATCCATCTGTGCCATAATTTTGAAACGAGAAACCAGCGCCATCAGCAATCGTCGCGGCGGGCTGTCGCGTTCGATCAGCACGCCGTCAATTCGATAGCGGATGCGAATCCGGTCTTCAAAAGGTTCCACATGAATATCACTGGCCCGCATATTCACGGCTTCACTGATAATCAGGTTGGCCAGCCGAATCACCGGGGCACTGTCGTCTTCTGTCACCATCGCACCGGAGGTGGCGAGTTCGGTCGCGGTAATGTCGATGGCTGTTTCCGTAAATTCTTTCAACATCGTATCAACCGACTCAGTTTCACTTTGACCATAGTGCCGGTTGATAGCCGATTGAATCGATTCAATCGGTGCCATCACGACATCGATATCACGATTAATGATAAACCGCAGCTTGTCCAGAACCTCGTATTTCATCGGGTCATGCAAGGCGATCTGCAGAGAATCCCCTTTCATTCCCACCGGAATCACGATGTTTTCCCGAGCCATCGACTCGGGAACCAGTTCGATGACGGATTGTGGAATCTCGATCGAATCCAGTTCGACAAAATCGTAACCGTACATGGAGGCCTGAGCCTGCGCAATCACCTCGGCTCCGACATATCCCATTTTGACGAGGGCTTCGCCAGCCGAAATCCCCATAGACCTGGCCATATCCGAGGCTTCATCCAGCTGAGCCGGACCCAGAAACCCATCATCGACTAACTGCTGCATCCAATCATCGGCCATTCAATTTCTCCACGGAATAGAATCGGTTTCAACCTGCATGGATTCTTTTTTTCCCATATTAAAGGCGGGGAATCAATACTCCGGTCAAATCTGGTTTATGAAAATTATATGAACTGCAGGCTGTTCCCAGTCTGTTGGCCAGCTCATGCTGTTTGTGAAATTACTCGTCATCCCATCTCAACTGAGTTGACTGACTTCAATGTTCCAATGATCTATTGGGGAATAAAGACTTGAGAGATGTCGTACAAGAATTGCCTATTTTAATTTTGTAGTAGATCCGGAAGAGTGTCAAGGATGTAAATCGCTATACAAGAAATACTTGTGAGAGTTTTCTCTCGCCAGACCCAAAATCAAACCGCTCTGCTGACGGATAACGGCTCTGTCCTTGATGAGAACTCTCCGTTCAAGGCTGAAACGAGTTAGCCAGCTCCTGCATGGCGGAGATCGTTGTTTCAATTTGCGACATTGTATTAAAAGGCCCTGGACTGAACCGTAGCGTGCCACCAGAGTCCCGGGATTCAATCGAATGGTGAATGCGCGGGGCACAGTGTAAACCTGCTCTGGTCTGAATCCCAAAATTTTCATCCAGAATGGACGCCAGAATCTGAGGCTCCACCCCCTGATTCACCAGACTGACCACCCCCACCCTCGCTTCAATGGACTCAGGCCCCGGTATTACAAAGCCGGAAAGCTGCTGCAAGCCTTCGATCAGTCGCGCTGTCAACTGCTGCTCATGCCGACGCAGCGACGACACGCCTTTCTCCAAAACAAATTCGAAAGCTGCCCGTAAACCGACGAGCCCGGGTGCGTTATGGTTGCCCGATTCAAACTTGTCCGGCAGAGTCTGTGGCTGTGTTTCTTCTTCACTGCGGGTCCCGGTCCCCCCCTGCCGGAAACTGCCCACCTGATCGGCGACCCCGGATCGAATATAAATCAAACCGGTTCCTAACGGGCCGAGCAGTCCCTTGTGTCCCGGACAGGCCAGAAAATCAACGGGCATCTGAGACACATCAAAGGGCAGATGCCCCGCCGTTTGGGCGGCATCCAGCAGAAATAAAATTCCGGCCTGTTGAGCGATCTCACCCACTTCGTTCACAGGCTGGATGCTGCCCGTAACATTCGATGCATGATTGAGAATCATCAACCGGGTATTTTTCCGGATGGCGTCACGAAAGTCAGCCGCCTCTACCACCCCGCGTCGATTCGCGGGAACATATGTCGTTTCTATTCCGCACCGCTGTTTGAGTGTCTGTAAGGGCCGCAGAACGGAATTGTGTTCGACATCCGAGGTCACAACATGATCGCCGGGCTTCAGAACGCCATGAATGATCGTATTCAGGCTGTCCGTTCCGTTAAAACTGAACAGGACTTCCTCAGACCGGGATGCTCCCAGCAGTTGTGCCGCCAGCTTTCGACACTGATCGACGGAAAACTGCGCCTCGATCGACCGTCGAGAGCTGCCGCGGCCGATGGGCGCTCCCACATGTCGGTGATAACGATCCATGGCGGCATACACGGCATCAGGTTTCGGGAAACTGGTCGCCGCGTTATCCAGATAAATTAACTGCCGCTCATTCATTGCATTCTAACCAAAGCATCTCGAAACGCGTAGACCTCAGCCACCGATGGAGTACATCGGGCGATCCGGCTGAATGAACCGCGCGGTATTGATTTCATGTCCCTCTTTTTTAGCGGTGATACTGTTCCGCACCGCTTCAATAATCTGTTCATCCGGCGCATTCGCGCGGAAGAGTTCGCGGATATCGGTCTCTTCCAGGCTGAATAAACAGTTTCGCAGCTTGCCGTCGGCGGTGATCCGAAAACGATTGCAACTCATGCAGAAGGGATTACTGATTGAGGCGATAAAGCCAATGCGTCCGACACCATCTTCAAACACAAAATTGGAAGCCGGCGCACTTTTGTCTGATTGTTGTTCCGGCACCAGAGGCATGATCCCCTGCGACAGGATTTCCTGAATTTCATGGGCGAACAATACTTTTTCCCGCTCCCATTGATTGTCCGCATCCAGGGGCATGAACTCAATGAATCGAATCTCGGCTCCGGTGTCACGGGCCAGTTGACCGAAGGGAATGATTTCCGTTTCCGTCATATTTCGAATGGAAACGGCGTTGATTTTTACCGGATTAAAGCCGGCCGCATGCGCCGCCTGGATGCCTTCGCGCACTTTATCATATTCGTCGCGGCGGGTGATCTCCTCAAACTTCTGCGCGTTCAAGGCGTCGAGGCTGATATTAATCCGTCTCAAACCGGCGTCATATAACTGCCGGGCGTACTGCGGCAGCAGAATTCCATTGGTGGTAATGCCGATGTCTGCGATTCCCGGAATGGCGGCAATCATCTTCACCAGTTCGGGCAGATCTTTTCTGACCAGAGGCTCCCCGCCGGTCAATCGAATTTTATTCACTCCCATGGGAACCACGAGCCGCACAAACTTGACGATCTCTTCAAATGACATGATCTTGCTGCGATGCATAAACTGTACGTTTTCCGAAGGCATACAGTAAAAGCAGCGAATATTGCAGCGATCGGTGACGCTGATTCTTAAGTTGTTATGCACGCGCCCGAATGTATCGATCAGCGGATTCAGGTTTTCCATCAATGCCTCTCAGGTTTAACGCGGGGACGGCGACTTGCAGCCAATCACTTTTTACGTCCGTTTATTCTTCTATTTTAACCAGCCAGCACCCTGACTGTGTTTATTTTGTCTTGATTTCCGGATGTTCCCATTCGGTCGTTCCATCCGACCAGTTTTCTTTTTTCCAGATCGGCACGATTTCCTTCAAGCGGTCAATCAGAAAACGGCCTGCTTCAAACGCCTCTTTACGGTGAGGCGAACTGACGGCGATCGCCACACTGATCTCTCCCAGAGAGAGGTGACCAACCCGATGTTCAATCGCGATTGCATGCACGGGCCATTGCGCCCGGGTCTCTGTAATCAATTGCTGTAACGTCTGTTGCGCCATTTCAGGATACGCTTCGTAGTCCAGAGCAACCGTCTGACGGCCGCCGGTCATTTCTCGAACGGTTCCCATAAATAAGACGACGGCCCCACACTCATTCGAGCGGACCCGTTCCGTGGTCGCTGAATAATCAATGGGTTGCTCTGTAATCGAAATAAAATCTGGCATCGTCATCCGAAATCAACTTTTTGCTTATCTGTTAAAATGCGCTTAACCGCCGCTGACCGGAGGAAAACAGGCTACTTCCTGCCGTTCATTCAGGACCTGATTTTCTCCTGCGTAGGCGTTATCGACGGCGATCAATAATTGACCGCTTAAAGACTCTAACTGGGGGTATTGCTCTGACAACGCCCGCCGCAAATCTGCGACCGTTTTTCCCTCTGCCATGGCAACCGGGATCCATTCCTGCGCGGCAAGCTCCCGGGCACGGGCAAATAACCTGACCTGAATCTGCTGCACTGTCATGAAACTACCAGTTTTTTCTTTTGAGGCTGCAGTTTCCGTTCAATTTCCGGCATCAGCCCGTAGGACAGCGCCAGAAGTTTGATCGGATGAATGGTGGGAATCCGCGTTTCCTGTTCCATCTGCATTTTGCAACTGCTGCACTCCGTTGCACCCGCACGTACCTGTGTTGTTTTCATATGATCGATCAGTTCCCGACCGATCTGCTTTGAGGTTTCAAACGTGTCCCTGGCAAGTCCATACGTCCCCGCCATTCCTGAACACCCTTTTTCAATTGTATTCACCTGTAGTTCAGGAATCAAAGCGAGAAGCTCGATTAACGGCGAACGGGACGATAATGCCCTGGTGTGACAGGGAGTATGATAGTCCAATTCCAGGTTCAGAGGCCCAAAATCCTTTTTCAGACGGCCGGCGGCATGCAGTTGCAGCAGAAAAGCCCCGGCTTCGATCGCCTGAGTCGAAACGGCTTCGGCTTCATCGCCGCGTACGAGCATCGGATATTCCTGCTTGAGACAGATGACCGACGCCGGCTCCGAACAGATGATCTGATGTCCCTCTCTGGCAAATTCGCCCATCAGCTGAATGTTTTCCTCTGCCAGGCTGCGGGCGGCAATCAGATCGCCGGCGGAGACCATGGCCATGCCTGACGCCAGTTGCCGAGGGGGGACATAAACGGGAATCTGGTTATGCTGCAGCACCGCTAATAAGGCATGGGCCAGTTCGGGATCATGATAATTCGCATAATAGTCTACGAAAAAGACCACCAGTTCGGGATCGCCGCCCGGACGCGGGCGTTTCGTGAGTCGCTTGGGAACCGATCGTAAAAACGAACGGCGCGAAAACAGAGGCAGCTTCCGACTGCGGTGGATGCCCATCATTTTTTCCATGACCCAGCGCGCCGTGGTATTATTGATGGCCCAGTTCGCTGCCATTGAAAGTGTACTTCCGAAAGCGCCGAACGAGTGGGCCCGGGAGAGAATCCAGTCGGTATGATTCAGGCCTTTGGTCGAAACATACGCGGCCTTGGCCTCAATCGCCATTTGAGGAATATTCACCGACGAAGGGCAATCCAGCTGGCATTGCTTGCAATTGAAACAGGTATCTGCCAGTTTTTTGGTCTCTTCGGAAGAGAGATCATTGGGGTGAATCGCGCCGGAAAGTAACCCGCGAAACAGATTGGCTTTCGCGCGGGGGGAAGCCTCTTCGATCGTTTCGTTTCGAAACACGGGGCACATCCGGGAACCGGAATCCTGTCGGCGACACGAGCCACAGCCGTTACAGCGCGCGGCTTCGGTCTGCAGTTCCTGCGGTGTCCAGTTTAACTGTAAATCAATCAGTTCGGGAAATTTTTCCGGAACCGGTCTGAGATGTCGAATAGTTACATGCGGATCATCGTTGATAATTTTCCCGGGATTGAGCAGATTATGCGGATCAAAAATGTCTTTGACCTGACGAAAGACACGATACAAATCGCCGTACTGCGAGCGGATAAACGCGGTTCGCGCCAGACCGTCGCCGTGCTCTCCGCTGATCGTGCCGTTCAAGGAAAAGACGGTCTGATATAAATCGCGGGCGATACTTTCCAGAATCGGCGCGTTCTGATCAGTCAGCGCGGGCAGGAAAGGACGCAGATGAATTTGTCCCGAAGCCGCATGCGCATATAACGTCGCCGTCACCTGATACCGCTGAAAGACTTTCTGCGCTTTCTGAGAAAACTCATACAAACATTCCGGGGGAATGGCGATATCCTCCACAAACGGCTGCGGCCTTGATTCCCCCGGCAGGCGACTGAGAGAAGGCACCACTTTTTGCGGCAATGACCAGAGAAAGTCGACTTCATCCGACTGATGTGTTTCCATCGCGACCACGACGCGGGAATTGATATTTTTCACAGCCAGAATCACATTATGCAATCTGTCCTGGACCTGTGCATCACTGAAGCCGACCTGCTCGACCAGTAACGCGGCTTCTGCTGCCGGTGAAATCAGCGAGGCAAAACGGGGGTCGGCGTCTCGCGCTAAAGATAACAGGCGGCGATCCAGCAGGTCACAGGCGGAGGGCTGCAGGTGAATGATGGTTTGCACCGAGCGGATCGCCGAGGCCAGATCTCCAAACAGCAACAGCGTCACGCCGCGATGTACGGGTAAAGGCGAAACATGCAGTACGGCAGAAGAAAACAGGGCCAGCGTCCCTTCTGAACCGACCAGCAATCGCGCCAGGTTCAGATGCTGCCGTGTTTTGATGCCTTTTAAATAATAGCCGCTGCAATTAGGAATGGCGGTCGTCTGTTTTTCCTGTATGAGAGCTTCATTGTCAGTCAGCAGTTTGGAAAGCCGGCTCAAAATCGTCCGCCGGGCCTGTTCCGCTTTCAAATCAGCGGGCACTTCGCCTAACAACGAAGTACCGGAGCCGGTTGCCAGAGGCTGGTTGAGAATCGACAGACTTTCATTCCCCGCCTCAAAACAGGTTCCGTCCGACAGGATCACTTCCAGCTGCTGAACGTAATCGCGGGTGGAACCGACGCGAATCGCACGCGAACCGGCAGCATCGATGGCCAGCATACTGCCGATCGTCGTGACTTCCGTATTCGAAGGGTCGGGAGGAAAATACAATCCCCGCGGTTTCAGGTAGCGATTCAATTCAGCATGCACCACGCCTGGCTGAACGCGCACCAGGTTGTCATCGATCAATTCAAACCGGGTCAGATAACGCGAACAGTCAACCACAATCCCGCTGCCAATGGCATCGCCGACCAGGCCGGTTCCCGCACCCCGGGGAATGAGGGGGATGTTCATATCCGTGGCGTATCTGGCAATCGCAATTAAGTCATTGCGTTCACGCGGATAGGCAACACACAAGGGGGGAATCTGATACAGGCTCGCATCGCTGGAATAAATGGACAACGCCACAGGATCGCATCGCACGTCGCCTGCAATCAGACTGGAAAGATCTTCTGCGATTCTTTGCTGTTGACGATCCAAAGTTACTGGCTCTCGGGCTGAATTTCCTGCACGCGATTGATGAGGCTTGGGTATTATCTATTCTACGCGATAGACGTGCATGGATTGAATAGTCAATCCACTGATTCATGCCGCGCCACGAGAATTCAGGAACCTTTATGAAAGAACCTGTACAATAAGAGTATTCCGTAATCTCCCCGAAAACTGCCTCCGCAGAGTTTTTTCACCAGGCGGACCAGGGCCTGCTGATAAAGCCCGTCTTCCGCTGCTCAGATCATTTCTGCCCTGCCTTATTTTTTCCGAAATGGGATGTATCGCGCGTCTGTTTTGACAACCATTCACAGGCAGGCCCGGGGAAACCTTCATGCCCTCCCTGAAAAATGGTGACACGCGCTAAACCGGAATTCCGTCTCAGATGAATGGCGCGACCGTAGGTTTCGTCGGTCTCCTGATCGGCGGGCAACGGCTTTTGCAGTTTGCCATGATCCCACAGTTGCTGTATTTCCGCTTTCGAAACCGGTGTCGTCTGATTTTTTTCCGCCAGTGCGTTGAAAGCGTTTACGGTCTGAGCAAACGGAACGGAGCCGGTTTTCCCGTCGGTCACGCCGGCATTGAGGTCCAGGGGAACTTCGGTTGCATTCGCAATCCAGTACAGGGGAGAACGATCGCGGTATTCCGCGTCGATTTCTGCAGAAGCCCCCGGCTTGTCCTGCAGCGATTTTAAAATCATGCGGGCGTAGTTCTGCGGTTCCCCGTCCTTCAGATGAAACCGATACCAGTCTGCCAGTTCGCTGATGCCCACCCACGATGATGCTGCGGAAAACCGATCGGGATGATGCCCCGCCATCAGCATCGTCATATGACCGCCGCCCGAGGTTCCTGCCAGATAAATGCGTGACGGGTCGACGTCATAGTGCTCGATCGTAAAATCGATCGCGTCCAGAATATCCTGGCGGGCTAAACGGGAACCGCAGGCTTCCGGCTGCTGATTCACTCCGCGAAAATCCGGGTGCAGGTAAATCCAGCCCCGTTTTTGCGCTTCATTCAGCCACTTGGCATTATTCTGCTTATAGTTGCCACTCCAGGAATGCAGAAAAACCAGCAGCGGGGTCGGAGTTGTCTTTGCGGTTTCCGGCGCCCAGATCAGAGACGGTTGCAGACTCTGATCGAGGGTACTTTTTATTTTAACCGGTATCAGAGCAGGTTTCGTTACCGCCTCTGCAGACTTCGATACAGAAACTTTTTCGGTCGCCAGCAGCGTCCTGTCACAGGTGATATACAAAAACAAAACGAAGGTGTATAAAAAACATTTCTGCCACATGAAAATAAACTCCTCAGATTGCTGATCTTTTGCTGATATTATTTTTCCTGATCGGTTTCAGGTTTCTGCTCGGCGTATTCAATTTTGCCCCAGAGATTCCCCCCCACCTTACCATGCTGCCAGGTTCCCGCATAGCGTCCTTCAAAGAACATCACGCGCGAAGTAAAGGCGTTTCCTAATCCCGGAATCGTTAAATTGGTCAATGAAATCACGGGAGTGTCATCTGCCCAGAAGACATTCAAAGGCATCGGCACGTTGACGTCGTTATCGCCGTATTTAATGCGTGCGGTAATCAACCACTGGTGGCCGTCCAGTTTTTTAGCGGCGGCAATTTCATAGCGTTCTTCGCGCGGCGGTTTGCCGTTGGTTTTGCCATCCACGGTAAAATGCCCTACCAGAGTGGCGCCCGTCATCTGCTGTTCGAACTTCTGCTCCCGCAGTTCCTGCTGTTTCGCTTCCTCCTCTGACTGTGCGGAATCTGCGGCCATCCCCGAACCCAGAGAGAGTAACAAAACACAGACAGTCATCGAACTTTTCTTGAGAAAACTCATCTTTTATGCCTCATGATTTCCTTGTGAATTTTCAGGGCGAAATGAATTCGCTACGATACACACATCCTACACTACTACCGCTCACAGGTGAATCATACGGTAAAACAATGACAGAGTCCGATCCTCAAAACCAGCCGGCACGCTCCCCCGTTGATACCACACCCGCACAGGGTACGGCCCCCGATTATAACATCTTAACTCCTGCTTTTGAAAAGCTTTGTGATGTCATTGCACGACTGAGATCACCGGAAGGTTGCCCCTGGGACCGGGTACAGACGCTGGAATCGATCAAACCTTACACGCTGGAAGAGACTTACGAACTGCTGGAAGCCATCGATTCCGGCAATGATCAGCATATCATTGAAGAGCTGGGCGACCTGCTGCTGCAGATCGTCCTCGATTCCCAGATTGCCGCCGACGCAGGCCGCTTCGATTTAACGCACGTAGTAAACCGGCTGACACAGAAAATGATCGACCGCCATCCGCATGTATTTGGCAATGCCAGCGCGGAAACGCCGGAAGAGGTTCGCAAAAACTGGGACCAGATCAAGGAACAGGAAAAACAGCGGCGTTCCATTTTTGACGGCCTGCCGGAAGCGCTGCCCGCTCTGGCGCGTGCTGCACGCGTGGCTGAGAAAGCGGCCAAGGTCGGCTACGACTTTCCGCATCGGGATATGCTGTTTGATAAGTTACGCGAAGAGATCCAGGAACTGGCGGACGAAATTTTTCCCGCGGGAAAGATCCCAAACACGCCCGCCACCGTGGAAGCCGACATCATCACCGACACGGAAATTGATGATCCCGCACTGCAGGCGCGTGTGGAAGGCGAGCTGGGCGATATTTTGTTCGTGGTCGCCAATATCGCCCGGCGCTGGAAAATCAATCCGGAAGAAGCACTGCGAAAAAGCAACCGCAAGTTTCAACACCGGGTGCAGAAGATCGAACAGGAGCTGGAAAAAACAGGCCGCTCAATCCAGGACGCGTCTCTGCAGGAGATGGAACAGATCTATCAGGCGGTCAAACAACAGGAAAAACAGACCCCGTAACGCGATTCCCTGTTTTGTTAAAACGGTAAATCGATGCCCAGGCCTTCTTCGAGTGCCAGCTCGTAGACCTTCACGCCCATCGCCACATCTTCCACGGCCAGCCCGACCGACTTGAACAGTGTGACCTGGTCATCGGTGGCACGCCCCGTCTGTCGTTCGGCGACAATCTCGCACAGATTATGCATCAGCCGCCAGTCGGTGATTCCTTCCTCCACGGGTTGAATGAAATCTCCCGCTTCGAGCTTACACTGCTCGACATCATCACAGACAATCACATCGGCCCGTTTGATGGTGGTCCGATCGATTTCCCGCCGTGAACGATGATTCGATCCGACGACGTTCATGTGAGTTCCTTCATCGAGCACACGGCCGTCAAACAAAGGGGCCTTGCTCGTGGTGGCGCAAATCACGATATCTTTTTCAGCCGCCGTTTCATCCGGAGAATGAGAGGCTTTGACTTCCACGTCGCACAGTTCCGTCATCTCTTCCGCAAACCGGCTGCATTTCTCAAAATCACGCGAATACACCGAGACAAATTCAATCTTGCGTGTTAAACAGACGGCCTGCAATTGCGTTCGCGCCTGCAGACCGGCTCCGAACAGACCGACGACTTTTGAATCGGGGCGCGCCATATATTCAGTCGCCACACCACTGGCGGCGCCTGTGCGCAGCTGTCCGAGAAAATCGCCTTCTATCAAAGCGCGCATCTCGCCGGTTTCCTGGTCATAGATGGCGACATGAAACTGCGCGCCCGCTTTGGTGGTTGTATACGCCTTCCAGCCAACATAATTCAGGTATTCATTGGCAGCCGACATGGAATGCAGCATGATGCCCGGTGCCTTCACGCGCTGCCGCGGTTCATTGATGGCTCTGCCGGAGGCCAGTTCTTTAAACACTTTATGAATGATCAGTAAGGATTTTTCCATATCCATTAGGGAACGAACATCATCCTCAGTAATATACAATACCGCCATGTACGGTCACCTTTTTTGTCGCAGAATCAGGATGGATGACTATGAAACGCGGGCAGAATTTCTGCCTCTCCCTGAAATGACGTTTCCGACACTTTATTACACGCTAACGTGAAACCAGCTGATATACAATACCAGTATCAACCTGATAATACCCCACGGCCAGCGCAACATGCGCTGCGACCGAGTTGGACTCTTCGACATGCCATTCCAGCTTGGTAATCAGTTCATCCTGCAGACGACGCGCGATTTCCAGTAAGAGTGACTGGCAGTAACCTTTGGATCGATCCACTTCATTGACGAAGACGTCTGTCAGTCCGATCACGCGCTCTTCCCACTTCGGGATATACAAATCCAGCCCCACGACTGTCGCAGAGGCCACGGACGCTTCGCCTGTTTTCGGCGCAAGCTCGAAGTGGAGGGTCTCCAGTCGGCCCATCCGGGTCAGCCACCACCAGTTGGGTGCCTGATAATCTTCGGAAATCATCAACTGCATTTTGCGGCGGATGTTGACCAGATGAAATTTAATGGGAGGTTTGGGGCCGAGCAGGTCGCGTTGAAAAATGCGCGTCGAGATGACGGCATGATATCCGATGGTTTCAAAGAATGGTGCTGCCAGTGGATCGGATAACAGAAAACCGGAAGGACGCGTTCCGCCGTACAGGCCCACCAGATAAGGCGACACCAGGCCGGAAGGCCCCGCCGTAATCAGGGTTGCCCCTTTCGATTTGAGATAAGTTTCCGCGTGCAGAACCAGTTCACGGCCGATGCCCCGGCGACGAAATTTCGGATGCACAATGACGGCGCAGATGACACCTCGGGTATAGTCCAGTGCAGACAGCTCCGCATTCGGCCCGAAACCTGCCAGGATAAAGCCGACGACTTCTCCATTTTCAACGGCGATGATCAGCCCGTTCGGATCGAAATACGGCTGCGAGTATATCAGAACTTCGAAAGCATCGTTCGTAAGACATTCCGCGGCCCCTCTTCCCAGACCGGCAGCATGCCATAGCCTCAGCAACTGCGGTGGGTCAGCATTATGAAACGCGCGAAACTCAGTCACAAAGTTCTCTCATCAAACGTGAACGGGACTTAGAATCAGATTTTCCGAAACAACAATAAATAAAGACCCCTTGTCTTCCCAAGAGGGCTTTCGTATCATTATTTCACTTTTTTGACAGCTTCGATAATCGCAGCGGCTGTTAAACCGTATTTGTCCAGCAACCCCTGGGGATCGCCACTTTCGGCAAAACAGTCACCGACATTCACATACGCCATCGGCACCGGATTCGATTGTGAAACCACCATCGAAACCACTGAACCCAGTCCCCCATGCGCCATATGCTCTTCGGCGACAACAATCGCGCTGGTCTCGCGGGCTGCTTTCTGAATGGCATCCACGTCGACAGGTTTTACGGTGTGCATATCAATGACGCGCGCACTAATACCTTCTTCAGCCAGTTTGGTTGCCGCATCGATGGCACCGGCAACCATGAGTCCGTTGGCAATGATGGTCACGTCGTCGCCTTCGCGAACCGTGTTGGCTTTCCCGATTTCAAATGTATCTTCTGTGGTATAAATCTCTGCGACATTCGGTCGACCGAGTCGCAGGTAAACGGGTCCCTCGTAGTCAATCATGGCGGCGGTCGCTGCTTTGGTAGAGACGGCATCCGCAGTCACAATCACCACCATCCCGGGCAGACTGCAGGCCAGTGATACGTCTTCAATTCCCATCTGCGAAGGACCATCTTCGCCAATCGAAATACCGGCGTGCGTTCCTACCAGCTTCACGTTCATGCCTGGAAAGGCGATCGACATTCTGATCTGATCGTAGGCATTACATAACAAAAATGCGGCAAAACTGGCGACAACGGGAATCTTCCCGGTGGAAGCCAGACCGCCGGCCACGCTGACCATATTGCTTTCTGCAATACCCATGTTGAAAGCCCGCTCCGGAAACGCCTTCGCAAAAACTTCCGTACGCGTTGAATTTCCAACGTCACCATCCACGGTGACGAGTGCCGGATATTTCTCACCCAGTTCTTTTAATGCATCACCAAATGCATCCCGGGTGGCTTGCCCGATTTTCAATCCACTCATTTCGCCTAAATACATAATGCTCTGTCTCTTTTGTCTGTGAGTTGACTTTATCTGTTGATTTATTTTGAACTGCCGTCCGCTATTTTCTGTTCGGATCTGATTCCTGCACAGAAAATTCGAAAGCACAGGTCCTACCCGAGATACGCAAGTGCTTTTTCTGCCAACTCGGGCGAAAGCGGTTTGCCGTGATAGTTACTGTCTCCCGTTGCTTCCAGCACGGGCAGAATTCCATACCCTTTTTTGGTCTTTGAAATAATGGCCTTGGGACGATCCGTGATTTTGGAAGCGGCTTCCAGCGCTGCGACGACGGACTTCTGGCAGTTGCCATCGATCGTCTGCGTATGCCAGCCAAAAGCGGCAATCTTTTCTTCGAAGCAACCCAGGTCAAGCACCTCTCTGGTCGCACCGGTCTGCTGATACCCGTTCTGGTCAATGATGGCAGTCAGGTTGCCCAGCTTGTACTTTTCAGCACCTGCCAGCGCTTCCCAGACCTGACCTTCGCCCATCTCGCCATCACCAATCACGACAAATACATTGGCGCCGTTCTTGTTCAAGCGTGCTCCCAGAGCCTGGCCGATGCCCAGAGACAACCCCTGCCCCAGCGAGCCCGTTGAGGCTTCAATGCCGGGAAGTCGTTTCATATTGGGGTGACCTTCAAACGGGCTGCCCAGTTTGCGAAGCGTCATCACCTCATCCACGGAAAAATAGCCCGCTTCCGCCATGGCGGCATACAGTACGGGGACGGCGTGTCCTTTACTCAAAATGAAACGATCCCGGGCTTCCCAGGTCGGATTTTGAGGATCGTACTTCATGAAACCGCCGAACCAGAGGGCGTTGACGACTTCCACGGCAGACAGACTGCTGCTGGGGTGTCCACTGCCCGCTTCGGTTGTCATACGGATAATCAGACGGCGAAGGACTTTCCCTTTTTCCTCCAACTCTTCAATCGATAAGGCATTTGCTTGAGCAGCCACTTTGTTTCCTTCAATTCTCTTCTAAACAAATATTTTTGTCACGCTCTGAATCACTTTTAATCAGTGACGTTCGATATGCTGACTTCACGCGATCAAAAGAAGTGTGTTACCCGATCGGGTAAACATTGATTAGAGCAGTGACTACTTTTCAGGCGCCGCCAGGCGCAACTTAAGCGCGTCAATTTATACCCCGTATGCTAACGAGCAAAGCTTCCAGCGACAACCATTCGGGCAATAGAAACCGATTTGTCTAACTGGAAAACGGTTGCTTTCCCCTGTTTTTTGCTTAAATTCATGATTCACTCAAAAAAGTTTCATTCCTTGCCGGGTGATTCTGCGTTTCCCCGAAATACATAACTGTTTACAGGATGAGTCTTTTATACCCGTGGATATTCGGCAATAATGGAATCAGTATTTCTGCATACATCCGTTTCATTTCCGACGTTACCGAGGCTCCCAAGTGATGGACGTAAGCCCCTTTACAGATCAGGAATTACTGGCATATCTGGACGAGTCACTGTCCGTCGGACTGATGTCCCAGATTGAAGAAGCACTCCGACACACCGATTCGCTGCGCGTCCGCCTCGCACAACTGTCCCGTCAGCGCGATCAGGGTGCACATTCCGTCGGTGAAATCTGGCGAAGAAACCACCTCAGCTGCCCTTCGCGGAGTCAGTTGGGAGGTTATTTGCTCGAAACGCTCACCCCTGCATTTCAAAGCTATATCGAATTCCATCTGCACCAGACCGGCTGCCGCTACTGTGCCGCCAACCTGGAAGACCTGCAGGCAGGCAGGTCCACCGCTTCAACAGATAAAGAACGCAGAAGACAAAAATACTTCCAGTCCTCGGCCGGTTATCTCTCTGCGAGAAAAGAAGCTCAGTAACACCGCCGCCTCTTTTCAGTCGAGTGGCCCGCTTTCAAAGTCGGATTCATTCACCCAGCCTGCTTTGACCGCTTCGCCTTTCAGATACCGCTCGTAAAAATGGCGCGTGCGGGGGTCCGAATATTGATAACCCTCGAATACGGCTCCGTTCCCCAGCGCACGCGGGTCCTGCTGAGCCGTCAACTCTGCCTGCAACTGCTGCTTCAGGGAATTTTTGAGAGTTTGAAATTCCGGCAGTGCCGCCAGATTATTCATACATTCCGGGTCATCCTGAATCGCATACAATTCTTCCGCCTGACGTTTGCCGAACGCCCAGTTCCAGAACTGCTCCTGTTCCCCTTCCCTGCGAAGTTGTAATATCGCAGTTTTCGTCGGGCTGCCGTCACAGTTCAGATATCCTGTTTCCGGATTGCCGGCGGGCCAGCGTCCGGGTTCGTCATTCTTCAGATACAGCATGCCTGCCTTCACAATCCCGCGAATGGGATAACCCTGGTCAGACGGCCTGCCGATATCGTGCCGTTCTTTGCCGATCAGCACATGATCGCGTTTCGCATTCACAATACCGGATTGGTTCGATTGAAAAATATCTGTCAGACTGCGCCCCGCCGCTGGTTGCATGCCCGTCTGTTCCCATTGCATGCCAGCCACTTCGATAAATGTCGGTGCAAAATCGATGAAGCTGATATAATCGTCGATCACGCGATTTCCGGTTTTGATTCCCTGCTGCCACATGATCGCCAGCGGCAGATGATTCGAGGGCTCGTACTCCTGCCCTTTGACGCGGGGAAACGGCATGCCATTGTCGGCGGTGACGACGATGATCGTATTTTCCAGTTGATGCTGCTGTTCCAGAAAATCCAGCATTCTGACCAGATGCCGATCAAAGTGTTCGATCTCGAAAGCATAATCGAGCATGTCATTTCGAATCGCATCATTATCGGGCCAGTAAGCGGGAACGCGGTCGATGTCAGTCAGTTTCTTGCCGGCCTTGCTGACCCCAGATCCATATTCATAACCTCGATGCGGTTCCAGACCGCCATACCAGAAACACCAGGGTTTCTCCTCGGGACAGGCTTTCAGAAACTGCGCAAAATTGGCGGCGTAATCGAGGGGAGAAATTCCGCTGGCGGGTGGTTTTGCTTTTTGACTGTTATACGCGGGACCTGCCAGATCGCGGCGTTTGCCCGACGCATCCACGGCGACTCCCGGTGCCCAGCCTTTCGCGGTCTTGCCGACCGCATATCCGGCGTCTGCTAACGCTTCGACATACGTTTTGAATTCCGGCGGGAAAAACGCCATATGATTTCCGGCCTCCTTCAACTGCCAGGAATTTCGCCCCGTCAGAATACAGGCACGCGAAGGGGCACACTTGGCATTGGGAGTATACGCGTTCGTAAACAGGAGTCCTTCCCGCGCGACCCGGTCGAAACCAGGCGTCTTCACCCACGAACAACCATACGCGCCCATATGCGGAAACGAGGCATCGTCGGCAATGCAGAACAGAATATTCGGACGACCCCTGTCTGCTTTCGCAGGTGCCGCAGAGGCGATGCCGCCGGTCGCAAACAGAAAAAATAACAGCAACGGAAAACGGAGCGCGGATTGATTCATTTCAGCAGATCCCCGGCAAAACAAGCTTAGGCGGAAACAGTCGCCCGTGGATCATCCCCGTGGATAATCACAGACTCTTATCTTATGCAACACAGGAAACCGTCACAAGAAGTTTCGGCCAGATGATGTTTCTGAATTCGAATTGGTCTCTGCAAAAATGAAGAACCGGGGCTAATGCCCTTCGGCTAATAAGTCTTCCCGCTGTCAAAGTACCTTAAACAAGATCAGCCGTACGGCGTCAGCCGCGGTTCATGCGAATCCGCGTAACGGTCACCTTACTGAGAAAAGGGAGCCGGACTCAACGTCGTTTCGGCTCAGTTCTGACTGAATTCCATTGAAAGCGCATGGCCGAAAGGATTGTGTTGCTGTTCGCGCAGTTTATTTCTCAGAAAATTCAACAGCAGATCGCTGCGGAGATCAACGTCGTGTTCTTCTAAAATCAACCGGCACAATTCTGGCTGCAGTTTGATCGTATCAGCCAGAGTGTCACAAAGTTTGCCCAGAGTGATTTCCCGATGCAGCTGATGATAATATGTCGGATCAGAGGAATTCTCCAAAAAGTTTCTGGCATAATGCTCCAGTAATTCGAGCTGCCGATGTTCCCGATGTATCACCGGCTGCTCCGCATAAAAATCGGGTTTCAGTTCGAGCAGCGTTTTTTGATAGGGTTGATCCGCTTTCGACAACGCGACAGATCGCGCGCGACAGACGCCTCGTAACAGAATCGAATAACCGCCTGTTTCCAGCTGATAAGGGGCCACAATCGACGCCAGGCAGACAGAGCTGATCGCAGCGGCCCGCGGTATTTCGTTTTCCGTATCAGTGCCGGTCTGTTTCAGAGTCACAGCCACCAGCGCATTCTCACTGACAGCATCAGCGATCAACTGACAATCCGCGGCCGCTGTGATTCTGAGTGATAACATGGCATGCGGCAGAAGCACCCGATTTTCCAGTTCCAACAGGGGAACCATGCCGGAAAAGGCTTCGAGTTCATCTTCTATCAGTTCGCTGGGAGATGTCATTTGATATATTTCTTTAGTTAATTCATTGAAAAACAAATCCTGGTCCAACATACTGACGTGCATATCGAATCAACGCTGGATGGCTCATCCGTTTAACGAAATCGTCTCTTTTTCTAAAATATTCGGTCCAGATGGTCCCGGAGACGTTAGAGTCAACCAGGACACAGGCTAGCAATCCAATTTGGGAATTGTCACGTAAATTATGGCTAAAAAACAAACGCAAATCCTAAAGAGTTCCAATTATGTCGACGCGCTTGATGACAAAAAGAAACATGCCCGCAAAATCGCGCGCGGTCTTGCCAGATTGTTCCCGAAACCGGAATGTGCATTGATCCATGATTCCCCTTTCCAACTGCTGGTCGCTACGATTCTGTCCGCTCAATGCACCGACGTACGCGTGAACGCCACCACGCCGACGCTCTTCAGGAAATATCCGACCGCCGCAAAACTGGCCGCCAGTAAACAGGCCGACGTCGAAAAAATTGTGTATCCGCTCGGCTTCTTCCGCGCGAAAGCCACGAATATCCGCAACATGGCGCTGGCGCTGACAGAACAGTACGACGGAGAAGTTCCCCGCACTTTGAAAGATCTGGTGGCTTTGCCCGGCGTCGGCAGAAAAACAGCCAATGTCGTTTTAGGAACGGCGTTCGGAATTCCCAGCGGCGTGGTGGTCGACACACATGTCAAACGCATCTGCAATATCTTCGCTCTGACTGCCAGCAAAAATCCGGAGATCATCGAACGCGATTTAATGGAAGTCCTGCCGAAAAATGAATGGATCGATTTTTCGCACCGCGTCATTCTGCACGGTCGCGCCACCTGCGTCGCCCGCCGTCCGCACTGCACCGAATGCAGCCTCTTGAAAATCTGCCCGCGCATCGGGTTGAAACCGCTTTAGTTCCGTTAATATAATTGCAGCAGAAATCTGGTACTTGCTACTGTTTCTGAAATCGTCCGTCAGGGCCGTTGAAAGCCACCTCTCAGCGGTTTATGTTTCCTGTATGCAGAGTCTTTTTCAACTTCAACGTTAATGAGAAGCCCATGATCCTGACCGGGAAAGAAATCAAAGCACGCCTGGGAACAGATATCGTCATCGAACCTTATCATGATAAATATCTGAATCCAAACAGCTATAACCTCTGCCTGCACAACGAGTTGATGGTCTACGAAGAAATCGTTCTGGATATGGCCCGTCCCAATCGTCTGGGAAAACACATCATCCCCGAAGAAGGCATGGTGCTTTATCCCGGCCAGCTTTACCTGGGACGTACGGTCGAGCGGACGGAAACCCATAATCTGGTTCCCCTGCTCGAAGGGCGCTCCTCAATCGGACGGCTCGGAATTTCTGTACATGCCACAGCCGGCGTCGGCGATATCGGATTCTGTGGTTACTGGACACTCGAAATCACCGTGGAACAACCCGTACGCGTTTACGCGGGTGTCGCGATCTGCCAGATCATCTACAACACCGTCATCGGCGAAATCGTGGAGTACTGCAGCGATAAATATCAGAATAACAAAGGCATTCAACCCAGCCTGTTATTCAAAGAACTGGACCCCGCGGAAACGCGACAGATGCGGCTCTCGTTCGGCAAAGAAGAAGCTCCGAAATAATCTGCACCAGCCAAAAAAAAGAAAAAGACGTTACAGCGATGACTGTAACGTCTTTTTTTATTTGACTCGGGACTCGGGTTAAACGGTCCAGGTATCACCGGTCTGAAACAACGCTTCCAGATTCCCTTCGCCGCTTCGTTCGGTCGCGGATGCCACCTGCTGATAAACGGCTTCGTTATAAGTCGGCTGCTCGACACAACGGAAAACGCCCATTGGTTCGGGCATTTCAGGATGTCGCATGCTGGCCAGCAGAAACGCCAGATTCATATCCTCTGACTTTTCATCGTGGAACAGCAGATCATCTTCCGTGACCCCTTTACCAAGTTCCACGACTTCCGGTTGATCGTGGCTGTTCAGGCGAACGCCCTTGTCTCGATTTTTCCCGAAGATCAGCGGTTTGCCATGTTCGAGATAGATGACATTGTCTTCTTTCTGATCCTTCTTGGAAGCAAATTCGAACGCGCCCGAGTTAAAGACATTGCAGTCCTGATAAACTTCGACGAAAGCAGACCCTTTGTGATGGGCGGCCCGTTCGAGTACGCTACACAGGTGTTTGATATCGACGTCAACCGAACGGGCGGCAAACGTCGCTCGGGCACCAATGGCGACAGATAACGGATTCAACGGACGATCTACAGAACCGAAGGGCGTACTCTTGGTTTTGGTTCCCGTCGGACTGGTCGGCGAATATTGACCTTTGGTCAGACCGTAAATCTGATTGTTGAACATAATCACTTTCAGATCCACGTTACGACGCAGCACGTGCATGAAATGATTCCCGCCGATCGACAGTGAATCGCCGTCGCCGGTGATCACCCAGACCTGCAGATCGGGATTGGCCAGTTTCACACCCGTTGCAACGGCCGGTGCGCGACCGTGAATACTGTGCATCCCGTACGTGTCCATGTAATACGGAAAACGGCTCGAACAGCCAATTCCGGAGACGAACACGAATTTCTCTTTGGGAATTCCCAACGTCGGCAGCACTTTTTTCATCTGGGCGAGAATCGAGTAGTCGCCGCAGCGCGGACACCAGCGAATTTCCTGATCACTGGCAAAATCTTTTGGCGAGAGGACAGGCAGTGTGACATCAACGCTCATTTTTTTCTATCCTTAAACGCAATTGCTGTTTCTTAAAATGGTCTGTTATTAATTGAAATTCAGAAGGACTGAGAAACTACTTCCCGTCCAGCATCTCTCTGATTTTCTGTTTGACTTCACTGATCAGGAACGGTTTTCCCTGGACTTTGTTCAGACCGACCGCGTCAGCCAGATACGTACCGCGGATGATCATACGTAATTGTCCGGTATTCAATTCGGGAATCAGCACTTTTTTGTACTGCTTGATCAGATCACCCAGGTTTTTCGGGAACGGATTCAGATAACGGATGTGGGCATGTGCTACCGACTTACCTTCCTGAACCGATTGCTTGACCGCAGTCCGGACGGCCCCGTAAGTCCCCCCCCAGCTGATCACCAGCAGATCCCCGGATTCCGGACCTTCGACGGTCTGTTCCGGGATGAAGTCGGCAATCCCGGCGATTTTGTTTGCCCGGAGTGTCGTCATATACTGGTGATTCTCGGGTGAGTAATTCACATTTCCCGTCACGTCCGATTTTTCCAGACCGCCGACGCGATGTTCGCAACCGGGAGTGCCGGGAGTCACCCAGGGACGGGCTTTCTTTTCATTTCGCAGGTAAGGCATGAATGGTTCGTCGCCCTGAGTATTCTCGTGAGAAACCGGGATCGGCTTCAGGCTGGAGATTTCAGGAATCTTCCAGGGCTCGGCTCCGTTGGCAATGTAACCATCGCTGAGCAGCAGCACGGGAGTCATGAATTCGACGGCAATCCGCAAGGCTTCCTGTGCCATCTCGAAACAGTCCGCCGGTGTCGCAGGCGCAACGAGAGGCATCGGACAGTCACCATTGCGGCCGAACATGCACATATACAGGTCCGACTGTTCTGTTTTCGTTGGCAGCCCCGTACTGGGACCTCCGCGTTGTACATCCACCACAACCAGCGGCAATTCCATAATCGAAGCCAGCCCCATGCCTTCCCCTTTCAGGGCAATGCCGGGACCACTGCTGGCGGTAATCGCCAGATCGCCTGCGTAAGAAGCACCAACCACACTTGTGATCGCGGCGATTTCGTCTTCCGCCTGAAAAGTCACCACGTTGAAGTTCTTCAGTTTGGAAAGTTCGTGCAAAATATCGCTGGCAGGTGTAATCGGATAACCGCTGTAAAACAGTTTCTTGCCGGCCAGTTTAGCCGCCGTCACAAACCCGAATGCCAGTGCTTCGTTTCCGGTCACCTTGCGGTATTTGCCGGGAGGCAGTTCCGCAGGATCAACGTGATAATGCACGGTCATCGCTTCGGTGGTGATGCCATAGTTATAACCGGCGTGCAACGCTTTCAGGTTCGCTTCCACCAGTTCAGGTTTCTTGGCAAATTTGGATCTGACCCACTCTTCCGTGGGTGTGGCATCGCGCTGATAAAGCCAGTAAACCAGCCCCATCGCGAAAAAGTTTTTGCAGCGTTCCGCTTCGCGCGGCGACAGTCCCAGTTCCGCCACGGCGTCGCGCGTCAGGCTGGTCATGGGGACTTTCTGTAACTGGTAAGCGGCCAGCTCTTCTTCAATGTCCAGCGGATTACTATCGTAGCCGGCTTTCGTCAGATTGCCCGATTCAAACGCGTCTTCGTTGACGATCAACGTACCGCCGCGCTTCAGGTCGGCCACATTTGTTTTCAACGCAGCCGGGTTCATGGCGATCAGCGTATCCACTTCATCGCCGGGCGTATAAATATCGCTGCTCGAGAAACAGATCTGGAAACCACTCACGCCACCCAGCGTTCCGGCGGGTGCGCGAATTTCAGCGGGAAAGTCGGGTAATGTGCTGACATCATTACCAAACACAGCCGACACATTCGTAAACTGCGTGCCGGCCAGCTGCATTCCGTCGCCACTATCTCCACAAAAACGAATAACAACTGCATCCAGCTTTTCGCTGAGTTTGCCATTCGCACCAGATACGTCTGTGGTCGCCATTCTGAATTTTACTCCCCGGTTGCCACCCTGTTTCAGGCGGTACAGTCGCAGTTGAATGAAAAAATATGTTTAAATGTCTGTTTTCTGATAATGCTGGCAGCCGTTGATTCGCGTTCTCTGATCCGCGATCCACTTCCCTCTAACGGGAAACCAGCTTAAATTTAATCACTGAAATCATCGAAACCATGGAAAACGGCTGGGTTGCTCTCTCTGATATGAGCCAGGTCGATTTACATCGCCCGCAAGGAGGGAAAGACGCAGGAGTAGTTCTCGCTTGGTTTTCACAATTCAATGAATCATTCAGTCTGGATGGCGATCACCTCACAACACCTTGTGAGCATTGAAGTTCCAGCTTCAGACCAACGTGATTTCCATCACTGTCTGTTCGCCATCGCTCCAGCAATCGACAAACTCTACGTAATAGAATTATTCCTTATAATCGGCATTCTTGCACCAAAATCAATACCTGGAAAGGCCTTAAATAGCACATTCTTCAGTGATTCTTAAGATTTTTTCTCCGCTGACACAAAAATACTTCAAACATTAGGAATTATAGACAGTCGCAGCAAAAATCCAAAATAAAGTCTACATTTATATCTAATTTAACCGGAACCGCAGGGCTCATCAATCAGACGACATACGATTTGCCCATTTCCCCAAAAAACAGGGAGCAGACGCCATAAGACATCCGCTCCCTGTGATGACACCAGTTTCTGCACAACGGTCATTCACTTTTTGACATCACATAAAAATAATTCATGATGTCGTGCGGCAACTCTTGTACATCGATGTTGTTAAAACCAGCCTCTTCCAGCATCTCGCAGGCCAGTTCACGGCCCCAGCATGTTCCGAGCCCCGCTCCCCCCTGTGCCAGGGAAACAGTCATGCAGTGCATCGTAGAGATCGTATAAAACATGGGCCCCAGCGGATTGGAAATGTTTTTCTCTACATGACTTGAAGCAGCAATATCCTGCATCAGGAACGTTCCCCCCGGTCGCAGGGCGGCATTCACTTCTGTCAGCACCTGCGCGGGATTCGCCTGATCATGAATCACATCAAAGGCGGTGACCAGATCGAATTCGCTGACCGCGTTCATCTGAGACACATCCTGCACCTGGAATGAAACATTCGACACGCTGCGTTCTTCCGCAAACCGTTGCGCCCGTCCGATGGATTCCTCGGAAATATCATAGCCGGTAAAGCGGCTCTCGGGATAAGCGGCTGCCAGCTCAATCAGCGCCCAGCCACTGCCACAGCCAATATCCAGTACATCAATGCCGGCTTTCAGTTTCTCTTCCAATCCGGGCACCAGAGGCAGAATATGTTCGAACAGGCCACACACGACCGAGTTATAACTTTCCTCGGCCATCACTTCATGGAACCGTGCAAACTCAGAATAGGGAACGCCGCCCCCTTCCTGAAAGCAATTCAGGATTTTATCTTCGACGGTGCCAAATAAAGAAAACCATTGCATTGTGGTCGCAAAATTATTCGAGCCGGCGGCCCGCGTCAGCAGTGCGGCATGTTCGGCCGGTAAAAAATACGTCTTCAGAACCGGATCGTATTCCACAATACCGCCGGTCACCATCGCACCCAGCCACTCCCGGACATAGCGCTCATTCAAGCCGGCCTGTGCGGCGATCTCACTGCTGCTGGCGTGTTCCATCTCACTCATGATGTCAAACAGTCGCGAACGATGACCGAGTGAAATCATAAATGACAGGCCGCTGTGATTCACAATCTGCAGCAGCTTCTGGCCAAATTCATCCGTCCGTTCCGCATCCATATTCAGGTTACAATTATTACACATCGCTAATCCCTCTCTCCTTGATTCTAACTGAAACAGCAAACTGATTTTCCATAAACGAGCAGGCCCGCTGCATCGCATCTGATGTACTGAGCGAAAAACACGGACAAATGTTACCATTTTTTTCAAAAAATTGAACAATCGTGAACAAAAACCTGTAAGCAGTGTAAGGCATAATACTTAGAACTGAGCAATGCCCCTTTTTCCAACTCGGAACTTGAACCCGTCCTGCCTGTTCATCAAAATGAAAGCCTTCAATTTCTCCCCTCCTAAGAAATGAGACACACCACCATGAAACAGATTCTGCTGGCCAGCCTGTTCTGCTGTTTTTGTCTTCCTGCGGTTCAAGCGCCTGCTGCTGAACCTTTCCTGGTTGAAAACGGGCAGCCCCGCGCGGAGATCATCATCGACGCCAAACCGCCGCGGACCACACAACTCGCCGCTCAGGAACTGCAGAAGTATGTCGAGAAGATCTCCGGTGCGAAGTTGAACATTGTGACTGAGCCGAGCGGCAAGCTGCCCGTCAGCATTTTCATCGGCCGCAGTCCACACACCGAACAGCGGGACATCACTGACGCCGATCTGAAATTCGGCGCGTACCGGATTGTTTCCGGCGAGAACTGGCTGGCACTGATCGGCGACGATACAGATTTTGTTCCCATCGAACCCTGGCCGCGCAACAACCGTGAGATTGTCAACGGGAAAGCGCAACAGGCCTGGGACGCGATTACCGGAAAACACTGGGGTTATCCGCATTCCCAGATTTACAAGCATTATACAGGTCCCACATCCCAGTTTGGCACCCCCAACGAACAGCGGGTCGACAAGCAGGGAAATGTGAATGTCTGGAGTTTTGACGAACGCGGTTCCTTCAACGCGGTCTGCGGCTTTTTACGCAACCTCGGTGTGCGGTGGTATCTGCCCGGTGAACTGGGAGAAATCGTGCCCACGCTGAAAACGATCCCCCTGCCTGTCATCGATAAGAGCGTGCAGCCCGATTTTCCCCTGCGGACGATTAACTTTCGATTCGGCACCTACGGGCGCGAGGCAGCGATGTGGGCCATGCACCTGGGTGTGCGCCAGCCCTTTGGTCGGCAGGCCGCTCACGGTCTGGATCACATGACGCATAACGCACAGACGCTGAAAAATCACCCCGAATGGTTTGCCCTGTACGGCGGCAAACGGGATACCCAGCACGGTAAACGGCTCAATCAGTTGTGTTATTCCAATGCAGAACTGTTCGAAGAAACCGTCCGATATGCCCGTGCCCAGTTCGATCACTTCGACATGGACGCCGTTTCGATCATGCCCCCCGATGGTTATACGGCCATCTGCCAGTGTGAACAATGCCAGGGGAAAGACACCCCCGAGCGCGGCTATCGAGGGGCGTTTTCCGATTATGTCTGGGAGTTCGTGAATCGCGTCGCGAAAGAAGTCGGCAAAACGCACCCCGACAAAAAGATTTCCAACTGCGCTTACGGCACCTACACGCAGCCTCCGCTCAAGATTGAGAAACTGGAGCCGAACGTGCAGGTGATTATCGTTGGCGGCCGTCGCCCCACCAGTGCCGACCGCGATGACCTCAACCAGCTGCGCGCGGACTGGATCAAAAAAACCGACAACCCGCTGATCATCTTCGAAAACTATCCGTTTACCGGCCGTGGTTTTTATCTGCCCGCGTATATCCCGCGCGTCCTCGGCGAGAGCATCAACGCGACCAAAGGGACTTCACGCGGCGAAGACATCTGGCTCACGATGGACTTTCGTGAGAACGCCATCGGTTATAACCACTTCCTGATTTACTTCACCGCGCGGATGTACTGGGGGGGCAGGGAACAGAACGCGGTCGAGATGTTCGACGAATACTGCCGTCTGTTTTACGGCCCCGTTGCCGGCGAGATGCAGGCGTTTTTCCGTTACTGTGAAGAACACTGGCGCGAAATGGAAACAGACGGCGACAAAGCCCATCGCGGGCTGGAACTGTTTGCCGTCGCCAAGTCCAAAGTCGGCAATGACTCCATTTATTCGCAGCGGGTGCAGTTAATCGACAACTACCTCAACGGTTTGCGCAACAAGAGTAAACAACTGGCACAGAAACGCGGCCCCGTTCCCACACTGCGACTGGTCGGCGATCCCCGCGGCGAAATTGTCATCGATGGAAAACTCGATGACATTCTCTGGCAAAAATGCCCGACCGCTTCGACCGGCCAACTGCGCGAACTGCAGACCGGCCGTCTGCCCGTTTATGGCACCTCGATCAAATCCGCATGGATGGGCAACAATCTTTACTTCGCGATTCGCTGTGAAGAAGTGCCGGGCGAAAAACCCAACATCACCACAACCAAAACAGGAGACCAGGCCCTCTGGTACGGCGATGCGATCGAAATATTACTCGCTACGGAATCGCACAATTATTATCAGATCGCCGTCAACCCGGCGGGTGCGCTGGTCGACCTGGATCGCGGTGCGGACAAAAACAACTGGTTCAACTGGGATTTACAGGCCGAAGTTGCCACACACATCGCCGACGGTTACTGGACGGCTGAAATCCGCATCCCCATCGTGCAGGATGAGAACGATCCCCTGCATCAGGTGATCGGGCACAAGCCGACGGTCAGCCTGCCGTGGTTCATCAATGTCTGCCGCCAGCGTATCCGGGAAAACGGCACCGAGTATTCCGCCTTTGCACCGACGGGAACAGCCGGTTTTCACGAACCGATGAAGTTCGCCCACTTTTATCGCGGACTGTCCCATCAGTTCGAAGCCGACCCGACCGTCACCGATTACCTCATCGCCAGCCGGGACGCGGAAAAGCTGCTGCGCCAGCGAAAAACAGAGGAAGCACTGACAGCATTTTTAACATTAGCCGAAGCGAAAAATATTACGGACATCCAGAAGTCGACGGCACTGCAGCAAGCCGCCAGCTGCGCACGCAACCTGAAGAACTATGAACAGGCAAACGAAATCGCAACCAGGATTCCCCTGGAGGCGGTGGCGAAAACGGAGCAGATGGAGAACCTGCTCGCCCGGCGCCAATTTGAGGAACTCATCAAACAGTTTGGCGAAGAGAATTTCAATCAGTGGCCGTTCTGGCAGAAGGGCGCCGGTGCATTTGCCCGGGCACAAGCGTATGCAAATGTGAAAGCAGGCGACAAGGCGGAAGCGGATCTCAACACGGCTCTGGAATTCACGTCCGACAGCCGTTCGCGCACGAGTATCCTGCTCACAATGGGAACAAACCGGGAACTGAATTTAAATGAGGACGCATCCGCTCTGGCCGCTTATCAACAGAACTTCGAATCAGCCGGACGCATTGGATCTTCTGAGCAGTTTCAGTCCGTCCAGGGCGCGGCACGCATTCTGACGCGGCAGGGCAAATTCGACGCAGCACTCGCGGCGTTACAGCGGGCGGAGATTGAAAACCTCAAAGGCACATGGCGTCACACACTCTTACTCTCAAAAGGCAACACCCTGACCGCAGCGAACAGAACAGAAGAAGCGCTGCAAACCTTCCAGCAGATCATCGACGATCCATCCGCCGCAGCACGACACAAGAACAAAGCCCGCACAGAAATAAAAGGTGTCAGGAACCTTTTATTAAAAAATCAAGAAAAATTACGCTAGAATTCCCTGATTATGGAATGACCAAAACGCGCGCTCAGGCGGGCGAATGTCCGGATGACGATTTTTTAGCAGAAAAAGGTTCCTGACACGAATGGAACCTTTTTCTAAGCGGCCCGCTGCTCATTTGTGCGACTCGTGGAATCCGGCTGCGACTCGGAATCGAGAAACGGGACCACCGACTGATGACTCTGAATGACTTGCCGATGTCGATTCACCAGAAACAGTACAATTCCGATAAACGTCAGTGACGGCAGATGATAGGTGTCAATGAGTTCTGTGAAATGTTTTCCAATGAATGTTCGATTCAGTACCAGCACAACAAACGCAAAAACTCCGATACTCATTTTGAGAGGTTTCGTAAAGTGACCTTTACTGATGGACGAACGGACTAACAGATAAACTCCGGGAAAAATGCCAACGCAATGCTGCCCCCATGTCACGGGTGAGTAGAGTAAGATCAGCGTCGAAATGGCGCCACATTCCCAGAGCACCTGCTCTTCATCGCGGGTTTGAATTCGGCCGCGAAAACGCCAGAAAACAAATCCGAGAAAAAACAGCATTATGCCTTTCACAATGCGGCCTGCAGTTTGAGGAGCAAAGTTCAAAAACTCAACATAGAGGGGGGAATCAATTCTCGCATTATGTTCTGCTGGTAAATGCATCACATATCTTGCCAAAGCCGGCTTGAGTGACATATTGGATAAAGGCACCTCGCCTGAAATTCCTCTTGAAGGATCTGTTTCCCCAAGACCTCTCAGCACGTTATTGCCCCACCACGTAAATGTAAGCTTAAACTCGGAGTATCCCAATTTGAACATGGGAGAAAGTGTAAAAAAGACGGCTGCCACGAATGTGAAAGCTGCCATTTTCCATTCACGTTTAAAAATGAAATAGGCCCAAAAGAGCGATGGCGTACATTTTAAAGCCATGGCAAAGCCCAGGAACAGGCTGCCGAGAATTTCCCGTTTTTCGCGCCATAAATAAATACTCAACCAGGAAAGTGCAACTAATGCCAGATTGACGCCACATTCAAGCATATCGCGTACGAGAAATCGACTCGAAAGCGCAATCGCGATCAGCGTGGTCCAGAAGACTGCATTTCGTTTCAGGGGAAAATGAGTATTACATAATCGATCCAGGCACCAGATGAGGAGTCCCAGTGCCATGAAAAACAGCGGATACATCAGCAGGTAGGCAGACTGCATCGAGATGTCGGCCAGTACCGAATGCACGTATCCCCAAAATGGTGGATAAGGATAATTAAAGTCTTCCTTGTAGAGAAATACTCCATTCGCCAGCATTTCTCCTGATTTCCAGTGCAGCGGAAAATCGCCAGGCGTACTGCGAATAATTCGCAAAAACTGAATGATGGAAATAACGATTCCCAGGCCAATACACACACGCTTCCAATGATGTTGATGGAAGGCAAACCATGCTTTGATTGTTTCAGCATTCATTGTGAGGGCGTTCCCGAAGCAAGTACCATGCGCTGATTCCAATAAAGGATTGGGGGTTGTTCTCCCCAGCTCGGAAGTATGACTTGAACAAAAAGCGACCTGGTTCGAGCCGAATAGTAGACGAAATGAACATTTTAAGTCAACAACGGTTTTGGCCGGGAAAAAGTGAGCATAACAAGGAAAAATTACTGATTGCTCGGTTTATTTCCTGAGTGTTCTTGGAAGAAAAAAGGTGTCAGGAACCTTAAATGGTTTCTGGCACCTCCGATTTGACTTTCGATGTCTTGACGCTGCTATTTTGTTGCATGAATACAGTAAAGCTGGCTGCCGGTTCTGAGGATTAAATACTTGTTGACGATCGCAGTTCCATACAGAACCGGTCGGGCAAACATGGCTGCGGAACGACGGCGTTCTTCTGATGTTTCATCGGCTGTCGGAGTATTATTTTTCGGCGGCGACTCCTCTGTCCAGAGTTCGTTTTCCGATACCAGCTTGAATTCGTCACCCGCCTGAAGCACCGTCGTGGTGCCGTCCTTGCCGAAAAAGTAGATGTGATCTCCCAGTCCGACAGGCGTCGCCCAGCAGGACTGTTTGATGCGATTGGTGTATGCCGCCTCCCCGGTCTTGATATCCAGACAGTAAACAACTCCCGCACGATTGACCCAGTACGCATAGCCGCGATATTCGACGGGAGTCGCCCAGGAAGGAACGGGGCTTGAGTTGGTCCAGACAAATTCCGGCTTCCACTCTGCTCCGTCCAACCCCACTTTGAATAAGCCATTCGACTGTTTGGCCAGCTGGTCGTTTTCGCCCGAGCGCCCGGGAGAGGCACCGACTAAGAAGGTTCCATTGCCTGTCGGCAGAGGGCTGGTTTTATTGTTGCCGCCGACTTTGTCAAATGACCAGAGCTCTTTTCCTGTCTGGGGGTCATATCCATCGAGACTGCCCGCCGAACTGCAAACCACCTGCGATGTGTCACCCGCCGGAACGAGCATCGGTGAACTCCAGCTGACGCGACTCTTGCGATCGGTTTTCCAGAGTTCACTTCCGTCAGCTTTACTCAGTGCGGTCAAACAGGAAGGCCCCTCGTCATCGATCAGAACGATCAACCGGTCTTGCCATTGAACCGGAGACGCTGATAATCCAAATTTATTTTGAGGCGCTCCAAAACGTTCCGCCAGGGAGGCAGTCCATTTGAATTTTCCCTCATGTGACAATGCCACCACATCGCCACTTTCAAAATAAGCGTAAATCCCCTGTTCGTCCACGGCCGGTGTCGGAGCAGCCCGACTGATGTAAACGCTGTTTTTCTCAGGATTGGTTGACTGCTGAATATGGTCCCAAAGTACCTTGCCTGATTCGATGGCATAACAGACCACATGCAGTTTTTCTTTGTTCGCTCCTTCAACGGACGTCACAAAAACCCGGTCGCCCCAAATCACCGGGCTCGATTGTCCATAACCGGGGATGCCGGCTTTCCACGCCATGTTTTCCTGGGGAGACCATTGGGTTGGAATCGACTCCGCCGCGATGGAAGACGCCTCCGCACCAAGAAATCCCGGCCAGCGGTCCTGAGCGTGGAGCTCCGAGGTAAACAGTATTAAAAGTGCAAATATTGACAGTTTCATGATTCAGTTCCAGTTCCCTTCTGACAACGTTGTTTTGCCTGCTGGAGCGCGTCCCGTTTAATCATCGCGTCGCTTGTTCCATTATACGCGGCCTGTAGGCTTTGCAGACAGGCTAGACTTTCTTCACGAATTCTGATTTCAGCTGCATGGCGCCGATCTCGGGAATTTTACAGTCAATATCGTGGTCACCTTCCACCAGGCGGATGTTTTTGACTTTCGTGCCGACTTTAACCACTGTGGAGGAGCCTTTCACTTTCAGGTCTTTGATGACCGTGACCGTATCCCCATTTTTCAGTTCGTTTCCATTGGCGTCTTTGACGACGGGGCCGGTGGGAGCGTTCTCCGCAGCTGCTTTGCTCCATTCGTGTCCGCACTCGGGACAGACCAGCATCCCCCGGTCTTCGTAGGTATACTCAAAGGTACATTCCGGGCAACTCGGCAAATCGCTCATTTCATCTCCTGCAGCTTTGATAATCAATCTCTTTTCGCCGATTCTACACCCGGCATCGCGTTATACAAAGATAACGTTTGACGGCTCTCAAGAATAGTCCGCGTGCAAGGGGGCAAAATCAAAAACAGACGCTGAATGTTGATCTGTGGCGGATGAAATAACATTGCATGCAATGACAAAGTGATCCCGTCGTAAAAGGTTCCGAGCCTCTCGAGTACGAACAAATTTCTGCGCCGCAGGATTGAGTTGTTGCGCATCGGCAATGGAAACGTCTTTATCTTGTTGAGAATTTGATAACCAGGGTTCCCTTTGCTCATATGTGCAGATAATATTCAGTCTACTCACCCGGCCCTGTATTCAAGTGCGCTCCCCTACTTACAACACAGAGAACGAGCAACGCAGATGCCCGGCGTCAGCAGTCATTTACCGAGGTCAACGCTTCCATGAGCAGACAAGAACCGTCTGACAGCTTTAATCCCTATCACATGTGGCTGGGCATCCCGCAGCAGAAATGTCCGCCTACGTTTTATGAGCTGCTGGGAATCTCTCTGAATGAAGATGACCGCTTTGTCATCGAGTCGGCGGCGGAGCGCCAGCGGTCTCATGTGGAACAGTATCTGGGAACGAAGTGGAATCAATTTGCCAATCAGATCATCAGTCAGATTGACGAAGCAGAAATCACTCTGTCGAGCCCCGATTTGCGGCGCGAGTACGACCGCAAGGTAAATCTGTTCAAAAAGCGGCGGAAGAATCGCCAGATCGATCCGATTGCAACCCCTGGTGCCCTGATGCCGGGGGGAACCCGGTCTGTCGGCGAAGGGAGTGGCCTGGCCCGTGAATATGCGGGAATTGTTTCGGTACTGGCGATCGCATTTCTCGCAATGGCGGCGAGCTCCTTCTTCTTGCCCTGGAAAAAATTACTGCCGGACGCCGATCAGAATCGACAGGCGGAAGAACAAATTGTTGCTGTCGAAACGAGTCCCCCTGAAGCGCCAAAAACGGACGGCGCAACAACGCCCACCGCGATGCCGGCAGAGGAAGCTGTGGAGGCTCTGCCGGGAGTTGGGATCCAGTTCAAACGTCTCCCCGGCGGGACCTTTATCATGGGATCACAGGAAGAGAGGGGCCGCAATACGCCTCAACATTCCGTGACGATCACGCAGCCGTTTGAAATCGGCATTCATGAAGTGACGCAAAAACAGTATGAGGCCGTGATGGGTACGAATCCGAGTGTCTACAAAGGCTCGGATCATCCAGTAGACAGTGTCAGCTGGAATCAGGCTGTTGAGTTCTGCCGGAAACTGTCAGACATGCCGGCAGAAAAAGCAGCCGGTCATGTCTATCGCCTGCCGACCGAAGCAGAATGGGAGTATGCGTGCCGTGCGGGAACGTCATCCGAATTCTGCTTTGGTGACGATGAAGCGCAATTAGGGGACTATGCCTGGTTCGGCATCACCACGAAAGCAACCTCGCACCCGGTGGGACAAAAAGAGCCCAATCTCTGGGGAATTTACGACATGCATGGCAATGTTTATGAGTGGTGCCAGGACTTCTACGCGCCTTATCCGGCAGGGGCAGTGACTGATCCCCAGGGGGGCGAGACCGGGCCGGAGCGGGTACTCCGTGGCGGTGGTCTGAGTAATGCCGCCAGCTATTGTCGTTCCGCGGACCGTTCCTACATTGCTCCGGCAACCAACAAACATTCCTATGGTTTTAGGGTGGTACGCGAGATTGCCCCTTAAGCGGGAGCAGAAAAGGGAGCAGATGAATGAAGTTTTGGCAGCTTGTTTCAGTTTGTAGAGAAAAACCATATCTCCTAAAAAAAACATTAGAAGATCCACAATGGACTGAATACTTAGAGCTTTACAATATTTTTGATGACTTGGTAGAAAACCAAGTGCGGGAGAAGTTACACCAAATAGTTCCTGAAGAGTTAGTCATTAATGCCCTTAAAAGGTTAAATACAAGGATATATATCTCTGAGGGATATTTAAGACTTCGCGCGTATGGAACTCAAGATATGGAAATCACATTGATTGAAGTATTTAACAAATATGGTGGCGAATATATAGAAGAAGTAATGGAAAAAGGGAGTGTAAAAATATGACAGGGGGATAAATAAAGGGGTCA
>CAXBFD010000064.1:0-36532 GCA_963974925.1 uncultured bacterium | reverse complement strand
GTGCGTTCAATTTCTGCCAGATTGTCCACACCTCATTGCCACCGCCACCACCGGCCACTTGCTCTGCGATGGTGACAGCGGCCATTAAACCGCCTGTGAGGTTCGCCCCGTCGATAACAAAGCTGTCGGCATCAACTCCAGTAAATGCCCCCTGGAATGTTAGTGTGAATGGCCCGCCATCAGAACCCGATACTCCGACATCATCTACGGCAATTCCTGCCAGTGCTTCAATCGCCGTTTTGAGGTTTGCGGCTGATATGTTGTAAGCCAGGTCTGTCGATGGCGTGCCTGATTCACCGTACTGAATTGTAAACGTGCCGCCTGTTGCCCCGCCCAGGTCCGCCACTTGAGTTTCAGCAGCAACGTTCAGATTGTCGGCATTTGCCCCAATCTCTGAAACGTTAAGCTCGGCCAGGTCACCGATGAATTCCACTGTCCACGGCCCACCATCAGGGCCGGTTACATCAATTTCGCCTACCTCAATGGTCGAGAGCGATTCCAGGGCAGCTTTCACGGTGGCTGCAGACGCATCGGGGGCAATGCCCGTTGTGACCTGTCCGCCATAGGATAGCGTGAACGTGCCTCCTGTGGGATTGTTCCCAATCGTAATCGTCTGCTTTTCGTTCGTCCCACCGCCAATGATAAAGGACACAATGAATGTTTTCCCTGCATTGCCTGCCAGCATCGTGAGCGTGAAAGAACCATTCACCCCGGCTTCCGCTTCGACCTCGGCGAATTCCGGAATCTCGGAATCATTCCACAGAGCGACAAAGTTAGCGACCACCTGGAACAAGCTGGTTGCAATAGGAATCGTATAAGTGATTGAGCTGCTGCCAATTGTCGCCTTGATGATCATGCCTGGCTGAATGTCGTCAGAAATGATGACTGTGTCCATCTGGGAGTTTGCGGGAGCCCCACCGATCCATACTTTTAAAGTCATGTTCTCACCTATTTAAATGGTAGTTCCGTGAAATCAGTTTGAATGTCATCCGTGAATCGAAGCAGATGTAATCGGGCCACATCGAATTTTCCTTTTCGATCTTCCTTGAGTTCGATCAGTGCGCCGGCCTTATCCAGAAACGCCTCTTCCGTGATGTACTCAGCCGGGTCTCCCGTTGTGATGCGCCGTTTTATTTTTGCGGTCACTTTGCTGTTTGAGACCGTGACGTCCCCCGGGTCGATACCTGGAGGAATATAAGTCTTGCCGGTATCAACGACGGCGATTTCATTGAAACCCATGCTGTATCGGATGTCATCGTGTGTGCGAGGGTCAAACCGAATCCGGAAAGTCAGCGCATAGAACTCATAGCCGTTCTCATACACCAGGTCGGGTGCATCGATCCCCTCAATTCTCAGCGTGCGTTTTTCGAATTCTTTATCCCGGATGGTGATCGGGAACTTATTGACCGTGCCGTCATAATCCCACATCCAGTCAGGATATTGTGCGACATTCTTTTTCACCGTGATGTCCAGGAAGGGGATACGACGATAACCCACGACCAGATCGCCGGCCGTGTTTAATCGGGGATTTCCTTCTCCGTCAAAGAACGTCGGCACCTGTTCGGGGGAACTGACAATATCAATGACCGCTGGCCTGTTGATGGGGTTGGGCTCCCGCTCTTTGTGCTGAATGTTGGTGGAGTATTTGACGGTCACAGTGAATTCAGCTGTATCGTCCACTCTGACTACGTTTACGGAAATGCAGCGAGCCGCAGTGTCCCGCTTGTGCGAATCGCCCAGATCCGGACACTTGGAAAAAGAACGAATCACCGTTGAGTCGATGGCCACCGATGCCAGAATGCAGGAATAGACTTCCGTGTGGACGATCGCCGGACCTTCCTTGATTTCATAACTGTCTTCAAACGCCAGTTCCCAGCTGATTACGCTGTTTGCCACTTTAGCTGCTCCTTACCACTTCGATCTGCTGGCCGTTTGAAACTGCCGACAATATCTTTTTCAATGTTGTGAGCTGATCCTTTTGCAGTTGATCGCCCCCGTTCAGGTTGATCAGTTTGGCGAGCGTGTCGAAGCCCTCTTTCGTCCGCAGGTCTCCCGATCCACCACTGATGGCCTTGCCCGCTTTGGCGACTGCGCCATTGGGCCCCGTTGCCGACGATGCGGCCGCAGCCGCTGCCGCCGCTTTTGCCTGTTTATCCTCAGAGTTTGTGGCAGCTGCGGCACTTTCTTTATTGAGCAGGTCTTTCAGTTCCTGCTGGGCAGCTGCCATGGCATCGGCTGCTTTTTTCTGTGACGCATCGAGTTCCCGCTGCCGGGCACTCTGCCGTTCGAGGGCCATGTCATCAACGGAACCCCGCGCCCCCGTGCGCCCCTCCCGAATGCCTTGCAGTTTGTCCTTTGCCCGCTGATCGCGATCGGCGATGCTGGCATCTCTGGCATTGTCGATCTCATCAGAGGTTTTATAAGCACCGGTGAACTCTTTCGCCTTATACTGAAATTCGCCCGTGCTGGGCAGTACATCCATCAACGCGGGATTAAGAACCTTGACCGCATTCAACACATGGCCGAGGCCATTGATAATCGTGCCAGACACCGCAGTCCAGACTTTCTGGACGCCACTCATGACGGTGTCCCACGAATCACCGATGAACTGTGTGACTGTGGTCCAGACTTCCTGAATCCCCGCCCAGGCATCTATAAAATAGTTCGAGGCACTGTCAATCGCCCCGTACCAGACATCAAGGAAAAACGTTTTCCATTCGCTGACCTTGGAATTAATGGCATTCATCCCGGTCAGCCAGACCACTTCCAGCGACTTCCACAGTATGTTGCCGGCTTTCTCAAAGTCACCAGCCAGCATGGCATCTTTAATGCCTGCGAAGACTTCCCCGGCGATCTCAGCCAGACCGCCGAACTTGTCAGAGAGAAACGAAATGGTCTTGCCGCCAATGCCCGAATAATAAACCAGGGCAGCGGCGGCACTCAGTACAGCAGCGGTGATCAGCACGAAGGGAGAGACCAGGATGCCTAACACCGTACCTGCTGCACTGAGCATTGTGACCAGCCCGCCAATGGCAAAACTGGCGACCGATGCCGCCAGACCCAGGGTAATCAATGCACCACCGGCGGCAATCAATCCAGCGGCTACCGCTGAAGCGACGACTACGATTCCTTTATTAACTTTGATCCACTCAATGGCCACTACAGCCGCCTCTGTCAACATGCCCAGAAGTTCCTTGAGCGGCGTTTCCAGATCCTCTCCAATGGCGATCGCCACACCCTCGACGGCAGACATGAACATTCGCCAGGAACCGCCCAGGTTGTCATCCATGACCTTTGCCATTGCGGCAGCGGCACCTTCTGCCTGCGACATTTTGCCGCGCATTTCATCGACGCCGATGTTGAGCCGGGAGAGGATCAGGGCAGACTTTGCGCTACGCTCGCCAAACATTTCCATGAACAGGGCCAGGCGTTTGTCCTGAGCCATCCCCTGGGTGGCACGTCCCATGTCCTGCATCACATCCAGCAGGGGGCGCATATTGCCCGCTGCGTCTGACGTACTGACCCCCAGCTTTTCAAACGCATCTTTATCAGACGCCATTTTTGAAAGAATGTTTTTCAGGTCCGTGCCAGCAGTACTGGCTTTGACAGCACTGTTTCCCAGCAGGCCAATCGAGGCGGACATTTCTTCCAGACTTTGGCCGGCAGCATGCGCAACGGGAGCGACATATTTAAATGTTTCCCCCATCATCTCAACAGTAGTGTTTGCGCTGGTCGCAGTCGTGGCGATCACGTCAGCCAGCCGGCCGATCTGATCCGCAGACATGTCGAACGCCGTACCGACGTCACTGGCGATATCCGCCGCCACCCCCAGATCCAGCGCACCCGCCCGCGCAAGGTTCAGTACAGAGGGGATGCCGGCGATGATCTCTTTAGTATCAAAACCGGCCATGCCGAGGTACTTCATGCCCTCAGCAACCTGGCTGGCGGAAAATGATGTTGAGCTGCCCAGGTCTTTCGCGACCTGGTTCAAGTCTGCGAAGTCTTCTGCAGAGGCTTGTGTGACCGCCCGGACGGCAGACATCTGATCCGCGAAACTCGCATAGATGGGAAGGGCTGCCACCACTGGCGCCATTAAGGCGATACCGGATGCTGCCAGACCCATTCCCATTTTTCGTGAATACGCGCCGAAGGAATCCAGCTCCTTCCGGGCAGATGCCAGGCCTTTGCGCAAAGCGGAATCTTTCGTGAATAGTTCCACGAAAGCCTTTCCCGCTCTGATTGCCCCAGCACTACCTGCCATAGAATTGACCAAACACCTTATCGAATTCTGCGATTACTTCCTTCCCGGTCCGCGGCTGCCGTCGTTTCGGCTTGCCTTTAAACTCCTGTTCTTTGAACCATTTGTTCTTAGGCTTCCAGGAAGCGATGTTGTAAACAGTGGCCATGACCGACCGTAGCTGATAGCCGTCGTGGCCACACTTTCCTTCATTCATCCACAGCAGTTGGCGTAAGGTCAGGGGCCAGAAATCAGTTATTCCGATTCCGAGGACACCGACGATGCGCCAGACAGTCTCCCACGCATCTGCTCTCTGAGTTTTGCGTCCATCTCCGGACTGTCGATGCTCGCATCCACTTCCTGCAGCGTCTGCTCCATCTGCTCTTTCTGCAGCGCCATTGCCTTCCCGTAAAGTTTCTTCAGTTGCGCCCTCAGGCGCGGCGGGAAAAAATCGATCACCGCATCCATGAACGCCTGGTAGGCCTCTTCTGCTTTCTCGGAGTCCAACGCGGAAAACAGATCATCTACCGTCAGGCCTTCCTTTTCCGGCTTTGCTAACACATAGATAATCTGTCCCAGCTGGAACGGGTCCTCGCCCAGGCTGGCCATAAAGAACATTGCCTCTTTCGGTTCCTTCAGATGCGAAAGCAGATCGATATCCAGTTCCTGCTTCAGTTTGTGAGCCGTTCCGAAATTGACAGCAATGGTCCACTTTTCTCCCCTCGTATCAGTAAAAGTTGACACCCTCATCTCTCCTTAAAAGTGCTGAATAAAATTGCCTCAACGAATGGTCTACTTCGACTCAGTCGCTTTTGGCAGTTCTGGTTTGATCTTTGCTTCAGGTTCCGCCTTTACCTTTGACTCTGGTTCAGGCGGCTCCTGCTCCGTCTTCAGACCTGGCTCGGGCGATTCCTGTTCCGTCTGCGGTGGGTCATAATCCTTAGGGTCTTTTGGCTCGACGACTTTCACTTTGATGGGAACTCGTTTCCCCTCTTCCCACACGTATTGCTGTAGTACAGTACCTGGTTTCATGACATTCCTTTCGATTTGTCTGCCCTATCAAAAACTGGATTTACAAACGCTTCCCCGAATTAAGACCCGGTGACCTCCACACGCACCGGATCAACGGCCGAACCCGATGCTGGCTTCAGTGTGACATCAAAGGTCATGTCTTCTTCCAGAGACTGAGTTTCCGGGAAGTCGGTCACGTAAGCGTCAAACTGCCAGCCCTCGCTGCCAGCAACGGCGATCAGGCCCGACATCACCGCGACCGCGATGATTGTTTTATTCATATGGGCATCACGCAACATTTCAAAGCCGGCATCACCGGCGCGGTAAGTCGCCGTGAATGTCACTTCCAGAACCCCCTGGCCGAGCGTGGTCCGTTCGTGTGTGTGTTTCCGGATCTTGCGTTGGGACTGGTTCCAACTGTGTGGAGCGCTGACGTCACCCACATCCGCATACAAAGCCCAGGTGCCTTCACCAGCCATTCCGGCTGGGTCGAGATACAGGGCGCATTCTAAACCGTTTGTCATGGGTCAAACTCCTATTTTGTCTTGCCAATAATCGTCCAGTTGAGGCGCCGCATCTTCGAGCGATGGTCTGGCAAACGGACGCGCCGCAATCCGTTTGCCATTTGAAACACCGCCGTATTCGAGTACTCCCGCAATCCCCGATTTCGCCCGCTGTGGTCCGATCACAGCATCGAATTCTTTGGTCACTGCGAAGTCCACCAGGTATTTGAGTGGTGATTCCTTATGAGTCAGTCGCGGTGGGTCACCTGGTTCAGATGATTTTAGAGGCCGCTTTGGCTTCGGTAATCCGAGACGTTTGGCCTCTTCCACCTTATTTTTGTAAATCTCTCTTTCATCGTCGGTCATTTCTCCCACACGTTTCATGCGGGCCTTTTTGAATTTCCGCTTGATGATGGTCCTGATCAAACCACCGGCCCAGTAGGCAAACCGCCGCCGCGCCTTTGTCGTTTGCTTCAACACCTTCTCAGACTGAAAGACGGCGCCGGTCACTTTGAATCCTGCAATCGGTTCGTTCATGTCGTCACCTCGTATTCACTGTGAATCACGGTGACCAGGACTCGCATTTTTTTCAGGGAGTCATAACTGTACGTGGTGGACAAGGTCGATAGTTTCCAGCTGGCACCATCCTGTTTGCGGCGGTCCAGGTAACCCCGTACCGTGCGTGGTATCGCAAGTTTCGCAATGATCTGGTCCAGTGTCAGAGAAACCAGAGCTGGCTGCATGACTGCCACGTCGACCGCAAACGTTACTTTATTGCTCCGCCTGGTGAGAACTTCTGTGGTTTCCTCTCGCGGCAGTACAATGGCCTTTAGTTCGGTCACATTTTGCAGTGCGTCATCGATCGTATATTCAACAGTCGAAACGAAATCGCCATCGAACTCGGCATTGAGTTCCGTGGCGATCGCCTTTGCAATAGTGTCAACACTGCTCATGATTCACTCACTAACTTTGTATGGACCCGCAACATTGTTTTTGTGATCTCTTCGGTATATCGCCAGTGCTTTTCTTCGCCCTCCATCGGCAGCACTTTATAAGTAAAGGTCTTTGCTCCAATCGTCTGCTCGATCAGATCTCCGATTTCCGGGAGAACCGTCACGTCATTCAACACCAGGTCAGCGGCCGTGATCAGCCAGTCGACGCTGGTGTGAGTTATGGTGAAACCGTCCGTGTCCTGAACGTCCTGCTCTGTCTCTCCAGTGGATGCAGAGAGCGGAACAAAGGCGTCAGCCCGTCGATACACAACAGATTGCGACGCGTGGGCTTTGGTCTGTGCCGCCACCCACTTCGCCGCTTTCTCAAACAGATTCACCATTAGGGAGCAGCCGTCCAAGTACCGGAGTAACCGAGCGGTGACCAGACTCCCGCCACCATGCATTTCAGCCGGCAGGTTTCGCCGACGGCATTGGCGGTGATGTAGGCACCTGCAGCCCCGGCAACCCCTGTCGACGGCAGCCCGATCACATCAGTGCCGGCCGGAGTCGGCCGCAGCTCCTGGGCAGCCCCGACATAGAAATCAAATTCCAGACCAGGTACTGCTGCCGGCAGAGTGGCCGCCACGGCACCAGCGGCACCGACAGAGGAAATGGTTTTCCCGGAATCAGCAACCGTCAGCGTGGTGTCTTCCGTGATGGTCATCACACCGCTATTGGTGAGGGAGGGAATCAGCTCAACCCGGCAGGTCGTGTCTGCCGATTCCTGGTCTCCCACAAACTTACCGTAAGGCGTGGCACCAGCTGCAGACATCTGCCAGCCGGTCCCATCGTCCAGACGATAAGCCAGCTCACCGTCGACCGTGGCAGCGCCGGTCACTTTGGGGACTTCCCAGACGCCTTCCGTATCGATCGAGCCCAGTTGGTCAGCGGCCAGGTCGGAGGGTACAAACCCGAACCGCTTTCCCACCAGCACTTCCGTGCCGGCAGACGTCGCCACAGTGGGCGTGTATTTCACATACCGCCCCTCAGTCTTAAACGTTCCCATGATTTCAACCTCAAAAATAGAGTAAAAATTTCAGTGCAAAATATTTCCCAGGAAATAAAGCCTGGCCTGTTATCAGCTGGCGATTATTCGCCGTCTGAACGGTTGGCCGCTTTAGGATCAACAAAGGCAGTACCGAAGTCCCAGAAGCTGCGCCATTCCATACCCAGGGTATTGAAATTCCCCTGCCCTCCTTCGACGGTGGGCCGGCGTTTCCCCTGCAGGTAGGCGATCTGGATTGCCGGGGCACTCTCCGGATTGCCAAACAGGAACCACTTTTTAGCGCTGGCATTCGCAATGGCGGCATTATTCAACCAGGGCGATGGCACTGGCTCGAACTTGCCCGCATGTGGGTTGTCGATCGTATTGGGTTTGTTGGCCGTAGTCGTCTCATTGACCTTGGTCTCTTTATAGAGCGACTCGGCTACCACCTTTAACGCGTTCGGAACCAGAAGAATTTCCGGCGTGATCCCGATCGGCAGCCCCTTGGAATCAACCTGATCCAGGAACGCCGCTTCCGCCGTTGTCAGCGCGGTGATGCTGAGAACAGAAGCCGCCGTGGTCTGCAGGTTTTTATTGCCGACACTGAAAAAACTGCCCGCATTACTCAACAGTAGCGTGTAAACGGCCCGCTGCAGGGCATTCGAACCGCCACGGCCAAAGACGCCGATCAGATCCTTAAACACGCCCAGATCGTCATTAATCATGTCTTCGCGTGTCAGGGAAATCATCCTGGCTTTGGTTTTCACCTGGTTGGTATAGGTGTCTTCGGACATGTCGCCATGTTCGATTTCCCCATTCTTCCCGAGGTCAACCAGCTCCCCGTCTGCCGTCACACGATGCCGTGTATGAATTTTGAAATCCATGTGGTCGGTCTGATTGCAGAATTTTTCGACCACGCTGATGACGGAATTGTAAGACTTCAACAGGTGTTTGTTGGCTACGTTGCCCAGCACTCCGGAAAGTGAGAGTGTGGAAGTCCCGCCGGCACGGATCATCATGTCCGCCTTGAGAGCGGCCTCAATCATTTCGTCTGTTACACGGCCGTTGCCGGCATGGCCGCCCGTGGCCTGGATCACGTCAACCATCAGCGATCGCAGACTGACATCCCGCCGAATATCAACGGCGGCATTCATGGTCCGCTCATCAAATTCCTTACCGGCTTCCGACTCACTCAGGAATCCGTTGTTCATGCAGAGAGCGGCCTCAATCACCAGGGCCTCAGCAGGCGCATCAGCTGCATTGGATTTTCGCGGTTTGGGACGCGAAGCACGCAGCATTGTGATTTCGGTCTTTTCCAGAGTCCAGTTTTCTTTGATCGCCTGAGCGGCAATGTCCGTATGGCCTTCACAGAGTTCATTGATGCCATCAATCCGCTCCATTTCAGCAACCGAACTGGCACGAATGCTTTCCAGATACTCATCAGTTTTGGCTTTAAGCAAGATGGCGGGATCTGTTTCGCCATCATCTTCAGGTTTCTTTTTCTCAGGCACCGCTTTTAACGCCTTCTGGGCATTATCAAACGTGGCCTGCAGATCCTTCAGCTGACCTTCAGACAATTCATGCTCCTCACCAAATGTGGCCAGAATCCATTTTTCAAACTCGTTCATTTTGGAAACTCCTTTGGATTTAGCGACCGAGGCCGCAAGCCTTACTTCTGTGTCATCATCCGAACCGAGGGTTACGAATGAGAGCTCCTTTAATTGCGACTGACGTGCAACAAGCACGGGTCCGCTAAACGTCTGCCCGTTGACGGTGACAGTCCGCCCCTGGGGTACCATCTCCACTTTCAGCGCTTTGGCACCGATCGAGACCTGCCAGGGGAAACCGTTTTTACTGGCGGTGACCACCTCTTTCGATTCGGCATTGTCAATCGAGATAACCCCGGATGCTTCCAGCGTCCGGAAGTTGTTCCTGATCTCAGTCGTGTGTCCCACATTTCGTTGTGAGTCATGCTCCCGCAGTACAGGCCGGGACTTGGCAGTGACCTGCAGTCCCTTCAGATCGACGACCACCGGATACTTGATGCCGGCCAGGATCAGTTTCCCGCCGCCGTAACACTTCATTTCAAACGTCGGTGGTTTCGCCGGATCATCAGTCGGCGTAATGACAGGACGGTCATCCTCGGCCGCCTCGATATAGAAGTCCTTCAGAGACGCCGCTGCAGATGCCCGGATCTGGAAGTCACTCTTCCTGGTCATCGTCTTCTTCATCTTCCGATTCTTCCGGCGATTCAGTTTTTGTTGTCGGCTTACCATGATCCATTACCCCTTCGGTATTGATTTTGTTGTCGCGAATAAACGCCTGCTCTTCCGCAACCTGCTTCAGCTCAGTCCGCCAGTCTTTATTCTCTTTGGCGTATTCGGCTTTGTAGGTTGTGGTTTTGCTTTCCAGTTTGGTCTTCTGAGCATTGGCAGCTTTTTGCGGGTCGACATGCTCTGTGCCGTCCCAGTTCCAGCCGTAGTCATCGACGTAATCGAGTGACTGGTACGTTGCAAAGAACTGGGTGATGTCGCTCTGCAGGTCCGCATCCTCAACAGTACTGGACCAGTACGGGTCTTCGCCCCAGGCCATGGAAGCTTCAATCATCCATTCTTCCAGCAGTTGATCCATGATGGATTCTTCCACCCGGTTGATTTCGATTCGCAACGACTTGTAATAAGTCTGATGGTCCATGCGGCCCGAGGCATAGTTGTAGTCAGACGAATTGCCAGCCGCGATATTAAATGGCATGTCGATACAGCGAGCGATCTCATTGATGACGGCATCTTTAAACATTGGGTAATTCGTCACCGGCTGTTCTGGTTTGAACTGCCGCATGTCGTAGCCTTCCGGCAGGAAGAGCATCATGTTGCGCTCGATGTCGATGATGTCCATCGGTTCGACATCTTCATCGGGATTGACGTGCGGCCCCGTGCTGGTCGCTACCGCAGCCATGTCGGCAGCGGTTTCGGCGGCAGAGACAACGGCCAGCGTATAACGTCGCAACTGTGCAAACAGCGGCAGGGATGTCGCGATCTCACAGACTCCCCGTTTCTGTCCCGACCGTTCTTCGTCGAACAGATGCACGATATAACGAGCCGGGATCGACTCATATTCCAGCGTACTGGTGACCGATGATCGACTGAGGACGTTGTCTTTCACCACATCGTAGCTGACCGGATTGTCGTATTCGTCGAAATGAATCCCGTCAACGGAATCATTTTCATCCAGGTTGTAGTTGTAACCTGGTGATGTAACCTGCTCTGCAGCCAGTGGGCTCAATGCCAGTTTAACGGCGTGCTTGACTTTGGGATTCGTCACCAGCATCCCGAAGCCTTCCCCGTCGATCACTTTCGACATCTTGATCGTGTGCAGCTTCCGCGCCAGCTTGACGCGCCGAGACCATTTGTGAAACTCCTTTTCCAGCCAGGCATCAACTTTCAAATTGCCGGTGCGGATCTGCAGCCGGGGACCAGTGCCGATGGTGTCATTCGCGTAAGTCCGGACAATCCCTTTTGCGTAAGAGTTTGCTTCCAGGACTTCGTAACGGGCACGGTTCCGGAGTGTGCGCCGGACATGTGGGTTGGTCGCCTCGTGAACGCTCAGGCCGTCCGCATTGGCCCAGTGCTTTTGATTATGCACCGTTGTCTCAGCAGCATCATAACGGGCATTCACAGCCATCGCGTTATTGCGCAGACGTCTCCGGGGACGCTGCACTGGCGTGCTGAAAGGTCTGCCATGATGATCTACTAAAACCGGCGTGATCAATTAAGGGGCTCCCGGGTGACGGAACTGAGTGAAAGCGATTCCCCGCGTTTTGCCAGTGGCAGCTTTTTTCGCTTCCAGGTATTTATCCGCTTCGATCTGTTCTTTGAGGGAATGCTGGGTGAAATTCACACCGTCAAAGTTTCCGCTCTTGGGCTGCTGGGCTGATTCTTCAATTGACTCTGATAAATCTGCCATCGTTTCACCTCATGACTTGATCAAATAAAAAAACCGAACTCAGGCGAGCCAAATAAAAAAGGCCACGCGGGGATCGCGGCCCCGCATGGCCTTTGTATTAGCTGGTTTCACTCCCGTTAATTACTCGCGAGTGTCGCCTGTTGTTCGGTTGATGGTCGTATTTTTCTCAAATGTCCCCAACGCGTCCACTGGAATCAGAAATATTTCTCAGGAAATAATCTGAAAACTGCTACATATAGCACTTACTTGGGAATCTCCTCAAAAGTGTAGTACTTTCGTCCGCAATTCTGACAAACCCGCTCCCGTCGTATCCTCTTCATCACGGGCGTCGTACGCCATACTTCGTTTCGCCGGCAGCCGCAGTCGGGACACGGAATGCCCTTCCCCTGTTCATCGTCAATTTGATCGTCAGTATTTAATTCATCGACCACGGGCCGCCCTCCTTTCACGCTGCCGCTCTGACATGGATTTCCGGTTACGCTTCTTCTTTGGCTTGTCGTGCGCTTCCGGAATCAATCCTTTTAATGTTGCGCCCTGCATGGATGCCGCCACGGCACACCCCACCAGGCAATCCCAAAAATGGTTATCAAACACGCCAACTTTCAGACTCCAGTGTGTCCGGGTTTTACCAGCTGATTCATAAGTCACATCAGAACCATATTCCGCAGTCAATTGTTCCAGCAGCATGCGATGCTGGACAGCTGCCGTCTTCACCTGGTAGATCGTCATCGCGCCGGAATCATTCTTATCCACAGCAAACCGGTTCGCCATAAAGGTCTTCCACCAGTCCGTGTCATACACGGCAGCCCGAATCGACGACTTGCTGGGATTGATGCGCCAGTGATCACCGCGTTTTTCACCCGGCTTCGGCCTGGTAGACGGGTCATTCAGTTCCCTGGCCTTGATGCCGACCCCTTTACTGGGAAGCAGGATCGACGCATGTTTGGAACGCCGGCAGAAATCATAAACAACTTTCTGCTCCCACCCTTCATCAATCAGCCCCTTGCCGATGCGATGTACGCCGCCGGCCTCCGATCGCCATTCCCGGTCGAGCAACTGCAGAGTCAGTTCTTCCAGTCCGTTCAGCAGAGCGGCCTCGAGGCCGGTCCCCGGTTTTTTCATCTGCATGGTAATACGTGCGGAAGCCAGTGTGGTATAGCGGGACTTCTGGTCTGGCCAGACACCGTAATCAATGATGGTCCCGGTGAAATCATCCGCCCAGGCACAGACCATATACCACAACACCTTTTTACTGAGGTCGATAAACGAGGTCAGCATGGTGGTGTCAGCAGGAACAACGCCCCGCTTGATGTTGATCATGCGTTTTGCGAGATCATCTGAATTCAGCGAGGACACACTTTCGTCCTGGCCGTCCTGAGGATCGTTCTGGCATTCCGCATAAAACGTTTCCTCATTCGTGAGGAACTGGTTCATGGCATGCTGAATCGCGGAGATTTCCCCGTTCTTTGTCTTGAATCTTTCCGGCCAGCTCGCGACAGCCCCCTTGTCCATCGCCTTTCTGTTTTTCTTATAGAAGTCCGTTGCCTCTCGACCATCACCGCCGTTGACCAGGCTTTCCACCTGGATCGCCCGGTATTCTTCCCAGAGCTTCAGATCGTCGGGGAAAGATTCCAGCATCCGGGTCGTTTCACCATGAAACTCCGGATGCGTTTCCCGATCAAGCAGCCGGCACGCCAGATCCCCGGCTTTGATTTTCGTACAGGGAATGACGATGCCCAGCTGGTCATCAGGGCCGGCCATCATTTTGATGTCGGCAGTGATAATGTCTTCCCGGTCTTTGCACTGGGGGGGAGACTTTGCGGACTCGCGTGTCTGCGGATCGTCCAGGAGCACGAGCGTTGGACGTGCGATCGAGCCATCCATCCTTTCAAACTGCCGGCCCCGTAGCTCCCCCTCGATGCCGGTCACGTCGACAATGGAACTGTTTGCCTGTGCGTAGTCCACGGGAATCATCGCCAGAACAATCTGAGACTTGCCCCATTCAATCATCGTGGGCTCGCCCTGAAACTTCTGCCCGGGAGCGCGACGCGCTTCCCCTTTAATATGCCGGATCGGTACACAGACTTCAGGATAGTCTTCCAGGAGCAGCTGATTGAACCGTAGCGTGGACTTGATGTTTTTGATCAGCCGGTCAGCTGACTTCTGAGACGCGCCAACCAGGACAGTATAAGGGGACAGCCCGTTGAGGATCGCCCAGAGCACGCCCCAGCGGGCAATCGTCGTCTTGCCCGATCCGCGCGGCATCGCGAAAGCGAAATCAATACCGTGCATTGCGGACTGCTCAATCCGATCGATCACCTTTATATGATTCGGTGACCACTTCAGGCTGAATGCTTTGCCGCCGTAGGTTTCGCACATGTACGCCAGGCTGCCGGCAGCCCGTTCGCGCCGCTCCGGCTTCAGGGGACCAGCGTCAAACAGATCCCCGAACTGCTCATATACATCCTGCGAATGAGCACGCTGAACAGACTGGTATTTCCGCGCCCGGTCGGCTTCACGATCCGCGTAAGAGGCATTTTGTGAAACCATCTATCAACCATTCGACATGCCATATAATACCAAGTGTTCACCGTCGCATTGCGCAAGTAAAGATACCTCAAATACCGGTAGTTCCCTGTGGTATGAACTTCGAAATATACCTCAGGAAGGACCCGCGAGGCCGGCGGCCACCAGCCAAAACCCACAGCCCCCAGACACCGCCTGGTTGGCCGGTGCTGCCGCCATGCTGTTCATCAGCACTTCAGCTGCAAGGCCTTCAGGATGACACCCAGCCTCAACTCTCTTCGCTGCTCCTAGCTCAGCACGCCTTCTGTCAGCTTCTGACCGTGCCAACCTTCTAAGATCTTCAGGACGATACCCGTCCACTGCAGCGGCCTCATCCAGCCTCTGCCGCTTCGATCTGTCATCCAGGCCAGCTGCCGCGAATGAACGCAACTGCTCACCCCTGGCTCGCATCTGCTCACTCTCGAACTCAGTACGAGACATGAACCCCCTTGATACATTCCATTCCAGTTCAGCCACCAGGAATGCCACTTCATATGGGTTTTCGCCGCTCACGACACCACAGTTATACAGCGTGTTCCACAGCTTCGAATGCAGATTCTTTTCTGCAACCACCCTGAAAGCTTTTTTCCACAGAGCGAACCATGATGTGACGTTCACAGTGTCATCATCAGACACCAGATCCATTTCCAGACAGACCCTGATTTTGCCGTCATGTGTCAGCTTCAGAAACCCATCTACTAGAATTTGACTTGCATTCATTCACTCGTCCATCATCATATAAAACAGTAACAGCATCCACTCTTCGCAATCATCGTCAGTCATTACGGATCAAGCCCGATCTCATACTGCGTATCGGTATCAACTGTCGGATCGGCTGGTGTCACTGGCGCCGGCTTATCTTTCAACGCATCGGCAATCAAATAGCCACCGATCGGCACGCCGAAGCCTGTAGCCAGCAGACCCGCACCGACAGCCAACTTTGCCAGCGTCCCCGCTGTGCTGCCAGTCGTTGCCGGCAGGTACTGATGGATCACGCTGTTATCGTCTCCAATGTGCATTTCCTCGCCCTCTGGCCGGTTATTGTCAACGATATCTTTACCGAGCAGCTTTTCACGGGTCGACATCACCAGCGATTCCACGTTGTTAAACCGTCGGCTTGCCTGCCTCAGGTTCTCCGCTCTCTCCCCCACTTTCACCTTCCAAATCATCTCGGCTATCCTCTCCTTCCAGTTCAGATCCTCCACCATTTTTGTTGCTCCAGGATTGCACGAGCTCGCCGAACGTCCCTGCCTGGAACGCCCGGTCGAGTTCGTTGTTCTGTTCGATCAGACTGTTATGGAACTCATTGTTCTGCCTGATCAGATCTTCCAGGGGATCACTCATCAGGTTGCCTGAGCGGGTCCACCGGGAGTAGTCTTCGCAGCGACTTCGCGAATACCAACAGCTTCATCCAGAGTCACCATGCGTTTGTTTTCCAGGTAGTCATAATCAACCACCTTCTGAACGGTGACAAAATTATTCTGTGCCACAGTTCCGGTCTGCATGAGTTGCGTCAGCATGTGATTCGCAACGTTGTCAGATAAATCCACTGCCATCTCCTCTTCTCCTTCTCCCTCAATGGGAATTTCTACTTCAACAATTCCGCCGTCTGGCATAACGAAAGCCTCACTTTTTAACGGCCTTAAAACGTAGCTTGATGGGATCACCAAGCGGGTACTTCTGCTCTGTGACCACTTTCCCGTCCGCGCCGATAATCTGCACCGGAATCTGCGTTTTGGAAAGCAGATCTAATTGTTCGCGAAGTTTGGATAGTTCGCCCTGCAGGGCTGCCAGTTGCTGACTGTCATTAACTGGCACAGGAAGCGGTTCAGTCGGAACTGGATTAACGACAACAGGCCGGCAGTTGCATTGCGGTATCCTGCCGTAGACCTTCACCAGCCCCGCTTTGATAGTCTGTGAGTCGGTGAAAATAGTCTCCTTGTTCCCGTCCATGTAGGCACCGTGAATCACGCCTACGAGGGAGTTATTGGCGACGATCGGTCCGCCAGACTGCCCTCTGGTTACAGACTTCATGAAAAACCTGCCATTGCGGTTCACTCGAATTACCGAATTCAGACGGGTCATCCTGCCACTATCCATGTAGCAACCATCAGCCTGCGCATAGGTCCCATCCGGAGGCAGTTCCTCAGACAGCGTGAAACACTTCGGAAAACTGATCCGCTCACAATCTATCAACGCATAATCCACAAGAGGCTTGACAATGCCGTTCTCGATTTTGCGATCCTCATAGACGCGATGTCTCACAGTCATCTGATGGTATTTGTTGCCATCATAAATAAACGAGTGAGTTGCATTGTCCAGGTTGTGAGAAGCAGTCACGAATACGGACCGATCATCAATCTGGCCCAGGTAGCAGGCTGTTCCGTATCCAATCATCTGCCGGCATGAATTCTGATCACAGGAACGGGAAAACACTTTGAGCGCGAATGTTTGAGCCTGCAGCATAGAAGCCGTCAACAGCACAATGAGAGCAGCAAGAGCTTTTACCATTTCACATATCTTTCAAAAAATAGAAGGGTGTAATGCCAGGGATTATTCGGCACTTTGCCATGATGCCAGCTGAAGGCACCAATCCCGAACAGTCGCACGCGCCGGTAATAGATGCCGGCCATGAATTTTCCCAGGTCGCAGGCCCGCAGATTGCGGTAGAACTGCTGATCGGCTCGCTTGCGATCTTTCTTGCATCCGCCCAGCAGATACGCCCAGTCATGAAAGTGGCAGGCCGGTCGCAGGTCGACGCCACCGAATTCATCCGGCGCATTGCTGCAACCGTTTGACTTGAAGGTCTCAATCGGAACAGGGCCTTCCATTTTCTGGAAGAGCGATTCCGGAAGATCGGCGTTTGTAATTTCAACCACCTGCAGCCCCCTTCAGGCCCTTGATTTCGAGGCCATGCTCAACCAACGTATTACCATGCTGATTGAGAGTGATGATAGCACCATCAATGCGATCATGAATTACTTCATGATCTTTATCGTTGTCGGACTTCAGCGACTCCAGAGAGGCAGCTGATGACGACGTATTCCGTTCTACGTCGATGATGTAACGCAAAATATAGACGCCAACAGTGAACGTCCCACCGGCCAGCGTAAACATGATGCCGATCACGCCAATAAAGACTGTCCATTCTTCAGGACCGAACTTTTCAAACATCCCTGGCTCCACTCCGCGCATAAAAAAAGGCCTGCAGTGCCTGACAGGGGCGCATAAAGCACACCTGCCAGACACCGCAGACCTTTGAGTCAAAAGCCCTGTAGTCGAAAACTCGACCACTCGTGCGGTTTAGTTGGATATATAATTGCAACCAGTCAGGGAGACGTCAAGAGAAAAGGTTCCGTGATCACTTATACCTTTTCATAATCCAACATAATTCAATCTGGTATATCTCGATTAGCGAATTAAGAGTTATTGTTTCTGGCACTGCATATGTTACATTTCAATCCACCATCACACTTGTAAACGTTAACCAGTTTTCTATCGTAATCCCAGCAGGACATACAGAACCAAGGTGTATCAACATCCTCTATTCTCTCATTTTCAACGTCATCTTTCAGAAGGTAGACATTACCCTTTCTAACTAATTGTCTGTCTGTTTGCAGTGATACTTCTAAGTTTTTCACTGTTTCCTTTAATAAGATGTTGTCTTCTCTCAGATCTAAAATTTCATCTCTTAAATTTACAATTCTCTCGTATAATTCTTGATCATTATATTTCTTGATCAACTCCGCAATCTCTTTCGCATCGGCGACAATCCCCATTGAGTCCCCTCTCAATCTGTGGTAATGATAAATAAAATTACTGGACTTTGGTCCCAAATGTTCGGCTGTGTTTCATTGAACTTCCCCGCAGTACCGTATTCGCAAATCGTCCACAACTTCAATGCCGCGCGGCATGAACTCAAACCGTTTCAGCTTGCCTTTCGCCTCGATCGCCTTGAGATGATCGGAAACGCCATTGGTTGACTTCATGCCAAACGCATTGCCGATCTCCCGAACAGTTGGAGACTGGCCCGTCTTCGCTTTGAAAACTCGAATGTAACTGATGATTTGTTTTTGTCGGGGAGTTAATTTTTTCATTGTCATTTCCTGGACATAGAATTCACTGGGGCTGCTGACTATAATCAGGCCAGCCTGATCAGGTAAGCCCCGTCCGGTTTTGGTTCGCAGCCTTTTCCGTTCGGGGCGTTTTTTCATACCTGATGAAACTGACGATGGTCAACAGATTCTACCGTCTCTCCAAGCTCACCACCAAGGATAAAATCGGCGGCTTTGTTGCTCCACTTCGAAATGGTAAAAATCAGCTGTTTGTCCGCCTTCAACCGCTCCAGCCAGCTTTCCAGATAGGCGGCACTGTCGTCTATGCGGTTCGGAATCCTTAAATCATTGCAGACATAACAGCCCGCGATTTCTGCGAACAGTTCCCCGACGGCATACACCCGTTTTTTCAGATCCTCAGACGTGAACCCGATGCGGCGTTCCGTCCAGTGTGAGAGCTCGTGAAACAGCACCGAATAATAATCGGCGGCCGCATCGAAGCGGGACTTCTCCGGGATCGTAACGGCATCGGTGTTGAAATCATAGTAGGCACTTTCACCACCGACGTTGATTTCCGCGCCGGTCGCCTGGGCGACGGCCTCCGCCAGTGGTTCATCGTCCCATTCCTGGACATAGTCCCCCGGATTTGCGGAGACGCGCCAGCGGTCAATCTTGTCCCCGTCGACCTGTTCGGCGTTGAAGACCGTGTATTGCTTCAGGAAGCAGTAGCCGCCGGCTTCCCCCTCTTCCGTTTCGTTTGATTCTTCAGATTCGTTTTTCTGAGACACGAAACTGTAGAACACAATCCGGGTTCCTTTCTCCCCTTTCCGGACCTGGCAGCCTCTTTCCTGCCATTGTTTGTAAGTCCCCCACCAGCGGGACTGGAAGCCCTTTTCAATCGCCGTCAGATCGACCAGCCAGGTATTGATGCCCCGGTATCGTTTCTGACTGTCGACGTTGACCGGCGTTCCCGCGTTGGGATCGCAGATCCAGGGTTTTCTCCAGGGGAGTGTTCCCGCTTCAATGGCGTTAATCAGTCGATTGTTGATGTCCTCGCGCAGATCGGTTTTCATTTTCGCAGCCTTTCATCGTTTTAATTCGCAGCCTTTTAAAATCGCTCCTGTCTCGCAAACAGGAACGGACAAACATTCTCTCAGTACGTAAAAAAAGCCAGGTACGCTGTTGTAAGGTTTAACCCCTTATCACACGAAAGGAATTGCAGCGCACCTGGCAGGGTAATTATACCACAGCTTCAGCAGGTGCCGCCAGTTTCATGATGCACAACTCGTTTTTGCTTTTGATTCCGAGGGCCTTCATTTCCGCCTGCAGCTGATCGTCAACCTGTTTCGGAATCCGCAGGTTAAAGCGGACTTCTTTCTGATTCTGCAGTTCCTGTTTGAGCTGTTTAATTTCTTCATGTTCGGGCGACTCCATGAACTCAACCCGCTCCGGAATTTCAGTGAAGAGTTTTCCGAACAGCCCCCCCACTCCGAACAGCTGGTTATGGAAGCTCATCCAGTCACTGCACGTCGGAGCCAGTTCCCGCGCCGTGTCAATCATCTTTTTGTACTTCTGTTTTTTGGTCAGTTTCGCGTTCATTTTGTCACCTGATTTCGGTTTGATAAAATGAGGGGCGGTTTCCCGCCCCTCTCGGGATCACTTGAGAAATTCGATATTGGAATCGATCAGTTCGAAGTACATGGCTTCCTGGCCTAACAGGTTGCCGTATTCGATGACTTTGGTTTTTGCCAGTTCGATGCTGTTCTCATCGATGGCCACGGTCACACTGATGTTTTTGTCAACATACAGTGTTTCGCCGTCTTTCCAGTAACCGGTTCCGACAGAACCGACTGTGCAGCCACCGAAGATCGTGTAGAGATCTTCGATGATGCCATCGATGACGGACTGAGGGAAAGCGTTCCCGTCGTTGTCATTGAGTGGCAGGTAAGTGACGAAGCGTTTCATTGTTTTTCCTTTCGTGTGAAACAGAGTTAAACCTTACACAGGCAATGGTACCAAAAATTGGTACTATGTCAATACTCTTTTCAACAAAAAAGGAAAATATTTCCTGGGAAATAAATTAAGTCGAATTTTATAGTAACCACCAGAGGTGTTTTTAGTACAATCAGAGTTTAAAGATCTTGTTGCATCCCCCTTAACCCCTACAAACCACAGCCACTATGGAAACATACAGCGGTGATGATTCGTGTCCGATTACTACTCATATGTTTTTATGTTTAAAGGTGCTTTAGAGTGAGATACCAATGAATAGACAACCAACTGCAATAGACTTGTTTTGTGGAGTTGGTGGAATGTCACTCGGGTTTGAGCAAGCTGGATTTAATGTCCTAGCAGCGTTTGATGCTGAAGAATTTAACGTACGATCCCACAACCTGAACTTCCCTACCACAAAAGCGTTCAAAGCAGACCTTTCAAAGAATGACGATGCCAAACTTAGAAAGCTTGCTCGGATTGGGCGCAGGAAAATCGATGTCGTTTTTGGTGGTCCACCTTGTCAAGGATTCTCGGTTGGTGGAAGACGTGATCTAAATGACAAGCGAAACCTTCTGGTTTTCGATTTTGCTAGACTCGTAAGGCAATTCCGTCCATCATACTTTGTCATGGAGAATGTCCAAGGACTAATGACAGAGCACTCAAGACCCATACTAGACTCCTTTCTACGAAGAGTTAAGAAGGCTGGGTATGAGGTCGTCGAACCCATTCGCGTACTAAATGCTGCAGACTTCGGAATTCCTCAGCGACGAAGGCGTACAATCATACTCGGGCACCTTAAAGACGTTCCTGAGCCGCAGTACCCCAACATATGCCTGAATGCAAATCGTACAATTCAACGGACAGTCGTCCGAGATGCAATAGCTGATCTTCAGTTTGTCGAGGACTCTGATCATTTTTTTGAGTGCGATGTTTTTGATGGTGAGCTTCCTGAAGCACAGAGTATCTATGCAAAAACGATGCGCGGACTTGTCCATTGCTCAAGCGACCTCTCAGTGCCTCGTAAAATTCACCACAATCGACTTACAGGTTGCCTTAAGACTCGACACTCCAAAACAATTACTTGCCGGTTCGAAAAGACAAAACAAGGTACCGCAGAACCTGTAAGCCGATACATACGACTATCCTGGGAAGGTGTGGCTCCAACATTAAGAGCCGGGACGGGTGCTGATCGTGGCAGCCATACTGCTCCGAGACCAATTCATCCATCAATTCCACGCTGCATAACAACACGAGAAGCTGCAAGATTACATTCATTCCCTGACTGGTTTCAGTTCCACGAAACACGTTGGCACGGTTTTCGTCAGATTGGAAATGCTGTACCACCTTTACTTGCTCGGGCTGTTGCAGAAAAGATAGCTGAATCGCTATCAAAATTAGGATGATCAAACATGGCAAAACCAATACAAGTCAAAGCGGGCCCAACTAAAGCCTTCTTCGTGCGTATGTTAACACGCGATATAGATCTTGCAGACGCGATTCTTGACCTCCTTGACAACTGCGTGGATGGAATCGTCCGCAGCATGAATGATTCAGACTCACGTGCCGGTAGAAGCGGTAACGGGAAACCTTACGATGGCTTCTGGGCAAAAATTATCGCAAAGCCAGACTGCTTTGAAATCTGGGACAACTGCGGTGGCATTCCCCAGGACATAGCTGAAGAATATGCCTTCATGCTCGGTCGCCCTGATCTCAAGCGAGATGCTGATGTTGAGACAGTCGGGATGTATGGTATCGGAATGAAAAGGGCTGTGTTTAAAATGGGAGAACGATGTGTCGTCACGTCTCAACCAGAATCCGGCCAATATAAAGTAGAAATTACACCGGAATGGCTTCAGGAAGATAGTAACTGGAATCTTGAACTATCCAAAACACCGAAGACTCAAAAATTCAAAGAAAATGGTACAAAAATTGTTGTGACGGAATTGCACAAAGGGATTCGACATCAATTTCAGAAGAGTGCTACGTTCCTAGAGGATCTAGGCAAAGAAATCGAACGGCATTACGCACTTTTACTTGAGAAGGGATTTCGAGTCTCTCTCAATGGTACTAAGATTAATCCTGTGGAATTATCTGTACTTACCCCAAAAATCAACAAGAGAGATAAATCCCCGCAGATCGAGCCTTACATCTTTGTAGGAGAATTCGATGATGTTCAAGTTGAATTAACTGTCGGATTCTATCGCCCACTCATCAAAGAGCAGGAACTCGAAGAATCTCTCCTAAAAAGCACCAGAGATCACGCAGGATGGACAATAATTTGTAATGAGCGGGTTGTCCTCTACAATGATAAAACGCCAAAGACAGGATGGGGAACTCGTGGTGTACCTAGTTTTCACAATCAATTTATTTCCATTGCCGGTGTCGTGTCGTTCCGTAGTAAAAATTCGATGAAACTCCCGCTTAATACTACGAAGCGAGGAATCGATACATCTTCCGATGTGTACCATATCGTCTTGGAGTTTATGCAGGATGGTTTAAAGAAATTTACATCCTTTACTAATGACTGGAAACGCCGTGAAGACCAGACCAAGAAGGATTTTGACTCACTAGTGTCTCGAAAACCAACCGAACTACTAAAAGCAGTTGATAAATCAAAGCTTAACTCAATCCGGCGATTCAAGGACAAAGGTTCTGGCCAGTTCTATTCACCAAATCTTCCCAAACCTGTTGAGAAAGAGCGACAGGCAAGGTTGTGTTTTTTAGCAGACAAGGCAGAAATAGCGTTGATTTCGGAGTATTACTTTGGAAACTCAACGACAGATCGTAGTGATGTAGGCCGACGGTGCTTTGACGAATCGCTTATACGTGCCAAAGAGGCTGGAGAATGAGTGGGAATCGGGTTCCATACCAGTTACGCACAAATAAATTTGTGGAACGACAGCTGTTTCTCGACGTCCTCGACTTTGTGCGTGTATGTAATGGTCAGTCAGAATATGTCTACATTTCTATGGGAGGACCATTTCTCGAAGATTTCAAACAGATCAATGATCGTTTTGCGATTGAGAGCATGGTCTCATTGGAATCAGACGAACAGACGTGGATGCGACAAAAATTCAATACTCCTTATGGCTTCATAAAATGCCTAAACGAAACATCAGGCGAATTCATAACTAACTTCGATGCATTTGCCGGGGAGCACGATAATAAACGTTTCATTATCTGGCTTGACTATGCAGATGCGAATGGTCGTCATGAACAGCTTCAAGAGTACCAATCATTGATTACAAAGCTTACTGAAGGCGATGTAATAAAAATTACATTAAATGCTAATTACCAGTCCTTACTTAAGAGATCAGAGTATACGAATCTCAATGAAGTCAGGTTTGAGAGAATGCTTATTTCTGAGTATACAGAGCAATTGAGTGAATATGTACCTCTAGGAGGGATTCAGCGAGATCATTTAAATGAAAATGGCTTTGCGAAACTTCTCACGCAGTCTATTCGGATTGCGGCTCTCAAAGCAACAGAGAATTCAGAGTTTGTACCATTGCCTTTATTGGGGATAAGGTACAAAGATAGTGAGCACCAGATGCTAACGTTGACGATAATTATTTGCTCTGAAAAATTAGTTAGTATGATCGAAAATGATGCCGGTTATCAGGGCTGGCCATTCCGTTCTACAGATTGGAATTCTGTCTTTGAAGTAAATGTTCCACACCTATCGAACAAAGAGCGATTGACGATCAATCACTTAATGAAGGATAAGAATGATGCAAAAGCAATTCAGGATGAATTGGGTTTTCAGTTTGATGACAAGTATGGTCAATCAATGAAGCTTTTGACAAGCTACATGAAGCACTACCGTCAATACCCGTCATTTGGTCGAGTGATGTAATGCGATTATAGATCGTCCCACATCCATATCGATTTTTCTACAGTGTCTCAGCTTTTTCAAATAGCAGTATTTGGCTTCTTACACCGATTGATTCTTAATGACTATCAAGATCCCACCACCAACCGGAGAATAGACCATGTCCGACATCAATACTCATCCACCACAATGACCAGTAATTCTCATCATCGTCGAACAGGGCAACGGTCACCTTGTCGGGAAACGTCTTGTCACCTTTATAAGACAACCTGAAGAGAATGCAGAGAAGCAGCTTCACGGTATAAAACCAGCGTTGCAGACGATTCAACGGCCATTCCTCATCGGGTTTGCACCGCTGCTGCAGGGCAGCCAGCATGCCGGCTTTGAACTTCCGCCGTCCACACCGTTTCATGTCGGCCATTAGCTCACGATCAAACTGTTGGCAGCTCTCAAGATCACACACTAGACGGGGATCGGAAGTCTCACGACCACAATACCAGCAGCAATGCTTCGACGACTCTGGCGACTTTGATTCATTCTCTTTCATAACCACACCTCAATAATATTAGGATCATCTTCCGGAAACCGGGGAAGGCAAAACAGGCCCTCTGGAATTTTCTGTCTGACTTCGTCCAGGGATTTGCCAGTCCAATGATCCGGAGTCGCGACCAGCTGACAGGGGTAAATTTCAAACCGCCTGCAGACATACACGCCAGGCAGATCAGACGTCCCCGGTCCATACACACAGTATTGATTCATTGGCGGATCTGGACTGCCCGCAGTTGATTGGTTTTTCGGCTGAATCATTGTGGTGTTTCCTGTGGCTCACAAGGCGGCGACAGCGCGTCCGGATCGAGCCCGAGTTGCTCCAACAGAATCTTACTGGCCAGTGATTCAAACTCACCCCATTGCCCAGTGGTCTTGCACATGAGGCACGCCCTCACGACTTCATCTTGCCGCTCGATCGACATCCTGCTTTTCGGCAGATCATGCAGCTCCACATTCAGTTCGTCATTCAGACCGGCCGTACAATCACCGATCACTTTACCACTTGCCAGCCGCAAAAGGCTGTGCTGATCCCTATCAAATACCAGCCTGATTGTTTCCATAACTTTCTCCTGCCCAAATGTGGTGTCAAATATTCCAAAAATTATTCTCTCAATGATCAGGAAACCAATATTCCCAATTCCGCTGGTTGCTCCCACGCCACCGGCTTAAAAATGTTTTCGCCTTTCAGCTCCGATTTCACGAAGACATACACGCCCGTTCTTCTTCGGTGCGACCGCTATTGGTGTCATCCAAAATTGCGGCCTGCAGTTTTTTGTATCCTTCACACTGTTCGATCATGTCATCACCTTTCTGAATGTGGTTTTAAAATAATGTCCGGACAATCATCTAATCATTCGGCCCTGGCAGAAACAAAGTCGGCCTGGTGTCGATTCCGGCCAGACGTTCTTCAATCAATGGCTGAAGCATTGTGCCGTAGGTCTGGTTGGAATTCGGGTCAACGGTATGACTCATGAATTCATCTTCGAAACAGGAAATGCCGGAGTTCACGATTTCAAATTTCATCCTGAGGCACATCAACAGGGCCCGAAACAAACGCCGAACTTCCTGATCGTAGGCCTTTTCAATCTGTGCCAGCGTGCGACCCTTTCCGGTTTCAGTTTTGCAGATATCACGATCGTCCATGCTTGGATACTTGATGCCAAAACGAATCGATCTGTTGCCGTAGATGAACTGGAATCCATATCCATTGTCATCATCGTCATACGCTTGAATTCTCTCACAGCCGTTCTGCTTGAGAATCTTTTTGATCTCCTGCATTGACCTCTCAATCGGCACGGATGTTGACTGCCCAAATTTCGTCACCTTGCTCACCTTTCAAAATGAATTCCAGTTAAAACAATTCCATGCCGACCATCAGGCGACCGGTGGTTTCAGTTCTGATTTGAGTAAACGCCTGAACTCGGCCACCGCGAGGCAGCCCCTGTCTTCTCTACCATCATCAAACTGGATAAACGCCTCATTGACACAACCATGACCACAACAGGCATTCCGCACGCCTGGTAACGTCCCCAGACAACCATCATGCCCTTCTGGAGTATTATGTAGACCACAGTCGCCGCAGGGACGGTTCTTCCACTGCTCGACAGGCTGACCGGTATCCACATAGATCCAGACTCCCTGATCTTGGTTGTAACAGATTGCGTGTCCTCTCCATTTGCTGGTTGCTGTCATAGTCGTTCCTCCTAAAACAATTCTTGCCCGTTCGGCTTCTCGATCCGTGTGAGCTTCATCCCGTCCCCCGGTTCCGCGAAATACTTGACGGCAGATTCAAACGAACGGACCACTTTTACAATCGTCTACGTAGATCATCTGGGTTTGAACCCTTTACTCTCGACAGGTTCGATATGTGAAAGCAAAATATAACCGCCTTGACCATCCAGCCGGATGGCGGCATTCCGACCACTACGCATAAAGGCTTCTGATGTTGTTTTTGCGGTCCCCGTCGGCTCACCCTCTTTAAAACCGGCCCAATATTTCACAAGTGTGCCGACTGGATACAGGTAATTAAAACGGGCGCAGACCCTTCGTTGTTTTTCAGCCTGGTTTACTTTTGGTCTCATGTTACGATTCTCCCTCAATTCGTGAATTCGGAACGGCGTTAACTCACATTGACGAGTCGCCATCGTTTTCCAGGTCATAAAACCAGCTTTTAAATACACCATGCCCCACGACGATGTAGCCGGCCTGCCATCCGCCATATGTTTTTGAGTGGTAGTAGCAACAGACATTGACCGGGCATTCCTCGCAATCCCTTTGACATCGTCTGAGTCTGAACAGGACGCACAGCAAGAGTTTGACGGTATAAAACCATCGCTGCAGACTGTTCAGACCGTATTCCCCATCATCCTTACACCGGCATTCCAGAGCAGCCTTCAGCGCCTTCCTGACTTCTTCCTTCTCAAACCGAATTCGCTCTTCTTCCATCTCGCGATCGATCTGCAGGCACTTTTCTGAACCGCATGTAATCTGACCTTGAATCGCTGGATCATCGCAGTAATAGCACCGATCCAGGAAGCAACCGCCGCGATTCACGCACAGGTGACAATCACCGTCACCGTCCGTATCATTTAGACAAGCCATTTCCCACTCCCTCATTTCAAAAATTCGGAACGACGTAAACGCAATCTCTTTTTCAAAACATCTGTTTTTGCATTTTGGGAATAACTTCGCCGACCAGGTACATGGTGTCCGGATCGTAAACCGGCGACCGTTTCGCCGGCGAGCGGCCTTTGTTGATCGCTTCTCCCATTGGCCCGTTGCAGACGATGGCAATGGTTTTCGCTTGCGAGCAGAACAGCCCGAAGTTATGGACCTCGACAAAACCGGTATCTTTGCACTCACAGTCGATGTTGCATTTTTTTCTTCTCTGATTACTTTCAATCCCCATCGTTTCCCCCTTCTGCCTCTTGAGGCAGTTTGATTCTCCGGACCTTCCCGCGTCCGTTAAACAGGATCACACAGCGCCGGCGGTTCCGGCCTTTTCGCGACTTTGGTTTGATCTTGATCGTGCAGGACATATACACGGCCACGCCCTCCCCCTCTTTCAAATCAATTGAGATCCGTCCCATCACACTATCCCTGTTCTGTATGAATTATTTCTCAGGAAATAATCCGGTGACGCCTAAAGCCTTCAGTTGAGCCCGCACACTCTGCATCGGCGAGCTGGAAAAAACCCGTTTCTTATTCCAGACCTGAGGAAACAGCACCGCTTCCCCGCCAGCGGCAATAAATCGCTCGCAATTGATATCGCTGTCATCGACCAGCAGAACCCCCTCACGCGCTACGTGGTGTTTCTGCGCCGTCAGGTGTATCCGATCCACGTAATAGGGCATGTAATGTTTCAGCCAACGAATTTTCCCCGTCGCCGCGTAATCCGAATTCGCGGGAGAGGTCAGAATCGAAATCTCTGCGGACGTCTCCGCGAACAGGCCCAGCAGTTCCGTAGTCCAGGGCAACGGATTCAGGTGTGCCCACCAGTCCGAGCCGTGGCGGTTCACCAGGTTCCACATGTGTTCCTGGTCGATTTTCAGCGTCTGCTCCGTGTTTGCTCCATCAATCCAAAACTGCTCGAGCCAGACCCGGTCAAGTTGCATCAGATCGCAGATGCCCCCGAACCAGTCGACCAGCACACCGTCCATGTCCAGGTAAATGCGTTCGATTTTCACGTTCCATCCTTTCTGCTCGAATCCTTTTTTGGATCGACCAGTCCTAAAATTTGTAACTTGATCATCGTGGCGTGTAATCGTCTCGACGATTCCCACGCGTTCTCCAGACCGTGGAAGTGGCCTTCCAGGTCGGGACGCTGATGAATAACGGTAATAAAATCTCCGGAGCTGACCGGCAGGAGCAGTTCCGCATCCATCAACGCACGAACCGCTGCCTGGTCCCACTGATCCAGCAAAACATCACCGTTCGAAACATGTTCCCGCCGGCACTCATTCACAACCACAATCTCAATTCCTTATCACTTCGGCAGTTTCACCTTGACCAGGGCCTTGGGGGCTTTTGCCGGTTCAGTCTTGGCGTCTTTTTCCTCATCGAATACCAGACGTAACTGATCTTCGATGACCAACATGCTCTCAATCAGATCATCCCGTTTCAGTACATCCAGATCGTCCATTGGATAGCTCCACTCGCGTGCCAGGTCGAGCAGTTGTGGTTTGGTGTGCAGCTGAAGAAAGTCTTCCGTGAGTTTCCACTCGTCCTCGATATCGATAGCCAGTTCCTTGGCGATTTCACCGATCTGGTAATGACTGAACGCGCTGTGCTCGATCGGAATCCGGACATAACCGGCCAGCGTTGTGGCGGCCAGTTCTTTGCCGGCAGCCTGGATGGAACCGATCCCTTCCCAGGCATTCGCCCGGAACTGATAACGTTCTCCTCTGATTTTGCCGCCCCAGGTCTTCACGCTCTCCGCGAGCCGGCTGCCGCGAAAATCATTGATGCCGAAGTCTGTGGTCACGGAATAAAACAAAAGCAGCTTGAATAGAAACCCGTCTGAAGGTTTCCGATGGTCCAGCTGTTGACCGATCGCTTCCTGGTACCAGGCACATTTCCAGTCGGCATATTTTCGATCCAGCAGTTCCTTCCGCTTTTTCTGGCCTTCCTTTTCGGCGTGCGCAATGTCGGCCTCGATTTGTTCGGGCATCCGGACTTCGCGGGTGACGACTCCCCCCTCTTCATCGAGATCGAACAGGGTTCCGCTTCCCGGCTTCGATTTCCCGCCCCCTTTCGACTCCATGAATTTCTTTTGATCGGTTTTCGCTTCCGCCTGCAGTTTTTCAAACAGCTCGACGTTAAAGGCCCGTTCTCCATAATGGCCGTCGTCAACTTTCTCGACCTGCAGCTGCTCCCTGAGTTCGTCGGTAAAGGAGAACTCAGCATCACGCAGAGAAACACTGGCACCATACAAGGCCTCTTCCAGAGCGTCACGGAAGTCCGGCATGGTCATCTCGTGATCATCACTCCAACGCTCTTTGGCGTTCTGGATTTCATTTGGCAGTGCTTCCAGCACTTGCGGGTACTTCACCCAGGAGACCAGGTCACGACCGAACGTTGCCGGTATCTCTTCGTCCACAATCTTCTGCTGCCATTCTTCCGGAAGTTTGATCAGACGCAATCGATTCGCAATGTGTGCCTGTGACCGCTTGTAACGGGCAGCCAGTTTGGCCTGAGTTAAACCGGTCACGTCCAGCAGACTCTGCCAGGTGTATGCTTCCTCGATCGGGTTGAGGTCGACCCGGTCCAGGTTTTCGGTTGCCTGGATTTCGACCGCCTCGACGTCGTCACATTGGACGATCCGACAGGAAATCAATTTCAGCTTTGCCTGTTTGGCTGCCCTGAATCGACGCTCGCCGGCGATGATTTCAAAGCAGTCTGCATCGTCTGCACACACGCGAACCACCAACGGCTGCAGGACACCGTGCTGTTTGATACTGGCGGCCAGTTTCGTCAGGTCTTCTGTTTCGAATGTGGTCCGCGTGTTCGTTTTCGATGGTTTCAGATTTCCGATTTCGATCAGTTCGAAATTCAGATTTAAATCGGTTTCGGTTTCGGCGGCGGTAGCAGTTGCGGCCATGCGTTTCAGCTCCTTTCATACGGAGGATGGTCATAATCGTTGATGGCCCCAGTGGCCCATTTGTCATCATCAAAAGACAGGTTCTTTTCCCACTCACAATTGATTTTGCTTTTGGAAGTCCGATCGACCAGGGAGGAAAACAACCCGACTTTCGACCGGACTTTTTTCTGGCGACAAACGTAATGCGCCAGGGCGAAAAAATTACGGCGGGCCGCTTCGCTGACCAGAAAAAAACCCTGCTCAACGGCAACCTCGTAAAGTTCCTGGAGTGCCGGCGGGTTTTGCAAATCATCTTCCCGCACGTCCCGTCCCCAGATGATTTTCCGTTCGCCTGGGGGTAGCTCAGAGTTTTTGCGGGTCGTGCTTGGCGGAAGGCTCCAGTCGAGGGGCGGCGTTTCTTCCGTCTCAAAAAAATCTAATTCCACATCTACATCCTCCTCCCTATGGAATGTAGATGTGGAATTTATGTTAATGTGTTTTTTTAGATTTTTTCTGTTTGAATGGTATGTATTATGCTTATGTACTGTAGGCGCGTTGGCCCCGGTTTGGCACTGGTTTGGCCCCGGTTCGCCACTACTTTGAACACCAGTTGGCCCCGGTTTGGCCCCGGTTTCGGCGCCGATAATTTCAGATGGCCCCGGTTCAGCGCTGGCATTTTCGAGCGTGGCCCCGGTTTGGCACCGGTTCGGATCAACGTGGCCCCGGTTTGGCACCGGTTTCTGAGACGATGGCCCCGGTTCGTGAGGCGTGGCCGACGTTTTGTTAGTAAACATGCGCTTTGTGAATTGAACCACCGCCCCGCTCATCCGTGACAGCAGAGAGCACTTTTCCTCTGCTGCGGGGACGGTGGGTTCAACCTCGTCCGCATCAACGAACAGCAGCCGTTGCCGTTCATTGATTTTTGGTTCAGACTTTTCTGCTGATGCCGTTGGCCGCTGTTTGATGTACCCATACAGATCGTGAGTGGATGCGGGCGCATCAAGCAGCATGTGCAGGTCAAACTGATAGCAGTTGCTGCGGCCATTAGATCGATCGACTGACAGGATGCCGTAACGGATCAGATAAGGGAGCCGGCGTTTCACGGTCCGGACACCCAGTCCCGCTATCTTGGCGATCTCGCGTTGACCCACTCCCCGCGCGGGAGTGTAGGCACCGACTCGGGCGCAGAGTGTGGCCAGCGCGTATGCAATCTTCCGGTCTGTCTCTTCCAGGGGAAGCCTCTCGCACAGACTGCGGAGCTGATCGTCGTCGATCTCAATTAGAAACGTCTGCTGTTTCTTCATTGGGTTCCCCCTCCATAGGCTGTTGATGCTGGATCTTTAACCACACTTCATGTCGGTAAACTTTAATGCTGGGATCAAAGTCAAAGCCCAGCCGAACCTTGTCACCGCGTATTTCCACGACCATCAGAGAACCGACGCCGGGGATGTCGATCAACTCATCTTTTTTTCTGCTCAAAACTAACATGGGTAATCTTCCTTCCTTGAATTCCTGAGAACTGAAAATCCATTAAACGATCAGTGATCGATGGGCTCGACCACCTTGATGTATTCGAGAGGGACCGGCCCCATCACGTTGTGCAGCAGAATGGTCGGGATACGGCTGAGCGGCCAGGCAGCTGAGCGTGTGGTGGTCTCAACCAGTGTGCCTATGTCGTATTCAACACCAGTGCCGACTTTGTACTTGGCGTTGAAGGCGTCACAAATCTGCTCTGCCGCCTGTTTGGTGTCCTGTTTTGTTTCCACAGTTCTTTTCTCCTTAAAAACCGGTTTGGTAATGCCGCATTAATTGCAGGCTTTGATTTACTCAGGGGCAGACATCCGGCCGACAATTGGACGGACCCCGTGTGACATTTGATTCAATGAGTTGGACCAGCTCCTGCAGGACTGGCTTGTGTTTCTTCCACCATTCCAGATCGACGCCGCGGTACTCGATGTCGGTTTCATCGAAGCGAAACCAGTCATCCCAGGTGAGGGATAGATGCTTAGACCCGGCAGGACCGATCAACATCATTTTCAACGTCGTGTTGAGCGTGACCAGCTGACCGTCCAGCAGCATGCTGCAGTACTGACTGTTGCCTACTCGACCAAAGAGAGTGATGAAGTACCGCACAGCATGTTTTTCCAAAATGCCGATCACTTCCTGTTCTGTAATCATAATTGCCCCTTTCCAGCTGATTGGATGCCGGCTTCCTTGAGCCGGTAAATTTCCGTGGCCATTAACTCGATGGTTTTTTCCATGCAGCGGAGCAGGATCTCGTTTTGCCCTGGTTGCTGTGGCTGATCGAGGTCGGAAGAGACATCCCGGCGGAGTACTCCCATCGACGCCGGGGCAATGACTTCGAGTGCGGCGACTTCTTTGTCCGTCTCGACATGGACCAGGCCGATATACACGTCCCCGATCGTCGCCGCTTCACCAATCCCGAGCCGGATATACTGGAACTCGTCACCCGTGCTGCCCTGCCCGAGCCGGCCTGCCTGGCTACCGGCCGGCTCGGGCTCTGGTTGCGTTGTTACTGCAGGTCCGCCGGTCTGCGTGCGAGGCTTGTCTGCGATCTCATTCAGGGCCGGATCGCCGGGCATCCAGTAACCCCGTCTGCCTTCCCGACGACAGATCAGGCCTTTTTTCACGAGTGCGGTCAGAATGACCCAGACACTCGCAGCGTACGGAAATTCCATGAACTCAGAAATCTCCGGTTGTTTCGGCACGCGTCCCCGTTCCGCATGATACTGGCAGATGAAATCATAAACTCGCTGCTGTTTCGGCGCGAGTTTGATCTGCTTTGTGTCCTGTCCCGTTGATTTTTGCATCGTGACTCCGTTCTGATGAATGGTTGTTAGCGTGTTACCATAACGGGCTAACAAGCTGATTCCGGCCTTTTAAAACCGGGGCGTTAGCGGATAGTGTTCCCGTTTCAATACGTGCCGCGATCGCTCGGCAGCGACGCCAGAGCATTCATTGATCTGCTCCGGATTCAGATAGACATCATTTTTGTGAAACATTTCCCGGCCATGGGCTTTGTCGACCGTCACATATTCGTAGCCCATTTCAGAAACCGTCCCCTCAACAGTCCGGCCATCGGGATAAATTGCCACAACAGCACTGCCAACTTTTCGACCTTCGGAAATGCGTTTGGCCACTCTGATCCGCTTCACCAGTTCCCGTCGCACGGCGTTGACCTGGTCAAGGTCAATCGGCTGCACAGGCTTGTCCCCGTCCAGCAGCACCCGCAGCACATGCCCGGCCTGAGTCAAAAATTCTAAATCTGTCATGACTTTTCCCTTCAAATGATGGAAGCGTTTTTTCGCATGGTTTCAGACAATCGCTCGTAGACAGCTTCAGACATTTCCTTCAAGGCCTCTGTGCGGTCATAGTCGTAAGTGACTTTCTCCCAACCATCACTCATTCTTACTTGGATACGAGCCTTGCGCATCCCGCCATACTCCTGCTCTAAGTCCGTCACTCTCGGATACTGCCACAGCTGATGAGCAGCAACACCCTCGTTATCGGTTGCTGCGATTCGGTCACGGATAGAACGGATTTCTCGTAGCATTCTCAACCGATTTCGTCTCTCACAACCAAACATCGTGAGTCCCTTCAAACTGTGGAAGCGTTTTTTCGCTTCCGTGTTTTTCAAAATGACTTCCAAAAAAGTGCTGGTCTCTCCCAGCGGTCAAGCCTACTGCCCGTCGGGCTTTCGACGCTCCAACAGTTGTAAGGTTATTGAATGACTTCAATGTGAGTCAGGGCGATTCCGCCTCGCACGCCTTCCAGCCAGACGCAAGCACACGCGCTGACCAGGCTCGCAGTCGAGCGGGTTGTGGTTTCGCCATCAGGTTTGCCGCCGCGCACACCGCTCCAATATTTCACGCGTGTCCCAACGGGGTACTTCGCGTTGAAGGCATCGCAGTCGGCGTTTGCGTTTTTGATTTGTGTTGCGAGTTTCATCATTGAATTTCCTTTCAGACAGACAAAACAAAGACTGCGGGATGTGAGGAGACCACTTCACATAGCCTTCGGGCAACATACCCGCATCCCGCAGTCGTATGAAAAACGGGCTGGCCGGGACTGAATGAGTCAACGCACAATGAATCATGTGTGTTTGCTCCCCGGCCGGCCGGCGACAAGCCGGTGACCCGCAGATTAAAAACAGTCCGTGCGGAGCCAGCGCTCAACAAACCCCGCACGGACATTGACAAGAGGGCCATCTTGCCAATTATGGTTTTGAATGTAGAAAAAGCCGTGCGGGTGTCAGGTTCAATTGCACCCGCACGGAATCGACGCGCCAGCAGGCCCCGTATGCCGCCACGCTGGCACCTGGCGATTGGTAGGCCAGGCTGTCGATGAATTTTGATTATGTGTGTTTTCATGCGTCACGCTCCCACATGGATTTTTAAACCGTGACCAGTCACATGAGGCAACACGAGTTCTCCCATGATTTCACTGGCGCGAATGTCGATGTCTGAAACACGTTTCGCTTTGTAATTCGTGAGCAATGTTTTTGAACCCGGAGCATGCCCCATGCGTTTACTGGCGACATCATCTCCAATCTGTTCGGCGATCATCGTGGCGGCTGTGGAGCGGAGGTTCTTAGTTTTGACCCTCTGATCTTCCGGAATGCCGGCTTCGCGTTGAATTCTGGTCATCGTGTTGGAAAAGTGCTGACGGGAAAGCGGCTTCCCCGTGCGGGAATTTCGCCAGGGCAGCAACGGTTCATTCTCTTTTGAGGGAAGCTTCGCCAATATGTTGACCACTTCCACCGATCCCAGCGGAATCCTGAGTGACGTCCTGGTCTTATGATATTTTGCGGGGAGGAACAGTTCCCGCTTTTCAATCAGGTTCTGATCAGAAGGCCGTTGAATCAGTAGCAATCCTCTCCGGCGCAGTCCGGTGATTAAACCCAGCAGCAAAGCAGCTCGCCAGAATTCGGCCGGGGTGCATCCTTCTACGATTGGTGACCGTGCAAGCGCGGCGGCCTCGCTGAATTGCTGGATCTGGGTTTCGGATATTACTTGAGGATCGGTCTCATTGACCGGAAGAAATTCGCAATAAGGCGGATTTTGAATGAAGCCGAAATTGCTGCGTCCCGGTCCCCGAGATTCCTTCGGCCCGGCCTTTGCCAGGCAGGTGTTGATAAAACCGATTTCATTATTCAGAGTCACATTGCTGAGCGGTTTACCCCGCCAGGTATCACCCTTTCGCAGTTTTAAATACAACTCGACATCCTGATCTGTGATTTCACAGAGACGCCTGGTAATGAGATTGCAGTACATACCGAACCGGTCGAGGACGCGGCGGGCATTATTGATGTAAACTTCGTCTTTACCATGCACCTGTAATCTCTGCAGGTACATGTCTCGAAAATTTGACCAAAACCAATCTTCATTGCGGATCTGCTGCATGTTTTTCTCCTTGTGAAAAAAACAGACAGCGAAGAAATCAGGTCTCTCCGTAGCTCATCTTCGCTGGTGACCGATCGCATTCAATCAGAGAGGCGGCATTTGCAACAAGGCGCGCAGAATCACCCCTGACAGGTTTCGAAAAACCCGCCAGGGGTGTCAGCAGTATTACGCGCATCCGGTGAAAGCAGCGCATAAAAAAATTCCCGTTACTTGCCGGCCATTACTCCTCAACATCAATTGGAGTTAGGCGACGGTCGAATTTGTATCGATCGCCACCCACGGCAGAAACGAGAATGTTCGGATCTGAATTGTGGTAACAGACTGACTCAGCCTGCGTGACGATGTATTAAGTTAATGGCAACGGCGATACTAGCGAGTGATTTCATATTGTCAATTCTATTTTGAAAATTTTTCAATTGAGGGGTAAGCCTGCAAATATTCGGAGGCATTCGATTCCTGTGAACACTGAAGCTATTTTCACCGAATATTTATAAAGAAATGTGCGGGCCTGCGCATAAAAAAAGACAGCCGTCTCACAACCCGAAGGAGTGAGACGGACCGCCTGTTCGTCATCATGGCTGGCCATTAACAAAAACATCGTCTTTAATTAATCAGGGTCCTTACGGATACCCACAACCACTCAGACAAATTGGATTGTTTATTCGTATTGCGTTGATCGAGTAATTCAGGCATTGTTTCAAGGGCATATGGCACGCTGCAGAAGTGACTAGATTGACTTTTTCAGAGGCCACATTTTTAAATCGCCGTAACAACAATCAGCACAACAGCAATGGGGATGACAGGACTTGAACCTGCACGCCTTGCGGCACTAGATCCTAAATCT
>CAXBFD010000063.1:0-36577 GCA_963974925.1 uncultured bacterium | reverse complement strand
AACGTGATAGCGTTTTTGCTGCCCCGGTTTGTGATGCCATGTTTCAATTTATGGTTCCAGTAGCGCCATGCTTCCCGGAATCCCAGCCGGTGGGACTCCTGACACTGCTACGGGGCGACGTGGCGGGATGGCTCAGACGACAAGACTATTTGAGATCGAAGTTAATTTCGTTTGCTTCATTCTCTTTCACGGTTGCTGTCAGGCCGGAAGTTTTACTTTGATTATATTTGGGTGGAATCAGCCAGTTTTTTTCACCTGGTTTCACATCTTCCGGCATCAGATTTGTCATATCACGCTCTGAAATAATGGTTACGGTGTGCGCTCCGGGGAAGGCACCATCTCCATTTTCGTAGGTGGTTAAGGTGTAGGTTCCATCTTCTTTAATTTCACCTGTGGCATTCCTTTTTCCACTTTCCGGAAAAAAGACAATCGTTCCCCTCTGGAGCGGCTCCCCCTCGAACGTGATTTTACCACTTACCTCCGCCGTTGGTAATTGATCCGATTTTCCGGAACAACCAGCGGCTGAAAAAAACAAACTGCAAAGCAGGCACGATATGACAACCGTAATACCAGGTTTGATCGATTTCATCATCTGTCTTTCAAAAGGGAGGAACTGTCTGATCCTGAAATAAAAGATTGCAATGTTGCTGCCCGTGGTCTGTTGACGCACATGACTCAGCGGCATGATCTTGATCTAAAAGCAGTGGCACAGCACTCATGAGAATTTGATAAAAAATAACCCTGCCCTAAACGAACCAGGCAGGGTTGTCCTATTTTTTTGATCACAACAGGCTTAGATTTCTCCTGGAATATCACCCGCCGCGCGTGTGGCGATTTTTTTCAGCAGCCCGAGGTCTGTGCTCTCAGACAAAAAAGTGACACGTCCATCGCAAAACAGAAAATGGGCGCCGCCGGTGTGGGCACTGCGCCAGGAGACACTATTCGAATTAACGACTCCAGAACCGATCGAATATTGAGTGGTTTTTGTATCGAGTGTGAGATAATCATTATCCGCATAACTGTAAAGGAAACTGCCCCAGGTCCACGGATAGATATCTCCAAAACCGCCTAAACTGGTGATACCGATTTTACTTGAATATTCGCCAAGAATGAATGTGTTAGAAGCTCCATCGACGATGTCTCTGAGGCGCGTGGTGTGCCTTGGATAGAGCACACCCGAAGTTGCGTAAGGATTGGCGCCGGCTGCTGAAGACAACAGCCCCACATCAACCGAACCCGAATTGCCACGATAATGCAGGGAACCATGCCCGTATGCTCCTACGCTCGGCTCAGACGGACCGCCGCTCCCCGTGCTGGTCGGAGCCGTTTCCCCCAGTTCTGAAGAAGGGCAGGAAAGCACCGCAATCGGACCATACTTCGCGTCTCTCCCGTTGTGCGGCGCGCTTCTGCTTCGAAAGGGGGTCAGGCGAACCAATCCACCGGCTCCACCATCACTGTTCATTTGCTCGTACGCAGGTGCCTGATCAATATAAGGCAGAATACGGGCAGGCCACCCCATCACATAACCTGAATTTGCAAAATAGCCTGTTGGGAACATTAGGAAGTTGTCATGGTAATTATGCATGGCCAGCCCAAGTTGCTTCAGGTTATTTTTGCACTGACTTCGCCGTGCGGCTTCACGGGCCTGTTGCACAGCAGGTAATAACAGGGCAATCAAAATGGCAATAATGGCAATGACTACCAGCAGTTCGATGAGTGTGAAGCCCCGTTTGATGAATGGGCGGTTTGGAGAGTGCGGCGAGCGAACTGTGTCTTTCATGTGTTTTTCCTTAAGAATGAATACGCTTCTTATAAATAATCAAATCAATTTGCATGAAAACACTTAATTAATGATTATTTCATAAATATTATTAACTAATGATACCACCGTCAACACAAGATCCCGCACACAGCACATTATGGCTGTCTTTTCTGACCCGCCCCCATGTTCAAAGAGAGAGGACTCAAAGCTTCCAGGAATTGAATCCCGTTTGATGGTGGTGTGGCGGCTCAATACGAGTCACTGTTGGCAAGCCAACAGTGACACCTGATTTTGTGTGATTATGACGCCGTTTTTTTATTGAACGTGATTGCGCTTCAATAACCCGCTGAAGAGTTCTGTCCTGATGGTTCGTCGTCTGTTAGCGACTGGTGCCGGATTTTCATCTGCGGCGTGCTGGTGATATCGGGTAACATCTTCCTGGCGTGTTTTGCATTGCCTGCGAGGCGGCTGCGTTTTCCGGCTGTCCGGTCTGTTTGTTTCATCCTCAGGGAAGGGGAGTCTGGCATGTTCTGTTCGGTGATTATGTGGATCTGCTTGTGGTGCCTCAGGAGGAAACGCGTTTGTTTCCAGAGCCACGATTGTGGCGAAGGGCGCGGAGCGGTCAAGCCGGATACGCGTTTCAATAAGACTGAGAGAGGGGTCGTTGATTCACCTTTGCGTCCGATTCCGTGTCGATCGTTGTTTTATGCGAGGTGCTCAAACAGCAGTAGAGCAGGCGACCATTTTCACAAACTCTATAAAACAAGCGATTTTGATAGTAGCCAAAACCACACACGTTGCGCTGTTCACGATGAAAATCGTTGTTCATCGCGCGCGACGCATAAAACGCATATTCGCGAAGTGCGGGTTGGTGTCAAGTTGAATTTGATCGCTGAAAATCGGGAAGGAGTTTTTTTTGATACAGCGCTGCTATTCGACAATCTCGCCGAGTTCGCGGAGCAGTTCGAACGTATACAGGCCTGTGTTATGACCATCGCTGAAGGTGATACGGTAGGCGTAATTGCCCGCCAGACTCATCTTATCCACTTTGATCGGCTGCAGTTCCGCCGGGGAAAGGAGGGTGAGTTTCATGGGATCGGCCATTTTTTCCGAGTTTTCATGTCGACAGGCGGCACAAGGGCACGCCTTGCGTAATGACGAAAACAGGTAACGACGTCGCTGGCCGTCATTCCAGCCGATGAGTACGGCGTTGTCTTCATCGAGTTTTTTTAATTCCGTGGGGTACAAGTCCATACAGTCGATTCCATTTTAAATATGCAGCAACACTGACGGGATGCGTCAGTTTTATTCCAGTGAAAGATAATCTATTTTCAGGAAGAATGAAAGAAGTGGAGAAATGCAAATACCTGAAGCCGGAACCGGCACTATCCTCTGAGGGAGAATTCAATGCCATGCAGTATTCGCCATTAAAACCTGCTGCAATTAGAAATCGATTAACTCAACAATGGCTGCACGACTTCCCCATGCACGTCGGTCAGGCGATAGTCGCGTCCCTGGAATTTGTAAGTCAGTTTTTTATGATCGATTCCCAGGCAGTGCAGGATGGTCGCGTTCAGGTCGTGCACGGGGATGGGGTTTTGGGTAATATTGTAGCTGAAATCGTCTGTCGCGCCGTAGGTGATTCCCGGTTTCATCCCGCCGCCGGCAGTCCAGACGGTGAAACAGCGCGGATGATGATCGCGTCCGTAATTGGTGGCCGTCAATGTGCCCTGGCAATAGACGGTCCGACCGAATTCCCCGGCCCAGACGACCAGCGTATCATCCAGCATCCCGCGTTGCTTCAAGTCGAGAATCAATGCCGCCGTCGCCTGATCGGTTTCTCCAGTCAGCTCTTTAATTTTATTCGGCAGGTTCAGATGATGGTCCCAGCCACGATGATACAACTGGATGAACCGCACCCCGCGTTCGGCCAGACGACGCGCCAGCAGACAGTTGGCGGCATACGTGCCCGGCTGTTTAGCCTGTTCGCCATACAGTTCAAACGTGGCCGCCGACTCCTGCGAAAGGTCGGCCAGTTCGGGAACGGATGACTGCATGCGAAACGCCAATTCGTACTGGGCGATGCGTGTTGCGATTTCCGGGTCTCCCTTTTGTTCCAGAGAGAGCCGGTTCAGTTCTCCCAGATCATCCAGCATTTCGCGGCGGGCCTGCTGATCAACGCCAGGAGGATTCGAAAGAAAGAGCACGGGATCGCTCGAACGACGAAATTTCACTCCCTGATGTTTCGTAGGCAGAAAACCGCTCCCCCACAGGCGATCGTACAACGGTTGACCGCCGGCTCCCGAAGTCAAGGCGACAAACGTCGGCAGATCTTTGTTTTCGCTGCCCAGTCCATAAGAAATCCAGGACCCCATACTGGGACGTCCGGCTTGAATGCTGCCGGTCTGGAGAAAGGTAATGGCAGGATCGTGATTGATGGCTTCGGTATACATGGATTTCACGACGCAAATTTCATCGGCAATCTTCGCGGTATGCGGCAGCAGTTCACTCATCCAGGTGCCGCTCTTGCCGTGTTGGGCGAACTGAAACATCGAAGCGGCGATCGGAAAACTGGTCTGGCCGGCGGTCATGCCGGTCAAGCGCTGTCCCCGCCGGATCGAATCGGGAAGTTCGGTTTTGTGAAACTTTTTGAGGGCGGGCTTATAATCGAACAGATCCAGTTGCGAAGGAGCCCCCGACTGGCTCAGATAAATCACCCGTTTGGCTCGCGCAGGGAGATGCAGTCCGCTGGTTCTGGACGATTTCTGCTCTGCGGCTCCCGATTCCTGGAGCAGCGTCGCCAATGCCGCCAGTCCGACACCGGCGGTATTCTGACGCAGAAACGAACGTCGATTGACTTCCACTTCAAATTCCTCTGTGAAATTTTTCATGAATTATTCCCTGTTGATCGTTTCATCGAGATTGAGAATCAGACTGGCGATGACGGTATACGCCGCGTGTTCTGCAATGTCATATTGTTTCAGAGGACGAGAATCGCCTACCGACAACAATTTCTGAGCCGCTTCCGGATCATCCTGGAATCGCTTCCGATTTCGCTCATAACCTTTAAGGAAGATTGCCAGCTCGCGTTCCTCTGGCGCGCGTGCCAGAACCACTCGCATCGCGTATTGAATTCGGTCCGCCGGTTGTTGCTCTGGTTGATTAAGCATCCGTTCTGCCAGCTTGCGAGCCGCTTCTACATACGTGACATCATTCAACAACGCCAGCGCCTGCAGTGGGGTGTTGGTGCGCGAACGTTTCACGGTGCAGGTTTCGCGTGTCGGCGCGTCGAAAGTCGCCATCGCCGGCGGGGGCACGGTTCGTTTCCAGAAGGTATACATGCTGCGGCGAAACAGATCATCGCCAGTCCCCGGTTGATACTCCTGGCTGGCAATTTCTTTCCAGACCCCTTTCGGCTGATAAGGCTTGACGGAAGGACCGCCGATTCTGGTTCGCAATAATCCCGCGGAGAACAACGCCTGATCGCGAATTGTTTCGGCAGGCAAACGCACTCGACCGGCGCGGGCCAGGAGTCGGTTTTCCGGATCAATCTGATTTAATGTTGTAGAGACATGCGACGATTGCCGGTAAGTGGCCGACGTCACAATCAGTTTCTGCAGTTGTTTGACATCCCAGCCGGACCGAATGAATTCGGTGGCCAGCCAGTCAAGCAGATCGGGATGCGTCGGCCAGGCGCCCTGTGAACCGAAATCTTCGGTGGTTTTTACCAGTCCGTTCCCAAAATACATCTGCCAGTATCGATTGACAATCACACGTGCCATCAACGGGTTCGCCGGATCAACCAGCCAGCGGGCCAACCCCAGTCGATTGCGAGGCAGGTCAGCGGGCAATGTTCCCAGGCTGGCAGGAATCCCGGCAGTGACTTGCTCGCCCGGCTTATCGTACTCACCCCGCATTAATAAAAAGGTCGGCTTTTGTTCCGTGCGTTCCTGCATCACCATGCTGGTTGGCAGGCTGCGGTCATACGATGCCCGTTTTTCTTTGAGCGCACGCAAATCAGAAACGGCAGTACGATATTTTGCAGGCGCGTGAAATGCCAGAAAATACTGTGTTATCTTCAAACGTTGCTGAACCGTTCGTTCCGCTTCGGGTATTTCCAGAAGCTGACTGACCGGCTCCCTGACCTGAGCCAGCGAGACCCATTCGGACGTTAATTGGGCATTATAAATTTTCAGATCATCAATCGTCCCCTGAAAATAATCCTGATCGTGATATGCGCCAAAATCGAGCGGTGCGGGAAAGGAAAAGCCGCCGGTGAGAATGTCTAATTTCACTTCAAGTTTCTGAGACTCGCCATTCACATAAAGTTGAAAATCCTGCGCCTGTGAATTGCCGGCATAGGTCACCACAATTTGTGACCAACGGTTCAATTCCAATTTGTTCGTTGCCTGCAGAAGAATCGCATCGTCCAGCCAGCGCGGTCCCATGTAGATATTCAACCGGCCGTCGCTCAAGAAAATCCGAAAGCCGCTCTCATCCTGATCCTGAGCCAATGATGCCAGAATCGTACCATTCGGCTGTTGTGGCTTAACCTGAACTACCAGTGAAAACGGGTCCTTGTCACTTAAAACAGGCTTTGCAACCGTCTTCCAGGAAGTTTCCCCCTCGGATTCATTTTGGGGAGACTGCTTCAGTTCTTTGACTGTAAATATTTGCTGTCCATTTAATAAAAGCGCCTGACCTGCAATTCCGTCTCCAAATTCCGGTTTTGTGACTGGTGTTTTTTCCTTGTTATTTACGAGATTGCTGGTTGCGTTTTCTTTCTGTGCATAAAAGTCGATATGCGGTTTCCCAACCAACTGCATTTTTAAATCGCCGTCGAAGCCGATGTGATAAGCCAGATCCTTTTCCTGGAACTTCAGTGGTAAATCTGCTGAGGGATGCTGTTGTTCCCACACTGTCTGAAGTTGTTTCAGTTCAGGTTTCGCTTTTCGCAGCCTTTGTTCCAGTTCCTGAATTCCCTGATCCAGTTCGGCCAGCTGCAGCTGCTGTGCCTGCGTAGGAGCTTTCACAAATGGAGCCGCGTTTCCGTATTTAATCACGCGCCCCTGTTCGGGAATATTATTGAAAAACGCGATCAACTGGTAAAAATCTTTTTGAGTGACGGGGTCGTACTTATGATCATGACAGCGGGCACAACCAATCGTCAGCCCCAACCAGACCGTTCCGGTAGTCTCGACCCGATCGACCGCATACTCCAGCAGATATTCTTCGAAAACGATGCCCCCTTCAGAATTCGCACGATGGTTCCGATTAAAGCCGGTCGCAATTTTCTGGCTGAGTGTTGGAGAAGGAAGCAAATCCCCCGCCAGTTGTTCGACAGTAAACTGATCGAAGGGCTGATTCTTATTGAACGCGTTGATCACCCATTCTCGCCAGCGCCACATATGTCGTTCACCATCGGTCTGGTAGCCGCTCGTATCGGCGTAACGGGCTGCATCCAGCCATTCCATCGTCATCCGTTCGCCGTAATGCGGCGAGTTTAATAACTGGTCAACCATACTTTCATAGGCGGTCGGCGAGTCGTCTTTGAAAAAGCGTTCCTGTGCATCCAGTGTTGCTGGCAACCCAGTCAAATCGAGACTGAGCCGACGGATGAGCGTCGCCTTGTCGGCTTCAGGGGACGGCGCGAGCCTTTCCTGCTCCAGCCGCGCGAGCACAAACGCATCGACTGGATTCCGCACCCAGCCAGCCTGTTTTACCTGAGGAACATCCGGACGACGTGCTGGAATAAAGGACCAATGCTTCTGCCAGGGGGCACCGGCATTAATCCATTGCTTGATCGTCTCAATCTGGGCAGCCGTAATTTGCTTCCCCGACGAGGCGGGGGGCATCTGTAAATCAGGATCGTCTGAGATTAACCGCGAGAATAACTCGCTCTCAGCAGCGTGGCCTTTGACGACGACGGCTGACTCGGCATTGGTTCCCATCAACCCCGCCTGCAGGTCAAGTCGTAAATCGGCTTTGCGTTGAGACGGGTCAGGCCCATGGCACTGAAAACAGAGATCAGACAAGATCGGCCGCACGTCACGGTTGAAATCAATTTCTGCACCCGATGACCGCCGCTCTCCCGTTGAGAGAACCAATAACAGGGCCGATAAACAAACAACGCACTGAAACAGCAATTTCATCAATGCAATCCTCGGACAAATATTCCCCATTGGGATAAAACCTGAAACGATGCCGCATTTCTGAATTGTATCACCGCGCTCGGCTGGTCGCCACTGCGGACTTCTTGACAACCTTTCGGCGAAGGCATAGACTCAAGTTTCCTGTTTTCTAAGGTACTTACTAAAATTCTTGTTCCCTCATCCTGAGCCTGATTCATGTCGCTTCTGGTACGAACGATCCTGATACTGCTTCTGATCACTTCGATTCCGGGGCTGGTATTTGTCTGGTTAATGCCTACCGAATTTTTTCAATCCTGGATGATTGAACGAGCGACTCCAGATCAATTTTCACAGTTTGCCGCGCACGAACAGGCAGAAGCAATTGTCGTTTTTTTGCGAATTCTGCTTCCACTGATTGCCATCTTCACAGCAGCAGGCTTTTTCTTTCTTACCCCCGTGACTCATTTTTTTACTCACTGCGGACACGTGATTTCCGAACAGACCCTGATCAATCGTGAAGGAAGGAGAGACGCGAAACGAACCATCCTGTTTCGGCTGCTGCTGCTCGTCTGGTTCAGTCTGGGAATGGTTCATTTTGCAGGTGGAGTCAGTCGCCGCATTGAGGACTGGCCGTGGTATCATTTCCATGCCGGCCCGACAATTCTGCCCAATATCAGCGAATCGAATCGAGATGTAATTCGCTTTCTCAAAGAGACCACTGAGAACGACGCGCGCATTCTGGTTTTGAGTGATCAGAAACTGTTTTTTCTTTCCTATTATCTCCTCCCGCGTAAGCTGTTTCATCCGCTTCATCCCGAAAGTGAATTCGTCATACCCAAAGCGTTCCAGCAGCGCCAGCTGAAAGCCTATCGACTTGCAGATCTGGATCCAGATTATATTTCCCAAATCGCCCCGGACTATATTCTCGAATATTATGAAGGCTCTGACTATCTGGAGAAAGATCGACTGGAAGAAGATCCGCGCTGGCTTCAATACCTGCAGAATCGATACGGCAACGATTTCAAGCCAACCTATAATGTAAGACTGAGAAAAATCAACCCGGACGTGACGAATTCATTTTCCCCCCAACCAGAGCAGGGGGGAACGCCTTGATTGATCTGTTTCTGATTCTGCTGGGTGCGGCAGGTGTATGGGGCAGCGGACTTGTTCTCGCTCAGCTTCTGCTCCCGGTTGCATCAACTGCGTCTCAACCAAAATCCAATCTGGCAGAGTTCCTTGGCCTGGGACTGGTTACCGGATTCGGCAGCACCGCGCTGTTTTATCTGCTGTGGGCTCAGATCGGTCTACGCTACACATCCGGTCTGGCTTACATCTGGATGAGCCTTGGTCTGGCCGGTGGGGCAGGGACGCTTTTCTTCCGGTATCGAAGATTGAATCACAGCGCGGACCAACTTTCATCCAGTTCCAGAGCAGAGGCTGATTTCCGCCAACTGTGCCTGGGACTACTGATTTTTCTGGCGATGTCTACCGTGATCCAGACCTGGCTGACGCCACAACGGTTCTGGGATGAACGTGCGATTTTCGGACTCAAGTCGATTGTGATATTTCAGGAAGGCACCATTCTGAATGAATCGCTGAGCCACCCTGATTTTGTGCAGTACCACCCCAAATACCCTTTGCTGATTCCGTTGAATGAAGCTCACTTCTACCTGCTGCTGGGTGAGGTAAATGATCGCTGGTCGAAAATCATGTTTCCACTTTTGTATGCAGGAATGGTGCTCACGTTTCTCGGAGTGTTGTTGCGATCCACCCGGCAGACCGCGCGTAGCTGGCTATTCACGTTAATGTTGGCGACTGTCCCTTCCATGATGCCTTGGGAGTACGGTTTCCTTTCCGGGCAGGCGGACGGTCCCGTTGCCTGCTTTCATACAGTAACCCTGCTATACCTCTGGAGCTTCCTGTCTGCACTGAACCGTGAGCATCCGCATCCATCCGTCCTGGTCCGTTCGCCGTTGATCGCCGGCCTGGCTGCAGGGATGACGATCTTTACAAAAGATGAAGGCATTGCCTTTTTTCTGGTCGATCTGATTGCGCTGTCTCTTGTAACCGTACTTTATTTTCGAAAGCGACTGATTTCAACTGCGATTTCGATACTCCAGTTTGGCGTGACGACAGTAGTCGTTGTCGCGCCCTGGTTTTGGCATCGCAGTCAACTCCCCTCGACGACGGAAATGGCGTATTTCAGCAGAATGCAGATCACCACGCTGGCGGAAGGATTTTCCGCGTTCTTCTGGTCGGTCCAGCATCTATTCCAGTGTATGTTCCTTGAGGCCGGGAAATGGGGGCTGCAATGGTGGTTCCTCATGCTCTCCCTCTTTACGTTTCCTGCGAAAGCAATCAAACCACATCAACTGTTTTTATTACTCAATTTACTGGGCGCTTTGGCGGCTTTGGTGATCGCAGGAATGATTGCTCCGACACCGGTTCAGGAACACATCGGTGGCTCGAGTCTCCGGTTTTTACTACAGATCTCTGGTGGCGCTATCCTGTTTATCGCGGGACAATGGATCTGCCAGGAAGATTGACGGACGCTCAAGAAACGGGCCCAACCGTGCCATGATACTGGATATTTACCCGATCAAGAACGATAATTCTCACGATACCAGCGATAGAGCTGACGAAACGGAGGAGTGAACTGAGTTGCGTTTTCGGACAGCATCTGGTCGATTAACGTGAGTTCAAAAAAATCCCCACGCTCAATTTCGCTCGGATCGAAAGTGAAAGGACCATCGAAAAAGGTACGAAACAGTACCGTGTGCTCATACGCATTCTGCGGAGTACCGGGGAATTTCTGCAGCCATTCGAGAGGTGCATCGATGCCGATTTCTTCGCGCATTTCCCGTTGAGCCGATTCTGCATAATCCTCTCCCGCACTCAGATGACCGGAAGCTGACGAGGTATAGCAGTGGGGATATTGGTCTTTTGTGGCAGAGCGAAATTGTAAAAGCAACGCGCCCGCCGAATTGAAGACAAAAATATTCGCAGCGCGATGCAACAGCTTTCGTGCATGAACTACAGAGCGGGGCAGCTGTTCCAATACTCGATCGTATTCATCAACCACATCGAACAGTTCTTCCGGTTCCATCACGGGAAATTCACTTATGTAGGGTCACTAACGCCTGACAGTGAATTGATGCTTAAAGAACAAAGGCTTATAAAGCGTTACATTCAACCAGGATTCAGGTTAAATTGAATTCTCGGAGAAATAACTTTCTTCGAAATTTTCCTGTCCATCGCCGTCATAATAACTGACAACATAATTTGCCATGCCGATGGTGAGGACGTCTCCGGGATAGAGGGGTGCCTCATTTACACCTTCAGAATTGACGATCGTCCCATTTGTGGACTCCAGGTCCCGCACACGGACTGCGTTATTATGAAACGTCAATTCACACTGATGACGGCTCAACATCGGATCTAGAATCCGTAAATCACAGCTGTTGCTTCTTCCCAGCACGACGGGCAATTCATCAACACGGACCTCAATATCCGGTAAATCGGGATGATCACTGATAAGATGAATTTTCATGGGATGAACCTTTTCACTCTTTGGCAGAAGTCAGCTCAGCATGGTGATCCTGAAGCATCTGCTGTAGGGGTGGGTCAAATTAGGGTAGGACTAATTGGGGATAATAAATCAAATACACAATTTCACATTCGTGACCACTTATGCGTAATTCTACTAATAGAGTTTAACGCTTGCAATGGGAAACAGGAAAAAGATCGCAAAATCTGTATTTCCCTCAAAATTCGGTAAATCCGTGATTTCCGAATGAACGTGGAATCTAGGCGTTGCGTCTGATTTCTTCAGAGATATCCCTCAATCTATCCAAATTACACTCTTTTGTAACTTCTCTGGTGGTAAAATTTTACCGGGCCTATTTGTAATTTACTGATTGTCAGATTTTGTTGTCGAGAAAGGTAATTTTCTACGATGGGCAACTTTGTTGGTTCGTTTATCCTATTTCAAACTACTCTCGATCAAAAAATACACTGGTTGGGACACTGGAACTATGAACGCCAGGAGTTCATGCTACCGGGTGCGAAAAAAAAACCGTTCGAAACCTTTCAACATTGCCTGATTTATGAAATCGAAAAGACGTTTGAATTAGCTCCCTTTGATGATTTTATCGTTTCACAAGACGCGCTGGCCCATCTGGCCTTCAGTGATAAACCCTCTTCCTCACAATCAGCTGAACATTATATTATTGAACTGTTTGCCTTCGATGCTCTCCAGCCTCCGGCACACCAGATTCTGGAACGCGACCTGCGCAACCGCTGGATCAACGAGCAGGAAATCGAAGAAGGTTCGACAATTGACGGTTTTCCCATTTCCGAGCTGTTTAGATCGCTGTTCCACAAAGCCAACCTCACCGACCGTCTCTCCTGATCCCATATTCAAATCTTCTCAAAATCAGCCGGCAAAATAGAAATCTGGTTTCCGTTTCAGGAACGATTCTATAGAATTGATTCTGACAGCCTTTGATCATAGCATTTTAGTCCCTCTTGCAATTACAATAGTAAACGAGGGACCGTTATGACCTCGCAAGATGCGATCTGGAGAACCACTCGTTTTATTTATTCTGAGCCGAGCTATTGCCCGGATCCTAAACTTTGGAGAGATCTATGAGAAGCCTCAAAACAACGTCGATTCTGGCAGGAATACTGGCAATTGCCTTATCGAGTACCTTTGCCGGTGAAACCGATAAAAAAACGGTCCCCCCCGTCTTGAATCACAAAATGAAAACGCTCGACGGTAAAGAAGTCGATCTGAGCAAATATCAGGATAAAGTGTTACTGATTGTCAATACAGCCAGCAAATGTGGCGCAACTCCCCAGTATAAAGACTTGCAGGCACTTCACGAAAAATATAAAGATCAGGGTCTGGTCATCCTCGGCTTTCCCTGCAACCAGTTTGGTGCCCAGGAGCCCGGAACCGCTGTGCAGATTTCTGAGTTCTGTACCAAGAACTATGGTGTGACGTTCGATATGTTCAGCAAAGTCGACGTGAATGGCGAAAATGCCACTGAACTTTATCAATTTCTGACATCCAAAAAAACAAACCCCAAAACCGCTGGCCCTGTGAAATGGAATTTCGAAAAGTTTCTGATCAGCCGCGACGGAGAAATCGCAGCCCGTTTCCGTACACGCGCGAATCCTCAATCTGATGAAGTAACAAAAGCCGTCGAAGCGGAACTGAAAAAGAAATAATCACAGCTGACTCACAACACAAGGGATGCATCTGCACTAGATGTGTCCCTTTTTTTATAGAATGATTGATATGCATTACGATTTTTTCTCCCCGCAGCAAATCCATTTCGGCTGGGGACGGTTCGAAGAGACAGGCCAACTGGCAACTTCTCTGGGTACGCGCGGTTTAATTATCTCCGGTTCCCGTTCACTGGAAGCGAACGGAGTGATTGAGCAATTAAAGCAATTCCTGTCTCGCGCCAATATCGGCAGCGAATTCATCCACACGATTACCAATGAACCGGAAGTTGCTGACGTGGATCAGGTCTCCCAACTTCTGCGCCAGATGGGAATCAGGGCAGGGGATTTTCTGATCGGAATCGGCGGCGGTTCAGGCATTGATCTGGCCAAAGCCTGTGCTGCGATGGTGACCAACCAGGAAAGCGACACCGTTCTAGATTATCTGGAAGGGGTCGGTCGAGGTTTGAAACTGACACAGGCACCGCTACCTCTGCTGGCGATACCAACCACCGCGGGAACAGGCAGTGAAGCCACAAAAAATGCCGTCATCTCTTCCTATAGACCGGCGTTTAAGAAGAGCTTGAGGGCCGACCAGATGATTCCGAATCTGGTGCTCTGTGATCCAAAACTGGCGTGCTCGGTTCCCCCCGACGTCACTGCCCGCACCGGCATGGATGCTATTACCCAGTTACTGGAAAGTTACATTTCCTGCCGCGCACAGCCAATTCCGCAGGCACTCTGCCTGCAAGGGCTTAAACTGGCTCTGCCTGCAATTGTAAATGCAGTTGAAGACCCGAATTCGCGAACCGGTCGCGAAAACATGGCACATGCATCACTACTCTCCGGCATTGCCTTGGCCAATTCCGGTCTGGGAATGGCACACGGTGTTGCGCCGGCCCTGGGTATCCACTGTCGTATTCCCCACGGTCTGGCGTGTGCCATTATGCTGCCTGCCACGCTCAAAACCAATTTATCTGTCCGCCAGAAAGAATACGCTGAGATCACACGATTTATCAACCCTGAACTTTCACTCTCTGAATCAGAAGCGGCTCAACATCTGGTCGACCAGATTCAGTCCCTCAACGATCGCCTCAAGATTCCCCGCCGACTCTCTGATCTGGGGGTCACCCACTCCCAGATCCCGGATCTGGTGGCCAGTTCCCGGGGCAACAGTATGAACGGTAACCCCCGTGAAATTCCTGACGCAGAACTCACCCAAATTTTGGAAGATCTGTTATAACAGAATTTGCCCAATAAGTTGTAAGTCAGTAATTGAGCCCTCATTTCAATCTTTTATCACATTCGTTAGAATGTTCTTTTCCCATTAGCACTCATGGAGAGAAGAAAATGTCCAGATCCTTACTCAAACTGCTCACCCTTGTATTCTTTGTCACAAGCACTGCTGGTTATTTATTAGCAGATCCTCCCGTTTATCATCCTGTCAAAGCAAAACTGTTTGTCCCGAGACAGGGAATCGGCAACACAGTCAGTAAACTTAAACAGAACGAGGAAGTCCGGGTTGCTTATCTGGGTGGCTCCATCACGGCCGCTGCCGGCTGGCGAGTTAAAACCACCAAATGGCTTCAAGAGCAATTTCCCAATGCCAAAATCAAGGAAATCCACGCAGCCATTGGCGGAACCGGCAGTAATCTTGGTGCATTTCGACTGGAGAACGATGTTCTCCAGCATCACCCCGATCTGGTATTTGTTGAATTTGCAGTGAATGACGGAGGCCGACAACCGGAGTCAATCTGGGAATCAATGGAAGGGATTGTGCGTCAAATCTGGACAGCCAATCCTCAAACGGATATCTGTTTCATTTATACATTTCGTGTGAATAACGAAACCGACTTGCGAAAGGGAGAATGTCCGCGTTCCACCTCTGCGATGGAACTGCTGGCAGACCATTACGGCATCCCCTCCATTAATGTCGCTTTAAAAATTGTCGAACTGGAACAGCAGGGAAAACTGAAATTCACCTCAGAAACACCTTTGTCTGAAGGAGTCATACTATTCTCCAAAGACGGCGTCCATCCACTCGATCAAGGGCACGAAATTTATACCGAAGTCATCGCAGATGCGATCAAAAAGCTGGAATCCGATTCGAAGCCTGTGGATCATACTTCTCAATTGGAACACCCTTTTGTCGCTGGACACTGGTCCGACGCGAAAATGATCCCACTCAACGCGTCCCTGCTCACCGGAAACTGGAAAAAACTGCCTGAAGACGATACGTTGCAAAAACGGTTTGGCAATCGCATGGGACAAATCTGGGAAGCCGATGAGCCGGGCAGCCGTCTTACATTCCGCTTCCGCGGTTCTCAGGCAGCTCTGTATGATTTATTGGGCCCCGACGGCGGACAAGTGCAGATCACCGTCGATGGAAAACCGCACACAAAATTGACACCTCGCTTTGACAGCTATTGCACGTACCATCGCATTGCGACTTTGAATCTGGCACAAGGCCTGGACCCGCAAATGGTCCACACCGTCACCGTTGAAATTCACCCGGAACAGCCGGACCGCAGTTCGGTCGCCTTTCGTCTCAAAAGCCCCGAGCAGGAATTGAAAACAGCTAAATTTCAGGGAACGAAAATCCGCGTCGGCAAAATCATGCTGCGAGGCGAACTGGTTCCCTGAAATATCGGACGATATCCCCTTTCATATTTTTTTCCAGATAAGGCAAACTGAGCATGATTATCGCAGCCGGTCTGAGTCCGGCCTGGCAACAGATCCTGGAAGTCAATTCCCTGCAGACAGGCGAAGTGAATCGCTGCCGGACTGCTCAGTGGTGTGCTTCGGGTAAAGTCATCAACGTCGGGATCGCACTGCAGCATCTGGAGAGTCCTTGTGAAATCATTTTTCCTGCCGGCGGTTATGCCCGGAGTTTGATTGAAGCCGAACTGAATCAACTCGACGTTTCGTTTCGTGATCTCGATCAACAGAACTCGACACGGGTCTGCACAACAATTCTGGATCGATCGTCGGGCCAGACAACAGAACTCGTTGAGAACGCGGCATCACTTTCAGAAGAGGAAATCTCGGCTTTTGCCGGCGAATACCGCCGCTGCGCCACAACGGCATCCGTTGTCGTACTCACTGGATCTCTGCCCGCTGGAACTCCCGTTACGTTTTATCGTGATCTGATGGCGCAAACGAGTTGTCCGGTCATTCTGGATGCACGCGGCCCCGAACTCGAAGAAGCGTTAACGCAAGCCCCCTTTCTGGTCAAACCAAATCACGAGGAACTTGAACGCACACTCGCTCGCTCCCTTTGCAGTACCGAAGAGTTAATCAAAGGTATGCAGGAAATCAATCGTCGCGGCGCAACCTGGGTGGTGATCTCACATGGTAAAGAAGCTTTGTGGGCAACCTCCGACGAACGCGTCTTTCGCTTCACACCGCCTCTTGCTGAAGCCATCAATCCGATTGGGTGTGGCGATAGCCTGGCGGCAGGCATTGCCAGTGGCATCCATCAAGGATGGACCGTCCCTGATGCTATCCGCTGGGGTATGGCTGCAGCTGCTGACAATTTGACACAGCTTTTGCCGGCCAGACTCTCTGTGACAAGCGTGCAAGCATTCTTCGAACAGGTCAAAATGGAGCAGGTCGTTTAATGAGTGGGGAACGCGGCGATGATGAATGTCTCCTCGAAGCCCGGCAGATCGGTCGGCAAATCACAACAGGAGAGTGGCTCATTCGAAATTTGTCGCTCCGTGTCCATCCGGGAAACCGCATCGCGATCGTAGGTCCTACAGGATCAGGAAAATCACTCTTTCTGCGTTCACTGGCCATACTTGATGAAATACAGGAAGGAGAAATCCGCTTTCTCGGCTCCCCCCTTCTGAACAAACAGTTACCCCAGTTTCGCAGCCAGGCCATTTATCTTCAACAGCGTCCCGTTTTGATCGAAGGGACTGTGGAGTCTAATCTGAAATTCGCACTGCAATTTCAGGTAAACCAGCACAAACCCCATGACATCGATACCGTCATGGATTTGCTGAGTTCATTTGATAAACCAGAAAAATTCCTGCAACGAAAGTCAAGTGTACTTTCTGGCGGAGAAGGGCAGATCGTCGCGTTATTGCGGGCTCTCATCTTATCGCCACGGGTCCTGCTGCTGGATGAGCCCACATCCGGTCTGGATCCGGAAACGACGCAGCAGTTTGAATCGATGATTCTGAAATGGATGGAAATCGCAGAGCTGGCCCCCGCTTTTGTCTGGATTACCCATGATCATAAGCAGGCGCGCCGAATCGCCCGGCAGATCATGACATTTCCCTCCGGAACACTGACTCCCTGCCTGGAAGTATCTTGATCATCCTCCAAAGGGGCTGTGAAAGATACTTAAATTCTTAGAGTATCGAATTGGAAACATATCTGTTTTCCAGTATGCTTAACTTTATTGAACTTTCTCTCACCATCTTAAGGAGCCGACTCATGCCTATTGATATTCAACATCACGCTGAGCAGAATTACGTGGAAATTAAGCTGTCCGGTAAGCTGGTCAAAGAAGACTACCACGATTTCGTGCCAATAATTGAAACATTGATCCAACAACATGGGCCACTGCATCTGCTCGTGGAACTGCATGACTTTCATGGCTGGACCATGGGGGCCCTCTGGGAAGACACAAAATTTGATTTGAAACACTTCAAAGACATTGAGCGTCTGGCAATTGCCGGTGAAAGTAAATGGGAAAAAGGGATGGCCACCTTCTGTAAACCATTCACCAAAGCCAAAATCAAATATTTTGATATGGCAGAACTGGCAGCAGCGAAGACCTGGATCGCCGAATCAGCTTAACTTCACAAACAAGACCAGGTTTACATGCTTACGTCTGATCGGCAATCCCTGACCAGTTGAACCAGCATTTCAGTCGTCCATTCCTGTTCTGCAGGAATGGAGACTGTTTCCGACTGCTCCGCTACCGTCAACGGCTCTAACGCAGCTAATTGAAGCGCCAAGACTTCTGCCGTCGCATCAGACGGATCAGCGCCAGTTACCTGACGGGCCGCGATGCGGGACTCAAGCACAGCCCTTTCTGCCGTGAACTTTATCAGCAGAAAGGGTACTTTCAATTGATCTGCAAGTTCCCGAAACAGGCTTCGTTGCCACACTTTTAACGTGGTCGCATCTACAATCACATTCCAGCCGGCGTTCAGAATGGTCTGCGCCAGTTCGGCCAGCCGCTGATAGGTTTTCCGGGTTACCTCTTCTGAATACAATTCTGATTCTGTCAGACTGCTTTCTACCTGAATCCGTTTCCGTTCCACATCTGAGCGAATACGAATCGCACGCATGCCTTCCAGCAACAAACTGCTGCCATACGATTTACCGCTTCCCGATACACCGTGAGTCAACATCAGCAGCGGTTCTGTGTTGTGCACATATTTTTTTGCCAGATCTAAATAAGAGTGAAACTCATTACGAATCCGGGGCACTTCGTCCTGCCTGAGATGCTGCTGACTAAAACTCAACGCAGCGACTTTCGCACGGACCATTGCCCGATATGACAAATAAATCTGCAATAAAGGGACCCCGCCATAATCACCGGTAATTTCCAGATAGTGATTCAGAAAACGAATGGCATAATCAGCGCGTCCCCGATCTTCCAGGTCCATCACGACAAACGCCACTTCGCTCATCACATCGACCCAGCGTAGTTCTGCATTGAATTCCAGGCAATCAAATATCGTCACTCCCGTTTTACTCAGAATCATATTGTTTAAATGCATATCGCCATGGCATTCACGAATAAATCCTGCAGACTTTCGCTGAGCCAGCAACGTTTTATGTTCCTCGTACCAACGCTCGTTCTTTGTCCGGATCAATGCAACCTTCTCCAGAACCGTAGCATCAGACGAAAACAGTTCGCGCAGATGTCGAAAATTTTCCTCAAGCGGCGCCATGATTTTTTCCGGCGTACCGAACTCAGATTCTTCGCCGGCGATTTCAATTTTCGTGTGAAATCCGGCCACTTCCAAAGCCAGTAAATCAATCTGCGCAGCTGTCAGACTGCCTTGCTCAATCGCATGGCTCAGGAGGCTCTCCTGCGAGAACTGAACCATTTGAACGGCGTAATCAATGACAGGCCCCGTACCATTTAATTCCGGAGCAGCCTCGGTTCCCGTGATCGGAATCACTTTTAAATATAATTCTGGTGCCAGCCTGCGGTTCAGGCGAATTTCTTCGTGACAGTATTTCTCACGCAGCGTCAAAGTCGAAAAATCGACAAAACCCAGGTCCACATGTTTCTTGAGCTTATAAGCGTAGCCACCGGTCAGCAATACCCAGGAAATGTGAGTCTCTAAAACCTGAAATTTATCCACAGGATGATCATAGAGTGATTTATTCTGCAGTGCTTCGATCAACATTCCGATTCTTCCCTGCTCCTGATGTGTTGAACGTGATTCTCGAATGAGCTCGCATTATAACAGAACGGGCGAAGAGATCAGAGTTCAGAAGCAGACTCAGGCAGGTTTTTGCGCGATTAGAATATAGTAAGGGACTTTTAACAGAGGCAGAAAAGGGAGATTTCCCTGATTTTCCTTGAGTGAGATCACCTGAAACCGATCCAGTAGATAGGGCAAATGGTCCGAATTCAGAAATACGTTATCGCCGGCGAACCAGAGCGGCCAGAAATTCCGTTGAAACCAAGAGTGAGCGCAGAGATCTGTCTGCGGATATTTTCGCCCGACGTAGAAATCGACAATGCCCAATATCCCGCCAGGACGCAACAGATCCCAGGCATGATTCACAGCCTGAAACCAGTCGGGAATCATCGTCAATGAATAGGAAAATGTAATCAGATCGACGTGTGATTCCGGCGGAGTAAACGTAGTCGCGTCACCATAAACTGCTTTCACATGAGTCCAGCCTCGCTCAGTAATCCTTTGCGAACAGACATCGAGCAGCGGCTGACACAGATCCACGAGATAAGCATATTGAAACTGTTGAAGCCTGTTTCCCCACAGTTCCGCATTCTCACCAGTTCCTGCTCCCAGATCGACCCAGATTCCGTTGGGGGGAACTGGCAGACTTTCAAACAGTTCGCAGCGCCCGTGCAATAAATGGTTGCGAAACTGATCGTAACCGGCAGCCTGTCCCTCATAAAACGAATTCAGACGTTCGACATGAGTCTGGCCTTCAATTCGAGATATCAATAAGTGCCATAATGTTTTGATATCACTCAGCCGTCCGCTCAGATTGTTCATTGGCCTCTGCTTTCAATTGAAACCGTCAGGGAAACCTCATTTCGAGACAGCCTCAGACCAGTAAATCCGCGATGTAGAAACTGCCGTATGTGTTAACCCGATCCCGCTCATGCAATTCAGACGCCAGCTGGCTCTGGTATTTGAGCAATTCGCCGACTTCGTACTCCCGTCCTTCTCTCTGAATTTTAATGGGATCAATAAATTCGACTTTCATCCCGGCGCTTCGCCAGATAATCCGGGCCTGTTGAGCTGCCCTGTCAAGGATTGCCTGCCATTCGTTCCGGAGCATCTGAGGCAGCGCACCGGCCATCCAGTCCATGTGATCAAGCAGCACATAGCGGGAAATCGTCCCTGAATGCTGTTTCAAAAACCCTTCGACCGTATTGGTATTCACCGTAATCCGGTCCACCAGCCCCGCCTTAAGACGCTCAAAGTTTTCCGGCTTGAGATATTCGGGACAGCAATCGTGTTTGTAACTCCCCGTCAGATAAACGCGCCAGAAGTAATTGTCTTGTAGTGACCGGCTGGTGAAAACGGTCTCAATTCGATCAATCACAAACTGCACGATGCCGCCAGTGTAACATTGATCGATCTGTGTCCGTTGCGGGCGGGGTACTCCCAGCATGGACAATGTGAAATCCCGCCGCATCCACCATTTGATCATCCGCGTCCACAATAATTCATTTAAGTTGCGGGACTGATAGATCGAAGACTGTTCTGTCACATCACGGGCCGCCAGCAAGGAATCAATGTCGTCCCGAATTTTCGCCACGCGGTCGATGTAACAGTTCACAAACCAGGCAAACAACCCGGATGAACCGCGGAAATAAAAACTGGAACGTTTCCCTTCGCATGAAAAGAAGTTTCCATGCCGATCCCAATATTTCTGAGCCGTCAATGATAAATCAGATCGCAATTTCTGTGGATATAATGTCTCCCAGTTCCGCGATCTCCCCTCGCCAAACAGTTCAAAAAATGATTCATAATCCAGATTACGAATGGCCGACAGTTTGAGTTCCAGCAGTGCATTTTGTTTGGGGTTTACATCGACCGCATGTACCTGACGAGGTCCATCCAGCACGTAATCCAGTGCATTACAACCGGCTGACGTGATCACCAGAATTTCATCATCGGGACCTATCTCCAGGGCGCGACGATCAAGACGAGGGTCTTCCCAGCAAGTGTTATAAACCAGATTTCCCTGATGAACCATCTGAAAACTCTTACGGCTGATTCGTTCAGAAATCATATAATCCGCCTAACTTGAAGTATAAAACAGGGTTGCTCAACGACGTATCAACCGCATGGGGTGACACCGTTTCAAAAAACGACTCATTAGACCTGATAGCTCAGCTTCCGCATATTCGTGAGGCACGGCACTTTTTTCAGCAGCCTTCGTTTTAATCATCTTCTTTTGAACAGCGGGAAGCTCCTGGTCGTAATAGACAATCTCCATTTCGCCGTTGTTGTATTCAATCAGTGCACTGCAATGCTCCACCCAGTCACCGGTGTTGCAGTAATTGATTCCGTCGATGTCCAGAATATTGGGGGCGTGTATGTGGCCGCAGATGATGCCTTCACAGAGTTTCTGCCGGGCATGGCTCGCCAGTTTCTGTTCATAATCGCTGATGAATCGCATCAACTGTTTGACGCGGGATTTGACAGCCGAAGAGAGTGCAAATTGAGTCTGTCCGTTTCGTTTCAACAGTCGGTTGAATAACGTATTCGATGTCAGCAAAACATCGTAAGCAAAGGAAGCAAGCACTGATAGCCATTGCGCGCCAGTTTCAAATCGGTCGAACTGATCGCCGTGAATAATCAGAAAACGGCGACCATCTGCCGTGATGTGCACGAATTCATCTGAGAGGCTGACGAATCCAAAACTTTTCCCAAAATCACGCAGAAAATTATCGTGATTCCCGGGAGTATAAAAGATTTCGGTTCCGTTATCACTGAGTTCTTCAACCCGGTCAAAAATAGCGTTATAGCTTTGTGGCCAACGCCATTTCTTACGCAGCTTCCAGCCATCAATCAGATCACCCACCAGATACAGCGACTGCGGTTCATGCGATTTAAGGAATTCCAGAAATTCATCCGCCCGCGAGTGCATACATCCCAAATGCACATCGCTGACAAAGATCGTTCGAATTTGTCGACAAGCCGCTTTGGCTCCAGGTTTCTCGGACACGATCATATCATCCTCCTTAATGACATTGCTCCGCGAAAACGCTTGCCCGCTTCATTGATGGCACAGCTCTGACTGTGGTGTCTTGTTTTTGTTCTGTTTGCATTCTGACGGGGATGATACCAACCAATTATTCGCTGGTGATGAATCCCAGGTTAAGGTCTTGCGAATTCATAAAAGTTATTATTCCCCTTGTAATTGAAGATTCAGCAAAGAACTCGCAACGAACTGATGAAGGAACGATTGATGATTAAAGCCGGATCCGACTTCTCAGGCATTACCGGAATCTTTATGATCCCAAACACATAATGAGTTTACGCTTCCTGTTTCTGAAAACTCCTGCAGGCAATCTCCATGTATGACTTAACCCCCCTCAATATTGCACTGGCCGCAATGCTGGTTCTGGTGAATGGCATCATTTCCGTCTGGCTCAAGTTGAACATGGAAAAGCGGTTACTTTTAGCGTCTGTACGCACGGTGGTGCAATTGCTGCTGATCGGACTGATCCTGGATTGGATCTTTAAGCTTTCGTGGTGGCCAGTCATTGTGCTGCTGATGTTTACCATGACACTGATCGCCAGTCTGACCGCCGTCCAGCGTTCGCAACGTCGTTTCCCCGGCATCTGGTTGAACAGTATGGTGGCTGTCTTTGCCAGTTCCTGGCTGGTCAGCGGCTTTGCATTAACGGTCATCATTCCTCCCCGGAACTGGTCGGAAAACCCGGCCCAATATCTGATCCCCCTGATGGGAATGATTTTAGGAAATACGCTGAATGGAATTTCTCTGGGCCTGGACCGACTGAGTGAAGAGTTGGTCATGCGCAGAGCGGAAGTGGAACTGAAACTCACATTGGGTGCCAACAGAAACGAAGCGGCCAGAGAAGCATTGCAAAACGCCGTCCGATCAGGCATGACGCCGATTATCAATTCGATGATGGTGGTCGGTCTGGTTTCATTACCTGGATTAATGACAGGGCAGATTCTGGCCGGTGCGAGTCCGCTGGAATCGGTCAAATATCAGATTGTGATGATGTTCCTGATTGCTTCAGGCACCGGGTTGGGGACCGTAATTTCTGTTCTGATGGGATATCGGCGGCTGTTCAATTCGAAACATCAGTTTCTGTTTGATCACATCACACGCGTCGGGTAAAGCAGAACGAATTCAACCAGAATTTACTCAAACGTCAGTTTCTCAAAGAGTGCTTTCAGCACCGGTTCCGGATAGAGTACAAACGAAATTTCGCGGCTTTGAATGACTTCGTTAGCCTTCATCTGCTGATGCACGGTAGTCAAATCCTCGTTAATCTGCTCCCGCAGTTTCAAGGTCAGCAGCGCCAGTTTGGCATCGATTTCCCGCAGCTCTCGAAATCGTTGCCTGTTATGACGTCGGCGTTCCGCCTGATCAATTAATTTGCTCTGCTCGGAACGCGCTGCCTCCTGCTCACGAATCAACGTCTGCTTACGCTGGAGCAGGGGAGCAGCCTCTGAACGTTGATCAGCAGTCAGATGACGGTCCGAATTGAAATCCAGATCCCGCAAAATGCGTTCCAGGCAGGTTTCATCACAATGCTGGACATCATAGGGCGCACAAATCGGCAGAAATTTTGTGGCAGACAGTGTCAGATAACGTGGTGGCGTCAGATGAAAAAAACGGGTAAAAATCCGGTCGGTCATTTCATCATATTTGGCACCGCCAATCCCGTGAACGAACAGGTCTCCCAGAAACAATCGGGCAAACAGGGTGGTTGTCAAGGCCCGTGTTCGCAAACGAATTCCCTGTGTCGGCAGTTGTTTCAAAATTTCGATCGCGGCAGATAAATCACAGTTTTCCGACATCGGCAGGGTGGCCAATTCCACCTTTCCGTCTGAAAGAATAATGTTTTCGTGATCCCGCTTGACAAATAACTGATGCCGCCGTGTTTCTCCTGCCCGCCAGATCCAGAACGGAGATTCGATCCAGCCTGCCTGCTCCGACAATTCCGGTACGGGGTGTGTTTTACTTCGTAATCGATTTACTTTACGGTACTCGCCTAAAACCTCATTATGCGTCTTACGAAACTGTTCAGCAAATTTGAATAAATAGCTGGCAAACCATAAAAATGGGCTGGTCGTACAGAGCCGACTGATCGGCAGTTCCAGATTCTCAATCCCCCAGCGTTGCTCCTGTGCATGACGGGCCGCGGCCAGGCAATCAGCCAATCGGTCGGATACATCCATCTGAGAAATTGCTGCAGGCCAGATTTCCCCTAACAGCGGGGAGGAAAGGTCGGGCCACTGCTTGAGTGAGTCGTTGACCCGTTGTGCAAACGATTGAAACAGAGCTTTGTTTTGAATCGTCGTTTCTTCCCACGGCTTTTTCTCGATTGAATCATCAAAAGAGACACTCGAAAAAAACGGGGCAGAACGATCGCCTTGCGGTACACGAATCGAAGTAGAACTGACCAGATCATTATCGACAATCAGGTTCAAACTGAGGCCTGCCGTCTGGCGGGCCACTCTACCAATCAGCAGGTTTTTCACCCATACACCAGGATGATACAACGCAGGCTGGTGACCAGTCATTAACAAGAGACGGTCGTTGAGATTTTCTGGAAGTGTGACGGTGTTTCCCGTCAATTCCGAAGTATACTGAGCCGCCTCTTCCAGAACGGCGCGGCGCGCCCATTCTCTGAGACCGGAAATAATTTTTCCGCTTCGGTCCCGGGAACAGGCGCTGAACATGCTGCGGTTTTCTTCGGCATCGCTGATAATCTGACTCAGATCAGGGCGGGCAAAAATCGCATCATCGTATCGTGGAACCAGAAGATCCTGTTTCACCCACAATGGTTCCGGAACCGCATCCGCACCGGAATCAAACCGGGAATCTGGATTCTTACAGGGAAAAGGAGTCACTGAAGACATTTCAATGCTTTAATGGTATGCTGAATTCAATCAAATTTATTAATGGTCAGGCGCGTTATCCGCCAGGCACCAAAAACGGCTTATCGTGAGCACTCTAGTTTGACCGGTCTTTTACTGAATGTCGAGTCCTTTTGAATTGAATTCAAAAGGAAATCACTCGATGTATGTCGTTCTAAACATCCATTTCAGCGTATCACAATTCACTCATTGTAAGAATCGGCAGGATCGTTACAACTCTCAGACGCACAGCAGGCGAGACCGGATGCCTGCATCTCACGATCGAGAACTTCATCGTAATACGCTTTCCGTTTGATTGCGTCATCCAACGAACCCCCGAAACTGCGTTCCTCTTCCAGATAAACCAGGGGTACCGGAAATTCGAGAACCTTCATCGAGTGGGCGGCTGCCTGAACCCAAAGCTGTAACGGCATCGCATATCCCAGGTCGGTCACGTTGAATTTCGACAGTGACTCAATCTGATATGCTTTCAAGCCACAAAACGCATCAGTCAGTTGAAAGCCCAGTTGTTCATTGATCCGTCTTGTCACCGCCACATTGATCTGCCTGCGGTCTTCAGGGGGAATACTGCCGCCGGAATCACTTTTCAGATATCGACTCCCGGAAAGGATATCCAACGGGTCATGTACTGCCCGATCTCGCATTTGAAGAACCAACTCGGGGAGCAACGCTGGCTCGTGCTGACCATCGCAGTCGATAGTCACCAGCACGTCATATTTATCCTGATGTGCAACCGCAAAATCAAAGGCACTTTTCAGAGCAGCACCATAACCGCGGTTTTCCGGGTGCGAAATCACTGTGATGCCTGTCAATTCTCTCAGTAATTCCGGTGTCCGATCGGATGAACCATCGTCAATGACGAGAATTTCTTCAGCATACTTTCGAACTTCGGACAGAACTTCGACTACGTGTCGTTCTTCATTGAAAACCGGCAAAGCAATCAGCGCTTTCCTGTTCATTATCAGATCCTTTGAAAATCTGGAGTCGTCTATCAGATTTATTAAGTACGGTTCCATTGTAGAACTCGCCATCTCCGGGTCAACTATTCTCGTCTTACAAAGCAGCCGACAGCAGGAACAATGGAAAAACTTCGCTGCTGGTTGGTTGTGAGAATGGTTTAATCTTCTACAATAGAGACAATAGAAGATGTATTTGCGGAGGAATTGGTATCGTTCTCGCTTTATGAATTCGACACACCAGGCAATATACGTAAAGTCACCAAGTTTATGACTATTTCAATGGAAACACAAAGGAGTTAATCAAATGGCTTATACGCTTCCCGACCTACCCTATGCATACGATGCGCTGGAACCGCACATTGATGCACGCACCATGGAAATTCATCACACCAAGCACCATCAGGCTTATATTTCCAAAGCAAACGACGCTTTGGAAGGACACAGTGACCTCGCGGCCAAGTCCATCGAGGATCTGATGAGTGATCTGGGTGCTGTCCCTGAAGCGATTCGTGGTGCGATCAGGAATAATGGTGGCGGACATGCCAACCACAGCCTGTTCTGGACGATTATGTCCCCCAGCGGAGGCGGGGCTCCCTCTGGCGAACTGGCAGACGCAATTAACTCCACATTCGGCAGCCTGGAGACTTTCAAAGAAAAGTTTTCCAACGCCGCCGCTACCCGCTTTGGAAGTGGCTGGGCCTGGTTGTCCGTTGATGGCGGTAAGCTGGTTGTGGAAAGCACACCGAACCAGGACACTCCGCTTTCTGAAGGCCGCACTCCAATCCTGGGACTTGATGTCTGGGAACACGCATACTACCTAAACTACCAAAACAAGCGACCTGACTATATCTCTGCATTCTTCAATGTGATCAACTGGGATGAAGTCGCCAAGCGATACGCAGCAGCCAAGAGCTAATTGTCGGATTTTGATCGACAATTAACCCCTAAATTGCCGATGAAATGAAAGCGGCCTTCATGTTTTGAAGGCCGCTTTTGATATTTAGGGGGGAATTCCATGCCAATTCGCAACAGCAGCTTAGCCATTTTGCTTGTTATGCTTTGCTTTCAAGTTGGCTGCCGGTCTATTCCCGACTACCATCAGCCTGCCGGATTCAGTAGTACCTACCACCAGCGTATCTACCCGGAAACGGCAGTCGCATCTCTGTCGGATGGCACCGCTCAAGGCGCCCCAAAAGATCAGGGGGTCTTTTATCCTACCGATGTCAAAGTCAAACAACCGAAATATCACGCGCCATTGGCTGAAATCAGAGGTCGTATTACGGATGAAGAGCTGAAAGACGAAGGCCGTAAACTGCAATTCGACAGTTTGAGAAGAGCCGACGAATATATGAATCAGGAACAAATTTATAACGGTAATTTCCCGGCCCCCACAGCCTGGTAAGAATCGAGAACAGATTGATCGAGACATTCCGATTGTAAAGATTACATATTCAACAAAACTGAAATTCAGTCCGCAATTCTGCTTTTGACAGGAAATTTAATACCCGCTATCTTCCCGATCTGCCTTAATGAAGAGAGAGCTCTGATAAAATCTTCATGCGATACAGAGAAAATGGGAAGGACCCCAAAAGTGGTAAATGGTCAACATGTTGTTGTCTTCGATGGATTGAATGAAACAGAACAGGTTCTCAAAGCAATATTGGAACCCCAGGGGTGTCGAGTCAACCGAATTCGCAAACACCACTCCGGTGAGGTTGTTTCGTCTGATGAAGTTCCCAATATCGTAGTTGTACACGACGATGATTCCAGTAACCTGACAACAGATCAACCAGGCTGGAACAACATCCCGAAGATTGTCATTGGTTCAGTAAGAAAAACAAGAAAAACCAATTCCGATCAATCCACCCGATTTCTGGTTCAGCCTTTTCAATATGCAGAATTGATTGATTCAATCGAAAGCCTTTTGAATCAGCCCCCCTCGATTCATCAATAACCTGCAATTTCTCCCTTAATTATCCCCTGAATCGAAGCTTCCCGGAATTCCCGTTGAAGCCGCTTTTTAATTCGATTCCCACCAGTCAGAATGAATTCTGGTGCTCAATGGTGCCGCTAATTGTATTCTGGGATTTGAACAGGGCTCCTCGCTGGGATATGATGCTGCAGAGTGGCTATACTACACAAAGCAAGCAAGATGATGATAGAGTAAGCCTTAAGCAATAGGGACCTGCGAGAGAACAGCTTACCTGTCATTAATGCCAGAGTGTTATTCAAAAGTCGAGATTGACGAACAATCATGCTCACTTCTTGTTTAATACATAAGATATTGCATGACCACATCTGCATTTAGCGCAGGAAAGTCGGCAATAACAAAATTGAACCGGACCACCGCTGGTTCAACTCAACTGGAAAAATTGCTTTCTTGAGTACTTGGCAGACAATACCACCATGAGCGGCAGGTCCAGTCATTGACTGGGAATAAGAAACCATGAAAAGGTTGATACGAAATGATGTATCCAAGGCGACACTACTGGTAATCCAGGGTGTTGATCTGGGAACGCGATTTAAGCTCGGCACTGAACCTGCCGGAGTAGGGCGGGGCGTTCGAAATGAGGTTCGTATCCTGGATACGGAAGCATCACGTCAGCATGCTATGATCTCATTCAAAAATGGTTCCTATATCATCACCGACCAGAACAGTTCCAATGGAACAATGGTGAATGGAACTCAAATTCAGTCAACCAAACTTAATAACGGAGATCACATTCAAATCGGTCGCAGTCTGCTGCTGTTTTCGAGCCAGTCGCTTGATGAAGATTCCCGCTATATGGCGGAAAAGATCGATTTAATCAGCAATGAAGATTCGCATCCTTCCAGTATCACGCACGAAGTCAATCACCATTTCGATTCCGTGATTCTGGATACAGCCGACGCTTCGGGAGTGATTCAGAAACACGAAATCCAGAATGATCTTCAGGCACTTTATCGTGTTGCCGAAGCTGCGGTCAGCCCCACGATCTCACAGGAAGAACTACTCAAACGTATTCTTGACCTCACAATTAACACCGTCGGCGCAGACCGAGGCTGCATGTTGATCACAGACCCCCAATCGGGTGAAATCCTGCCGCAGATCTACAGCAGCCGTGACGAAAAAAAGACCGGGCCGCGCATGCGGGTCTCACACAGCATCGTGGATTATGTTCTGAATAAGAAACAGGGCGTTCGCACGTCGGATGCACAGCGTGATCAGCGCTTTGAAGGGGGGCGCAGTATTCTCCAGGCAGGAATCAGGGAAGCGATGTGCGTTCCCATGCAGGGACGCCACGAACTGATGGGCGTCATCTATGTCGACACAACGACTTCGCACCCGGAATTACTGTTAAAAAATGAAGCTGTGGAAAAATTCAGCGAAGAACATCTCAGGCTACTGGTGGCGATCGGACGTCAGTCTGCATTGGCGATCGAAAACTACCGTTTTCAGAATGCCATGCTGAAAGCGGAACGCTTTGCCGCCATGGGACAAACTATCGCCACATTGAGCCATCATATTAAAAATATTCTACAGGGAGTGCGTGGTGGCAGTTATCTCATCGATATGGGACTGAATAAATCAGAAGAGGATCTGGTCCGCAAAGGCTGGAACATCGTTGAAAAAAACCAGAACAAAATTTACCACCTGGTAATGGACATGCTCACTTTCAGCACCGAACGAAAACCTGCTTTAGAACCGGGATCCATCAACACTCCGGTCAAAGATGTCCATGAACTGATGCAGGCACGCGCTGAAGAATGTGGCGTGCAACTGAAGTGCGAAATCGCGAAAGACCTGCCAGAGTCCGTTTTTGACCACGAAGGCATTCACAGGGCGATTTTAAATATCGTGATCAATGCCATTGACGCCGTTGAAGGTGCTGAAGCGGAGCAGGGAATCGTTCTTCTGGAAACAAAATATCTGGCCAAACCGGATCAGATTCTGATCATGGTTTCCGATAATGGCCCTGGGATTCCTGAGGATCAGATCGGCAAGATTTTCAATCTGTTTGAATCAACCAAGGGAGCCCGAGGCACCGGGATCGGATTGGCAGTCAGCCAGAAAATCATCCGGGAACATGGCGGCGAAATTAATATTGAAAGTGAAGCAGGAAAAGGTTCACGCTTCACACTTTCGATTCCGCGCCTGGATGAAGATCATCCACCGTCGGCCTCATCCTGAGTCTTTCAGAAAGCCCGTTTGGTACGCCCCGTCTTTTCCGGATTTTTCTCGCCGCCTAAAATCATTGCCTGCAAGGCAACAGGATCAGCGCCAAGAGGTTGTTTTAATTCAGACCAGCTTGCTGCCTTACAGGTCGGCAATAACTGGAAATGGACCGGTTCAATTTTAACCAGCGGTGGCAACTTTTGTGCCTGCAGGATGATGCCTCCCCGAATCGCCAACGCACGCTGATTGGTTTCTTCTCCAAACAGACGCGACATTTCCTTTAAAAACTCGGCATCCGTTTGTTGCGAACTGCTTCCGCTTCCAGCCAGTAAATCTAACTTCTCAATCATAAAACCATCAGAATCACCCCACCACTGAATCCATTTTTTTTCAAGGACGCTCTGTGGAATTGAAAATAAGGCGGCAGAACGCGAGAAATCAGATCGAACTGCTGAAGTCGCAGGAGCGGGCATGAACACGGAGTCATTCGCGAAAATCTGAACCGGGGCAGTACCCGGGGCAGTACCATCAGAGACCTGCTGCAACGCAAAGACAGATCCTCCGGGAGCAAAAGTGCTTTGACTCAGCGAAAGGTAAATCGACGGGGGTGGTGCAGACTTTTCCATTTCCAGGGCGAAAATGTCCCTCAGACTCAAGAGCAGGCTGTCCTGAACAGCAACGCCGAGCTGAGGCGTGTGCGATTCGATGATCGTTCCCGAGGAACACAGAAAAGTATGATCCATCACAATCTGATCCGGTTTCCCGTTAGTGGATGGAACAACGGACACCACAGACTGAAAACGCCGGTCATTGATCAGCATCGCATCCAATGCACATTCATCCAAAGCTAACCGGCTATTCTGGCAAACCAGAAAATGCTGGGGAACGACTCCTTTTCTTTCAGAAGAAATCCGGAACCTGCCGCCGACGATCTCCAATGTCGAGTTTTTCAGAGTGATAAACGAGGAAATGCCAGCCGTTTTCTGATCGCGCGGACGCTTCTGCGCCGAGGGAGAAAAGAGCTTCAATTCCACAATCGGATGCTCTCCCTCTTTTGGCTGAAACTGCAAACGGATTTGTTTGTTCTCAATCAAAATGGGAGACGTGTAGCAGATTCCCTGACCTCTGACAGTGACATTCGTCGGCCCTGAAACTGCGGAACTGTTGAGAAACTCACTAAGGTCCCCCTTTGTCATGTCGAAAGTAACCGTTTTCGCTTTGACAAATTGAGCATGAATTCCCTGTTTAATCTGAGGCTTGCCCAGATAGGCCTGAATCCGTTTCAATTGTCCCTGGGAAAGGGATTTCAAAACTGCTGGATCACAGCCCGCGATTACTCCTCCTTCAGAAATGGCATAAACGGCCTTCTGTTTGGAAAAATCAAGTAACGATCTTATAAAAGCAGGAGCCCGCAATTCGTTCAATTCCGGAGGCACTTCGGTATTGAATGTATCTGCCGTTACGAGTTCGCCCCAGCTTTGCTGCCAGGTACGATGTGAATCGATTTGAAACACGTTCTGAGTTTTATCGGAATCCATGGAGCGTAAGTACAAAGGCCACCCCCATAACAAAGCGCTTTCGACTTGAATTTTCAGTCCATCGAAACGATTCTTGCTTTGTTCGCGTAATTTATCCTGCGGCCAATTAATCAGAGTCACCATCGAAGACTGTTTTTTATCCGGACTGCCAATCAAAACAGAATTGATCACTATGATCTCGGTTTGATTTCCTCTCACTGTGGCTTCGTCGGGTTGTTTTGGATCTTTCGATTCGGAAGATCCATCCAACTCAAAAACCGAATGATCGGAGAGCAGGGTGCTGGAAAAGATACGGACAGCGCGAGGGGTTTTGCGAGCTTCCCAAATCAAATCGTTTTTGGTGATTTTCCCCAGACTTGCCAATTCCAGACAGGGAGCTTCCGTTGTGGAAATGAAGCAGTTTGAAATCATCACATCAGCGAAAGGTTGACCGATGTGGATCGCCTCCAGTTGCCTGCCGGTAATCACGGAATTTTCAAGAAAGATGCGCGACTCGCCCTGAGGATGTTCCGGTGACGTACGCGGATCTCCTGTAGAATTAATGAATCGAATCTCTCTGTTCCTTTTCCCTGTCAGTGAAAAGGAACAGTTCTGAAATGTGAGATCGCTTTGTTTGATACCAAAAATATTACACGTTCCCGTGCCCGGAAGCTGAGAAACATCACATAAAATATGAATCCCCTGAAAGCGGAGTACTCCCGAGGAAAAAGAAATTAAATCCATCTCAGACTGATCGGCAGCCTTCGCGTCTGCCTGAATCACAACAACCGGATCCTGCTCGGCATCCGCCATGATGATGAGTGGGGAGACATTCTGTAATCGATGTTGGCTCAGCAGAAAGGGCCCCTGGCCGAATAAACGAATCACGGCCCCTTTTGAAGAGACCGCTTTGATTGCCTCATTGAGAGTTCCATATACCCCGGCATCCGTTTTATTTCTGGCAACTTTGAAAACGGGCAGATTCAGATCGGTTTTGCTGCGATTGGGTCCGGTCAGAGCTGAGAAACCTGGCCCCCATTCCGGCAGATACTGCTTTTCCCGTCCACGCAAAGCCATATTCTGCCATTTTTCATTCGGTTGTTTATTCAGATCAGCAGACTGGTTGACTCCACTGCGATCCGCAACTTCGACCGTCGGTTCTATCTTGGTATTTTCCCCTGCCGCATCCTGATCCTCATTGTCGGACGGACTCTGTTTCGCTGAACCTGCCGGATTCTGATCGGCTGACGCAAATGGATTACTGACGGGTCCCTGCGGGCTCGAGCCCGATGAACGAAGCGTTTTGATTCCCCACCATGCGAGCAGAATCAGAAAGATGACGCCAACAATCAAGATGCCAATCTGCTTAAAATCGACGGAAATTTGACCTTCAGATGCGGCCGCCTCTTCAGATACAACAGGCGGCATTTTCCGGGACGACCTCTGCGGACGCCGCTCCGGGGCAGGTCTTTTCCCGGATGTTTTGCTGCCTTGAGGCGTTGGCCTGGCACGCTTTCGCGGTTCCACCGAAGCTTCTGCCTTTTGCGAAGAAGGAGATTTCCTGGTTTTCATGACTGAGTCAGAAATGACGGAACCTTCCTCAATCGGGGGCGGGGAGCGGCGTGACCTGGAAGAGTCTTCCGACGCATCCCGAAGCGAGTCTGGTGCAATCGGTTTTGGGGTAGACTTTACGGAACGCTCAACCAAAGGCAGCGTGGCTTCTGATTCCTTCTCCAACTCTGTTGCTAACTGCTGCAGATCAAAGCTGGTACTGAGACGGCTGCTTGCTTCTTCCTCCTGATCTTCCGCCCGGCTGCTGAAATCGGGCATGAATTGATTGATCAGGAAATCACTGCTGTCCGCCGCTTGATTTATCCCCGTTTCGAGTGTCGCATGTTCGCTGTCAGACTCATCATTTGCCAGGCCTTCCAGTACATTATTCTCAACATTCGAACGTTTCAAATTCGAATTTTTCAAATCTTCCAGTAGTTCTTCCGGCGTCTGATAACGTTCACTCTGTGATTTGGCCATCATCCTCTGAATGATCGCCACAACTCCTTCCGGAACGCGCTCATTTAATTCACGGGGATCGGGAGGAGGCGTCGCAGCATGCGCTGCGAGTTTATTGGTTAAACTTCCCTCCGAAAAAGGAGCGCGGCCCGTCAGCATGTGATACCAGGAGCATCCCAGGGAATAGAGATCGCTTCGAATATCAGCAGCCTTACTGTCACGCGCCTGTTCGGGGGCCATATAATCGACGGTCCCCACCGTAGTGCCAGCGCGGGTAATACTTGTCTCGGTATTATCATCAATGGAACGGGCCAGACCGAGGTCCGTCAGTTTCACAACTCCGTCCAGCCGAATCAGAATATTGGCAGGCTTGATGTCGCGATGCACGATGCCTTGCTGATACGCATGTGCCAGAGCCTGGGTAACCTGCGTGATAATCTCCAGCGAGCGGCGTACGGGAATTCGACCTCGTTTGTTGATTAGATTATGCAGGTCGGTCCCTTCGACATATTCCAGAGCAATGTAAAGATAACCATCTTCTTCACCCGCATCATAAACTGACACTATATTTTCATGCCGTAGATGAGCGGCAGCCTGACCTTCTGCCTTAAAACGTTTGACAAGCACTGGATTCTCGGCCTTGTCGCGGGGCAGTATTTTTAAAGCAGCCAAGCGGTTCAGTGTGGTATCTTTCGCAAGAAATACTGCTCCCATACCCCCCGCGCCGATTTCTTTCTGGATCTGATATTTACCCAGCGTTTCAAGTTTGGGGACGCGCGCAGACTGGCGTTTTTTCTTTTCAGGAATCTCTTTATCCCGTTTGGCCATGCCTACCCCAGAACTGTCTGAATCGACAAATTCAAAAACACATTACTTACACTGTCTGCTTTATAGAATGATCAAGAATTGATTTAAAGCCACAAGAAACAGGAAGCCGGAAGACCTTATATCATATGCATTTGGAAGAGCAGAGTCAAAATAGACCCTCTTTCTTTTCCAGATTTCTGCGACAAGCAAATTTGAACAGGTCTGAACCGAATCTTTTCCGAATGAATTCGTATTCGAAATCAGTTCAAATGGCGTCAGACCAGTCCAGGCACTGAACAAGGCCTGATTTCATACCGCAAATACACCATTGCCCGAACGGGTCACAGGCAACTTCGATGGCTTCATCCGGAATGACTCCCCCCCAGAGGAGCTTTCCTTCCTGATTTAACCAGTACAGTTCCTGTTCAATCGTCGCTGCCACAATCCGATTCGCGGAAAAATTGCAGGCAATCACTTTGGGGGTCCCTTCAAAAACCAGCGTCCCCGCGGAATCTCCTTCATGGTCAAAGATCAAGATCCCATAATTAAAGCCCGCCAGAAAGATCCGCTGGCCATCGCCGGCCACCGCGATCCCGCCGCAGTTGGACCAATGTTTTTCGGTCCAGTGACAATTGCCTTCCAGATCATAACATGAGAGCAGGCCATTTTCGGCAGCACCGATCAAGCGCGGTTCTGTTACCTGAAACTGCAAATAACTGAGCGGCCGGTTGGACTCAATACTGGCAATTTTCCGTTTCTGTGAATCAACGATGATCGTTTTCCCGCTGGCGAGGCTGACGGCAATATAATCGCCGTACGAATCCATGGTGATTGCCAGACATTCTACCGAAAAAGAAATCGCCCATAAAACGTTTAAATCGCGATCGAAGCAGCAGATACTGTTGTCGGAATAAATTGCGACTCCCAGTTTTCCCCGGTCACTCCAGTGGACCAGTTGTACATTCTTAATCCCTCGATTCAGATGCAGAAACTGTCCCTGGCGATCCAATAAATAAAGGCCGCCTGAAATATCGGCGGCCAGTATTTCTCCGGTTTCGCGTGCCAGATCGAACGCAATTAAAGGAGCTTCTGTAGAAAACGACCACCGTAAATCGGGGGTCGCTCCTTTTCCTTGTGTGAGCCAGGCGGCACGTTCATCCATCATGGTGTTACAGCATATTGCCTTTGCAGTATTTGTAAACCACGCTTGATGTCAGAATCTGCTGCAAGCATTTGCTCTCGCGAGGCACCATACATGGCAGTCTGCAGTTCATCTTTTTCAACCGTGATATTGGGTTTGATCCCAATCTTACCATAAGTGTTTCCCTGAGGCGAATAGAATTTGGCCGTTGTCAAACGCAAACCGGTTGAACCACGAATAGGAAAGATACTCTGTACCGACCATTTTCCATAGGTTTTTCGACCAATCACGGTTGCCCGACGGTGATCCGTCATCGCTCCCGCCACAATCTCACTGGCACTGGCACTGTTTTCATCCACTAATAATACCAGCGGAATTTTCCAGGTGCCGGGGCGGTGAGCTGTATAGCTCCAGTTCTGATCGGCTACGCGTCCCTTGGTTGAAACTAATTTTCCTTCTTCCAGAAAACGATCCAGTACCTCAACCGCGGCCGACAGCAAACCACCAGGGTTTCCGCGAACATCCCAGATCAAAGACCGCAT
>CAXBFD010000062.1:0-37138 GCA_963974925.1 uncultured bacterium | reverse complement strand
CGAGTGAAATTGAAATCACTTTATCCCAAAATCAAATCCTGACACAGCACTAGGCTGGAAAATTGATCGCCTGGGTGAGAAGATAACCAGATCCTGATCGCTCTGTTCTGATCAGAGGCTGTTTAAGAGATGCCCACTTTTTTCGTCCGGAATCGGTTCATGCTGGCAAACGACAATCTGATAAATGGTTTGATGATCCTGGTGGGGATGATCGTCGGCTATCTGTTCATTCTGATTCCGATCCTGATTTATTATGCGATTCAGCATATGAAGTCACCACAGCTGATTTTGCTGCCTGAAGCGGACTGGGATGATTTTCTCTCCGTAAAATGCCGGACGGAATCAGGCTGGGCGGAATCAAATCAATTCCAACTGGTTGGCGTTTATCGGTTGCAGCAGAATTTTATTCTGGTCTGGGAGCATGTGGAGAGCGCCGCTTATTTTCACATCACACTCTCTCCCTACGGGCGGTTTCACTGTTTTAATACGGTTTTCGAAGAAGACTATTCTCTGCTGACCGCCAACGATCGGGAATCGCTGGTGTTTCCCTCTCCCCCCAGGCGATTTGTGCAATCATTCGGGATCGAGAAAATGGAAACGTTGCATGAAAAACACCAGTCTGGTGTCGCCGATCTGATCAAAGTCAAGCATCTGGAATTACGGGGAAACTTTCCCGATTTTGAGGAGGCCTACCTCAGTATTGTCCGGCAGCAGCATGAGCATGTGCGGTCGGTGTTGTTTTATCCCATCCGGGGGATCTGGTGGTATCATGTCGGTCGTCGGGTCAGATTCAATCAGCCCCTCGACTTGCAGCAGGCCGTGTTAGATAACTGAAAGACTGCCTTCGGAAAGGCGCGAACGCGCTTGGAATTATTTCTGCAGTTCCCAGAGTCCGCGGTGAATGATCCAGCCTTCATTTCGTTTTTTTCGTTCGAAGCTGGTCTGGTAGTCCATGTCGTGTTCGGGATTATTTTCTTTCGGTGCTTCCCGGCGTGTGAACTGGCTGGCATGGTCCATCAGATTTTTGACCCGCTCGAAGTATTCTTCCACGTCGGTCCAAAAATGAAGTTCCCCGCCATTTTTCAGTGCTTTGGTGATCTGTCTGACAAACACATCGGTAAAAATCCGGTTTTTGTGATGTCGTTTTTTCCACCAGGGATCGGGAAAGTAAACGTGAATCTCCGAGATCGAAGAATCCGGGATGAATTTATCAAAGGCAATTCGTGCGTCCCCTCCCAGGACGCGGGCATTTGGTCGGCTGGCTTTCAGCAGTCGGGTGGCTCCCCGTCGTCCTTCGCGATAATCGAGTTCCATCCCCAGGAAGTTTTTGTCCGGGTTGTCGCCACTGGCATTGAACAGAAATAACCCCCGACCTGCTCCCACGTCTAAAACCACCGGATGATCGTTTCCGAAAAAAGCACTCCAGTTGAAGGGGCCTTCCAGATCTTCGAGAGTTTGAAAGTAGGGTTTGAGATCAGTAATGGGTTTAGAACACGACATGATATTAAGAGAGCGGCACTTTCAGATGTTGTAAACAGGCGATTAATACAATGCACACACTGTAGAATAGAAGCGGTGGCGTGTAAATTATCAATCGCTGACCGAAGTTCGTTTTTTGGGGAGATTCCAATGTTACCTGAGTTTTTAATGCAAGCCGCTACGGATGTGAAAACGGTTCTGGTGTCACAGAACAAGAAACTCGTGATTACGGAAAGCTGTACAGGGGGTTTGGTGGCGACATTATTGACCAGTCTGCCGGGAATTTCCGATTATTTTTGCGGGTCGGCAGTGGTTTACCGCTGGGATACGAAAATGAAATGGCTGGGAGTTCAACCGGAAACTTTGGCGAAATATACAGATGTGAGTCGGGAAACTGCCAGAGAGATGGCATTGGGTGTCTTGAATCAAACTCCCGAGGCATCATTGGCTGCTTCCATTACCGGGCATCTGGGGCCGAATGCTCCTGCACAGCAGGACGGGCTGATCTGCATCGCCGTGGCACAGCGCATTTCCACCGATCTTCACAGTCCGCCGGAATTGATGATCGTCGAATCGTTCCGGTCGGATCAGCTTATCGAGGAGTTTCCCTTTGAAAATCCCCCGGGCCAGGAACTCACACTTCGGCAACGCAGACAACTTGCTGCCTCCCGGCAAATGTTGAAGCTGGTATTAAACGTATTGCAACGGTAGTCATTTCGATGACTGGATTTCCTGCGGAATCCGATCTCATCTGTTTACGCTGTGAGGTGAACCTGCGATCTCCTGTCCGCTGCGCTCGGCTCGAATAGTATCCAAGCCCACCTGTTTTCCGGAATTCCGTTCTGTTTTGGGGGAATCTTTCAGAACAGCCCCCGTTTGCCACGGCACAGGCCGGATAATCGTTAAAGCTTGCCTTTGCGGTAAGTCCTACTCTCTTTTTCCACGTGTTGCAATCGATTCTTCCGGCACGATCTTCGTTACGGATGCGATATTCTGCACTTCCCTTTGTATCAGTGTAACGTGAATAACCGAATTATTCAGTAGGCCGTGATTGGTCGTTTAAAGCACTTCATCTGGCATGATCGGTGTAACAGGAATTGCATCAGGTAGATTGATCATCGCGGACGAGGTTTGAACGGACTCTCAGATTTCTCTTTGAATCGTATTCACAAAAACGGCTGAAACAAACTAATCGCTCTCGACTCATCTTTTTCGAGGATATCATAATGAAGCGCTGCAGTATTTGGGCCGCAGTTCTTTCAGCGTCCGTCGCTGTTCCCTTTGCTGGCTGTTCTCACATGCCCACAGCCATGCTCCCTTCTTCCGCACGGGAAAAAGTTCTGGATAGCAAAATGGTCGTTGCGCAGGATCTGGAAAACAAAAAAGAATTGGAGAAGGCAAAACAGGCCTACGAAACAATTCACAAAGCAGATCCCAAACGGGCTCTGGCCTGTCACAGGCTGGCCATCGTCAGTTACCGGTTAGGTGAGCGTGAGGAAGCTTTAAAGTATTTCGATAAAGCGCAAACGCTGACACCAGAAAACGCGGAGCTGTTGAGTGATTATGGTTATGCCCTCTATAAGATGAAAAAGTATAAACAGGCGGAAGACGTTTTAACGAAGTCCGTCGGTTTTGATCCTAAGAGTGAGCGTGCGATAACCCGGCTGGCAACGGTCCTTGGCATGCAGGGAAAAATGCAGGAGAGTTACACCCAACTCTGCAAATTCAGCACGCCTGCGGAAGCACATGAAATTGTCGCGCACCTGCACTCGGAACGCGGAGAAAAGCAACAGGCTTTAAATCGTTACCAGCAGGCACTCGCTATCAGCAAAATTGAAACCAGTCGGGATTTAAAGCCGGGTTCCAAAGCGTTCGAACAGCATGAACAGTTACTAAAGCGGGTTGAACAGAATATCGCCCAGCTTTCCAGTGACCCGACTTTGAAAGCTGCACAAACCGATATGAAGATGGTCAACCACTCTCGTCCTCAGCAGAAAAAGCAGGATTCGAACTCGGCTGCAATGGAGAAAAATTTCTTTGAACAGGTAGCGGAAACATCTCTGGCCAGGACCGACAAGAAAATAAGTGATCCGAAACAGAATACGGAAGTTGCTGCCGCAAAGGGCTCGCCTTTCCGGGTAATTCGTGAACGTCTCGTAAAAGACAGTGGAGCCCGGGAATCTGAAAATCCGTTTCTGTCTGATCCGGAGTTGAATGAATCTGTATTTGATGAACCACAAACGGAAATTGCCAAAGTGGAAATTATCAAGACAGAAGAAGTGAAAACAGACGCTAAGCAAAAACGCAGCGAGCTGGATGCGATGCTGGCACAGGCAGAATCCCGTCCTGCGGTAAAAGAAGAAGTTTCGTTCAGAAGACTGACAGATCAGGATTTGAATCGGGTGAAACCAGCCGTTAAGAAAGAACAACAGACGGTTGAAGTGGCCAGAACAGAAGTGACAGCCCGCGTTGAAAGGAAACCGGTTCAGATCAATCAGAATCAGGCGAAAACAAAACGCTCTGCTTATGAATTGATGCGTGAATTACAGCATGAACTGATCGCGGATTTCACTCCTCCTGAAGCAGACCTGGCAGTGGAAGAACCGCAATTCCAGCTGGTTCAGCAGTCAGTACCTCAGGCTGAAGAGAAACGCCCCTTTGCGAATTATCATAATCAGGTCACGGCTGCCAGTTCTCCGTTTGAAGGAGAAGTGGTGACTCAGATTGGGAAATGGAAGCCCGCTGAGCCCGAGGTGAAAAGCTTCAAGGAAATGCCAACATTCAGTACTGTTTCACGAAATACCGAGGTACAGCCTGTTACTCAGTCTCAGAAGCCCTTAATGCAGAATGCCATCGTGAGCCAGCCTAAGCTGGAAATGACTCAGCCGATGACAGCTGCAGCACTATGCCCGAACGCAAAAGGAGAAGTCCTGGAACTGGTTCGCCAGCTGGATTCAAATGATGTGCCTATGCTGAAGCAGTCCATTCAACGACTGGGAGCAATGGAAACAGAGGCGGCTGCTGCGGTGCCCGCACTACGATCATTATCTCTGCATGAGAGTATGGGAGTTCGGATTCAAAGTGCGTTTTCCTTATGGAAAATCGAAGGGAATACCGATGATTCGATTCCCACACTGGTTGACGCCATGAATTCGCCCGTCGAAAGTGACCGTTCCTTCGCTGCCGCCGTTTTGGCACAGATTGGTTTTAATTCTCAGGAATTGACGCCGATTCTGGTTCGATCGCTGTCAGACAGTAATGAGTATGTTCGCATGCATACGGCAGAACTGCTGGCTCGGGATCCGGAGTGGAAATATCAGGCCAATAAAACACTGGCTGATTGCCTGCTGTCCAAAGATGTCAATATCCGCTGGTTAGCCAGTTATAGTCTGGCTGATCTGAAACCGGAAGATGATCGTGTGGTCGCTGCTTTATCCATCGCCTTGCAGGATAAAGCCAGCCAGGTTCGTGCCGGAGCCGCTTATGCGTTGGGAGAAATCGGGCCTTATGCTCACAAATCGATCCCGGAACTGCAGAAAGCACGGTTTGATACGAATTCTGAAGTCAGGACTGCTGCGAAGAATGCCCTGAGCCGCGTGCGTCGGGTTACTCCTCCGTCTGCCAACTAGAATATTCGTGGAAGTCAGAGGCGGTTTCTAATCTGTGATAAACAGGTTAGAACCGTCTCAGATGTCCGCAACACAGCAGACAGCGTCGATTAGCGGTTTCGATACGGGAAGGCCTGCAGGTTCACCGTCTGATATTGACTGCTCTGATCATAACAGGGGGCAGCAACACGCTGTGGTGAGTTGGATTGGGAGTCATTTGTGAGATGACGTTCCAGTCGCCCTTCCAGCGCGACTTCTTTTTTCTCCATCAGCTGCTGGCGTCGCTTCCGTTCTCTGGTGCTCGCCAGCGCCCCCAGTCCAAAATAGGAGATCAGGCCAAACACACCCATCATCAGGTAGGTGCTGTCTGGAGGGAGATGAGAAATCGTACCGGTTGCCATACCGAGCACAAAGATACTGATAATCAGGATCGAAGTGTGGCTCAGTAAAGGGCGTGGCCCTGTTTCTGCCAAAGATCTTGTTCTAGAATGTGCCATTAGAGATCTCAGTCCCGGAGTTATTCGAGCAGGGAAATTGATTGAAAGCGGGTTTTGACAATAACCCTGTTCCCTTGAGAGATATGGATCTGCTCATCTAAACCTAGTTCGAGACTGTTGATCGGTCAAAAAAAAGGCCGCGATTCGTCCTGTTTTTTTAAGAAGTTCAGTTGAATGTGAGTTTGTTTTCAGTGAATTCTGGTATTGCAGCCGGAATGACCGGTAAAATTGTTATTACGATAACATCAGCTTCGGGAGTTAAGAACGTCTGTGAAAATTGCTTTGGCACAACTGAATCCGACGGTAGGCGATCTGCGCGGAAATTGTCAGCGAATTCTGGAGTCCGTACAGCGGGCAGAACAGGCGAACGCTGATCTGATTTTATTTTCAGAACTGGTAGTCTGCGGTTATCCTCCCAAAGACATTCTCCTGCGGGAAAGTTTTATAGAGGCATGCGATCGGGCGGTCGAGCGTCTGGCGTGCCAAATCAAATCGAATATCGGTGTGATCGTGGGGCATCCCAGCGGGCGGGATCTGCCTGCGGGACGATTCGCCAACGCCGCCAGTTTGCTGCATCAGGGAAAAACAGTTGCCCGCATTCATAAGCTGCTGCTTCCCAATTACGACGTATTTGATGAACAACGCTACTTTCGTCACGCCGATGTGAGCAGTATCAAACCGATTCTGTTTCAGGGGCTCAAACTGGGATTGCATGTCTGCGAAGATGCGTGGTGGGGGCAGCCGGATACGTTTTACCATAATCAGCCTGTTGAATTACCCGATCCCGTCAAAATCCTGGCGGAAGCCGGTTCTGATTTACTGATCAATATATCTGCCAGCCCGTTTGAGCTTGATAAGCGGGAACGCCGACATCAAATTGTGCATGCGCACGCGGATCGTTTTTCCATTCCCTACCTGTTTGTAAATCAGGTGGGAGGCAACGATGATCTGGTGTTTGATGGCCATAGCTTTGTGGTAGATCATGAGAGCCGGATTGTGCTGCAGATGCCCGGATTTCGAGAAGACCTGCAATATTATGATACAGAGCAGTCCGGAGATGCTGATCTCAGTGATATCAAATCGAGTTCACGCGAGGAGCAGTTGTTTGACGCACTCGTGCTCGGTTTGCGGGATTACATGCAGAAGTGTGGATTCACCGATTGTGTGCTCGGTTTATCCGGCGGGATCGACAGTGCGCTGGCCTGTGCGATTGCCGCTGAAGCCATCGGACCTGATCGCGTGCATGCACTGTTACTTCCCAGCCGCTACAGCAGCGAGCACAGTATTGCGGATTCGCTGGAACTGGTGAAGAATCTGGGGCTCGACTATGAAATTATTCCCATCGATGAAGTGCATCGTGCCTTTGAAAATCTACCTGTGATCGGCGACGATTTGAAAATGCAGGCTGCAGGACTGCCCGACCAGAATCTGCAGGCGCGGATTCGTGGTGCGAATGTGATGGTCCGCAGCAATCAGCATGGTTGGATGGCTTTGGCGACCGGGAATAAAAGTGAACTGGCGATGGGGTACTGCACTCTCTATGGAGATATGGCAGGCGGATTTGCCGTCCTGTGTGATGTTTTTAAACAAGACGTCTATCGGGTGTCCCGTTATGTGAATCGGCGGGCGGGACGGACAGTTATCCCCGAACATATTCTGGTAAAGCCCCCCAGTGCGGAACTGGCGCCAAATCAACTCGACCAGGATTCATTACCTCCGTATGAATTACTGGATGGAATTCTAAAAGGTCTGATCGAAGATGAACTTTCCATTAAGACACTGGCAGAACAATTTCCGATAGAAACGATTCGCTGGGTGGCGAACAAACTGGATCGGAATGAATTCAAACGCAGACAGATGCCTCCGGGCATTAAACTTTCCAGTCGCGCTTTCGGCTCGGGGCGTCGTATGCCGATGGCGGCCCGGTTTCAATGGGAAGACGAATAACAGTTTCTCAATCTCAGGCTCAACCTGATTTCAGCGATGGGAATATTTGATGAAGTGCCACGCTCTGACTGCCGTCTGTTGCCTGTTTCTGTTTTTTAGTCTGCAGCAGGGTACTGCCGGAGTCCCGTCGCGGTTGCCACACGCGAAGCCGGAAGCAGTCGGCATGAATGCGGAGCGGCTGTCGCTGATCGATTTTGTGATACAGCGTGGACTCGAGAGCAATTCGATGCCCGGTGCGGTTGTGCTGGTGGGATACCAGGGAAAGATTGTGTTCCTGAAAGCGTACGGCGATCGTCAACTGCAACCTGAAAAAGTAGCGATGACTGTCGACACGGTCTTTGATCTGGCGTCGTTAACGAAACCCATCGCGACCGCGACAAGCGTGATGCAGCTTGTCGAGCAGGGGAAGATCAAACTCAGCGATCCGGTATCGCAATACATTCCGGAATTCGCCGTGAAGGACAAACAGGCGGTAAGCGTTTATCAGTTATTGACTCACCAGGGCGGACTGATTCCCGATAATTCGATCAAGGACTATCGAGACGGCCCCGCACAGGCGATGGAACGCATTTATGAATTGAAGCTGTATTGTGAACCGGGAACCCGTTTTGTTTATACCGACGTGGGATTCATTGTTCTCGCCGAGATAGTGAGACGTGTGACAGGTCAGTCCGTGCATGAATACTCGGGCAAAAATATCTTTCAGCCTTTAGGTATGCAAGAGACCGGTTATCTGCCCGCGCCCCAACTGCAGAAGCGTGCCGCCACGACGCAGCAGCGGGAATCACGCTGGATGCGAGGCGAGGTACATGATCCGCGGGCGTATGCTCTGGGAGGCGTTGCCGGTCACGCGGGGTTATTCTCGACGGCAGAGGATCTGGCGATTTATGCGCAGGCGATGCTCGGCCATGGTTCCTATGCGGGCGTGCGGATTTTAAAGCCGGAGACCATCGATAGCATGACACGCGGTTATCCCGTGGAGGATGTGGTGCGTGGTCTCGGCTGGGATGTGCTTTCGCGCTACTCTTCCAATCGAGGTGATTTCTTCTCGCGGCGGGCCTTTGGTCACGGCGGGTTTACCGGCACTTCGCTCTGGATTGATCCTGACCAGGACCTGTTTGTGATTTTCCTCAGCAACCGGGTTCATCCGGATGGAAAAGGTTCGGTTAATTCACTGGCAGGCCGGATCGGCACGATCGCAGGCGCTGCGATTATTGAGCGGCCCGCTCCGTAGGCAACGGCGCAGTCGCTGCCTGTGATGCGCATGGAATTCTGGCTCACCATTCACTCGAATCATAAATCACTTCTTTAGGACCAACAATTTTCGGGTCGATATCTCCCACGAACGATTCGTCTTTGTTGGGGTAATCAAACTGGTCCAGTACATAATGCAGACAATTCAGACGGGCACGTTTTTTGTCGTCCGTCCGAATGACGGTCCACGGACAGACTTTGGTGTCGGTCGCCATGAACATGGCGTTTTGTGCTTTGGTGTATTCGTCCCAGAGTCCCAGGCTTTTGACATCGATCGGACTGAGCTTCCATTGTTTTAACGGGTGGGTCTCCCGCGATTTGAAGCGGCGGAACTGCTCTTCACGACTGACAGAGAACCAGAGCTTAAACAGATGAATGCCGGAATTGACCAGCATGGATTCCAACTGCGGTGCTTCGCGGAGGAACGTATGGTGCTCGGATGGGCGGCAAAATCCCATGACTGGCTCCACAACGCCCCGGTTGTACCATGAGCGATCGAAAAAGACGATTTCCCCTTTGGTCGGCAGATGCTCAATATAACGTTGAAAATACCACTGGCCCTGCTCGGTTTCGGTCGGCTTTGGTAATGCAACAATCCGGGCACCGCGGGGGTTCAGGTGTTCCATGAAACGTTTGATGGTTCCACCTTTACCGGCAGCATCGCGCCCCTCAAACAGGAGCACGATTCGCTCCCCCTCCCGTTGAACCCACCTCTGGAGCTTCAACAGTTCAATCTGTAACCGTTTGACATCCCGTTCATAATTCTTGCGATTCATTTTGGTCTGGTAGGGATAGGAGTCGCAGAGGATCTGCCCGACTTTTGCCGATTTCACTTTCTGCTGAATTGCTTCCGGAACAATATCATGCGGAAGTTTCAAATGGTATGTGACCGGCAGGAGTGCGGGATCTTGCGATTTTTTTCCGGACTTGGAACCCATGTGTTGTCCTGTTTCGTTCAATTTCAAATCAAAACTGGTGCGAGAAATGTGCAGAGAGGTACTTTATTATGAAGTTCGTATGAGAAAATGGAAACCGGATCAGACTCCGGCTGAGAAAATATCCTGGAAAATCGCCGTGTGTTATGTTTGTAAGTGGTTTTATTTTAGTTGTTTACGTTGTTTTTGACCTGGCAGGAACGCTCCGGGCATTCGGCAGGGGCCCGGTAGTGACTCATTCTGCTGACTCAAAGTTCCTCTTGCGGCAAAACAGGCTTTTTTTTAGGCTTCGCCTCTCATCTCTCATTTTCTTATCCGATTCTCTTCTGTAATAACTCCCTGAATGACTGCCGATGGAATTCACATTCCGTGAAAACGACGGCCGTTCGTCCATTTGATCCCAGGAAAGTAAATCCGCTATGTGGAGATTAATGCTCATCGTTGGCATGTTTGCTGTCGCGCATGTTATGAGAATCAATCCGTGTGTGGCGCAGGAATTTCGGATGCGTACTACCGTTTATCACCATCAACCGGACATGGATCCGGCGATTGTGTCCCGCAGTGTTTCGATCTTTCACGCAGATAAAGTGTATGATCATGTCGATGGCCTCGGCGAAGTAACCGTTTTCGATCCAGCCCAGAAACGAGTGATGATTCTGAATGAATCGCGGATGATAAAAGCCGTGATCAACTTTGATGAAATGAAGAATCTGCTGAATGTGGCGCGGCATCAGACGCAGGAATACATTCACGATCAAATCAAAAGGCGGGAATCGACGGGCAATGAAATCGCCGTTCAATTGAAGTTTCAGCTGGATCCTGTGTTTGATATTCAGTTCGATGAAAGCAGAAACCAGCTGGCTTTGAACAGTCAGCTCATCAACTATCGCGTACAGTGCGTTGCCCCCGATCAGAAAGAGGCTGCTGAAACGTATTTGCGATTTGCAGACTGGATGGCACGTTTGAATTATGTGCTGCATCCCTACACACTGCCCCCCGGTTCGCGGATTGTCTTGAACGAAGAATTAAGAACGCGGAATCTGATTCCGACAGAAGTGGAACTGCAGACTCTGTTCGAAGAGAAATTGCATTTGCGGGCTGAACACAGAATTCACTGGAAACTGGATCAGCGCGATCGGGGACTGATTCATCACTGGGAAATGCTGCGTAAGAACAAAGACGTCAAAACGATCACAATTCAGGAATACCTGAGAAACCAGTTCGCCAATCTGCGGAAATAGGTTTTCGTGCGGTGTAGACGGGTAATCCGGGCAGGTCTTTGTTTTATTTGCCGATGACGGGAATGATTGCCGGTGGATCATACCATTTGATTTTCTGCTCCAGCAGCTTGGAGAGCGTAGCCAGATTTTGATTGAGGTAATCAATCAGCGCCTGATCTTTGCGTGGTTTCCAATCGTATTGTAACAGCTCCTGGTAGGCTTCTGCGGGGGGCTTTTTCTGTACCAGCATGCGATAAGCGGCGACAACGCCGCCGGTTCTCTGAGCGCCGGCAGCACAATGCACGAGTACCGGTTTGCCTGCTTTCTCGCAGCGCATGATTTCGGCGACCGCTTCAGCATAATCTTCGACATCGCCCGTGCCATCACCGATCAAATGTAATACCTGATGATCAATTTTAAGGTTCCGGGCTGTTTCCACTTCGGATTTGAGATACGGTTTGTTCAAGTCGCTCCCATTCAAGGCGATAACTTTTTCGATTTTGTTCTCGCGGAGCATAGGCTCAATCAGATAGCTGGAGACCTGGCCGCTGCGATAAATCTTGCCCGGCTCGACCACTCCCCAGCGTTTGGCAACCAGCCGATCCTCCAGAAATTCCTCCCAGACCAGCACACTGGCTGCAATGATCATGCAGACGGTGATTGAGATTTTGAGGAGTTTTCTGTTTTTTGCCGGCCTGGCAGGTGGTGCGGCGACGGTTTCCGTATCAACGGTATTCATTTTGAGCCTCTATGGTTTTGAAGCAGTTGCAATCCTTCTCCGGGAAACAGGAGCCCGGAGCCGGCATTGTAGTGGAAGTTCACAAACCATGAACAGAGGAAAATGAGCCTGTACACAGGCGAAATTCAAGCAGCCTCAAAGGGGCTCGCAGTCGCATTGGGGAAAAACTTACACATCAGAATCCCCAGTTCATAAAGCAGAATCAGTGGCAGCATCATCAGGATCATGCTCATCGGGTCAGCAGGGGTCATCAGCATGGAGATAATCGAGATGATCAAAATCGCCATGCGGCGTTTTTCATGGTAGTCCTTCACACTGAATACGGAAATCCGTTCCAGGAACAGCATCACCAGAGGTAATTGAAAACTGAGACCAAACATGACAGGCAGGGTGATGGCGAAGCTGATCCACTCCGAGAGTCGAATCTGGGGATTCACGCCCAGTAATTTATTAAAGCCCAGCAGGAAGTTGAGCACAAAGGGAAACACAGCGTAAAAACAGAACAGGGCACCACCCAGAAACAGAATGATGCTGATTGGCAGATAGATATAAACGTACTTCCGCTCGTGCGGATAAAGTCCGGCAGCCACAAACAGCCAGATTTGATAAATGACCCACGGGCTGGCAAAGATCAGGCCGGCGACGAAAGAGACTTTCAGATAGATTGTGGTAAACGCTTCCTGAACCGCCAGTGTCACCGGCTCTGCCATGGTCTTTTCCAGGCTGTCGATACGGTACTGGTAGTCAGCCAGAATTTTTTGCAGCGCTTTTGTCTCAGCTGTTTGTTCCGGCTTGCTGCTGAGTCCCTCGATTAATTCAGTGATGGTCGCATTCTGTGTCGCATCTGATTCCTCCGGATTTTCTGCAATCTGGTGCGGCAACTTATCCAGATTGTATTCTCTTAAGGCGGAATCGATGGGAGCGCGTACAACCGCGACGATTTTATGACCAATAAATAAAGAGCCTACCACGCAAATCGCAAGGCCGATTAACGCTTTCCATAAGTGAATGCGAAGGGTTTCGAGGTGATCCCCGAAACTCATGGTAGATTCATCAAATAGATCGTGAGACTGTGGTTTCATGGGACTATATCATTCTGGAGAGACCAATACCGAACAGAATCACCACTGTTTGCGTTCCTCAGGAGGAGCCACAAATGACATCGGTTGGATGAGCGGGTACTGCTCGGAACAAATGGAATATTGTATATTGGCTCCCGATGAGATCACGTCACTGAGGCAGAGCGAATCAGGAGTACCCACTCCATTTGCCCGCTGGGAAGCAGGAGGGAAGAGCGGTAGTAACACCGTTCTATTGTAAACAACCAGACAGGACTGTCAACCAGAGGCATTCCGCTGGGGTCAGATTGATAAATTAAGGGGCCGCCGGTTCCGCGGGAGGCGCGGCTGCCGCGGGGGCTTCCGCCGCAGGCTTGGATTGCTCCGGTTCAATCATTCCATAATCGAGCATCGTATAAATGATGGAATTCAACACGATAATCGAAAGTGTCCAGGTTATCATGGTTTTACCCATTTCTTTATCTTTCCCGGCATACACCCAGCCCATCGCATAGGCATAAATGGAGATGAAAAAACCGACGGCACATTGCCCGGGCCCTTCGTTTTTGAAAATTTTGGTCAGTGTTACGAAAAAACACACTAATTGAGCGAGGGAGGCAATACCCAGGAAAACATAAAGTAGCAGCTTAGGCAGCATGGAGGCGAGGAAATAGATCACTAATCCGATGACGACCCCGCCCACAACTGCGATGACCGCCTGTTGCCAGCGCGGCGTCGCTGCTCCCTGGGCGCGTTCCGCCTTGGAGACGTATTTGACTTCATCAATTTTGGTGACCAGATCCAGATCGGGTTTGCAGTGAACGGCCAGTAAGCCGTTGACACGGGCATTAAAGATCATGGCAGGGGCATAAAAGAGACAGGCGAGTGCCCAGAGGATTGACGGGACAATCAGAACCCCCGGCTCCAGTACCCTGGGTTCTTTACCGGCCAGTTCGCCTTCCTGAAAGTCTTTGATTTTGTTTTCTTCTGCATCGGCCTTTGCCTGATCGTCGGCTGCGACGGCTGAATTGTAGCGCACATTCGAGAAAAATGTATCCAGATCGTTCCCGTAAACGGCGCCGATTGCTGCCAGGCAGCCGATCGCGGGCAGGTTGGTGATCAGAAACACGAAGCACCAGAAAATCGCTGGTTTGAAAAGTACCAGAAATACTTTTCCCAGTTTGTGCAGCATCCAGCCTGGCGAAGAGTCCGCCATGGTCATGTGTGGAATCGCCAGCGGAAACATCAGAAACGTGGGAATAAATCCAACCGCGATCAAGATCACTCCGACGAGAGTAGAGCCGTTACTGATGTAATAGTAACCGACGGATCCGAATACAGCCTGTGCCGGGAGACTGAACAGGACGAGCCATGAGATAAACTTAATCCCCAGGGCGGAACATAAGAAAAAGTCAAAGTTAATCCGTTTGAGTTTATCTTTTTTCTGTAATGCAAATCGCACGACTTCGGTCTGGATAAACCAGATCCAGCCCGGGACCGCCATAATGGAAACAAAAGCGATGAAAGCCCAGAAGCCACGGGGAGGCGTGCGATGGCACCAGAACATCATGAACACCGCGCAGAAAAATAATGTGCTGGCGATGGAACTATACAGGAAAGTCTTAACAGCCAGTCCTTTATGGTTTCCCAGAAACTTGTAAGCGTCTCCCCAGGATTTTGAGTAGAAGTCTTCAACAGCAGGACCTCTGCGCCCCCGTTTTCGACGAGTCGCTTCCCGCATACGTCCGGTGCTCAGCTCGACACCACATTTAGGACACTCGATATCTTCCTCGTTGACATCATAACCGCAACGGGGGCAGATCTTGGAGTCTTTGTCTTCAATTTTATTAATATCAAAGCTGGCCAGAAAATCATCCGTATCTTCAGATTTGCCGGAAGAAGTCCGCTTCTTTTTACTCTGTGCCGCAGAAACTTTGACAGGAGCGCCGCAGCCTTTACAGCGAACCCGTTTGCCTTCTGCTTCATCTTTCACAGAAAATGAAGTATTACATTCTTTACAGCGGACCTTAATGGGCATGAATGACCTTTGAGATGCTTTGGAAAATCGCTCGTAATCTAATTTGAGTCGACTCACCCCCGGGACGGAATCATCCGGTTTCGGGTCAGGATGTGGAATTAATGAACCGACTTCTCGTTTTTCTTAATTATCAACAGACAAGGGGGCAATTCGCAAGTGGCACAGCGCCTGAAATTCGAATGGTCCTGCTTTATCTCTCTCCAGTCAGCGCCATTAATTCAGCAGTGGATCATGTTCCTGGACTGTGAGCAGGCGTTGCATTTCGTGCAATCGGGAACCCGTCTGTTGTTCTTCCACTGAATGATGGCTGCGGGAAAAATAACTCATGGAACGAGTCAGGCAGTGGATCGCGCGACGGGAACGACCTGACACCCAGAAAAGTTCAGCGAGATGTTTCAAATCCTGGCCCATCGCCGACAGGTTGTTTGTCTGTTTGTGAAGCAGGTAGGCTTTTCGGAGATATGAGACCCCCCGTGCGTGATTGCCTTTTAAGCCCTGAATGATTCCCAGGTTTCCCCAGTCTGCGGCCTGAGCATCAGAACTTCCGTAGAGAATTTCCCGAGACAGTGAAATGTTCAGTAGTTGTTCGGCCAGCTGGTAGTCCTGCTGGATGATGGCATCATTCGCGCGGCCTGTCAGGTCACAGGCGGCATCATCTGAGAGTTGTTCGACTTCCTGTTCCAGAGTGAGGTGGTTTGCGGAACGCAGATCACCCCAGGAGATCGAATACTGCTGGAATTGCGCAGCCAGTTCAAAATAACCTAAATTGCGATATGCGGCTGCCATGTTGTGGCAGACGATGGAGCGCAGATGGTTTTCCTCTTGCTGATGGGCATGGTCCAGCACGAGCGAGAGTTGCTCGATTGCCTCTGATGCATACCCTGTTTTCAGTAAAAACTGGCCAAATTGCAGGCAACGCTCCCATTCGGCAGCCTGGATGTCCGGTGAATAGAACAAGGCCCGCGCTTCAGCTCGGTATCCCCGGGAAAATAATTCGTATGCCTCTTGTACCAGTTCTGGTAAGGCCGGTTTGTTTTCGGTGGGGGAAGTGGAAGAAAATGGCTCAGACACGTCAGACTCCTCTCTTTTGTCTTATCTCAATGAATTGGTGACGAATAAATTGAGAGAGAGAGTGTGGCGTCATACGTACAGAAATTGAGGATGAGGAATCCTCTGCCCTGAATGAGAGCTTCAGGGGGCTTTTACATTTGATGGTGTCGATATTACCTATTTTAACAGTTGTGTCAATTGTGATTCCAGTTTATTTGTCAAAATCCCTTTAGATCGAGGGGAAGTGCCTCTCCGTTTCTGTTACAGAAAGAATTGGCGTTCTTGAGTAGCGCATCCCAGAAGATGCTGCCAAATTGGCAGCGGTTTTGAAGTCCCGGAAGACTGACCGGCAGGAAAGGGCATTGGTTCGAAATGAGAGCAAAGAGCGTAAGTGTTTTTTAATATAGATGTTATGGATTATTGTGGAAATAGGCACGGCGTTCGCAGCTAGCAGACATCACGCTCGGGTCTGCAAAGCAGATCCGTGTCGCAGTTGCGTTGTTGTGGAAGGGCTCATCCGCCGCCACAGATCATAAATACCATCCGATGTGAAGACATTTGAGTCAAAATTCAAAGAAAATCTAGGAGATCCCAATGGCGAAGAAGGCTGCCAAAGCGAGTAAAGGCGCCCGGATTGTCCCTCTTGGTGACAAAGTCGTTCTGAAAAGAGAAATTGCAGAAAAAACCACTGCTGGTGGCATTGTTCTGCCAGACAGCGCCCAGGACAAGCCACAACGTGGTGAAGTGGTCGCCGTGGGAGACGGACACGTCAAATCCGATGGAACGAAGCTTCCATTGACCGTCAAAGAAGGGGATCGCGTAATTTTCAGCCCCTACGGCGGGGACGAAATTAAAATTGGCGGAGAAGAATACCTGTTGCTTCGCGAAAGTGACATTTTGGCAACATTCTAGGTTGTCATCGTTAGTACTTAAGAGTGACGGCCCCCGTTCAGGTTGGGCCTGTTACTCTTTTTCTTTCAAACAAATTTCAAACTGCGTACATGGAGATATAGTGAAATGGCAAAAATGATTGCCTTCGATCAGGAAGCTCAGGAAGCAATGCGACGCGGCATCAGCAAATTGGCGAGAGCAGTTCGTGTAACGCTCGGACCAAAAGGCCGCAACGTAATTATTGAAAAAAGCTTTGGTTCACCCACAGTCACGAAAGACGGTGTTTCCGTTGCTCGTGAAATCGAGTTGTCTGACAAGTTTGAAGACATGGGCGCTCGCATGGTGCGTGAAGTCGCCAGCAAAACATCCGATGTTGCCGGCGATGGAACCACGACTGCCACAATCATGGCAGAAGCCATCTACAATGAAGGCTTGAAATCGGTTGTTGCCGGAGTCAGCCCGATTGCGATGAAACGCGGCATGGACAAAGCCGTCGAAGACATCGTGGAGAAACTCCACAAAATGTCAATCGAGTGCAAAAACAAAAAAGCGATTTCTCAGGTCGGCAAAGTGGCCTCCAATGGTGATGAAGAAATCGGCAAGATCCTGGCAGATGCCATGGAGCAGGTCGGCAAAGACGGTGTGATCACTGTCGAAGAAGGCCAGAGTCTGCAGACCAATTTCGAAGTTGTCGAAGGCATGCAGTTTGACCGTGGTTACCTTTCTCCTTACTTCGTGACCGATCCTCAAAGCATGTCCTGCGATCTGGAAGATGCTTATGTTCTGGTTCACGAAAAGAAGATTTCCAATATCAAAGACCTCGTTCCCGTACTTGAAAAAGTCGTTAACGCTGGTAAGCCACTGCTGATTATTGCAGAAGACATCGAAGGCGAAGCCCTTTCGACGCTTGTCATCAATAAGCTGCGTGGTACTTTCCGCTGCTGTGCTGTCAAAGCTCCCGGTTATGGCGATCGTCGTAAAGCCATGCTGCAGGACATTGCGATTATGGTTGGCGGCCAGGCCATTTTTGAAGATCTCGGAATTCAGCTGGAAAATCTGCAGCTGTCCGATCTGGGAACAGCCAAGAAGGTTTCTGTCGATAAAGACAACGCCACCATTATTGAAGGTGGTGGTAAGACTGGCGAAATCAAATCCCGTATCGAACAGATTCGTCGTGAGCTGGAAAATTCAAGCAGCGATTACGACAAAGAAAAACTGGAAGAACGGATTGCTAAACTTTCCGGTGGTGTTGCTCAGATCAATGTCGGTGCAGCAACCGAAAGTGAAATGAAAGAAAAGAAAGCACGCGTCGAAGATGCTTTGCACGCTGTTCGTGCTGCTGTCGCAGAAGGAATTCTTCCCGGCGGTGGTGTGGCTTTGCTTCGCTGCTCACGTGCCTGCAAGCCAACCGGACTTTCCGAAGAAGAAAAAGTAGGTTATGAGATTATTCTGCGGGCCTGCCGTGCTCCGCTGACCTCGATCGCCAATAATGCCGGCGATGATGGCAGCGTCGTTTGCGAAAAGGTTTCAGAGCTGGAAGGCAACATGGGCTACAATGCCGCCACTTCCAAATACGAAGATCTGGTCAAGACCGGGATTATTGACCCGACTCGCGTGACACGATCTGCTCTGCAGAACTCTGCCAGCGTCTCGACATTGCTGTTGACCAGCGATGCTCTGATCGCCGAAAAGGGTAAGGATGATCATGCCGACAACGACCTGCACTAAAGTCAGGTTGCGTCCCGTGTTCCAATAAATTTGAAAACACCCGGCAGTTCTGCTGTCGGGTGTTTTTTCATTCTCGCTCCGAATCGGGTTTTTCAACGCGATTTCAAGAGATTCGGGCCAGGCATTACAGCAGGCAGACCGCGATGATTTCGGGGGATGTGCTTTAGAATGTTAGAATGTGCGCATTGCGGACCCGAACTGATAATAGTACCATTTGCATCAATCGCAGAGACCGTCAACTAAATTATTGACTCCTTCAATTCCAGAAGATTGGTAGAATTTCGTGGCAAGAGAAAAAGTAGTTTTGGCATACAGTGGTGGCCTGGATACTTCAGTGGCCGTCAAGTGGATCAATGAGAAATATGACATGGACGTGATCACTTATACCTGTGATCTCGGCCAGGGTCGCGATGTGGATGGAGTCAAGGAAAAAGCACTCAAAACCGGTGCTGTTGAAGCGGTGGTTGAAGACACCAAAAATATGTTTGTCGATTTTTTCGTGTGGCCTTCGCTGATGGCAGGGACCATGTACGAAGGCAAATACCCTCTGGCAACGGCGCTGGGACGGCCGTTGATTGCACACCGTATGGTGGAAGTGGCCAAAGAATATGGTGCGACAGCCGTGTCGCATGGCTGTACCGGAAAAGGAAATGATCAGGTCCGGTTTGATGTCTCTTTTCAGACCCTGGCGCCGCACTTGAAAATTATTGCTCCCGTGCGTGAGTGGAGATGGACGCGCAGCGAAGAGCTGGCCTACGCCAAAGAGCATGGTATTGAGGTCGAAGCCACAAAAGAAAGCATCTTCAGTATCGATCAGAATCTATGGGGACGTTCCGTGGAAGCAGGCGTGCTGGAAGATCCCTGGGTGGCGCCTCCCAAAGAAGCTTACAAGTGGACGGTTTCACCAGAAGACGCCCCCAATCAACCTGTTGAACTGACGATTGAATTCGAGCAGGGGCGTCCGATTGCCATCGACGGTAAAGAAATGGACGGCGCCGATTTGATTCTGCTGTTGAATAAAATTGGTGGTGAGAATGGCGTTGGCCGCATCGATCACGTCGAAAACCGTCTGGTGGGTATCAAGAGTCGTGAAATTTACGAAGCCCCGGCCGCAGTGATTCTGCATAACGCGCACCGCGAACTGGAATACCTGACCCTAAGCAGGCAGGCCCTGCGATTCAAAACGTTCATCAGCCAGACTTGCAGCGATATCATCTACGATGGTCTCTGGTATAGCTCGTTTCACCAGGACTTGATGGGGTTTGTAGAAAAGAACCAGCGTTTCGTCTCTGGAACCGTGCGGGTTTCACTGTATAAAGGAAATCATACGGTGACCGGTTTGAAGAGTGAGCACAGTCTTTACAGTCCTGAGTTGGCAACTTATGAGGAAGGCGATCAGTTTCCTCATGAGACGGCCCTTGGTTTCATCAGGATTCATGGATTGGCTCAACAGACGCAAGCACGTCAACAGTTATTGAAAGGGGAGCCCAGTTCAAAACCGACTCGAATTATGCCTCCCAGCAGATCTGACAAACCCTGATACGGGAACAGGAACACGTTTTCATGCAGCCATCGCGGACTGTCATCGATGATGACTGGTTCCGATGGCGCAGAACACGCAGTAATCACCCCCGAATTCGGGCTAACCTTCAATTAATGTGGTCGTGTGATGGATCAATCGGCACAGAAAGGGCGAACGATTGCAATCGGTGATATTCATGGTTGCGATATTGCGCTGGGGACAATTCTGTATCACCTCGAACTGACACGGGATGATACTTTTATCTGTCTTGGCGACGCCGTCGATCGCGGTCCCGGCACGAAACATGTGATCGAAATTCTGCTCGATCTGAAGGCCAGCTGCAAACTGGTGATGATCAAAGGCAATCACGAAGAGATGATGCTGGATGGGCTCAACGGAGGCCAATGGGAATCGATCTGGTTGCAGCATGGTGGCAAAGAAGCCATCGACTCTTATGGGGGGCGGTATGACCTGATTCCCGAAGAGCATCGGATCTTTATGGCGACGGCCTTGGATTATTATGAGACCGAAACCGACATTTTTGTCCACGCAACGGCGGTTCCCGGAACTCCCCTGGCGGAACTGACCCCACAGGAATTACGCTGGGATCGGATCACAGGCGAGGAGGAGCCGGACCAGTCCGGGCGTCGGATCATCTGCGGACACACCGCACAGAAAACAGGAAGACCATTAGTGTTTGACGGCTGGGCCTGTCTCGACACCGCCGCGTATCGCGGAAATTATTTAACCGCCATCGACGTGCAGACCAACGAACTGTTCCAGGCCAAGCAGAACGGAAAATATCGCGCAGGCAGAACACTGGAACGTTATCTGTTGAAGTAAACGTTTCGTTTCAAGCCGCCTGATGTGAATGCCAGGCAGGAGATGCGACTTAATCTGCCAGATGCATCACGACCATTTTCTCTTCACTCATTTCTTGAATGGCGTATTTGGGGCCTTCTTTACCGGTTCCACTGTGTTTTAAACCGCCATAAGGCATCGCGTCGGCTCGCCATTGACTGGACCAGTTGATGTGCAGGTTCCCACTTTCCACTTCACGCGCAAATTTCATCGCCCGGTCAATATCTTGGGTAAAGATGCCCGCGGCCAGACCGTAGGTCGTATTGTTGGCCATACGGATGGCGTCGTCGATATCATCAAAGTAAGAGAGTGCGACGGCGGGACCGAAGATTTCCTCTTTTTCAACCTGCATTTCCGGGCTGGTATTTTCCAGAATTGTGGGAGCATAGATGGCGCCCTGGCGTTGTCCGCCGGTGACGAGTCGGGCTCCCTGGCTGATCGCTTCGTTGACCCACTGTTCAACACGACTCGCATCTGCTTCGCGCACCATCGGGCCAATTTTTGTCGACGCTTCCATCTGGTTGCCGGTTTGCAGCAGATCTACTTTGGATTTTAACAGATCCACAAAATCCGACTTGATGGCGGAAGAAGTCAGAATGCGTTGAGCCGAGATACAAACCTGACCGGCATTTGAATAACCGGCCATGCTGATTGCGGACGCTGCTTTTTCAAGGTCGGCATCGTCCATAATGATCACCGGACTGTTACTGCCCAGCTCCATTGTGACCTTTTTTAATCCTGCCATTTCACAGATTTGAGTTCCCACTTCATAGCTGCCTGTGAAACTGATTTTACGAATACGATTGTCTGTACAGATGGCACGACCGATTTCTCCCCCCGGTCCGGTAATGCAGGCAATCGCTTCTGCAGGCAGACCGGCTTCCAGCAGAATTTCGGTGAGCTTCAACGCCGACAACGGAGTGTCGCTGGCCGGTTTAATCAGAATGGCATTCCCGGCGGCAATCGCGGGGCCCACTTTGTGGCAGACAAGGTTTAAGGGGAAGTTGAACGGCGTAATCGCGGCGACGATGCCACAGGGGACGCGGAGTGTGAAACCGATTTTATTCTTACCGCCGGCATTTCCTTCCAGAGGAATCATTTCCCCGGTCTGGCGGCGGGCTTCTTCGCCTGAAAGCCGAATGACTTCGGCGCTCCGGACGGTTTCCACCTGACTTTCTGACAGAACCTTTCCGACTTCCAGACTGATGGTCCGGGCAAATTCATCTTTCCGCGCCAGCAGTAATTCGGAGGCTTTCTGCAGAATCAGACTGCGATCATAGGGTGTCATGGCTTTCATGATACGGGCACCCTGTTCCAGCACAGTCACTGCTTTTTTGATGTCCTCGCCACCACCTTTGGGAACGGTATCAACCACCGATAAATCAAACGGGTTGGTCACATTGATGGTCTGATTCGTATCCTGCCATTGACCAGCGCAAAACATTTTCATCTTGAGGGAAACCTTGTGGAAAGAGGTTGCTGACGGAAACGTAATTTTCACTCAAATTCAGAATAGACGTGAGGAACGAATCTGACAAGCCAGCAAATGATTCGAATTTATTTTTGATACCGGAAAAACGACTTAAGATGATTGAATGATTCAGGTTAGAGCAGTGTTTTACCGGCCGGGATTGCCCTTGGCATCGTTTTGAAAATCTGCTAAAAAACGCCTACATTTCATGGGGCAATTCCGTCTCCAGAACCACTTCTCTCAAGTAATCTGCTGTCTCAAGCAATTTTCAGCAGTGACGCGCTCTCCTGTTTTTTTCCTTCAATCAGGCGGATCTGATCATGGCCAACGTTCATCGTGTGGCGCCGTGGATGGTATGCGGCATTATTGTTTTCCTGTTGAACTCAGCGTGTGAGACTCTACCTGGATGGGACTCAACAACGATGTCGGGCACTCATCGTACTGAAAAGAGAGCGATTTCGGCAGAAGACTATCGAACGAGTTTTCTCACGACGCGCGATCCCAAGGCTCTGGATTGGATTCTTAAAAATCGCCTGTATTCCGGTATGTCTCGTTCCAGTGTGGAGAAAGAGATTGGCGAAGAAGGAGAGTATCAGGAATCTTCCAAGTGGCTCAAAGCGACGGGTGGCACATTTCGAACCACTGACGAAGCATTTCGCTGGGGGCCTGATGAAAGCGGGCGCAGCGTTTATCTGATTTTCCGGGATGATGTGCTCGTGAACTTCAATCCGGCAGATTTCGAATTGGACTAGCGATCCGCGGGATTGTTACTGAACCTGAATCAGGTCTTTCTCTTTTTCGCGATTCAAGCGTAACTGTCCACAGGCCGCGTCGATATCGTCCCCTTTTCGTTTGCGGACGGTCACATTGACGCCTCCTTTTGCGAGGGTCATAAAGAAACGGTCTACATCGGTTGTCGAAGGACTTTGAAAGCCGGTTTCTTCTACGCCATTCGCCGGAATTAAATTCACATGGGCGTTGCGATGTTTTAACAGGCCTGCCAGTTCATGTGCCTGCGCGGGGCTGTCGTTCACACCTGCCAGTAAAATGTATTCATAGGTTACACGTCTGCCGGTGGTTACATAATAGTAGTCAGTCGCATCCATGATTTTCTGAATGCCGATTTTATTGTTCGTGGGCACAATCTGATCCCGTAATGTATCGTTGGGAGCATGCAGTGAAACAGCGAGAATATAGGACTTGTTGACATCAGCCAGTTCCCGAATTTTCGCGGGAAGCCCGACGGTCGACACGGTGATTTTCCGCGCACCAATGCCCATGCCCCCTTTGTGATTCAGTGTATCCAGGGCCGGGATCAAAGCCGGTAGATTGGCTAACGGCTCTCCGATCCCCATCACGACGATATTCGAAATGCGTTCTTCTTCGCCGATAATGCGATCCAGCCGCAGGATCTGTTCCAGGATTTCTCCCATCGACAGGTTGCGGGTCAATCCCAGCAGACCGCTGGCACAGAACACGCAGCCCATCGCACAACCCACCTGTGTGCTGATACAGACGGTGTTTCGTTTGGGCTCGCGCATCAGCACACATTCCACGAGATGTCCATCCTGCAGTTCCAGCAACAGTTTTTCCGTGCGGTCTCGGGAAGTCTGATGTTTGGCGACGGTTGTCGAGAACAGCCGGAAATTTTCTTTCAGCAGATCGCGAAATTTCTTCGAGATATCGTGCATGGCCTCAAAATCGTTGACGCGTTTGGTGAAAATCCAGCGACGGATCTGGTCGGCCCGGTAGGAAGACGACTCGTGTTCGATGCACCACTGAGCAAGCTCATCGCGAGTCAGGTCGGTAATCAATGGAAGCGAGCTGACTTCAGAAGAGGCAGCCTGCGGGGGATCATTTTCGGACGACAACATGGTTTTGGCTCAAGCACGTGTGTTCACAGTCGATCCAGGATGACGCGAACAGGGAACGCAAATAATTCCGATAGAGGGTCAGCCTGTCAACGCTGTGATGGCTGGTAATTCAGTAGAGTCATCATAACGGGGGCAGAGGCAGAAGACTACTATTTCTCTGCTCACTTTTTCTGATTCCCGTACGGACAGCCGGTTACAAAGGCTGTGATACGGTACATTAGTCATCTTCCGGTGGCGCCGGAAAGCTGATGACCTTCCCTTTTTTCTTGTTAGTGGCCTTATTTTCTTCCTCCGTTTCCAGATCGAATGAAAGTGCCGGGATGGCAGGCGGCGAATTCGGGATGGTCAGATCGGGAAGCGACAGGGTGGGCAGTTTTGGTTCGATTTTCGCCTGTAGAGGCTGCTCGTTCGCCGGAATCTGTGGCTGAACTCCCTGCGACATGCGCGGGCTGTCCGGTGTGACGATTGGCTTTTGATGAACAATTCGACGGCCGTCATCTTCGATGGCGTTTTTACTGTGAAAGGCAATTTTCTGCCCCTGAATCTCTGCGCCGACAATCCGGTAATGTTGTCCGACCGGCGGTTTGAGTGCGCTGATCATGGTGTTGCCTTCTGCAGGAGTCCGATCCTGCGGGGCGTTCGCCAGCATCAGTTCCAGGCTGGAACCATCCGGATATTTCAGTCTCAGTTTTGGTTGAGTGGTCGATACGCTGGAATTGCCAAAGGGATTTCCGAAATCGGCGACCCGTTCAAATCGCGCCAGGACTTCATTTTTTCCCGATACCAGCCGCGGTCGGGAATACGTTTTGTTGGCCATAACCAGTTCCGAATTCGACATATGCAAATGCCAGTTGCCCGTCGAAGCGATCACAAGATCGTCAGGACCAAAATTCAGTTGTTTATAAACGTACAATGAAGATTCAATCTGGGCAGTGGCGACGGGGGGTGTTTTGTCTGCACCGAGAAACATGGCGCATTGAATCAGAGTCGGCACGGGCACGGCCTGTACGATTTTGGGGTGATTCAGCTGCGCGATCATTTTCTGTTTATTGTTGGTGGAATAATAAAGTGAAAGTAAGGCGACCGAACTCTGGTTGGTTTCCAGGTCGATATCCAGATTGCGCAGGATGGCTTCTTCTGCTTCGTCAGCCTGCTGATATTTTTGCAGGATTCGCGAGCAGAGCAGATTGGCTTCCCAGACATCGCTGGAATAGGTCTGGGATTTCTGAGCCATTTTTGCTGCCCCGGGTTGTCCCAGGTAGTCGCGAATGCTCGCCAGATTCGCGGTTCCCGAAGCGAGCATGTCGTCACGGCGGAAGTAACCGTCGCCGATCGTTTCCAGTTCAGAATAGGTGTGAGAGGCTGCGAAGAGTTGTCCCTGCGCCTGCTGCGTACGGGCTACATAATACCAGTAAGGCGGGTAATGGCTCATAAAGCGTTCCAGCCGCTTTAAAATTCGCTGACGAATGCGGGGGTTGGGTTCCTGCATTGCCTGGTCAAGCGATTCCAGATCGTCATCGCGGATCAACCAGTCATCAGGGATGTTTTTCTCTTGCGCCAGTTTCCAGAATGTATCCAGAAACAACGTGGATCTGGAAATCACAGTCTCCATGCGTTGTTTGTCGACCTTCCATACATCCAGGTCTTTTTGCGCTTCCACATTCCTGTAGTCCCACCAGCTGTTAGCCCCGTTACGGACGGCACTGCCGAACTGCAGCGTTAAGACATCGGTGGTCAAAGCGAGCGCGTTTGTCGCCATTTTTTGGCGCGAATGGTATTTGTGTTTATTTTTGAAGTATTCGCGTTCCTGCTCGGCGATTTCAACCTGACCGATTTCATCGAGAACCGCAGAGTAGAGTTTGACGACCTGTTCATCTCCGATGCCATTCAGATTCAGGTTGTTCAGGATTTTTTCGCGTTCCTCGAACATTACTTCTTTGGAACCGGATTTTTTGATTCGGTAAAAGGACGCGCGGCAGTAGTTGAGCGCGATGGCGGTTTTACCGGCAGACGGATGTGGTTCTTTCTTGCTGTCCTGAGCGCGCAACTGAACCGGAGCCGGTCCGCTGAGCATTAAAGCCACCAGGAATAGCAATATCGGATAGCGTAAAAGAGTCGGCATTGGATCTCCTTAACTGCCGATCAGTTTCATTATTATGGCAGGAGTTTGTTTTTTGTCGTGGATGCTTTGCACATCAATGCTGGAAATTAATTTCATTACCTCAAATCTACACGACGAACGGGGCGCGTGTGGGCAATACCTGGATTTTTACTCAAATTTCCGGGCCGCTGATCCGCTGGTCTGCCGGTTGTGTAAAATAGGTGGACTATGCCGCAGTTTCCCATTGGTGAGAAGTGAAAAATCCTGACCGGGTAAACAAAAAAATCCCACTGATTCCTGCGGGAATCAGTGGGATGAACGTATCCAGAGGTCCGTTTTAACCGTTTATGCCGCTTTCGAAATCCGAGGCGTTTCTGAGTAGAGAGTGGGGAATTGTGATGAAGAAAGTCGACCCAGACTTTCAGCAATTCCCCGCACGACGATTTCCTGCTGAACTTCATTCAGTTCCGAGAAAATCGGCAACGCCAGACACTCACTGGTAACAAGTTCTGTTTCCGGAAGATCCCCTGCCTTGTATCCAAGATACTGGAAACATTGCTGCAGGTGTAAAGGACGGGGATAATAAATGGCACAGCCAATGTGCTTTTCTCTCAAGTCATTGAGCACCTTATCCCGTTGTCCGCCTTTGACGCGAACACTGTATTGGTTGTATACGTGTCGCCGATCTGGCAGGACTGCCGGTGGTTCGATACAGTCGAATAACTGATAGTGTCGGAACAGGGCATTATAGCGACGGGCATTTTCCTGACGCTCTGTTGTCCACTGATCAAGGTATTTCAACTTAACGCGTAACACGGCAGCCTGCAGTGCATCAAGTCGGCTATTGATCCCGATTTCCGCGTGTTGATAGCCGCCAATGTCTCCATGAACCCGCAGACGTCTGATTCGTGTGGCCAGTTCGGGATCGTCGGTTGTTACCAGGCCGCCGTCTCCGGCACCTCCCAGATTTTTCGTAGGAAAAAAGCTGAAGCAGCCGATCGTACCTAAAACGCCTGCACGTCGTCCGCGGTATTCCGCTCCGATGGCTTGTGCCGCGTCTTCAATGACCGGAATTCCATTACGAACCGCATTTCTCCAGATCGGTTCCATGTCTGCGCATTGTCCAAAAATATGAACCGGCATGATGGCTTTGGTGCGTTCTGTTATTTTTTTTTCAATCGATTTCGGACAGAGGTTAAAGCTGACAGGATCGATGTCCGCAAAAACCGGGGTCGCACCGACGCGAGCAATTGAGCTTCCGGTGGCGAAAAAGGTAAAGGGACTGGTAATGACTTCATCGCCAGGGCCAATTTCCAGCGCCATCAAGGCCAGAAGCAGGGCATCCGTACCGGAGGCAACTCCGATGGCATTTCGGGAATCGCAATATTCGGCGACATCGCATTCGAATTCAGCGACTTCGTCTCCCAGGATAAAAGCCTGATCTTCGAAAACTTTCAGGACCGTTTCCTGAATTTCCGCTTTGATTCTCTGGTATTGAGTAACAAGATTGATGAAAGGGACTGGTGTGGGGGTGGTTTGTGTCATTCAGCGACTCCATTCGCTATGGGAATCCGGGGAGTTCCGTACTCAAAAACAGTTAAGGTTGGTGGTTTTGAGAGGTTTGGTACACCTTGTTTTCAGGTAAGATGCAGATTTTTCGAACACGTGATCCGTCTCCATCCTGGATTTCTCAGCGTTGGTTCGAAATTTCGTCGGTAGATTATGTCGAGAACCATTTTCTGTCAATATGTGTCGAACTGAAAAACAGGAACTCTTTCAGGTTGTTGCAAGATGCTGTTCTCAGGCCTGTGGGGTCTTATTTCGCAATCAGCCAATGATTGTTAAGAAGATTGCCGATAGTAGAAACATTGCCAGTATTGAAGCGTGGTTTGATAGCCTTGACACCTGTTTTTGCGGGTTCTACCATGAACAGCGCGTTCGAGGTTGAAACGCGATTCAAAAATCGGCTAAATATCGAATATTACCTGCTCAGATTTGGTATCTCTTCGGTTGATAGCGCCTGACAGGTAGTTTTTCAATCTTTGAAGCCTATAATAGCTGAGAGGGTTTCAAACCCGACGTCAAGGTCCATAAAGCAAAGTCCAGAAAGGAAAACTCATGGCACACGTGGTTACAGAGGCTTGCTTCAATTGCAAATACACAGATTGTGTCGTAGTTTGCCCGGTTGAGTGTTTCTACGAAGCAGATTCCATGGTCTACATCAATCCGGATGAATGTATCGATTGTGAAGCATGCGTTCCTGAATGCCCGGTGGAAGCCATTTTTCATGAAGATAATGTTCCGGAAAAATGGCAGGAATATATTCAAATCAACGCCGATAAATCACAGGAGCTTCCCGTGATTACCGAAAAGAAAAAGCCTTTGGCAGATAGCTGAACGCTTCGGAATTCAAGCGACGGATTGAAAAACTGAAAAATTAAAAAAATGCCTCATTACTCGCGTGGTAATGGGGCATTTTTGATTACTCAATGACATTGAGTCGCTGTCCCAGCTCTTGCAGGACTTCAATATCGCTGTCTGGTCTGGTCGGGCTTTGTGGATGCGTCAGGTTGGTTTTGGTCCAGCCGCGCAGCTTCAGAAATTGCGCAGCCGAGTGTTTATAAGCTGGTGAAGGGCCGCGAAATGTGAAGTAACCCAGGTACTGTAATTGATCGTTCAGTTCATAAAACGCCGGATCACCGGCGGCCCAGTACGCGTCCCTTTTGGCGAACAGGTCGGGGGCAAAGGTGCTGAGGCCCAGTAGATAATCACTGCCGTATTGAACCATATCGATGCCGAAATCATTGCCCGTAAAAACCTTGAAATCGGGTCGTTTCTGATCTCGAAGCAGCAGGCGTTCCCATTCCGGTTCACGGTGGAAGGAGGAGTGCTTGGCCCCGATGCATTGTGGAATTTCCATCAACGCAGCATAGGTTTCCAGGTCGTACACAGAACCAAAGGACGCCAGATCTTTCGTCAATTCAAAACCAATGAAGCGATCTGAATTGGCGGCGATTGTCTGATAGGATTCGATGATCTGAGCCGGTGCCTGTTCGACTAAACCGAACGACTGAAAGATCACGGAGGTCCCGCCATGTTCCTGGATCAGGTCAATTTTTCTCTGATAACCTGAGGCATCAAAGCGGGAGCCTGGTTGATCACTGACGAATGCACCGGCGACAAAGGGCCCGCCACTCAGCGTCTGCTGTGTGATCTTCAGAACTTCGATAAACGTGGGCTCATCGATGAGATTCACATAACCTGTATCCATATTGACAGCGGGCGTAATACCCACTTCCGCAGTGCGGGCGATATGGGCACTTAAGGAGTCGCGGTCAATTTCGCCTGACTCCAGATAAGGGAGCAAAACGGCAGAAATTCCCGTCAATTTTCGACGGGGTTTGATCATGCTGACAGGATCACAGGCTGCTTCTGGCATTTGGGCGTTCCTTACTATATATTCGAGGCTGTATTAGATTCTGGTAAATCGACAGTCAGGATACCAAATTGGCGCTCAATCTTGGAGGCATTCATGAGTTTTCGATATCGAGTTTCTGTTGGTTTGTTTTTTTCGCTCTGTTGTATCTGTTCCCGTAGCGAGATCTCTGCCGCAGCCCCGGAACAGAAACAAAAGCCGAATGTGCTGTTTTTATTTACGGACGATCAACGTGCCGACACGATTCACGCACTGGGTAATTCTCTGATTCAGACACCGAATCTGGATGAACTTGTGCGGAGCGGATTTGTATTCAATAACGCCTATTGTCTGGGAAGTAACTCGGGCGCTGTCTGTGTTTGTAGCCGCAATATGCTGCTCAGCGGACGGACCTACTTCCGCTGGACGGGCCGTTACGCTGCCGCAGACAAATCAAATTTTCCTGATTCCATGAAACAGGCCGGATATTACACGTACCATCATGGCAAAAGAGGAAATACGGCAGTCGAAATTCATAAGCGGTTCGATCAGTCAAAATATTTGAATGATCAACAGGCACGTATGCTGGGGCAGCCCGGAAAAGAAATTGTGGATGACGCCGTTCAGTTTTTAAAAACAAAACAGGACAAACCCTTTTTCATGTATCTGGCGTTTGCCTGTCCGCATGATCCACGTGTTGCCGACCAGGAATATCTGGATCTTTACCGTCGCGAACAGATACCGCTGCCGAAAAACTATCTCCCCCTGCATCCCTTCAATAATGGGGAACAGATCGTGCGCGATGAACTCTTAGCCGGTTTTCCCCGCAGCAAAGCAGAAGTCCGTAAGCATCTGCATGACTACTATGCCGACATTACAGGACTTGATGGTCATATTGGCCGGTTGCTCAAGGCGCTCAAGGAAAGTGGCGAATATGAGAACACGGTGATCATTTTTTCTTCCGATCACGGTCTGGCTGTCGGCAGTCACGGGCTGATGGGCAAGCAAAGTCTGTATGAGCACAGTATGAAAGCGCCGCTGATTTTCAGTGGACCGGGGATTCCGCACGGAAGCAGTGATGCACTGGTATATCTCTACGATATTTTTCCAACCGTCTGCGAAATGGTGGGGACGGCTACTCCACAGAAGCTGGATGCAGAAAGTTTTTGGCCTGTAATTACCGGTAAAAAGCCGCAAATCCGGGAGACACTGTTTACGGCTTACAAAGACGTGCAGCGATCGGTACGCGACAGTCGATGGAAATTAATTACTTATCCGCAGATCAACAAGTCACAATTGTTCGACCTGGAGCATGATCCGGAAGAAACGAAAAATCTGTTCGGTCAGTCAGATTGTCAAAGTCATGCAGACCGTCTGCTGGCTGTCATGAAAGACTGGCAGAAAAAGGTCGGGGACACCAGTCCTCTAACATCGGCTGCTCCTCAAGACGCGAAATTTAATGTGCCTACGCCGGAAGCACTCAAGAAATTGAAACAAGGCGGGCGACCTGAAAAGAACAAAAACAAACAGCCATCAACACAAGCGAGATAAAAACTCAATGGTATCAGAAGATCGTCCACCGATTCGTTTAGATCAGTTTTTAAAACAACAGGCGGCAGTGGGAACAGGCGGGCATGCCAAAGTCGTCATTCAGGCGGGAGAAGTCACTGTGAATGGTGCTGTCGAAATCAGACGCAGTAAACAGCTTTCACCCGGAGACATCGTGGCGTATGCCGGCGAGCAGTGGAGCGTTGAAGTAGACCAGGAGAGCTGATTATTTAGTGTTGCTGTAGTGAATATTGAAAAACCCGCCGACAACAACCACACAGAGAATCAGCTTCAGATAGTCTGAAATCGTTGCATTGTGCCAAATATCCAGGAAGTAATACATCCAGCCATCGATCCAGAGTTCCATTAGAAGTCCCCCCGTTATTGGCCCGCAACAAATTATGCTATCTATATTCTAGCTTCTGTTTGCATACATGACTGACAGGCACGGAAATCACGCATGCAGTAACGTGGATCGTTGCTTTTTAGAAACGGGGCGTTTATTTTTGCGACGCCATTCCCCGGGCCTGCGCTTCAAGGTCCGGGTTGTGTGACGCCCGTTTCCGAAGCTGTAACCCTGTTCCTCAGCTTCAGAAATCGGAGCATCAAACCGATGCTACTTCAACAGTAACTTGAATCATTGTGGATTGTTCGGAATGAATGTATTCGCCCGTTCAAATAAAACAATGTTTTGGCAGGCACGCCGTATTCTCCAGAAGGTCCCGCAGTTCTGACAGGATCGTCGCGGTCTGTTGTGCGGTTTTGTCATCATAAAATGGTTCCCGGTTTTTTTATAGAATTTTTATTTTTCTTCGCAGACCAGGGATATTTTCATGAGTAAGCGTCGAATGCATCTGTTGTGGCGCTTCTGAAAATACTGCCGGAAAACAACAGTATTAAGTTTCGAAAGCAGACATTAATCCCTGCCACGGAGTCACTGCCGTTGCATTTTGAAGCCAATTGTTTCACAATTCGAAGCGCCCGGCCCGCCACATCGTTCAACATCAGACAAATTCCGCATACTTAAATTCTCAGGTGTTTATCATGGATGACAGCAAACTTCTCTCGTTAAAACAATCTCTGCAGACCATTGAGGGAACGGAACAATTAATTTCCTTCCTGGAAACGCAGGATACGTTTTCTTTTCCGGCTCTGACAAATGGTCTGTTTCCCGCAGCGATCGCGCATGAGTCGACGGGGTACCAGAGCATCTGGGTGCGAGACAATATTCACGTTGCACACGCGCTGTTTGCCGTCGGGAATGAGGGGCCCGCCTGTAAAGCGATGACCACGTTGACCGATTATTTCATCAAACACCGAGCTCGTTTTGACGACATCATTTCCGGGAAAACGAATGCCGCGGAAGTGATGAAACGCCCTCATATCCGCTTTGATGGAAACACGCTGGGCGAAATCGATGAAAAGTGGGCTCACGCGCAAAACGATGCGCTGGGCTACTATCTCTGGTTTTACAGCCTGCTGCTGTTACAGGGAACGCTGACACCAACTTCCGAATCGCTGGAATTACTGGCGGCTTTTGTGCGTTATTTCGAGAAGATCCGTTTCTGGGAAGACGCAGACAGCGGTCACTGGGAAGAGGCACGTAAAGTGGAAGCCTCCAGTATTGGTACTGTGGTTGCCGGATTGATGACCTTGAAGCAGTATCTGGATCGGAGTGAGAACTGGAGTCAGTTTACATTTGGCAAAAAACAGGTTCCCGTGGAAATGATAGAGGCGTTGGTTCAGCAGGGGGAGACGACACTCTCGCAAATTCTTCCCGCAGAATGTGTTCAGCCCGATCCGTTACTGGCCCGGAAATATGATGGAGCGTTACTGTTTTTGATTTATCCACTGGAGATGGTACAGGGAGAACTGGCGGAAACCATCATGCAGGATGTGAAAACCCATTTGATGGGCGAGTATGGAATCCGTCGTTACCTGGGAGATTCCTACTGGTGTGCAGACTACAAGGAGATGTTCAGCGAAGATGACCGAACGAGTGACTTCAGTGAGGATCAGGGCAGTCGCGACAAGCTGTTGAAGCCGGGCCAGGAAGCACAGTGGTGCATCTTCGATTCGATTCTGTCCGTGATTTACGGCCAGCGATTTCTGCAATCAGAGAAGTCAGACGATTATGAAAACCAGCGTCTGCATCTGGATCGCGCGCTCAATCAGCTCACGTCTCACGCGTCCGCCTTTGGTGCGTATCTCTGTCCGGAGTCATATTATCTGGAAAAAGGGCAGTATGTTCCTAATGACATTACCCCCTTATTGTGGACGCAGGGCAATCTGATGATGGCCTTACATCAGTGGAAACAGACCGTCAAAACACGCGGCTGAACTGCTCGCTGTTATGCTGTTTGTTTCAGTCGAGCAAAAGTAATTCACGGATCAGCCCGTGATATTTCTGACGGTTGGCATCGTGAAGTGCTCCCGCTGCCTGATGTAATAACTGGCTCTGCCGATCCGAGACCGGGAGCGCCGTATTTTTGCCGGGGATTTTGGGAACCAGTCTCTGGACCAGCTCATTCAACAGCACATCAAGGCCTGATCTGGTTTTGGATGAAACCGGAATCGCTCGTTCCGGGAGTGACGTGTCCCTGCATTGCGGCAGATCGATTTTGTGCGCGACCACGATGGAGTCTGACCATTGGGAAAGCAGACGCTGGTCGTCTGTATGCAGTGGTTGGCTGGTGTCAATCAGAATCACGCGGCAGTCAGCTGCATTGAGAACCTGTTCTGCCCGTTGGATGCCTGCTGCTTCCAGGGAAGCCGCTTCGCCACGGATACCCGCAGTATCTGAAAACTGAAAAGGCCAGCCCTGGATGGCCGTCGCGGCAGTCAGCACATCGCGCGTGGTGCCCGCTTCGTTAAACACAATGGAACGATCGTAACCCAGAATCGCATTGATCAGACTCGACTTACCCACGTTCGGGCGACCGGCCAACACAACACGCCAGGGAGCCGTTAAATGCAGGCCCAACTGTTCCCAGCGAAGTAACTCCTGAATGCGTGTTTGAAAAATATCAGGCTCAAAGACCGATGTTTCATCAGGCAGGAGTGCTGAGAATGCGGATCGTAACAGGCCCTGCGACTGACGCAGCAGGATTTCCGCAGCCCGAAATGTTGTGGCGGCAGTCAGTGTTTCCTGCAGTTCCACTTCCAGCGCCGGCTCGGCTTTTCTTGCTGAATCCTGCCAGGTCTGGATCTGACAGCCCTGTATCTGCAGGTCTGTCAGAATGCGTTCCACGGCTGCCATTCCGCCATGACAGTGAATATCGATGGTTTCCTGATCGAGGCGGCAGAGTACCAGATCTTCGTTAGTATCCTGTCCCCAGAGCCCGTACACGATACGATTCATTGGCTGCTGTACGAGATTTTTGTTGTTCGCCGCGTGAAAACAGGCATCGATGGCGGCTGTGATCGGCAGCGTCTTGCCGCGTAACCGAATGGTCGCGACGGCTCCTCTGCCACGGGGCGTCAGCAGTGCGGCTGAGCAGGTCGATGAATTGAATTCGCAATGATCTGACATATTAACTGTCGCCACTGATTTTCTGAGCCACCAAGGCCAGCCCCTGTAATGTAAGCAATGGTTCAAACCGGACAAAACCTTCGAAGTGCGGTGCCAGCAGGGCGGAACCGCCGCCCGTTAATAAAACGAGTGGAGGAACTTGACTGGCGTGCAACAGAAACTGGTTTCGTTGCTGAGTAGCGAGCTCGCGTACCGCTCCCAGTTGACCCCAGAAGAGACCGCTGCGAATGGCATCGGTAGTATTCTTTCCCAGAACGACCGGTTCCACCTGACGCAAATCAGCAACGGGGATCAGCGGCAGCAAGGCAGTATAATCGTGCAGTGCTTTGGCAGATAATTCAAAGCCGGGCAGAATCGCTCCGCCGGCAAAACTTCCGTCCGGGTTTACAACATCAACGGTTGTCGCGGTTCCCGTATCAATGATGATGGCACCCTGTTCTGTCTCTCGCAGACGATTGGCGGCGACTGCGTTGAGCAGACGGTCGATGCCGACTTTGCGAGGTTCGTCGACACAGATTTGCAGCGGAAAATCGGCTGTATTCAGCACTTTGACGGGAGACGGCAGAATTCCCTGCGGCCAGTTTTTGACAACCCGTTCAATGCCCTGCGGATTCGAACCAGCGACAACCGTCTGGCAGGTTGCATCCAGTTGATCACCAAACCAGTCGGTTACCTGTTCCCAGGGAAGTGGGCCATCGATTAATGCTGAAAATGCATTTACCACGAGCGGAAGTTGTCTGGCTGCTGCCGCAGATTCTTCTGTGAGCAGTGAGACAAATTTGATACGGCTGTTGCCGACATCAATGGCCAATTGTGAAAGTGGTTGCGACATAAGTGATTCGATTGAGTTGTCAGTGAAACGGTCGCGGCCTGTTTTTAAAACAGGGTTCGATCATTGCTTTCATTTTCTTCATTGTCGTTTTTTGGGGAACTGCTTTTGCGACGCCCCGTTTTCGATGGACCTTTGGAATCAATGGACGCCGTCGCGTCGAAGTCTTCCAGCACGGGGTTGCCGTCCGCATCAACGCGGGTCAGGATTTCGATTTTCTGCTCGGCTGATTCGAGAGACTGATAGCAGGATCTCAGCAGCCTCACGCCCCGCTCAAATTGTTCCATCGACTCTTCCAGGCCGGCGGTTCCTTCTTCCAGGGTATGCACGATCTCCTGTAATTCTGCCAGAGACTCTTCAAAAAGAGGTGCTTCCGAATTTGATGTCGCTGTCTTTTTCTTGGCCATGTCATCAGATCTTTGTGATTAATATTTTGCTGATTGATGAAAAATACTGATCGTTTATTTTGTTGTTTCGGTTTGTGTTTTTTCAGATACAGTCTGCACCTGGCTGGTAATACGGCCGTCAGACACATCTGTTTGCAGTGTGTCTCCGGGGTTGAGCTGTTGGATCGAGTTGACGATGACTGTTTCCGCAGTCTGTTTCCCGGTTCCCACGCGCGTGATACTATAACCGCGACTCAAGACTTTCAAGGGGCTTAACGCATCCAGGGCGGAAGAGAGCTGTTTTGTTTCTGATTGACATCGGGCGACCAGTTCGCGCGTACTCCGTTTCAGTCGGCGGTCCAGTTCATCAAGTTGCGCAGCGCGGTGATGAATCAGGTCCAGTGGACGCGTCAGGACGGGACGGGCCGCCAGTGCGTCAAGCTGAAAACGAACCTGCCGGGCACGTTGCTTCAGATTGCCCGCCAGCTGGTTTTTCCAGTGAGACAATGTCGACAGCACGTCGGCCTGCAAGGGGACCGCCAGTTCAGCCGCTTCGCTGGGCGTTAATGCCCGGCGGTCTGCAACAAGATCGGCAATGCTGATATCGATTTCGTGTCCGACCGCACTGATGATGGGAATCGGACAGTCGAAAATAGCGCGGGCAACCACTTCTTCATTAAACGCCCAGAGGTCTTCGAGACTGCCGCCCCCTCGACCGGTGATAATGGTATCGACTTGGGGAATCCGGGCTGCGATTTTTATTCCGGCGGCGATCTGTTCCGCGGCCCCTTCCCCCTGTACGGCGACGGGCACGATTACAAGGTCGACCGCTTTCCAGCGTCTCGTGATGACCTGCAGCATATCGCGGACGGCAGCGCTGGTAGGACTCGTGACTAACGCGATTTTTCTGGGGAACTGGGGAATCGGACGCTTGTGTTCGGGGTTGAACAGGCCTTCCGCCGCCAGCTTCTCCTGCATCTGACGAAAGGCCAGTTCGAGCGCGCCGACTCCTTGTGGCAGGAGCTGTTCGATATTGAGCTGATACGTGCCTCGTGCCTGATACAGTTCTACGGGTCCGGCAGCCACCACTTCCATGCCGTCTTCGATTTGGAATTTCAGTCGAGACGCAGTGCGTTTCCAGATCACGGCCCGGAG
>CAXBFD010000061.1:0-38283 GCA_963974925.1 uncultured bacterium | reverse complement strand
GTTGGACAGGGGACTTTCACCCCCGAGTTGAGAAACATGCCTGGCAAACCAAAAACAGCACCGGAAATTGATTCCGGTGCTGCTTTTTTGCCATCACATTTTCGCTGCGCGATCGCCGGTTATACTTCGTTGGGAACCACAAAGGGCTCGCGGTACTGTCGCGTCAGATATTTGTCTGCTTCCGGATCATTCACAAACTGTTCCGTCTTGGGATCAAAATTGAGCTGCCGTCCCAACCGGAACGCAATGTTCCCCAGATGCGCAATGCCGGAACTGGTGTGTGCCGTTTCAACGGGACCATTCAAAGTCTCCGCCTTACGGGAGCGCACTGCATCCAGGAAGTTTGTGAAGTGCGCGACAACGGGATCGTCGCCACTGTTCTTCGGTCCGGCTTCCCGTTTTGGTCCCAGAAAGATCTCATAGGAATTATAACCTTTGATAACCATATACCCTTCCGAACCATAAAAGATATTGCCGACGGTAGCGCCATCTTCCGTGTTCGTATGCCAGGGACGAACTTCAAACTGAATCATCTTGTTTTCTTCCGGATAGAAGTAGTTGGTCGAGAGCACTTCCGGGGTTTCCTTATCGTCATCCCACAGAAACTTGCCTCCCATTGCCGTGACCTGGGAAGGCAGTTTGACATCCAGCCCCCAGAGGCACATATCGGTTTCGTGAACTCCCTGGTTACCTACATCGCCGTTTCCGTAATCCCAGGTCCAGTGCCAGTTATAGTGCACCAGGCGTCGAGAGAAATTTGTTTCCTGAGCCGGACCCTGCCAGAGATTCCAGTCCAGAGTGTCAGGAGCTTTTTCATCGGGTTTGTGTCCGATCGAAGCGCGGGTGCGAAAGACCAGACCACGGGCCATATAGACTTTTCCGATCGTTCCCTGACGCAGATGTTCGACGGCTTCCTGAATGGCAGGCTGGCTGCGGAGTTGTACGCCGTGCTGAACAATGCGTTTATACTTATGCGCCGCCTCGATCATCTTGCGGCCTTCGAATAGATTGTGCGAGCCCGGTTTTTCCACATAAACGTCTTTTCCGGCCTGACAGGCCCAGATCGTCGCTAGGGAATGCCAGTGGTTCGGAGTGGCCACCGTCACCACATCAATATCATCGCGGTCAAACACCTTGCGCATGTCCGTTTCCGTTTCGACCTTGCGACCATATTTTTTCTCGAACTCCGCAGCCTGTTTCGCCAGAACCTGTTTATCGGGATCGCAGAGTAACACCACGTCCGCATCATCAATTTCACCAACGGCTTTGATATGTGTACGACCGCGACCATTCACTCCCAGAACAGCGACGCGGATTTTTCCATTCACATCGGCCCGAGAGGTATTACCCAGCAGAGAAGTGGCTGCAACAGCCCCTGCACTGGTTTGAAGAAAACTGCGTCGCGTGAAATCACTCATGATTTATCCTTTGCGCTGATGAACTGAATCTATTTAAAAAGCGTTTTAATTCTGGACCAGAATGGACATTTTCTCACACAATCGTAAGCAGCATTCCCGGCATTGTCCAGACAGGGAACGGGCTTCCCCTCAAATACATTAATAGAAAATTTCTCCAAAGACGTGACGACAGGCACGGTTTCGGTTTGTTGCTTTATGACAACACGATCAGCATCTGTCTTAACTGCCTGATTTAAAATCAGTTGATGATCAGAATGGCGTGCAGAGCCTCCCGTAATGTTGAATTAGAACTACATATCCAGCAGATCAAAATACATTTCCCACAGCGGGAACGCTTCGATCGTTGAAACGGCATCGCTGAAATAAACCCGACGCAGATAAAAAATGTGATATACTTCGTAGGAGTTTATTCTGAACAACAATCAACAAACAACTGGGAACTTTTTTCGAACAAGTCTCTGCTGGACAGCAGTCGATTTCACCTTACCAGGCTGACACCATTGACCATGCTCGTCCCATTTTCTGAGGACGTTTTTTTGTGGAATTTCAGTAATTGAACTGATCAGTCTAAGTGAGAAAAGTATGTCATTCGGAAGTGAATGACAGATATCATAATTGTTTTTGTGTTTTTAATTCGGACAGATCGTTTAGATTGTGCTTAGCGATAGAAAATGAGGCTTATGAGAGTACTAGTTGTTGATGATGTTGGATACACGTGTTATGTGCACACGAGGCTGCTCGAAGAGCTGGGCTATGAAGTCGTCTGTGCCTCTTCCGGCTTTGAAGCGTTATCCATCCTGGAGCAGGACAGTGAAATTAAAATTGTGTTCTCCGAACTGGTCATGCGAGAACTGGATGGTCTGGATTTGTTTCTCAAAGTCCAGAAACTGGAGCACTACAATGACGATGGTCAACTGGAAGGGCCCATGTATTTTCTGATGACTTCCATACAGCCTTCTAACAAATCGCACAGCCGTCAGGTCGAAAGACTGGAACTCGCCAAAAAACTGGGTATCAACGGCGTGATTTATAAAACCCGTGATCGGGAAGAACTTAAACAGGCCTTTGCCGCAACCTTGAAAGATTCATTAGGAGACCTGTCAAAAGCAGCACCCATTGATATCTATACGCCTTCACAAACGCTGTGCGAAGTGATCAAAGATATCATTGAATCGAAAAACCTGGAGGCGGCTGAAGAGTTCCGTGATCTGATCACGATTCAGGCCGAGTACCTGGAGTATTTTATAACCAATTCACGTAAAATGGCCGAACTGGCTTAAGCCGGTTCGGTGCAGCCCGCATGCTGCGCTGTCTGTAAACCCGCCGTCGAAATCGTGGAGTTCTCTGCTCCGCTCTTTTACGACAATCCCGCATTTTTGATAGCCATTCGCTCCCGCGCCGAGTATCATCAGGAAACGGAATTCGAAACAGGAATTCCTGGCATACTTTCTTCTGCTCCTGAAATGAAAAGACAACTATGGCTGATCAAAAAACATTGCTGGCAATCGGTGCGCACTTTGACGACTGCGTGTATGGTGTTCCCGGAGTCATGCTGAAAGCGGTTGCGAAAAACTATCGTGTGGTGCAGTTAATCCTGATCGGCGACTACACGAACTGGCCCCCCACCAAAGGGCGCGAAGAGGCTTTCAGAAAATCCGTCACCAGTATTGCCCGCGATTTTGGAGTCGAAACCCGGTTTCTCGATTTTGCTTCCCATCAATATGATACAAACGAAAAAACCAAGCAGAAAGTCGCCGCCGCCGTCCACGAAATCAAACCGGACATCGCCCTGCAGATGTGGGAGTTTGATCATCATCACGACCACACAGTCGCGTCTCAACTCAGTAAAATTGCCCTGAATCATGGCGGGCGTGTACTCAATCAGGATCAGTTTAAAAGCCCACGCATAATCTACCAGTATGATAATGGTCCAGGTCACACCGTAGGCTTCGAACCCGACACCTTCGTAGATGTGACTGATTACTGGGATAAATCCATGGAATGGCTCGGCCGGTACATGGCATTACAGCGGAACGTGGAATATGATCCCACACAAACGAACGGCGCGCTTCAGGGAAAAGAAACTCTGGCCCGCTATCGCGGACAAACGTGCCGTGTGAAATATGCCGAAGCCCTCTGGGCGCCACGCAAGCAACCTGTCGAAATTTTATAATCCGGAAAGGAGTCAGCATGAGCCTGGCCGAACATATCAAAGCATCCCTGGAGCTTCCCACCTCTATCGTAAAAGGTTACCTCGAAGATCTGACCGACGCGGAACTGCTCGTCAGACCTGCCGATAAGATGAACCATATCGCCTGGCAGCTGGGTCATTTGATTTCCAGTGAGCATTTTCATGTAACGCAGGTTGCCCCTGATTCGATGCCTCAACTGCCTGCGGGTTTTAAGGAACAATATACCAGAGAAACCGCAGCCAGTGAGAACCCTGCCGATTTTCATACCAATGCAGAATATCTCCAGTTAATGCAGGAACAGCGTCAGGGAACACTGAACGTCCTCGCAAAACTCAGCGACCAGGAACTGATGCAGCCAGCGCCTGAATCGGTGCGATATCTGGGCCCGACGGTGGGCTGCGTTTTCGCCGGAGAATCCACGCATTGGATGATGCACGCCGGCCAATGGGCGGTCCTCAGACGGAAACTGGGAAAACCGCCCTTGTTTTAATTCTGCTGCCGCGGCTTTAATGGTTCAAGAGGCGCGGGGAGAAGCCAGTTCGTATAAAAACTCGCGTCGTTTTCGGTAAGCCCCCGTGAATCCCTGCCGGCATTTCCATCGTGACTGCATACAGAGATCCGGCCAGAACGTGTGCGTGGCTTCTGCAGCATTCAACGTCAGATTGAAACTTCAATGGGGTATGAATCTTCCGCGTCAATTTCTAAGATATGCTGATCTGTCCGGAATGCAGCGACAGAATCAGCTCCATTCCCTTACATCTAAATTACACAACCACGTTCATGATTTTACGGAACCCGGGCGCACATGAGTCAGCTGGCGATAGAGGATATTTTTGATCATCTCGGTGAAGAAAAGCTGCAGTTACTGATTGCGGCTTTTTATCGCGCGGTGAAAACAGATGAGATTCTGAAACCCATGTATCCCGCCGATGATCTGGCGGGGGCAGAATATCGTTTGAAAGAATTCCTGGTTTATCGGCTGGGAGGCCCGCAGCGGTATCTCGAAGAACGGGGAAACCCTGCCCTGCGAATGCGACACGCTCCCTTTACGATCAACCAAAGTGCCCGTGACCGCTGGATGGAATTAATGGTGCGAGCCATGAACGAAACAGAGCTGACTCCTGAAATCAGACAAACGCTCGAACCATTTTTCGAACAGATGGCGTCATTTCTGATCAATCGGGCCAAGTAATCGGATCTCATTCCTTTTTTCTGTGAAATGGACTCAAGCATGAAACTGGACCACCGCTTGCAGGCAGACTGCAAACCCATTTGTGAACTTGAAGAATCGACCCTGCTCTTAATGAATAATTCGCTGGTCGACTGGTTCATTCTGGTGCCCCGCTGTGAAGAAATCGAACTGACCAGCCTCCCCTTTGCACAGCAGACGGCAATTTTAAAAGAAGTCAATCTGGTCACCCGGTTCCTGCAACAGAATTTTGCTCCCGACAAACTGAATATCGCAGCGCTGGGCAATGTGGTCAGCCAGTTGCACATTCATGTCATCGGCAGAAAACACAGTGACCCCTACTGGCCAGCCCCTGTCTGGGGACGCCCAGAAAAACAGGCATATACGGACGCCGAAGTCGTCGACATCAAACGTGCCTTTGATGAATTTCAGACAGCGCAAAGCAGTTAAAATGAACGGTAATGTGACGTTTCTGATAAAAACACTCCTGTAAACGGATTGAAGATAATCATGACAAATCCGCCATTACGCATCGGTATTCTGGGATTGATTCACGATCATGTCTGGGATCATCTGCCACAACTGCAACATTCTCAGAACGCAGAACTGGTTGCCGCCTTCGATACCAATCAGTCGTTACGCGATCGCATCGGGCAAGAATATGGTTGTCCTACTTATGCAACGCCAGAGGAACTTTTTTCACATCATGAATTAGACGGCGTATATATTTTCAGCAGCAACAAAGAGGGCGCAGCGCTGGCGCTGACAGCAATCCAGCGGGGTATCCCCGTGATGATTGAAAAACCGATGGCCGCTGATCTCGCGCAGGCCCAGGCGATGTTGGCCGCCGCGCAGGAAAATAACGTCTGCCTGATGGTCAACTGGCCGTTTGCCTGGTGGCCGCAAATGCAGCACGCCATTACCATGGCTAAAGCCGGCGAAATTGGTGAAATCTGGCAGGTCAAATACCGGGCCGCCCACGCAGGGCCTGAAGAGCTGGGCTGCAGTGATTACTTTTGTGACTGGCTGTTTAATCCGGAATTAAACGGGGCCGGCGCGATGATGGATTACTGTTGTTACGGCTGCGTACTCTCCAGCGTATTACTGGGCGTACCGGAAACGGTCACAGGTTTTGGCGGACAGTATCGACCCGAGCCTCTGGGCGTTGAAGATAATGCTTTGATCGTCATGCAATATCCGAAAGCCACCGCAACGGCGGAAGGCTCCTGGTCACAAATCGGAAAACTGACGGCTTATGCGACGGCAATTTACGGAACGAAAGGCACGCTCATCATTGAACCCCAGAAGAAAGGCCGATTGATGTTAGCAACCGAGGACCAGCCTCCGGGTGAGGAGGTGAAAGTGCAATGTCCGCTGCTGTACCTGCAGACCGCCACCGAACATTTCGCACACTGCGTGCGCAGCGGAGAAGAGCCGTGGGAGTTATGCAGCCCGCACGCCAGCCTGAAAGCCCAGGCCATTCTTGAAAAAGGCATCCAACAGCTCAATCCGTCCTGATCCGGTCGCAGAACGGTTTTTCCGGAGAGGGCCTTTCATATCGGGCGGAAGAGTCATAGAATAAAAGAAGATTCCAAGACTCTAATATAAGGATATTCATCATGACACTATCGCACTTAAAAGCAGGTGACGTGATTTGCGTTGGCCCGCTGGGCTCTGATCTGGAGTCAACCAAAACAGCAACGCTGGTCAAAACCGACGATCTGCAGATCATTCGCCTCGTCATCAAAGCGGGAAACTCGCTCCCGAACCATACGGCTCCCGGAATTTTAGTTGTGCAATGCCTGGAGGGACGTGTCGTCTTTAAATGTCTGGGCAAGACTCATGAACTGACACCCGGACATTTATTGCATCTGCCGCAGGCTGAACCCCACGCTGTGGAATGTCTGGAGACGGCTGCTCTGCTACTTACCATCATCCCGACACATACCCAAAACGCACCCATCAATGAAGTTGATGAAGCGTCTGAGGAGTCATTCCCGGCCAGCGATCCTCCAGCCTGGACCGGCGCGAAAGGATCTTAAACTGGAATCAGGCACACCTGTCAGGAGCAAGTTATGAGAAGTCTTTTACTCATTTTCATCTGTGGATTTCTGGTCGGGGGATTGGGAGATGAGCGAGACAGCATTTCTCCCCTCCTGGCAAAAGAAGATTCCAGCCAGAAAAAGAATCCCGCACAGGAGAACGTCTCCCGATTCATGCAGGCCAAACTGGATAGTTCGAAAGATGTTCTGGAAGGACTGGTCACGGAAGACTTCGATCTGATCCAGAAAGGGACAAAAAAAATGATCGAAATGAGTAATGCCACGGAATGGCAAGTCGTCGAGGGGCCGATCTTCGCTCAACAAAGTGCCGAATTCCGAAATGCGGCTAAAGAGGTCGCCAAATACGCCCAGAAAAAAAATATCGATGGTGCTTCTCTGAGTTATCTGCACCTGACGATGACCTGTATCGCCTGTCATAAACAGATCAAGAAAACGGTTGTTGTGATGAAATAATTTCCGTTGCAAACAATCACCAACCGGATTTTTTTCATCATTAAAGAGCGTGAGATGCAACACGAATCGTTGAGAGAACAGTTACTGGAACAGAGCGTGGAACTTGTGCGGGCCATTTATGTCGGCCCGGATGGCATTGCACGGGGAAAAGCGTTTCGACCGGATCATCTTGATGAGGTTCTGCAGTCCGGTATCGGCCTGACTCAGGCGCAGGCTTCGGTGACGGTGTTTGACCATTTACCCCCGGAAAGCCAGTTTCAACCAGTGGGCGAAGTGCGCATGCGCCCCGATGTGAATACGTTTCAGGTGTTGCCTTATCTCCCCGGACATGCCCGAATGCTCTCGGATCTGGAAACGCAGGAGGGGCAACCCTGGGAACTCTGTCCCCGGAATCTGTTGAAAACTTTCCTCAACAAACTGTCTGACCGGGGAATGCTGATTCGTGCTGCGTTTGAAAATGAATTTACGATTTTCAAAAAAGTGAACGAGGCATGGCTGCCTCTGGAGCAGTCAAACTGCTTTAGTTCTGCCGCGATGGATCTCGCCAGCCCTTATGTGTTACCAATCATCACGGCCCTTGAACAACAGGGGGTGATGGTCGAAAAATACTATCCGGAAGCCGGTCACGGTCAACATGAAATCCCCGTGCGGCATCAGCCGGGTCTGCTGGCGGCTGATCAGCAGGTTGTGTTTAAAGAAACAGTGCGTGGTACCGCGCTGGCGAATGATTTCCGTGTGTCGTTCATGCCAAAAGCAAATCCGGACTCAGCAGGCAACGGCTGCCACATCCATTTCAGTCTCTGGGACGACCGCGACGAAAACAACCTGTTCTACGCTGCCGACGGTGAGTATGGCCTTTCGCAAACCGCACGGCACTTCATGGCGGGCATCCTCCAGCATCTCCCTGCTCTGATGGCATTCACGACACCAACAACCAACTCTTATAAACGTTTCGTCGAACGCTGCTGGAGTTCGTGTTATGTTTGCTGGGGCCCCGATAACCGTGAAGCGACGGTCCGCGCTGCTTCCGGGTTCATAGGACACGAGGCGGCAACTGTGAATCTGGAATACAAACCCTCTGATCCCACCTGTAATCCTTATCTGGCACTCTCCGCGATCCTCTGCGCGGGCCTGGACGGAATCGAACAACGGGCCGACCCCGGCGCGCCGCTGTTGACCGACCCGACGCTGCTCTCCCCGCAAGAACGCCAGACGCGCGGCATTACAAGATATCCTGCCGACCTTGCCTCCGCTCTGACCGCACTCGAGCAGGATGAAGTCCTGCGCACGGGATTTGGCGAGAGCCGCATCACAGACTACATCACGATGAAACGGGCAGAAATAAAATCCATCGAGTCAATGGGAGAAAACGGCGAACAGCAGGCCTATCTCTTCCGGTTTTAGTAATCCTCTGGGCCTTTGCTGAGAACCCCTCACGCGCCAAATTTTACCAGGTTCAGTTCCTGCATTGGCAACAGCAACATTCCATTTTATGAATCTGCTTCCTCAATCGACTGATTCTGTGATCAACTCACGAATAATGCGGCTGAAATCGGTTTCGGTATCTCCATGCTGTCGGAAGATTTTGTATTTTCAGCGCATATTGAAACTCTCAAGTCGCATTGCAGATTATCTTTACAGAACGGAAGACAATTTCGCAAAAAATGGAAATCATCCCCTGTGGTTGGTTTTGAGCGGGTTCCATAGCCGGTATGCTTACGTGCTGACGGCAATATTCGCGACTTAACGAGTGAAGGAACAAGATATGAAACCGTTTCGGGAAGCAGTGATTCTCGTTTTGCTTTTGACATTGATTACAGGCTGCTCCGGGAAACCCGCAGAGAAACCACCTGCAGAGAAAGCGCCTGAGGTCACCGCAGCAAAATCACCCGCTAAAGCGGAAATCCCTGAGGCAGAAGTCAAGCTGGCCGAATCGTTGAAGGCATCTGGCGCCAAACTGAAACAGGACAAATCCGGTTATGTGATCGAAGTCGATTTCCGGGGAACGAAAATTGATGATGCGGCCCTCAAGGACATCGCGGGGTTATCTCACCTGCGGTCTCTGCTCTTGAACGAAACGGAAATTACTGACGCCGGTCTGGAACCGGTGGGAAAAATCGCCACGTTAGAAAATCTGGATCTGCGGAACTGTTCTTTGAACAACAAAGCCATTTCGCATCTGACCGGTCTTTCGAAACTCAAAGCGCTGCGGCTGTCCGGGAATTCAGACATTGACGACGAGGCGATGGCCGATATCAATCAGTTGACCAGCCTGAAAGCGCTGATGCTCGATTTCCTCTGGGTCAGCGGCGATGGCCTGTCTCAGTTGAAAAATCTGAATCAGCTCGAAGAGTTGTATCTGGCAAAAACGCTGGTGGACGATGAGGGTCTGGCATTGCTCACACAATTTCCCAAACTGAAGAAAACCCGTCTTTCCCAGAATCAGATTTCCAACGAAGGGCTGGAGTCGCTGACGAAAATTCCTCAACTTGAAGAACTGGACCTGAGCGAAAACAGTCTGCTTTCCGATGCAGGAATGAAACATCTTGCCGGACTGGATGAATTAAAAAAGCTGAATCTCTGGCGTGTCGGCCTGTCCGATGCCGGCGTGGAACCACTGCAGGGGCTGACAAAGCTGCAGTGGCTCAACCTGGATAACACGCGTTTAAGCAACGCCGCGCTCAAGTATCTGCAAGACATGAATCAGCTCGAATTTCTGCACCTGGGATCGACGGCTGTCTCTGATGCCGGTTTGCCCGACCTGGAAGGCCTGACAAGTCTGAAAGATCTGAAGCTGACGCGGACTGCCGTCACGGAAAAAGGAGTGGCTGAGCTGCAAAAGAAGCTGCCGGATACGGACATTCAACTGAAGTACATCGAAGGCCAGTAAAAATAAAAAAAGTCCGGCTCACTCTGCATTCGAGGAGCCGGACCAGATTTCAGGTCACAATTCAGGTCACCAGCAGACTAGGAAACTTCCCAGCCGGCACGGTACTCTTTGGTGATGTACTGGTCGGCTGCGGGACAGTTCGTAGCCTTCAGATTAGCCGCATCCCATTCGAGCGGCGATTTCGCACGATAAGCAACATTGCCCAGCAGGACCGCTTCCGTCAGTGCACCAGAGTAATCAAAGTTGCAAGTGGTCGGTGAACCATCTTTGCAGGCTTTGATCCACTCGGCGTGATGGCCGATCGAATTGGGAATGCTTGCTTTCGGAGGAGTGAAGTCGGCAAATTTTTCCTTGGGGAACAATTTGTAACTGCCATAGTTCGCAAACATGCTTCCTTCAGTTCCCACAAACATGACTCCACTGCCGGGAACGCGTTCGCCGGCCACTTTTTTCGGAATCATGTTCCCGTCGTACCAGGTCAGATTGACAGGCACCAGATCGCCTCGTTTAGGGAATTGATAACGAACGGTTAACCCATGCGGACAGGCTTCAGGATGCACTTCCGGACCTTCTGCTTCGCAGTGTGTGGGATGACGCAGATCGAGAGCCCAGAAAGGGAGATCCATATAGTGGCACGCCATGTCGCCCAGCGTTCCCTGACCAAACTGCCACCAGCGACGCCATTGTGCCGGGTGATAACGGCCTTCGGCGAACGGACGAACGGGGGCTGGCCCGAGCCATAAATCCCAATTCAGATTCTTCGGCGGTTGCTGCGTTTCGGAAGGCAGATCACTGCCGCCCCAGCCTTTACCCACCCAGACATGAACTTCATTGATGTCACCCAGAACGCCCGCCTGGACAATTTCCACAACGCGGCGGTAATTATCACCGGCGTGGATTTGTGTTCCTAATTGCGTGGCAACCCCGTGTTTTTTTGCTTCCTGAGCAATCAGGCGTGCTTCCTGAACGGTGTGTGTGAGTGGTTTTTCACAGTAAACGTGCAGACCTTTCCGAATCGCCCGAATCGACGCAGGAGCGTGTTGATGATCGGTCGTACCAATCACAACCGCATCAATTTTGCCGTCTTCGCTTTCGAGCATCTCACGATAGTCAGCATACAAACGGGCATTGGGAAAACTGGCTGAAGCACGGTCGAGATAATTACTGTCCACATCCACGAGCGCGACGATATTTTCGCCTTTGACGCCATCCACGTCGGCGGCTGCCCGGTTGGCAGTACCGATGCAGGCGATGTTCAGCTTTTCATTGGCTGATTTGGAGGCAGCAGGGGCAAGCCCGGTCCACATTCCGGTAGAAATAGCGGCTGCACCCGCTGTGGTCGACTTCAGAAAGTCGCGACGGCTGAAATTTGAATTCTTTGACATTAATCATTCCCATAAAAAAAGTCGGTGTGATTATGAATTTACGATCTGTGATCAATTTGAATCAGAAACGAATCTGCGACTGTCCCTGCACTTCCTACGTCTTCTTTTCCGTTCTGCTGGAACTTTGTAAAGAAGAAACGACAGAAACCAACGGCAACGCGCGCAGCCTGACCTTAATTAAATCTTCCTTATTTATGGTAAGTTGAACGACCGTCTATGACCATTCCAGATCGCGTTACTTTTGCAGATTCTTTCAGAAAGAACGGGACCTGAACGCCTGCCTGATTCGACCTGGAAACAGAAAACCCTCACTTTCTACTCAGAATCGGCATCGGACTCCGATTTCGTGATCGAGAGCATCGTCGGCCCTCTTTCAATGCTGCCTTCCGCGACTTTGACATCAATCGTCTGATCCCCCTGATGCAAGGTCACATGCTTAAAAACATGCTCTGTACGATCGGCGGGCACTTCAGCATGGAACAGGTCACTGCCGGCAGCCACGGTCAGGCTGGCGGGGGAATCAGCCTGTTGTTTAGTGAATTGCACTTTAATGTCATAAGCGCCCGTCTGTTCAACGGTGACCAGCCATTTCCCGCGCGCGTCCCGTGACCAGCCCTTTCCCTTCGGACCTGCGTACCGCCAGTCCTGACGGGTCAAAACGGTCGTGGGCTCTTTCACATTGCCGATATGAATCCGTGGCGGGGCATAATTATCAGGACGTGTGGAACTGACGTCTGCAAACCACGTGTCATATTGACGCGTCAGATCTTTGGCCAGCGCTGATTTTTCGCCGGCAAGATCTTTGCTTTCGCGCGGGTCGTTCGCAAGATCAAACAGTTTCCCCGGTTCGCTCTCTTTTGAAAACGTCATCTTATAATCTTGAGTCACAATCGCCGCGTTCGTCCGTGGCAGGGCTTGATCGCCGCGATGCCATTGCAGGAACAGCGAACGGTCGGGCCAGTTTTCCGCTTTGTTATTTAACAGAGGCAGAATATTCACGCCATCCAGTTGTAACGTTTGCGGTTTCTCGACTCCCGTCGCTGCGAGGATTGTGGGAAAAAGATCGTAGTGAGCAGCGATCCGGTCATTGACGGTGCCCGCCTTGAGTTGTGCGGGCCAGTGTGCGAGCAGCGGCGACCGAATCCCCCCTTCGTTCACGCTGCCTTTCGTGCCCCGATGCGAACCGACAAAACGGGGACCGTTGGGACCGTTGTCATTCAGAAACAGCACCAGCGTATTCTCATAAGCGCCGATTTTTTTCAGATGCTGAAACAGTTTGCCGATATTCTGATCAATATTTTCGACCATTGAGAAGATACGCGAAGTATTGTCGAACAGCTTCTCATTTTTTCGCTTTTTGTTCAGAGCAAAGCCGAAGGCGTCGGTCAGATCCATTGCTTTGTACTTTTCCCGCAGGTCTTCAGGCACATCGTGAAACGGCCCGTGCGGTGCGTTGGTGGCAAGATAAATGAAGGTTGGCTTCTGCTGAGATTCATTCTGTTCGATAAATTTCATCGCATGCTCAAAATAAACGTCGGTGCAATAACCTTTCATCTGCTTTTGTTCGCCGTTATGAAACAGGACCGGGTCCGTATACTGATTCGCACCTTCCGGCGGATCGCTGGGTTGCCCGATGCCTCCGCCTCGATGCACGAGCACCTCCTGAAACCCCTGATCCTGCGGACGCAGGGGATAAGAATCGCCCAGATGCCACTTCCCAAAGATCCCCGTTGCATAACCGGCGGGTGCTAATACTTCGGCGATGGTCACTTCTTCCGGCTCCATCATCGCACGCCCCAGATAGGTATCAATGGCGCGTGTACGATAGTTGTAGCGGCCCGTCATCAGATTCGCGCGTGTCGGCGTGCAGACCGGGCTGACATAAAACCGGCTCAGGCGCGCACCTCCGGCCGCCATCGCGTCCAGGTTGGGAGTGTTGAGAATTTGATTCCCCATAAACCCGTAATCCCAGCCCCCCTGGTCGTCGGTCATAATCAGAATGACGTTTGTGTGCTTCGCGGCTCTGGCTTCATTGGACAGGCAACAGAAGAAAAGAGAAACGAGCACAGTTCCCAGCAGGCAGAATGATTTGAAGCATGTCATGATGTCTGATCCAGAGGCAAGGATTGAAAACGGAAACCCGTAATAAATGACGAAACTGGAGATCCTCCTCAGAGGGAGATTTCAAACTCCCGCTGTGGCATGTTATAATCTCAGTCTATGCATTTGTCGGGGCGACTGCAAACGGATTCATGAATTGTCTGCTAGAAAAAGACACCGTCAGTAATCTTAAAGAGAAACAACACAAGGAACAGGCATGAAACGACGTCAGATTCCATTCACACTTTTCTGCATCGTATTTGTTGCGGCTCAGCTTCAGACGACCTCGGCCCAGAAAAACGAAACGAACTATAAAACGGTTTCTGAGATCGCTTATCGGCCCGCCGACGCACCCGAACAAACAGATTATATGCGCGAGCGGTGCAAACTCGATCTCTATTATCCGACAACCATCAAAAACTTTCCGACGGTCGTCTGGTTTCATGGAGGCGGATTAAAAGGGGGCAGCAAAAAAATCCCCGCGGAATTGATGAAGCAGGGCATCGCGATTGTCGCCGTGAATTATCGGTTGTTCCCCAAAGCAAAAAAACCCGCTTATCTCGAAGACGCGGCGGCGGCTGTTGCCTGGACGTTTCAGCATATCTCTGAATACGGCGGCGATCCTGGTCTGATCTTTGTCGCAGGTCATTCCGCCGGCGGTTATCTCACCAGTATGATCGGCCTGGATCGGCGCTGGCTTGCCCCGTATCAGATTGATCCCAACCAGATTGCCGGTTTGATTCCCTACAGCGGCCACTGTATCACTCACATGACGGTGCGGGAAGAAATGGGAATTGAGCGAGATCAACCTGTCATCGACGACATGGCGCCTCTGTTCCACGCCAGAAAAGACGCCCCCCCGATCCTGCTGATCACCGGCGATCGCCACCGTGAATTTCCCACACGTTATGAAGAAAACGCCTACATGCACAGCCTGCTGAAAGTGGTCGGGCACAAACAGGCTCAACTAATGGAACTGCAGGGCTTTACTCATGGCTCGATGGTCAAGCCGGGACATTATCTGCTACTGGAAGAAATCAAACGCATCGTATCAGACAAGAAAAAGACGGATTCTCAAAAATAATCAGCGCTGTGTCCTGAGCCGCAGCGCATTTCCAATCACCGAAATTGAACTGAAACTCATGGCGGCCGCCGCGATCATCGGGCTCAGCAGTATCCCGAAGAAGGGATACAGAATTCCGGCGGCGATAGGAATGCCCAGCGCGTTATAACCAAAGGCGAACAACAGATTCTGGTGGATATTTCGCATCACCAGACGACTCAGATAAATCGACTCGGCGACGCCTCTCAAATCACCTTTGACCAGCGTTACCTCGGCACTTTCAATTGCCACATCGGTGCCCGTGCCCATCGCGATTCCCACATCGGCTTCTGCCAGTGCGGGTGCGTCGTTGATTCCGTCGCCCGCCATTGCGACCATATGTCCTGCTTTACGCAAGGTTTTGATTTTTTCGTATTTATCCTGTGGTTTGACCCCCGCTTCCACTTCATCAATATTCAAAGATGCCGCCACCGCTTTGGCTGTTTTCTCGTTGTCGCCCGTCAACATCACAATTTTGAGTCCCAGTGCATGCAGCTTCTTGATCGCATGAGCCGTTGTTTCCTTGATCGGATCGGAAACCGCCAGAAGGCCCGCCAGCGTGCCGGCAACGGCGACAAAAATCACTCCCTGCCCCTGTTCCTGCAGTGTGGTCGCCTGTGTCATGAGTTCGTCACTGATGGCGATCGACTGTTCTTTCAGAAAGGCAGCGCTGCCGATCAGGATCTGTTTTTCATTGACCACTCCCGTCACACCAGCGCCGGTCACGGAATCAAAGTCACTCACGTCAGACAGCGCCAGTTCCCGGTCTTTCGCAGCCACGACCACCGCCTGCGAGAGCGGATGCTCGCTGTGCTGCTCTACGGATGCGGCCAGCTGGAGCAGTTCCTTCTCGCTGAGTGTGCCCGCCGTAATGCATTCCGTGAGTCTCGGTTTCCCTTCGGTCAGTGTGCCTGTTTTGTCGACGATCAATGTATCGACTTTTTCCAGTGTCTCCAACACTTCGGCATTTTTAATCAAGATGCCGTTTTTCGCGCCGCGTCCAACACCAACCATGATCGACATCGGCGTGGCCAGGCCCAGCGCACAAGGGCAGGCAATAATCAGCACCGCCACAGCGTTGATTAAAGCGTAAGCAAAACGGGGTTCCGGCCCCAGCCAGCTCCAGAGGATAAATGTAACGACGGAAATCGCCAGAACGGCGGGCACAAACCGCGCCGCGATGGTATCGACAACGCGTTGAATGGGAGCGCGACTGCGTTGCGCGCTGGAAACCATTTGAATGATCTGCGACAGCAGGGTCTCGCTGCCCACTTTCTCCGCCTGCATCAGAAAAGAGCCGGTCTGATTCACGGTGCCCCCAATCACTTCCTCTCCGGGTCCTTTCGAGACCGGCACCGGTTCGCCGGTGATCATTGACTCATCGATCAGACTCTTGCCTTCATGAACTTTTCCGTCCACAGGAATTTTTTCTCCCGGGCGAACACGCAACAGATCACCCGCCTGTACTTCTTCCAGCGGAATTTCCCGTTCTGCGCCCGCTTCGACCAGATGTGCCGTGGGTGGTGCGAGCGACAGCAGTTCCTGAATCGCACTATTGGTTCGTTTACGCGCCTTCAGTTCCAGCATCTGTCCCAGCAGAACCAGCACCGTAATCACCACCGCCGCCTCGAAGTAAAGTTCGATTGTGCCTGCGTGCAGAAATGAGGCGGGGAAGATCCCGGGAAAAAACAGCGCAACAATACTGTAGAGGTAAGCGGTTCCCGTTCCGATGCCAATCAGGGTAAACATATTCAGATTCCTACTGAGCAGGGAACGGTAAGCGCGTTCGTATAAAGGCCACCCGGCCCAGAATACGACCGGTGTGCTGAGCAGGAATTGCATCCAGCCTGAGACTTTGACGGGAATCCATTGATGAATCGGGAGTCCTGTCATCGGCAGCATCGCCAGCAGAAAAACCGGTAACCCCAATGCCAGTCCTGCCCAGAAGCGGCGGGCCATGAGTTCATACTCGGCAACCTCTTCAGGGGACTCCTCTTTTTGAGGCATGATCGGTTCCAGGTCCATGCCGCAGATCGGGCAACTTCCCGGTCCTACCTGTTCAATCTCCGGATGCATGGGACAGGAATAAATTGTGCCCGCCGGCGCAGTCACAGCCGTTTTTTCATGCGTCTGATGCCCTGCGTGACCATCACCATGACAACACGAAGACTTCTGCGCCGGTTTCTGTGCCGGCGATTTTTCTTCCGCCGCGTGTTGTGCCAGAAATTTGTCGCGGCAGTTTTGACTGCAAAAATACCAGATCTGATTATCCACGGTTTCCTGTAGCGCAGTGGACTCGTCTACTTCCATATGGCAAATCGGATCAATTGCAGTCATGTTTCTCCTGATTCCTGTTGAAGGGGAATATCATTGATCGAGTTTTGATTGCTCTTTCTCAATCATTTTTTCTTTCCAGTTCTCTGAACTGCCGGGACCAAATACTTTGAAGGCGTGTAATAGAAGGCCGGCGCCCCAACCACATAAAGGCCAGATAAACCAGTGTTTCTCGGGCGAACGTGTCAGGTTTAACGTGATTAAACCGGCATTCACGATCAGATAAACGCCGACATGAATCATGAAACCGATCTTTTTTTCGACTCGGTTTTTCGCTTGCTCATAGTTTTGTTTATTTTTTGCCATGACTGTGCCTCCTGTCTCTTTCAAGATTTATATCGAAGTCCTGCCTAAAAAAACAGATTAGTTTCGGAAGTACATCCTCGAATACAGCGTCTGATATGGAACGGGATCGGAACGCCAGGTAGTGTTACTTAATTCGAATTGCTCATATCAATGTGGAAGAACCGGAGCGGATGCCCTTCGGCAAATCAGTCATTCCGACTGTCATCGTGCCTGAAAACAAGCTGAGCCGCACGGCGTTTACTGCGGTAAAACCGACCTGGGTCAGGTTACGATCCTGGGAATCACATTCAAAACCTAAAATTAAACACTACCTGTCCTCAGAGCAGGCAAGGAATTCGCAATTGCCGTGCCAGTCATCTGCCTGCGCGACAGGATGCGAGATAAGCCGTGAAAAACAGATACATTTCACAGAAATCCGGATCTCTGCTCACACCGGTTGAGCGCACAATACCAATCAAAAACGGTTGCTCAGCCCGCAGAATGAAGGCTCAGCAACCGTTGAAAACTTATAGAGACAAGTGATCTGCTTCAGTCCTGGGAGAGATCCAGCGGCAGGGAAATTTCGGTTGTCTTGCTCCCGTCAGCGGTCTGAACGGGAATTTTCCAGTGCGCGGAATGTTGTTTACATAAGCCTCCGACGCCATCGCGACAGAAGCCGAAACGCAGATTCAGCAGCCAGATGCCTGTCTGATTTTTTGAAGCAGGCAGTTCCAGAACCAGTTGATTCCCTTCTACGGTCCCCTTGCCTTTCAAGAGTGTTTCCTGTCCATCAGCCGCTGACTGGAACGTAAACTTCACCGGCGCCAGCGGCGACAGTTTATATTCCGCAGGCAGTCTGGGAGTGACGCTGATTTTCAGCGGGCTGTTGGCGGCAACCGTTTGCGCGGAGACATTCAGGGTCTGATCTGCGGTTGGTGCAAAACTGTCATCCGCTTTTTCCGGAAGACGGGGGGGAGTCAGGCCCTGCACTTTGAACTCCGTGACCTGCTTATCCTGCAGATTCACGACGCTGATGCGGTGATTATTCGTGTCGGCGATGAAGAGACGATTTCCCACTAATGCGAGTCCCGATGGTTCGGAAAACTCAACCGGTTTGAGGGACGTTCCGTCTTTGCCTGTTCCAAATAACGTTTTGACTTCGTTGGTTTTTAAATCGATTGTTTTGATTTTGTGATTATAAGTGTCGGCAACGAGCAGGCGGCCTTTGTCGTATAAAACTCCCAGCGGGTGCTGCAGCCGTGCCTGATCGCCAATACCGTCTTTGTCACCAAATTCAAACAGCGAACGCCCCCCTTCGAGATCCGAGGTCCCTGCGAGTGTGGTCACACTTTTCTTTTTTGTATCCACCTTACGCACAGCCGAGCCTTCACTGTCGACAACGTAAAATACATCGCCGTCCACGGTGATGTCCGAAGTCTGCGCGAACGCGGAAGTTTCCAGTGGACCGTTAGTGATATCCTCGCGTCCCGAGCCGGCATACACGCCGATCTCATCAGTGCCCAGTTTGTGTGACCAGATCTGATGCGGGCCCGCCATGCAGATATAAAGCACGCCGTCGATCTCTGCCAGTGCCCAGGGACTGTTCAACGCCGACTCTTTCAGTTTGCCTCCCGCAGAACGAAAGCGGGCCTGCTGACCGGTTCCTGCGAGTGTTGAAACCTGCTTCTTGTCGAGATCAATCGTGCGGAGCATGTGGTTTTCGGTATCAGCCACATACAGCGTATTTCCCACGAGAGCCATACCCTGCGGATGATCAAACGAAGCCGTTTTATAATCGCCGTCTTTTTTACCAATCTGGCCTGATCCGATAACGTCGATCAGTTTTCCATCCAGTGAAGCAACAATAATCCGGTTATGATTACTGTCGGAAATAAACAGTCGTTGATTCGGCTCATCCGCCAGCAGTTTGCCGGGGAACTTCAAAGGGGTCTGTTTTAATTTGGCAGACTCCAGTTCAAACCGAACGGGAGTTTCATCGAGTGTTCCCTTGGCGCGGTGATAAGCGATGACCCGCTCCAGCACCTTGTCGAGAATTTCACGATTCCCTTCTCCGGACAGATGCCCGCAGTAATTTCCTTCCGGATCAATCAGCACCATCGAAGGCCAGGCCCGGACGCCGAACTTCCTCCAGACAGTCATATCCGAATCGTTTATGACCGGATGTTTGATTTCATAACGTTGAATCGCGCGGCGGATATTGTCGGTCTCTTTTTCATTTTCAAATTTGGCGGAATGGCAGCCGATCACGACCAGTTCGTTCGGATATTTTTTTTCCAGATACGCCAGGTCGGGCAGCACGTGCATGCAGTTGATGCAGCAGTAGGTCCAGAAATCGATCAGGACCACTTTCCCCCGCAGGTCTTTGAGTGTAATTTCACCCGAAGTGTTCAACCATTCTTTCCCTCCATCCAGGCTGGGAGCCTTGGGACGATTCGGAAACGGATTTTTCTCAATCAAGTCCGTTTTCTCTTCGGCAGTTTTTTCGGCAGGTTTTGTCTGTTTGGCAGGCGTTTTTTCATCGGCGAACGTCGGCACCAAACGGACCGTCATGCCGGTCACCAGTAACACGGTGAGGGCCACAACGAAAGGAAATCGATTCAGAACTACTTGCTTTCCGGGCATACCAGATTCTCCGCGTACTTCGGTTGGCGATTTGAGGCAGGATTAATATTGATCTTTTGTCTCTCTGAAAGAGCACACCTCTATTGTAGGCCCTTCTGATTTCAGGGGAACCGTTCCAGAGTCGGAAATTCCGAAAACCAATCAAGATTCATTGATGAATGCGTTTGAAGTTGCTCCACTTTAACTGCGATCACTGGCGATTATTCGTGCCGTAATGCTTCAATCGGATCCAGCTTCGCTGCCGAGATGGCCGGATAAATGCCGGAAATAATTCCGATCGTCACCGAAATGCCGAATGCGACAGGCAGGCTCCAGAAGGCAATCTGCGGCTGCAGGTCAAAAAACATACGGCCGACGTCAGAGCCCACGGTGTTGCCTTCCATTACGAAATTCTGGACGAACCATTGAATTCCCAGGAATGTAATCGGCGTGAGTAATCCGAACACAACGCCAATCAATCCCCCCGAACCGGCCAGCACGATGGTCTCAGTCAGAAACTGTTCAATAATGTCTCCCTGGCGGGCTCCCAGCGCGCGACGTACGCCGATTTCTCTGGTTCTTTCCGTGACCGTCGCCAGCATGATATTCATAATTCCGATCCCGCCCACCACCAGACTGATCGCGGCGATTGATCCCAGGACGACGTTAAAAATCATGCGAATCTGCTCGGCCTGTTTCAGTAATTCCAAAGGTACCACAACCGCATAATCCTTGGTGCGCGGATGAGACTGTTCCAGGGTTTCTCGAATGGCCTCAGCAGTTGACAGCACCGCGTCTTTATCATTCACACGCAGCGTAATCTGATTCAGTTCAATATGCTCGGCCGTCATGCTGCCCGCCTGATTTTTGATATCAAGATCCCCTTCGCGGACCTGAAGTGTCTTGATGGGAACATAAACGTCTTTATTGTAATCCTGCCCGGACAGGCTGCCTCCGATGGCCGCCGATGCGGTACGATCTTTCGTGACGCCGACCACCGTATAATACATGGAACCGATGCGAATCGATTTCCCCACCGGGTCTTCATAGCGGAATAAATTGTTGGCAACTTCATTGGCGATCACCGCCACGTTCAACAGTTTCTCCTGATCACTGCCAGTCAGAAACCGACCTTGCGTTAAATGCAGATGATTCATATCCAGATAATCAGCAGTACAACCCACGACGCGCGCATTCATGGCATCTTTCAGATAGCGAACTTCTCTGTTGATTTCGCGAATCGGCACAGCGTTGGTGATCGTGGGTAACGTTTTCGTTAATATTTTAAAGTCTGATCGCAGCAAACCATATTGCAAAACGCGACTGTTGGCGGACGATTGCGCAACTTCGTTCGGGGGTTTTACGCTCCGCACAATCACATTGGTCGCCCCCAGTTCCAACACCTGTCTTTGTGCCTGCGCACTGGCGCCTTCACCAATCGCCAGCATGGCAATGACGGAAAACACGCCGAACACAATGCCGAGCATCGTCAGGCCGGACCGCAGCTTATGCAGCAATAAGCTTTTTAATGCGAGTCGAACGATGCGAATGATGCGAGTCATTTCGGTAACCTGGGTAAAACAGAACGAAAATAGAAGGCGGCTGAAATCGGCAGAGTTAACGCGTGGGGAGATATTGTTCCAAGACAGACTCACTTTCGATGAGACCATCTTTCATCATGATTTGACGTTTGGTTTGTTTGGCGATGCCTGGTTCGTGCGTCACCATAATAATAGTACGTCCTTGCGCGTTCAAATTGTGAAGGATATCCATAATTTCGGCTTCGGTCGTGGAATCCAGGTTTCCCGTTGGTTCGTCTGCCAGAATGATCTGGGGATCATTCACCAGCGCACGCGCAATGGAAACGCGCTGCTGCTGTCCGCCGGAGAGCTGAAAAGGGCGATGATCCATACGATCTCCCAGGCCAACCATATTGGCCAGTTCCACGCACCACTCGCGTTCGACGCGTCCAATGGGGGGATAACCGGCTCGATACAGCAGCGGGACTTCAATATTTTCCAGAACCGTATATTGGGAAATCAGATTAAAGGACTGGAAGATAAATCCAATCATATCATTCCGCATCGCCGACAGTTCATCATCATCCAGTGTGGAGACATCGCGGCCTCCCAGAATATACTGACCGCTGGTAGGACGGTCGAGCGCTCCCAGCAGATTGAGCAGTGTACTTTTCCCGCTCCCCGATGACCCCATAATGGCTACAAAATCACCTTCCGGGAAGTCCGTGGAGACACCCCGTAATGCTTTCACCACAACGGAGCCCAGATCGTAGAATTTAGTGAGGTCGACAACTTGAGCAGCGAGCCTCATGGTCGATTTTCTCCCGCAGGCCGGGGGCCTCCTGCGCCTCCTGACGGTGGTTTCCGATTCTTGAGTTCTTCCGCATCAAGAAATCCGTCCTTGTTGGCATCCAGAGTGTCAAAATTTTCCTGCATGCGCTCGGGGGCTTCCTCTTTGGAAACTTTCCCGTCGGCGTCTTTATCCAGGCGTTTCAGGAAAGCGGCAGGGTCACCGCCGCCGCCAGCCGGCTTTCTCTTTTCCGCTGCCTGACCGGCGGGTTTCGCGTCGCCTCCCGGAGTGGTTTTTGGTGCGGAACCCGCTTCAGGTTGATCGGCTCCCTTAGTGCCAGCCTCTTTTTTCTTTTCCAGTGCTAATTGTTCTTCCAGGTCGATCAACTCATCTGCAAAGTGAGTCCGGGGATTCAAGATCACCTCGTCATCCTTTTTGACTCCATCCAGGATTTCGATCATCGTATCGCCGGCCTGACCGATCTTGATTTCTCTTCGCTGGGATGTTCCATCGGAATTCAGTACGAAAATGTAGCGATGGTCTCCGATCGTAATCACCGATTGAACCGGAACCTGCAGTACATTATCGCGTGATTCGATCAGGATTTCGATCTCGGCGGTCAAACCTGGCTTGAGTTTTGTAATATCAGCGCCGTTGGGATGGATCTTGATCGTCGCTTTGTATTCCTTAAGATCGGGACGCATCCAGTTGGAGGAAATAGGGACCGAAGAGACGGCATCCACTTCCCCGATATAGAGTTGCTCGGGAAACGCATCCACGCGAATATTCACCGGCAAACCCTGTTGAATCATGCTGATTTTGGACTCGTGAATTCTGGCATCGACTTTCATCTGCGTGAAGTCTGGCAATTGAATAATGGCCTGACGTTCGCGGACTTCGGTCCCTTCTTCGATCACATCTTCGCCGCTACTGCGACGTCCACTGCTCTGATTGGCATAAACGACCTGCCCGTTCTGCGGCGCAACCATTTTACAGGCCAGGATCTGTTCCCGCATCCGCTCCAGTTCACTCTTCTCCACTTCGTAAGTCAACTGGCTGGCTTTGAGTTTGGCATCAAACTGAGCCAACGTGGCAACCCCTTTACGTTCCACCCGTTCCAGATTCCGTTCTTTTTCTTTAACATCTGCTTCCAGCTCAATTAATTTGCGATTCTGAACGTACTCTTTTTCGACTTTGAGATCTTCTTTCGCAATCTCCAGATCAATTTCCGCTTTCACCACATTGATGCGGTCTGCTTCCACGTCGTTCTGGCTTTTATATCCCTTTTTGGCGATGCGTTTCGAAAATTCAAAGTTCTCTTCCGCACGCTGCAGGTCTTCACGGGACTTCGTGATCGCGCCCTCTTTGACGTTCAGGTCGCGCTGTGATTCTCCCTCTTTAAACTTATTCAGATCGAGTATGGCCAGTTTCAATGCGAGTTCGGCTGCCGAGTTGTCGCTGTCATTCTGGGTCCGCTGAATGGCGACGTTTTCTTCGGCCTGTTTCAGTTCCGCTTCTGCCTGCGTTACCTGAATCTGCTGCTGCTTTTCTTTATCGACCAGTAAGGCGGAATCAAGCTCACAGACCAGATCACCGGCTTTGACCATCGTGCCTTCCGGAACGATGCTGATAATGGTGGTAAAGCCTTTGACTTTGTTGGTGAGCGTGACATTATTCAAACTGTCCAACTGGCCGCGCTCGGTCACCGTCACACGGAATGGTCCCTGCGTCGCTTTATCGGTGATGTAAGTCGTATTTTTCTTAGCCCCGGAAGCAAACATAGAAAACACCGGCGTCCGCAACGCCGGAACGATCAGCACCGTGATTCCCAATGCAATGACTGCGAAAAACAGCAGCTTTGTTTTGCTAGGGAGCCTGCGGCGTGGCTTCACTTTCTGTGGCGAGTGCGTTGAGTTCTCCTGCGGGTCGGAAGACAACCTGTCTGATTGTTTCTTCTGCAGTGTCTCTTGTTTCAGTTGTTCCTGGGGGGGATTGGCGGTGCTCATTGGTGGGCCTGGTTCTTCCCGCGCGGTGTTGATAGAAATCGTCTTTCCAAATGCCATTTTCATCTATCTCCATAATACCCATATCTCGATAGATGTTAAGTCGGTTTTGTTCATAATTTACCCAGTTACCGATTAAACTGTTTTGCGCTTCCAGGACTGCTGTTAACGCATTTAACAAATTTAACCCCTGATTTCGTCCGGCCTGGGCGGGGTCGGAAGTTGCTTCAACGGCATTATCATATTGTAAAGCTGCTAAACGGATCTGAACGCGAGATGTCTCAAAGTTCTGTCGTAAAACAGACAATAGACGCCAACTTCGGCGGATTTCAAACTTGGCATCATCTTCCGCTGCCATGAAATCACGGCGTTGCCGCTGATAATCGATTTGAGACTCCCGATACGCATTCCGCTGCTGTACGATTGATAAAGGAGCCGTAAATTCCACTCCGGCCCGGAATCCCGCCTGACTACCGCGAAAGTCTAAAGGCTTATTTTGTCCCAGCGGAGTGCTTACGTCTCCATCTACTACGACATTTAACACCGCTTCGAGCGCATTAGACCGCACTTCCATCAATCTTCGTGCATCCATCACCATACCACGCTGGTTCATCAGATCCAGCCGATTGGAAAGTCCAATCTGTACGACTTCAGAAATATCCATCGTAAATGGTTCCAGGGTAATAAGTTCGACACGCAGACCGATCTCGATTACCTGCATTCCCTGAGAGGCTTTCAGCATGTCTTCCCTCAGATTTGCCATCTCGAGAATTATTTTCTTTTTTTGGTCATTGGTCAGTTTATCTTCACTCAAAAAGCTCTGCAGCCCTGCCAGACGGCTTTCGATATTCTGCATTTCCTTACGAATAATAGAATACAATCGTATATCATTCAGGGAACTCTGGCGGACCCGTTGCCGATCCTCTTCTGACTGGAAACGACGCTGGCGTAATGCCAGCAGCGATTCCGTCACACCTTCGTTATTATCTCCCAGCAGTAACTCCACATTTTTGATGTCCAGCTCCAAAGTCGCCAAGGCATCCGTTCTGAGTTTGGCCAGGAGCAGCTGCAGACCTGACACTACTTCTTTTAGTTCTGCTTTTGTGGGTGGCACCAGATTCGGATTTTCCCAGTCTTCGACATAAACCTTCGCCCAGACTTCAACATAGTCATAGATCTCCTGTTCAATCTGCGGCAAAAGCGGATCGATCAATTCAAATGGTTTCAATAATGAATCATCGATGCTCATCGGCATATTGGGAGGCAGCCCCATGAAGATTTTGAAGATTCCCAGCGAATCCTGATACTGTCGCTCAAATGTTCGCAGTCGATTGATCGACTGAGCAAGACGTGTTTCCAGCTGTGCCACATCCAGCGTCACGACCTCTGTTCGAATCCGTTGAATCAATTCACTGACTGTTGACTGATAGTCCTCTTCGTCGCTTAATGCCATCAGACGTTTTTCCTGTTCTTCCGTCATCTCCCCTTTCCAGGAAAGCAGTCGCGATTCATCATCATACTCAAGTTTTTCGACGAGTTCCGGCGGAAGAATCCAGTTTGCAGGCAGCTGATCCAGTCGTTCCGATTGCACCTTTGGTTTCTGTGAAGAAAGTGCCCGCAAAATTTCGACCTGACGTTCGAGCCGTTTGATGTTACCCCGTTCGTTGTTGATAATCTGAAGCTGCTGGAGTAACTCTAAAAAGCCGGTGCTGCCGGCTACCGTTTCCGTGAAAAATATTTTTCGAAACCGCGCCAGAATTCGCGTCTGATACAGCACGTTGCGTTCATCCTGTGTCAGATTATTCAACACGATCTTTCGACCGGCGCCTAACAACAGAGGCTGAACCAGCGAATAAGAAAGCACACTGACCGAACTGGTCTGATTGGAACCGGAAAATAACCAGAGTGTATTATTGGCTAATTCTACCGCCCATTGTGCCCCCGTCGGCAGCACCTGATTCACGCCCATGCGGCTGGCCAGATCAAGCTCCTGTGTTCCATTCGCCAGACGACGACGATTAATCTCGGCCTGCGGGTTCTGTCCCCCCACACCAAGATAACGGACATCAAACTGAAAACGGCCAAAGGTTAAATCCAGGGCTGCCAGAAACAGATTTTCAATTTGAAACTGGTATTCCCGACTATTAATGTTGGCAATGTCAATTGATTCACGCAGCGTTACATTTTCCAAAGCAGGCAGCTCGACACCTGGCAGCGCATTACCGGAAGCGGCAATTTCCGCGCTCAACTCGGGATTGATGCCATACTGCACGAGCCAGTCTGGATTTTCAATACTCAGTGACCGACCTAATTTATGCCAGCTTTTATAACCCTTCTTACACTGCAGCCAGTGCATATAAACATTCGCAGCAGGATCGTCTGGTGGCAGCGGCTCATGGTTTGGATCATAGGGATCGTAAAACCGGCTGCGCGGATCGGGTTCCACATCGAAGCGGGGGACCTGCCAAGCGGGATCATTCGCATTTTCAGCGAGAATTTCATAAGTATCCGAATTCGCCTGATCAAACCAGAACGTAGGAGAGCAGCCAGTGTGAATCGCGACCATCACTACGATCAGAGCGACCGTAAGACATGGTTTGAGAATGTCACAAAATGAGAAGAGTTTTGTGTCTCTCATGAAAGAGAATCCGCTATAGAATTGGACTGGAAGCCTGGAATGAAAAAACTGATGTTAAACAAAAAATTTACGCTGCCGGAAAACCCTGATAAGGATAAGTACTGGAAACATCCGGAAACGTTTTGGCGGTTTCACGTTGAGAACGCTGGATATAAGCCGACTTCAACAATGACTGCAGAATGCTGGTCAATTGACGTCGTTGATCTGAATTCAACGCGGTCAACAGACGATGAGAAACCGTACCGTGATACGCCTTGACCTGTTCCAGCAGACGCTCTCCCTGTTCGGTAACCTGCAGCACCCGCTTGCGACGGTCTTTCTGCGACTGCTGACGAATTACTAACTGATCGCTTTCCATACGTTCAACCAGCGTGCAGATATTCGATTCGGACTGTCCCAGTTTTCGCGCCAGTTCTGATTGAGAACAGCCCGTCTCACGAACCGCACCAATGACCTTCAAGGCCGCGTAGCGAACTTCATTAATCTCCAGATGGGAAAACGCATTGTTCAATGCCGCCCTGACTAAATGGGCCGTGCGAATCAACAGATCGATCTGTTCGACACATTCATTATTCTGCAATAATCTCCAGTCCGCAGGACCCGAGAGGGATTCTGAATGGGGATTGCTATTCTGTTCCATATACACCAGCCTCAAACTGCATTTCAAATGAATTTCGTACTGAAAATGACGTCGCTGCAACCTGAGTACAGCAGTTTTCCTCTACTACTATTTCGGACATGAAGTATTAGTATCTGAAGGAGTTATCGGCATAACCGTTAAACTTTTACATAAGTATATTTCCATTTCTGGTTGCACTTTTTCAGGAAAGCGTGAACAATCAGGGAACAGCAAATGAAATGACCATTTCAAAACCCCTTTTGGGAGCAAGCTTTATATGAAACGGACCACATTCTTCCGCAACCATTTGAAACACGTCGCATTTGCATCAATCATCCTATTAATCCTATTTACCCCTAAGAATGCAGTTCACGCAGACTCAAAACCGAACATCGTCGTGATTTATGCAGACGACCTGGGCTACGGCGATTTAGCCTGCTTCGGCCATCCCACCATCAAAACCCCTTATCTGGATCAGATGGCAGCGGAAGGGATGAAATTCACTCAGTTTTATTCAGCGGCCCCGGTTTGCACACCCAGTCGGGCGGCACTGTTAACGGGCCGTTATCCGATTCGTTCCGGAATGTGCAGCGACAAGCGTCGTGTGCTGTTTCCTGATTCCGGCGGCGGCCTTCCCGCCAGTGAAATCACGCTGGCAGAAGCATTGAAAGACACGGGATACAAAACGGCCTGTGTCGGGAAATGGCATCTCGGCCATCTGCCGCAGTTTCTCCCAACCAGTAACGGCTTTGATTCCTATTACGGCATCCCCTATTCAAACGACATGGATCGCGTGGCCGGTGGAAAAAAAACGCGTGCGATTTTTCTGAATCCTGAAGTGAAATCCTGGAATGTGCCGCTGATGCGCGATACCAAAATCATCGAACGTCCCGCTGACCAGACCACCATTACGAAACGCTACACGGAAGAAGCCGTCAAGTTCATCAGGGAAAATCAGAAACAGCCTTTTTATCTGTATCTGGCTCACAGTATGCCGCATGTCCCCTTATTCCGTTCGAAAGAATTTGCTGACAAAAGCCGGCGTGGTTTGTATGGCGATGTGATTGAAGAGATTGACTGGAGCGTCGGACAAGTTCTGCAGGAACTCAGAGATCAGGGGCTTGATCAGAATACGATTGTCTGGTTCTCCAGCGATAATGGCCCGTGGCTGATTTTCGATCAGCAGGGAGGTTCGGCCGGTTTATTGCGGGATGGCAAAGGCAGCACCTGGGAGGGAGGAATGCGCGAACCGACCCTGGCCTGGTGGCCGGGACATATTCCCTCCGGCTCGGTTTCACAGGAACTGGGCAGCACGATGGATATTTTTACCACGTCGATAAAACTGGCGGGCGGCACAGTCCCCGCTGATCGTGTCATTGATGGCGTGGACCTCACTCCGGTTTTAACGGATACCGATAATAGTCCGCGAAATGAAATGGCCTACTATCGCGGAACGAAGCTGATGGCGTACCGTAAAGGCCCCTGGAAAGCACACTTCATTACCAAACCCGCGTATGGTAAAGCGCCTTTTCAGGAGCATCAGCCACCGGTGTTGTATCACCTCGAGCATGATCCCTCTGAAATGTACGATGTCGCCAAAGATCATCCGGCAGTGATACAGGAACTGTCAGCAGCCGCTGAACAACATCAGAAAACGGTCAAACCTGTCCCCTCGCAACTGGAAATTCCGCTTGCGAAATAAATCGGTTGGGGACAAATGCGTCAGGTATCCACGACTCACCAGTAACAGATATAGCGTGGTCCGTCGGCATCTTTGCCAATCCGAAAATGGTTCGCCGAAAGCGTTTTTTCATGTTCCAGCCGCGAACAGAAACTGGTCCATTCTTCGTTGAATCGGGGTAACTCACTGCAATTCAAATCAGCCTCTGATTCGGGCAGGCGAGAGTAGGCATCATGGATCAGCGCGATCGCAACCAATGCCATATCCTCATCATAATCAGGTTGAGAGAGCACCAGTTCCAGTGCCTGTGCCGCGTGCTGGCAGTAAAATTTTTCGGCCTCACGCAGGCACTGTGAAGACATGCGCTCGATATACCTCAGCAGACTGTCAGTGCCTCTCTGATTCAGTAGATATTCAGACCGGACTTTACTTTTCAGCGCTGATAAAATCTGCTCATGGAGTTCATCATCGATCTCGCAGGGAATTGGCATTCTGCCATACCCGTCAGGAGCAGCAGACTCGATCACTCTGACGACATTTGCGATTTCCGGATTGCTGGAGTTCATAATTTATGCTGACACTACTATGAAATTCTTGAATTGTTCTCTGCCGGGTATTTGGCAGACGCTTCTGGAATTATATACCGGACGGGGGGCGAGATTCATTGACAGTATCATAAAAAAAGGAGTCGTCTGAGGAAATTCTCAGCCAACTCCTGATTCGATTTCTCGCTGGAGAAAGATGCCTGCTTATTTGAGAAAGAAGTCATCTGGTCCTTTGTGTGTGTAGTAAGGATATTGCACAACTCCCAGAGGCTGGTTTTGCTGTGGGTAAACAGCTGCAGGAGGGTTGTATTTGTATGTCTGGTAATTTCTGGGGCGACAGTTTTGCTGATAGACATTTTTGTGTCCGTTGTTCCAGCCGGCTCCTGGTGGGCAATAAGCGCCATGACGGTTATGTCCCATCTGCTGGATGGGTGCCTGCTGGCCGGCATACTGCTTGTGCATGAGTTGCTGATACTGAACCATTTCAGCCTGCTGCTTCATCATGAATTCGCTGTCGCCCGACTGACCCCGTACGACCTGGCTATTTGTGCATCCTACACATAACGGTAGAATCAAACAAGCGGCCATACTACATAAAAAATGAGGCTTCATTGGCTTCCCTTCCCCCTGAATTCTTGATTATGAACAGATACAGCCTGAGACTCTGATATTATCTACAATTGAGTATCGCTTCTGTCCGATAGAAATTATGCAATTTTCGCCTTTGGGCAGACCATTCCTTGATCACCTGAGACTTAGTTGTTTTATCGGCCATGTGAGACCAAACAATTGTTAAAATCCCCAAGAAATAGAAAACCGCTGTAATAATCAAAACTGATCGACCTTGCAGAATCGTCAAAACCGGGATAGATTATCACAGTATCCTACTCTATGACTTGATTTGCAAAAAATAGTTAAAGTGGGTTGTTTTCAAGTTTGAGTTTTTAAGGCAAGACAAAGTCAGTGACGAATGGCTCATTCCGATCTGTTAATTGCCAACAAGGGAGTGTTCGGCGTGTTTGTAGCTGCATCATCACGTTGTTTTTCCGATGAATCGTTTGAATCGAGTTGCGAACGGCTAACGGATCTGGAGTTTGATAAAATCGAGATCTGGATGGATGAAGGGAGTGATCACCTCAAGCCCTCCGAAGTCGCCAAATCACCGGAAGAATTTGTTTCACGTTTTCGAGAAGCCACCCGGCTGACGCCGATTGCCTTTTGTCTGGAAAACGATATCAGTCCAAAAAACTTTCAAGCGCTGTGTAAAGCAGCGAAGTTACTGCGGATTGCTCAGATCACAATCCCCGCTTCTCCGCTGGGAACTCCGTTTAATTCGGAGATCGACCGGCTGAAGCAGTTACTGGAAATTGCCAGTCGCAACGGCATCTGCCTTTCGATCAAAACCAAGACCGGCCAGTTAACGGAAGATCCGCGGACCGCGACGGAACTTTGCCAGTCGGTTAAAGGTTTAGGGCTCACACTCGATCCCAGCTATTATACCTGCGGACCTTACAGCAGCACTTCGTATGACCTGGTCTTCCCTTATGTGTGTCATCTGCATCTCAGAGACACCACCAGAGACCAGCTGCAGGTTCCGGTGGGACTGGGTGAAATCGACTACAGCCGCCTGATCAGCATGCTGGAACGCCAGGAGTATCATCAGTTTCTTTCCGTCGAGATCCTGCCCGCTTTACTGGGTGATGTGGATCGCGCACTGGAACTGCGCAAGCTGAGAATGCTGCTGGAATCAGTCGTTGTTTAACCGCAGTGATGAGTGTTGAATCCATTTTGCAGACCGCGTTCCACAAAACCGTAACGGCCTGTGATCGATTCTGCTTTACCGCATGACTTACAATTCGACAATGTTGATCTACCAATCAATAACGGAGCCTGTCTCGAAAAGACAGACTCCGTTTTTTGATGAAGCATGAACAGAAATGCGATTCTGTTATTTGTTATAATCGGTGGGGTTACCAAACAAACCGCCCCCTCCGCCGCCCGCGTTATCAGCGGCGTTACCGCCCAGAAGGGGCCCTTTGCGTTTGCGCTCGTAGGCGGGTGCCTGCTCTTCGACAGCCACCGCGTCTTCCGGTTTCTCAGACAGCGCTTTCAGAGACAGGCTGATTCGTTTCCGTGCGGGATCAACGTCCAGCACTTTGACTGACGTTTCCTGTCCAACATTCAGAATTTCGGTGACCCGTTTAATACGGCGGTGATCGACTTCACTGATATGGATCAAGCCTTCCAGGCCCGGCTCCAGTTCAACAAACGCGCCGAACTCCGTGGTGCGGGTGACTTTTCCGGTGATGGTGGCACCAGTTGCATAGCGTTCTTCTGCCAGTTGCCAGGGATCCTGTTGCAATTGTTTCATGCCCAGGCTGATCCGGTTTTTCTCACGGTCAATCTTGAGTATTTTGACATTCACCTGCTGCTGTTCAGAGAGTGCGTCTTTGGGATGCTTGATACGATTCCAGCTCATCTCACCAATGTGCAGGAATCCATCGATGCCCCCCAGATCAACGAAGGCACCATATTCCTTGATGTTTTTGACAACCCCTGTGTGTTCCTGACCAACGGCCAGTTTTTCCCACAAGTCTTTCTGAATTTCTTCCCGTTCCGATTCCAGATATTTCCGGCGACTGACCACCAGATTTCGTTTCTTCGGATTGACTTCGGTAATTTCCACGGTCATTTTCTGACCCACAAACGGTTCAAGATCGCCTACGAAATACAGGTCGACCTGACTGGCCGGCAGAAAACCTCTCAGACTTCCGACGCTGACTTCAAGGCCCCCTTTATTTGATTTATTCACCATGCATTCCACGATCTGTCCGGCAGCAACGGCGTCCCAGTCTCCTGCCGGCTTGTGACGTCCACGTGGTAACGAGAGTACAATGAGCCCTTCTGCTTCTTTGACACTGGTCACTCTGACGTCGACTTCCTGACCAACCGCCGGTGCCTTTTCGCCAAACTGTCTCAGGGGAATAATACCCGGAATTCCTAATGCCCGGTTTCCCAGGTCGATGAAGACGTCGTCATTGTTGATCGACTCCACTTTCCCTTTGAGACGATCTCCTTCCGCCAGTCCCTCTTCCAGCTTACCCGAGGGGCCTGCGGCAGCTGGCGTTGGTAACGTGATCTCTTCCGCAGTCGCTTCTGCTGCTGCTTCTTCGTCACTCAGCGTTTTGGGAATGACCTTGGCTCCCTGGCCCGACAAGGCTGCTGCCAGTTCCGCTTCCAGATCATCGCCCAGATCATCGACTTCGGGCGGAATATCGATGGGGGTTGCTGCCTGTGCAACCTGCAGCATGGCGGCCTCTTCCAGCGCTTCCCGGCTCAATTCCTCTTTTTCCGTTACTTCATCGGTGGAAGCTGGTGGCAATATTGGCACACTGGAACCGGTTGAAGGAACCGCCTTAAACTGTGCGGGATCCACCGTCGGCTTCAATTGCAGTTTGCGTTCTGCCTTCGCAGGCTCCTGCGTTTCTGATGTTGTGGATTTCTCTTCACCGCTGGTTTCTGTCGCGGGTGTAGTCGCGGCTTGAGGTTCTTCCTGCTTCGCGGAGGGAGCGACTTCATTCACACCAGCTTCGTCAGCGACCGGTTTTTCAGCAGCCTGACCCTGGTCGGCTGATGATTTCGCTTCTAAGGCTTCTTCGCTGGTTTTGACTTCTTCAGTTGATGGTTGCTCTGAACTCATGGGAGATGAACCTTCTCGCCTAATTACATACTTAAATAACAGAAACTATTTGAAACACATCGTCTAGCTCAATGCCAGCCAGACTCCATGTGAATCAGTCAAAACCAGATTTCATGTCGAAAGCCTCTTGAACTATGTAAAAGAGTATCACCGCTGCTACGCCCCTGCAATTCGCAGGGCCTAGTTTTCCGATTTTTTCACTTTTGCTTTCACACAACGTAACCCCAATGCAGGACTGGAAATTGTTGGTGACACACTGGTACGAAATGCTGATCTGAGACGATCATGCCGATCCGTCCATGCTCCACCTCGAATCACACGCGTTGCATCCGGGGTCCCTGCGCCCCACACAGTACCATCCTCGGGAGCATTTTTATAGTTATCGTGCCAGGGATCTGCGACGAACTCCCAAAGGTAGCCGTGCATGTCATATAAACCCCACGGATTCGGTTTCAGAGCGCCCACCGGGGGGTCATTGCCGGCCGCATTGCCGGTATGCCACGCGTATTCGTCCAGGATACGAGCGATTTTGTCTGCATCTCCCGGTTTTTGTGCGTTCTCGCCAAAACTGAATTCAGTAGATGTCCCTGCCCGACAGCAGTATTCCCACTCGGCTTCGGTGGGGAGACGAATTTCCTCATCGGCGGCGATTAATGATGCTTTCCGTAACAGACCAGTCAATTTCTCACAAAACGCATTCGCAGTGCGCCAGTCAAACATTTCCGCCCCGTTGCGCGGACCTTTCCAGCGACTGGGATTTTCCCCCATGACCGTCTCGTACAGGTCTTGAGGAACTTCATACTTGCTCATCCAGAAATCCGCCCCGAGTGTCACCGTATGAACAGGCTTTTCTGTCGGCTCACCTTTTTCAGAGCCCATTTGAAAGGTTTTCGGGAACATTCCTTTGCCGGGAGTAATCGGCACGAGTTCGCTGACGAACCGTTTTAACAAGGTGGCCCGCTGCGCGTCCGTTGAAGACTCATCCGTTGCGGAGGCTTTACCGGGTTTCTCATCAGCCGACAGGTTTCTGGCCCCGTTCACAAAAAACAATATTGTTACTGAGAGACAGACAAGCTGCCGGAAAATTTGTGTAAAACGATCGTGATGATTCATGTGCTTCACTACAGGATAGAAATTTGTTAGGGTACAATTCGAAATTGTATTTTATCAATGTGGAATCGAATTCGAAAGTTCAATCAACATTCCATCAGCCATGCAGCATTGCCTGATGCAGGTAATGCTGTGTGATTAAACGGTCGTTCCTGTATTTTTTTCGCAGACCACGATCCAAACATCCGTGTTTCGTTAGTCAGGTCAGTCCATGTCAGACTCAGCCCCCTCTTTTCCTCGCAGCATTGATCTGCTGTCTCATCAGGAATGTCAGCTCGTTGTCGTTGATGTGCAGGAAAAACTGATTCCCGTCATTCCCGTCGTCAAAAAACTCGTACAGCGGCTCCAGCAATTAATTCAGGCAGCCACCATTTTTCAAATTCCCCTGAGCTGTACCGAACAATATCCCAAAGGGCTCGGACCGATCATCCCTGAGCTGGCAGAACTGCTGCCGAAACCAGTTGAGAAACTGCGATTCAGTGCCGCGGAATGCTTGGGCTGGGGAAATGTGACGAACACCATCAACGGACGCACGAAAATTGTGCTGACCGGTATCGAAACGCACATCTGCGTGCAGCAGACCGCCTTGGATTTGTTAGCCGCCGGTTATCGCGTTATTATTCCCATTGATGCCGTTGCCAGCCGCAACCAGCTCGACTGGCAGACCTCAATCAAACGCATGGAAAATTCGGGGGCCGTCATCACCACAACAGAATCCATTCTGTTTGAATGGTGTGAACTTGCGGGAAACGAAGAATTTAAACAAATCAGTCGTCTGGTGACTGGAAAGCAATAAGCAATCTGGAATATCGTTTCAAATAAAAGAACCTCACACTGATGAAATTTGATACTGATAGAATTTTACGCTGAGCAATTTCTTATTACAAAGAGCACACACAATGACCATCGAACATCATCTCCACACCCCCATCCAACCCCCGCGCCGCACTCTGATGGGCCCTGGTCCCAGTGACGTTTCTGCCAGCGTCCTGGCTGCGATGGCGGCTCCATCGGTGGGTCATCTTGATCCTTATTTTCTGAAAATCATGGATGAAGTTCAGGATATGCTCAGAACGATTTATCAGACGACAAACGAACTCACCCTGGCTGTCAGTGGCACTGGAAGTGCGGGTATGGAAGCCTGCGTGGTGAATCTGCTCGAACCGGGCGACAAAATCGTCGTCTGCACGAACGGCGTTTTCGGCGGTCGGATGGCGGATGTCGCAGCGCGGATTGGCGCGGAAGTGGTTCAGATCACACGCCCGTTCGGCGAGGTTTTTTCTGTTGATGAAATCGTGGACGTCCTCAAAAAAGAAAAACCCAAAGTGTTAGGCATCGTGCACGCCGAGACCTCTACCGGAGCGGCACAATCACTGAAAGAAATTTCGGAAGCGGTTCACGCCGCAGATGCCTTACTGCTGGTCGACTGCGTGACCTCACTGGGTGGGATGCCTGTCAAAATTGACGAATGGAATATCGACGCCGCTTACAGTGGAACGCAAAAGTGCCTCAGCTGCCCCCCCGGCCTGTCTCCGGTCACTTTCAGTTCGCGCGCGGTCGCCGCGATGGATGCCCGGAAAACGAAGGTTTCGAGCTGGTATCTGGACATGTCACTGGTCCGTTCCTACTGGGGAGAATCGCGGGCCTACCATCATACGGCACCCATAAATATGAACTACGGTCTGCATCAGGCCTTGCGACTGGTGCTTGAGGAAGGCATCGAAAACCGATTTTCGCGTCATTACGCCAACCACTGTGCATTAAAGGCGGGTCTGGAAGCGATGGGCATTGAATTTGCGGTTGCCGAAGATCATCAGCTGCCGATGCTGAACGCGGTCAAGATTCCCGATGGCGTCGATGACGCCGCCATTCGCAGCCACCTGTTGAATCAGTTTGGAATCGAAATCGGTGGCGGCCTGGGTCCGATGAAAGGCAAAACCTGGCGCATTGGCCTGATGGGTGAGAGCAGCCGAAATACCTATGTGCTGCTGTTTCTGGCGGCTCTGGATCAATGTCTGCTGCACGCCGGTTATCACCTCACTCCCGGCGCCGGCGTAGCTGCTGCAAATGCTTTTTACCGCACAACGATTACAGACTAACCCGGAACGCCTGTGAACTTTCATTTTTTCAGCGAAATAACGTGTTATCCTTAATGTGTTTAGGTAAGAATTCCGATTCAATGAATACGATTTTCATATGACTTGTCGTGCCCTGCCCGTCTCGTTATATTGGAAACCGAACGCAGACGTGGTTACGATGCGTTCAAAATGAGAAATTTTAGAACATTCTCATGAATTTATGTGTCGGAGAAGTGGCATTCACGAAAATGTTTGCCTATTATCGCCGACCACCTGTAAGGGGCCGTAGCTCAATTGGTTAGAGTACCGGACTGTCGATCCGGGGGTTGCGGGTTCAAGTCCCGTCGGCCTCGCTTACTACGCTCGTTGTCAGAAATGACAGCGAGCGTTTTTTTGCGCGCTGAATCCTTTGAAGCTGGAATCGGTTCTCATCTGGAACCGGCTGCCAGTACAGCGAGCAGCCAGAAGACGATGGTTCCAATAGCGCCGGCCATCAGAAACCAGAAAATGCCCCGGGCATAACGCTCAGTGCCTGCCTGTTTTTGCTTCAGTTCGTAAAGGAGTTTACCCTCATCAGAGAGATTATTGTATCTGGATATCTCGCGTGCCTTTTCATCAGCTTCCCTTTTTTTGCGTTCGAGTGTCCGTTTCGGGTTCTCGACGACACCGGTGAAGACAAGGATAGAGATGCAAAACAGCGATACTAAAAGAACCGGAAGAGGTGCAAATGGCGTATTCATCAGCAGGAAAACATAGAAAAAAATGGCGATCAAAGCCTTGCCGAGACTCTTTTTTCTCCCCACCTTCCCGGGCATTGAAGTCAATTCATCAGTCCTCTGGTGGAAAGCTTCCACGCGTGGCGCCACGCTACCGTTGGGAACCAGAATCAGATTTCTGCAAGCATTACACGTACCTTTCCTGCCTGCTGCCTGATCTGGCACGTTGATTGGATTTCCGCAGTGTGGACATTCGAAGTTGATCATGCCCCTAATATACCGATCAGGATAACACCTGTAAACAAATATCGCCCACAACAAATTGGCCGGGATATTCTCTCATCGAGAATGATCATAAAAAAAGCCCCCTCGCTTATCACCACAACATCCAAACTTTCTGTTTCTTTCAGATAAGCCATCTCGGATTCACCAGAAATACCGGACCGTCAATCCGAGGGTCGTGTTCAAGTCCCGTCAGACTCGCTTGGCACACTTACTACCGATCAGAAGATCAAGGGACGAGTCACTCGGATGAATTGTTTATTTTATTTGTGAGCCTTCAATGATAAATCAGTGTCGTCCCTTAATGATAGACTTGTGTGATTGTCACCAAAGTTTCCACGCATCAAGAATTAATGAAAGAGTGATGCAAAAAATGTCATTCTACTTCAACGAGCGAGAAGTTCCAAAACCAGAAAACGCAGATGCGAAGGAAGTTTTTTCTTTCTTTGGTCTCGCAGTTTATAGTGCCCAGGTCTTTGAACAAGGGGTTTTAAATCTACTCGTTGCACTCAATCGAGTAGATTTAAAAATTGTCACACAGGAAAAAATAGATTCTTTTTATGAGTCA
>CAXBFD010000060.1:0-38423 GCA_963974925.1 uncultured bacterium | reverse complement strand
CAATGAGGGTGAACCCGCGCTGTTTTTCAAATGACTTCCGCATAGAATCAACTCCAGTGTTCCAATAAAATGAAATCGCTTGTACTCAGAGTCGATTAGAGAGCTGTCGAAACTGAAGAAACAATTTCTTAAAGATTTATTCATTGATATTATCTGGAGTCAGAAGCCCTACGCCAGTATGATTGTCAATGTTTATTAAAGAAACTATACGAAAAAGAGCCCAGAAAAAGTGAACATTACGCCACGTGCATTCTATGCCGTTTTACACGAATTGTGTTTTATCAAAGGTGGAGAATGGATGGCCGAGCGCCATAAGCTTACCGATAGTAGCGGAAGTCCGTGTACACTACCTGGAGCGAATCACATAGAACCATAGCCATGTTCACATCTCCTCAGCTCGAAGATCCTGGAGGCGCGGCGGTAACTCCTGAACACAGGCTAACAGGGTTCCGTCACCAGAACGCCGTCAGTCGTCCCTAACAGCAACTCGCGCATTTCGGCTGCGATGAAAAAGGAACCAGTCACGCAGATTAACGACTGTGCTGAAGAAATCTGTTTCGCTCGTAACCAGGCGTCGGCAGGGCTCTCGGTGACCATCACATCGGAACGGTTTCCCGTTTCCTGCTGAATCGACTGCGTGATCTCAAACAGTTCATTGACGGGAATCCGACGCGGATTTGATAAATACTGCGTGAGAACCACAGTCGAAAAGTGCGGCAACAGTGTCCCCAGCATTTCACGTACATCTTTATCCCGGGTCGCCGCAAAAACCAGTATCTGATTCGGTTGGTTAAAACACTCCTTGAGTGTTTTAACCAACGCGCTGATGGAAGCGCCGTTGTGAGCGGTATCGATAATCACTGTGGGATTCTTCTGCACCACCTCAATCCGCGCGGGCCATTTCAGACGAGCCATACCCGTCCGCATCTGGCCAGTCTCAAGCGGCGTCCCCTGGTGACGAAAATAATCCAGCACCGTGACAGCCAACGCGGCATTCGTCGCCTGATGTGTGCCCAGCAAATTGACCGGCATGTCACCAATCAGAGACCAGGGTGTTTTCACCTGAATTTTCTGCAGCGGAATTTCCTGATCCGTCAGGCTGACATCGGACAGGGGAGTCTCTCTGCGTTTTTCGCCGGCCGGCTCCCAGAAAAAATCCCGATTCAACAGGTACAGGGGCGCTTGTTTTTCATCGCAGATTTTTTCCAGAACCGCAATGGCTTCGGGTTGGGTAACGCCACTGATAACGGGAATTCCGGGTTTAATAATCCCCGCTTTTTCACGGGTGATCTGTTCGATTGTATTTCCCAGAAGCGCGGTATGGTCGTAGCTGATATTTGTGATGACAGTCACCAGTGGCTCACAGATATTTGTCGAATCCAGCCTGCCTCCCAGACCGACTTCCATCACCGCAAAATCCGCCTGCCGCTGTTGGAAATGCATCCAGGCCAGCGCTGTCGTTAATTCGAAAAAAGTCGGGCTCATCTTGCCGGGTTCAAGATCCATCTGTTCAACAGCCTGCGAGATTTCAGCCACCAGTTCAACCAGCTGCCCAGGCTCGATCTGCTGCCCGTCAATCAGAATCCGTTCTTCGTACTTCGTGACGTGGGGAGAGGTAAACAAACCCGTTTGATATCCGGAAGCTGACAGCATCTCTGCGGTCATAGCCGACGTCGAACCTTTCCCTTTTGTCCCGGCAATATGGATTGTGGGCACACTGGATTGAGGATTGCCCAGCAGCCTCAACAGCGCCTGCATTCGTCCCAGCTTGAAGTCATTGGTGGAATAATTATTACTCCCCATTCGTTCATAGTTGAGACGCCCAAACAGATAATCCAGGCTGTATTGGTACTTTTCTGCCGAGACTCCCATGTCAGGCAGTTCCTTTTATATAATTGATGATAGATGCTGAACAATTTATTAAGTGTCGTGTGGAATAACGCGGCGAAAAAACCGGGTATTCCCGTGAACTGCCCGATATTATAGCCGGGCACTTTCAGGTTGTGGACCGTGAGATATACAATCAACCAAAGAAATTCACAACTGTCAGATCCATTTACAAATTGAAAGTGAACAGGAAAATGAGCATTGATCTCGGAACCATCGGTCAACTCCAGGAATTAAACAGAAAGATGACACTGAAACTGCTGGACGAAATTGAGCAGTCGAGTGATCCGCTTGCTGCTCTGGCCTACCGACCTGGCCCGCAAAGAGCACACATTGCCTGGCAAATAATGCATATCGCCATTACTGAAGAAAAATTCGCGACGCAACTTCTGAGAAACAATTCCTCCGAATTAACCGACTTGTTCCCCCTGTATCAGAAAGGGAGTATTGCCGGCGACCATATTCCTTCTGTGGAAGAAATCAAGACAGTCCTGGCGCAGTCGCGAAACAACCTGCGCGAAACCATTTCTAAGATCACGAAAGAGGAACTGGAACAGATTCCGGAAGGCCTTCAGGAAAGAGGCTGGACCAACAGCGTGGCGCTGCAGATTGTCTGCTGGCACGAAGCCCACCATCAGGGACAGGCTCATCTGTTAATGAATTCCTGGAAAGCAGCACAGTAGAGCGTTCGTTTTTTCAGTCTGCCTGTTTCAAAGGGCCCTCGCGTCGCGGCATCCCCCGGATGCGGGCCCGGGGCCGTTTACAGCCAGATCCCTCTTGACATTTTATCGGCATCTTCGAAAATTACAGTTGTGATCTTTAGACTTCGTACCCTCAGATGTTCAGCCTGATCTTCATCGCCTATCCATCTCAATGGAAGGATCAGTCATAATGAGTTCGATTAACCCGAGTTCCGTTAATTTGAACAGCTCCTTTGCCGGCGCGCTGCGGGGCGATGCGAATGTCGAGAAAGAGAAAGCGGAAGCGGCTCAGCGAAATGTGTCCATCGATCAAAAAGCGATGACCGAACATCAACTGCAGGATGTCGGGGATGCGGACAAACCAGGCGATCGCGATGCAGACGGCCGCATGCCGTTCGACCAGGAGGAAGATGCTGAAGCGCAGCCGAAACCCAAAGCAGAAACCGCCGAGGACGAGCCAGCCACCCGTATTCCGGATGCAGACGGAGAACTGGGCACGCATCTCGATCTGGATGCCTGAATGTGCTGTCCCGGTTCCTATTTGGAATGATTCAGAAAACCGAACAGGCTTTTTTTCTTTTTTGAAACCGAGTCTTCTTCCACGGCCACTACATCGCCACTGACACTGGCTGCCAGATCCATAATCGTCCTGGTCAACCTGGCCTTGGGAGCCTGCACGACAAGGGGCACGCCGTTATTTCTTGATTCGACCATCGTGGCATAATCGTTGGGAATCTGACAGAAAATATCACGGCCAATGGTTTCCAGCGCTTTACTGATACTGATCTGTGTATCTTCCAGCCCCAGTCGGTTCATCACAACCTTGATTTTGTCTGCGATCTGTTGATTGGTATCAAAAAACTGTGACAGACGAACAACGTTTCGCAGGCAGGGTAAATCCAGCTGCGCTGTGAGTAAGACAGAGTCGGATAATTCCATCGCCGCCATATCAAGGCTGTTATATGATTTACTGACATCAATCACCAGATGAGTAAATGTCGCCCGCAGTAGCGCAATAATTCGTCTTAAGACTTCCGTCGTGATATGCATCGACATATCCATCTGAACGGGGCGGGGCAGCAGAAAAGCGCCACAACTGTGTTTGGTCAAGGAACGTTTCAATAACGAATAATCCAGCCGCGAGATATTCTCGGCGACATCCTGAATCGTATAATCCGGAATAATATCCAGCCAGACATCGGTATCCCCCAATGCCAGATCAAGATCGATCACCGCGACGCTGTTTCGTTCGTTATGGGCCAGACAACAGGCTAAATTAATCGCCAGAGAAGTACAGCCGACGCCTCCACTGACGCCGGCAACCGTAATCACCTGGCTGGAGCGGGGCGCACTATGTTCGCCATCCGATTTACCGCTCGTGATTTGAATCCGATTCAAGGCAGACAGAAAATCTTCCAGCACCAGCGGATAGCCTAAAAATTCTTTGGCGCCATTTCGCATGGCCTTGAGAATCAGGCTGCCTTCCTGCGAACTGCTCACGACAATCACATTGCAGGACGGTAAATCCCGCGTGACCTGACCGATCAGCGTTAAGGCCAATTCCGGATTCGCATCCAGGGAGATCAAGGCAATGTCAGGCTGCGTCTGTGACACAACGTCGGAGAAGAATTCGTAGCGACTACATTCAGCTTCAAGCCAAACCATGTCCACGCCAATCAGCATATTTTTCAGCTGATTGCGTGTGCTTTCATTTGGATCGATAATGGATAATCGAACTACTCCACTCATTAGATGATCACTTCTTCTTAAGGTTAACTGGTCGCAATTTACTTCTGATTATTATCAAATCTGTTCATTCTGATTTTTGTTACGATTTCAATTAACTCCCCGGGCCGATCAAGCCGGGACTCCCCTTGGGAGGCGAACTCAACCCGCGGGGCGGCTTGCTCTGCTCCTGTTCCGTGCTGGCGGGTTTTTGTTTTGGTTTCCACTGGCTGGGATCCGGATTTGTCAAATCGGGCACTTTTTTACCAGCAGCCGGCTTGGGTGGAGCCTGCTTCAATTTCTGCTGTTCCTGTAACATTTTCACATTCTCTGGTGATAAAGAGGGTTTCTGAATCAGTTCAGAGTGAACGGTAGGCGCCGGTGGTGGAGGCGGCATCTGCGAAGCGGAAGTCGGTGGCAGAACATTCTCTGAATGCATCATCGATTCCGGACTGATGGGCCCTGGAACGGAATAGCGGCATTCAGGGCAGTCACTGCCATAGCTGGGCACTTCAAGCACACCATCCATATACAGCTCGCGATCGGTGGGTGTTGCCGTAAACAGGCCGGGGCCTCCTTCCGGAACCTGACCCGACTTCAACGGAGAAACTAATTCCGGTGTCACCATGATGACGAGTTCTGTTTCGCCTTCCGTATATCTGACTCTGCGGAAGGCTGCGCCCACAACGGGCAACTCTCCCAGGATCGGGGTTTTGGAAGTCTCAGCCGTTTTGCGACTGGATATCAGCCCGGCAATCACCATCGTTTCCCCAAAATTCATTTCAACCGCGGTATTGGCACGACGCACGGTTAACCCGGGGACTGTTGTTCCGGCAACCTGCACCGCATTCGAAAAGTCTCTTTCACTCACTTCAGGCTGCACTTCCAACCGCAGGCGGCCATTGCCGAGTACAATCGGGACGGCTTCCATTCTGACACCGAATTCACGCCATTCGATCGTCACGGTCCCCAGACTCTGTGGTACCAGAATCGGGAATTCCCCCCCCGAAAGCAGGTTGGCAGGACGTCCGCTGGTCGTGACCAGTTCCGGTTCCGCCAGAATCTTTAACAGGGCTTCCTTCTTTAATGCTTCAATGAAGGCCTGGAAAATATTCGAGCTATCCACCAGACCAAATCCGAGTGAAGTTCCGCTGATCAGATTCTGTGATGCAGACAGAGCAGGGGGGCCACCAAAGGGAACAGTAATTCCCGTAATCGGAACCAGTGTACCCGGTGTGCTGTAGATGTAGGATGATTGATTCAGAAACAGCCAGTTCACACCCAACTGTCGAATTTTGGAACGCTGAACTTCCATGATCTTCACTTTGAGCAGCACCTGCTGCACGCCTGCCAGCTTCATTTGATTCAACACACCGTTGGGAAAAAACTGCTCGGCAATTTCGACCATTTCTGTAATGGCTTCCGGTTCCGTAACCCAACCACGTAATACAACAGAATCCTGAACTTTGATGGCATTCACGGAAGAGCCGGGAAACAATTCGCGGAGATAGGCCTGTAAATGTCGTGCATCACCGCTCACGAAGGTTTCCACAGTGAATACTTTTTTGTTCTCGTCGGTGATCACCAGCGTCGTCACACCGGGCACCAGAGCCTGCACTCTGATCTCGTTGGGTGTTAAGGCGGTGACCCCCAGTACGGTCGGGTCAAAACCATCGACGCGTTTGATTTTGCCGGGAAACTTAAGAATCTTGGAGAACTTTTCCGTGATTTCCAGCTTCATCCTGTCGGCTGTCATCTGCACGATCGGCTCGCTTGCTCCGGGAGGAACAGGCTGCTCGTCCTGCGAATACCCTGTTGTATTGATGAGACTGCACACCAGTGCCATCAACAAAGGAAGACCATTCATTCTTAAGCGGTTTTTTAAGGCCAGCATCCGTGCCCCTTACTTTATTTAACAGTTGAGCTATCTAAATCAGGTAAAACCCGGACTTCAAATCACTCTTTAAACAGACATCTCTCATCTTCTGATCAGGACACGTTTCCCTGTCTTTGAATCAGCCCCCTGCATCCAGTACAGGAGCAGGGGAGCCATCGATCAGTTGATTTTTTCTTTTTGTTTCGTCGTAAAGACTTCCCATAGATCTTTTAAAGCGGCTTTTTGATCTTCCAGTTCTTCTTCCAGAAGTTCTACTTCCTGAACAATCTTTTCTTCTCCGGAATAGATTTCGACCTGCCACATCTTTTTGGCTTCTTCCAGTTCTTCTTCTATTTCTGCCCCGGTCGATGCCATCTGTGTAGGTTGCTGTTCTTCATCCAGAAACTGTTTGGCTGATTTTTCACTGGTTTTTTTAACCTGTTTCTGTGGCCGCTCCTCTTTTACATCTCCCTCGGGTTTCTCATCGTCCTTCAAATACTCACTGCCTTCAATTGAAAACACTTCCGCCAGTTCATCATCATCAAACTGAACGTCTTCTGTATCCGCAGTATCCGAAGCCGCTCTCAAAGCGAGGTGGACTTCTCCTTTTTTCTCCGCAAGTTTCAGCATTGCGCCTTCTCTCGGAGAAAGTAATAACGAAATATTTTTTGATTTCACCTGATTACTGTCGGTTCCGCCGGCGTCGGTCAGATTGTCGGTTGCAAAGATTTTCACTCTTTCCAGGATCACTTTCGTGATGGTCGACATGCCTCCCTGTGGTTTCCGCGCTGTGAACGTAACATAAACATCTACAAAGTCGCCCGGCAGAATTAAACCACTGTGTGTTTTGGTCATATCCACCGATGTCGTAAAGACCCGTTTTCCATCAGGAATTTCTACAGATGCCCCACGTACTCCCTGCTCACTGAGTTTCGCCCTCATCACGATCTCACCAGGCACGGCCCGCGTCTTAATCGAACGATCTTTATACTCTTCCAGTTTTGTAACAGCTCCCGGAGGAATCTGATCAATCGCCCATGACTTGAATTTGACATTGGACTCATTCAGAGGAGTTCCAGGAGCGATCTCGGTGAATGTCACCAGGACATTTGCCGTTTCGACCTCTTTCTGATTGTTATCTTTATTGAGTACCTGCCTCACGCCCAACATCGCAACCAGTCCACAACCGACTGCGACTACCAACATCAATAACGACTTGACTTTCATATCTGTCACCTGTGAAAGAGACACAAATCAAGCGACCTCAAACCTGGAATCAGTCTTCACTCTTTACAGAGCCAGTATCAGTTTCCCGCAATGTCGACTTGATTTGATCCTGAATTCACAGGCTCACAGAAGGAAATTCTGTTATCATAGTCAACATCGGCAGTTCAAGAGCACTCGCTTCAATTTATAACGATTTTATCGATTGAAATAATAATTCTGGTTGTAATGCCAAATCCCTGACTCACAACCCAACATTCGCACTTAATGAGAATCACCCATTTTAACAATCGGTCATTCTCGTCCTCCTCTTAGAGCAGGCCGGCATAGAAGAAATATGCGATGGAACCAATGCAGATGGGAATCCCATAAGGCAGCAGGTACATCGTCGGTTTCCGCTCTTTGGCGATTCGCGACAATTCACGCGGATTTTTGACCGAACGCCATTCGTCAAGAATCATGATCGCCTGCCCCAGATGCGTGTAAAATTTCTTACTGTAGAGCACCATCCCGATTGCCATGATGGCTCCGACAATTGTCGTCACACAAAATGCATAGAAGGTAATTTTCACGCCCAGCCAGGCACCGATGCCGGCCATCAGCTTCACATCGCCGGCTCCCATTCCGCCCACACTATATAAGGGAAGGAGAGTCGCCAGACCGACAACCATACCCAATAATCCCCAACCGAGACCGGCCAGGCCTCCTGTCCATGTCATATAGACCAGACCGGAAAGCACCATCGGATACGTAATCCAGTTAGGGACCCGCAGTTCTTTTCCATCAATGTAAGCTGCGTAAATCAAAACGATGGAAACAAACTTAACATGCCAATTCTCCAGAAGTAACTGTTGCCAATCCATCAGTGTGGCCTTTCTTATTGAGTCTTATCGAAATGCGTTTTGCTGCATTTCATCGGGGATGTCTTATCATTGTTACATAAATCAGCTCAGATCCGTTTCATCGCAGAAATACACCTGCACGACCTGATCTGAGACATTCAACATTTGAATTCTTCTTATTCAGTCTAGGTCACAGGTAGAACAGGGCAGGATAATTCTTGAAAAAAACTGAGGTTTTTCAAAACCCGATTCAAGAATTCTGGAACGTCGGCAATCATGCCGTCTGCTGGTCCTGAAAGATCAGACCCGATCCAGATTGATTTCGGCGTCTCAACAGCCATGCGGACATCTGTCATCGCACAGGTGACGCTCTGATAATACAGCATGTGTTCAAGCTCGCATCACATTTAACCATCGCGTCTCTGGTTTTATGATACTCGGTCCCAGTGGCCGGGGAGAGGCGACAATAAACCTGGACGCAAGCTAGCAGCGGCTACATGTTAAAAGAGATGTAAACCAGACAATGACCGGTACGATCAGCAGGATTAACTCCAGCATCGCTCCCGCCTGGGCATCAATGCAGTATGGAAACATTCTGCTCTCTCCTCGGGATAAAAAATTATACTGAAAACACGTTAAATACAAATCGGTAGAATTATTGAAACGGCATTTCAGCAAGCTGATACGCAAGAAAACGCTCAGCCGAAAAATTCGACTGAGCGGTTTTTTCGCAATTGCGTTGCATTGCAGTAGACCAGTATTAGGTCAATGCATCACGTACGGCTTCGAACTTCGCATTTGCGTTTGTTCCGACAGCCTGAATGGCGGTCAAACAAACAATCACGATCAAAGCAAGCATCACTGCGTACTCAACAGCTGTAGGACCATCTTCTGAAACCAGGAAATTTTTGATACTCTTTGTCAGATTCTTCATTGTTGCTGCTCTCTTTCTTTCCAATTGGAGTCGATTCATGAACCACATGCATCAACACAAAACAACCAAGCCATGGAACATGAAGCACTACGTGCCCGCATTTTCGCACAGCTCAACCGAAACAATTGCTTCTTTGAGTTACATCCTCAAACGAAGCACCCAATATGCCCCCTCTTTAGAAGAGCAAAATTTCTGCACCGCAGAAAAGTATTGGTCTTTTAAACTCACATCACCGCGGAATCATCATTCCGAAATCATGTTATTCATTTTGTGTTCACTCATGCCCTGTTTTTTTCAGAGCAAAGTGTTTACACACAAAAGTAGGTCACGGATTAAGACAGTCAAGCAGATAACTTAAACTTTTTTTGAGAAATATCCGGGTTACATAAAAGAAACATTCAAGAATCTCTAAAGACTGTTCTTTGAGGGTATTAGCCGTATGTTGACGAAAGACCACAGAGAACGATTTCGCCGAATGTCTCACTGCGTCCAGATGCGCGGCGTCTGTTTTCCCAGATCCGTGTGAATGCCGGCCGGCGGATTGAGGTCATAAAGCGCGTTCACAGACGACGTAACGTCTCAATGCTGCTGACACGTTATTTCAGCTGTTCCCAGTCCCGGACCTTCTGTTCCATTCGCTGCCGATCGAGTTCATCGGGGTTCAAATCCTGCATGGCCTGCTTGATAATCGCAATGGCCCGCGCATGTTCTCCCTGGCTGTGATAACTGTTTGCCAGTTGAATCTGCACGACGGGCAACTGAGGCACCTGCTGCGACGTGTACTGCCATAATGTGAGACCATCTTTCCAGACATACAGATATTGCTCTGTCAGCAGGCTGTACCTGGTAAGCAGCCCTAATACCAGCACTCCAAAAATCGCAGGCACCAGATAGCCGGAAACCTGTTTTTTTCTGAATAATGTCACGCGCATCCACTGCTTCAGTAACTCCAGCAACTGCATCACAGCGCAAAATACCAGCGCGAAAAAGGGAATACAGGGGAGATATAAATAACGGTCGTTCATTAGCGTCGTAATGGGAAATAAATTGAGTACAGGCAGTAATAACAGCACGAATGTGGCACCAGCGAACAGAATCAACGGCTGCCGTTTCCCCATCCGAACGAATAACACAGCCGCCACCAGCCAGCAGAAAAGGGAAATCGCAATATTCCCGCTGATTCCCGATGTCGGCGGGTCATACAGCACGGAGCGGACTTCAGGCCACAATAACATTTGAATGTATTTGGACATAATCACGGTATCAACAGAGAGAATCTCCATTTTGCTCATCCCAAAATGATCACGCACGCCTCCCAGTTCACTGGTTTGCGCCAGCATCGTAATCAGCAGCAGCAGAACGGCACAGCATCCCGGAAAAATCTGTTTTTTGACTGCTTCGCGGAAGGGGACTTTCGCCACCCAGAAATCAAAGCAGAAGACAATCGCGGGCACAATCACCGCCAGCGCTTTGGAGAGCAGGGCACCGATAAAGAAGAGAAATCCGCAGGTATTCTGCTGCAGAGTCCGCTCTTTTCTGAGCCAGTACCAGAGTGACGCCAGCATAAATGTGCCCGACATCAGCCCTTTCCGGGAAGAAATCCAGACCACCGTTTCCACCTGGACCGGGTGAATCGCAAACACGGCCGCCGTCGCCCAGCCCACGAGACGATTTTGAGTCAGTCGCGTGACCAGCAAAAAAACGAGTATCGTATTGAATAGATGCAACAGGATATTCGTAAGATGATAACCGCCCGCCCATTGTCCAAACAGACTGTGATCCACGAGGAACGAGAAGATCGTCAAAGGCGCATAATTTCTGGTGACAACCTGAGTTGTAATCTTCTGCAGATTCTCGGGATGCCAGCTTTTCACCAGCGGATTATGAGTCACATACCAGGGATCGTCCCAGTTGACAAAATCAAAACTGACGGCAATTCCAAAACTGATCAGCACCACCAGCGACAGCGAACAGATCGGGACCAGCTGGCTTTTGAGAGCCGGAAGTAATTGCCAGGGGGTTTCTTGCGGATTTTGATTCATAATATTTGACTGAGTTTTGTCATCCCTTTGCGTGCAGGGACTCACGAAAATTTCCCTGTCTCCCCTTAACATAGGTCCTGCAGCGGTGCCGGCCGCTACTGCAGCAAAAATGATGCTTCTTTGAAACATCATTCAGGGATGCAAATACGACAATCGGCATAACCGGTTCCATCGGCACCCGGATTGTGTGACGCACGCCTTCATCAGTTCCCCGCTTTAATCTGAGGCGGCGTCATTTATTTCGTAAGCTAGACTTTGAAGAGAGCGTGCTCTGCATTTTAACGAAACACATCATCTAACGACTCTACCGGGAGACTGCCGTGCTGAAATCAACTCCTTTATCAAGCCTGAATTGCCAACAGGCAAACCCCGTGTTTGCTCCCGACAGTCACGAGATGATGTCACAGTTTCGAAACCTGGATTCATTTCTGGAAGAAATTGAACGCCATCAGAAGCCGCAAGGCAAAACGATTGTGGTCATGCCCGCGTATAATGCTGCTCCGACACTGTTGAAAACACTCTCAGACCTCCCAGTAGATGTGGTCGATGAAATTATTCTGGTGGATGACGGCAGCACCGATGGAACCGTTGACCTGGCTCTGCGAGAAGGCTTAACCGTCATTCAACATAAACAGAACCGAGGTTATGGCGGCAACCAGAAAACCTGCTACCAGTACGCCCTGGATCATGGCGCGGAATATGTCGTGATGCTGCACCCCGATTATCAGTACGACAGTCGCGTCGTGGGCATCGCCATTCAACTGCTCAAGCTGGGCATCTGCGATGTCGTGCTGGGGTCAAGAATCCGTACGCGGCAGGAAGCCCTTTCCGGGGGGATGCCAACCTGGAAATACATCGCGAACCGCCTTTTAACGATCACCGAAAATATTGCTTTGGGACAAAACCTGGGAGATTTCCACAGCGGCTTTCGCGCTTACCGCAGAGAAGTGCTTGAAACCATTCCCTTTGAACTCAACTCAAATGACTTCGTGTTCGACAGCCAGTTTCTGGCACAGGCCGTTTATTTTGGCTTCCGTGTTGGAGATATTCCTGTCCCTGTCCGCTATTTCCCGGAAGCCTCCAGCATTAACTTTAAACGCTGTGTGAAATACGGGCTGGGAACGCTGGCCGTACTGGCACGATACTGGGCGCAACGTTTGCGAATTCGTCCTTCGAAACTTTTCTTCAGCAAAAAAATGGATTCGGACGCAGAGAATCGAGTGCAATTGCAGTAATCACACTCGATTCAATTTAAACAACTGCGATGAACGATACGATGAGACTCATGATCCGGACTTCGAAGAATCTCCCCGTGCCATTCGCATGAAATGCACCACAATCGCCAGACCGACAAACACGGCCAGCGCGGTAAATCCATAACTGGCGTATCCACTGGATTTGATACTCCAGATGCAGCCAAAAGCGGCGAAGAGTGTAGAAATTCCCATCGCCAGGTTCCAGGCAACCCGCTTGCCCCCTTTCGGCATCTGGTCGCCCAGAATTTTGGGGGAGTTCATCATAAAGAAGAATGTCGCGTAGGCGATCGGCAGCAGAACCATTCCGAACATGGAAGTGGGCACCGCCAGCCAGGCCTTGGCCTCGCCTTTCCAGAAAAACGAACCCACCATTCCCGTGATCGCCGGCATGTAACAGCCGATGCGGTGGTAGGTGCCCCGGGGCTCAAGTCCCAGCATTTCACAAAAGACGAACCCGTTAATCAGCATCAGGATGATAATGGTGGAAACGGCCATCGAGACCACTCCCAGACCGAAAATCAGTTGAGAGACTGTCGGCCCTGCCAGCGGTTTCAATGCTGCCGCCAGCTGGAATGCATCGCGATTGACCAGCATCGCTGCCAGCGTTCGCTCGGGTAAAGGAAGTTCCGCCCGTTTTTGTTCGAGGGCGGTCGGATCCTGCTTTAATTCATTCCATTGCTCGGCGGGCATTTCCGCTTTCAAACGGTCATCCAATATTTTTTTATACTGTCCTAACAGACCGGGGTCTGCCTGCACGATCTGACCAGCGGCATCTTTTTCACCCAGCAGCCCGGCAGCCGGTTTGGCATGGAACTGAGAAGCAGCGGCAATCACCACACAACTCGTCGCGAGTAAGAAAGGAATAAACAAGCCGGTTGACAAGTCAAATGCGGCCAGTCCGCGGAAGTCCTTATCCCAGCCTTTGGCACGCATGGAGTAGGGGAGCAGAAACGTCATGTTAATTCCGACCGCCGTCGCGGCTGCCGTGATCATGACTTTCTGCTGATTGCCGACAATCATGTTTTTCCAGTAATCACCAAAACGGCCCGCCTGTGCGAGGACTTCCGCAAACTCCGGTGAAGGCTTGCCAAACAGACTCAAATTCGGAATAAACCCAGCCAGAATTTTACTCCAGTCCAGATCATTTGTGGAAATACTCATCTTCAAGACCACGCCGAAGAAACAGAGCACAACGATGCCGACCAGAATTTTCAGGATGGCTTCAAACAGTTTGATGCCCCAGCCCCCCGTATCATAAAACCAGATCACCACGCCGGAAATCACAAACAGAACTGCAACGGCCAGAATTTTCCCGGTATCGTCGTTGGCGAAAAATTCGGGCGCAAGGTTCTGCTGCAGGGCCGCTGTGCCTAAAGCATACTGAGGCATACACCAGACCAGATTTGCCATCAAAGTGGCAATCGCCCAGCCCCAACCCAGGACAGGGCTGATGTGAGTATTGATCGAAGCAAACGGGCGTTCTTTTGTTGATAACGCGACATATCCAATCGCACTGAGCATGATCACGCCCATGATCATCGCCAGCGGCTGCAGCCACATCAGGTGATAACCCGAAAGAATTCCCAGGTACAAACCGCCCGCCAGCGAACCGCCCCCCAGTGTGATGGCACTTTGCAACCACCCCGGTCCGGAAAGCCTGGTGTAAGCCGCGAACTTCGCTCCTGTGCCCTTTTGTTTGGCATCCAGAATCAACTGGCGGTCTTGTTCAATTCGTGAATTTGCTGCTTCTTCGGTCATTGCAAACTCTTGCTATACCAATATTTATTGGCTATGTTAATTAAAGAAAATCGTCCCAAATACAAGTAGACCAAGGTAACCGGTTCTGGATTGAGAATCAAGTATCGCCCCCGGATCCACCAGTAGAATCAGTCAACTGCGGACATTACGGAATTCATCCGACCGAAAAATACATTCTCCGTGTTGAGGTTACATCTGAGAATGACACGTTTTGTGCCCTTTTCAGACCTGTGCTCGTGTCTCATTCACAGCCCAGAAATATTCCTACAGAATTCAGCATGATTCAAAGTACGGACGACCTTGAAACAGCACGAGCGTATCCCGGCGCAGAGCTGGCAGACTTTGAGCTTTATGAGCGGCGAAAGTTGTTACGCGAAAACCGGGCAATGATCATGGACTGGATCTGCCTGAGCCTCTTGAAGTAATACAGCTTACTTCGCACACACACGCTCGAAGAGTGCTTCCCATTGCCGCATCCCGGCTGCATCGTCAAACATCTGCTCCACATGCCGCCGTGCTTCGGGAACGGTCGACTGCCAGCTTTCATAAAACGCGACGGCATCTGCAATTTGATCTGCCAGCGCCCGTGCATTTCCCGGTGGAACCAGTCGCCCAAATTCACCATCAGCCAGAATTTCCGCAGGACCGCTGGGACAATCAGTCGAGAGCACGGGAATGCGGCACGCCATCGCTTCGGCCAGTACCAGGCCAAATCCTTCGTAGAGCGAAGACAGACAGAACAGTTGTGCTTCGCGATAATACTGAAAGGGATTACTCTGAAAGCCTTCCAGCAACACGTAATCATTTAAACGTTTCTGTTGAATCAGCTGCTCCAGTTCCTGACGGCTGGGACCTTCGCCGAGTATGTGAAATCGCAAATGGGTCAGCCCCTGCTCATAAACCAGTTTTTCCGCCGCCTCTATTAAATAAACAAAACCTTTTTGGGGATGCAGTCGCCCGCAACTGACGACATGAAACTGGTCCGCAGTTAATTGCAACTCTCCCTGATGAAACAAAGCGTCGATCCGCTCAAAATCAATCGGGTAATAGATCGTCTCCACGGATGCGGAATTCAATTCGTAATACGCGATCGCGGCGCGGCGGACTCCTTCGGAAATGGCAACAACAGCATCGGCACTCTGATAGGCCTGCTTTAAGAGTTGCTTCTTAAAAAAACGGAAGCGACGTTCGTTATTTGTAAAATCATTTTCCGGATCGCAGACGATTAAAGAAATGCGGGGAGTTTTCCTCTGGGCTGCAGCCGGCCCTGCAATCAACGTCATGTGAAAGGTATGGTCGAATACGAGATCAACCTGCTGTTCCCGAATCACACGTGCCAGATCAGCCACCAGTCGACGATGAATGCGCCCCGGCCAGTTAAAGCGGGAGGGCGTGTTCCGCAAGTCGAACGCAAACACCGGCACATCTTCGGGAAGTTCTGTCAGCAACGCACCGGAATGGGATACCAGATAAAGCAGAGGAGAAAACAGCGTGCGATTTAATTTCGTCAGCTGATCCAGCAGCGCACGTTCGGCTCCTCCCCCGCCCAGGCTTCCAATTGCAAAAAGAACCCGTCTCTTTTTTGTCATTGAGCGCTCGTCTTCAGGCCGTTAAGAGGAACCGAACCATCTGTACTCCATTCTATCAAATTGAAAATTCCCTGCTTATTTTTTCAAACTGCCTGAGATGGCAATAATCAGGTTTTCAGGATGAATGAATTTCGCAAACGCCTGTTGCGCTGCTTCTGTTGTGACCGCGTTGATTTTCTGCTCCAGTTCCGAATAGTAAGTCATATTCCGATCAGCGAATAAATTCGTGATCAACGTGGACGCCAGCGATGCATCACTGGTTCGGGAAACCTGCTCCTGTTCCAGATAACCTTTCTGGGCATTGGCGAGTTCCTCTTTGGTGATCCCTTTGGAAATCAGCAGTGCCAGCTCTTCTTTAATTGCCGTCTCCACCTTTTGCATGTTATCGGGATTGCAGCTGGCGTAAATCGAAATTGAGCCGCGCATATCGATCGGGTCGGCGTGAATGAACGCCCCCACTCCATAAGCCAGACCTTCTTTCTGCCGCACGCGATCACCGAGCCTTGAAGAGAGTCCACTTGACCCCAGTACCGAACCGGCGACGATAATATCCGCGTATTCGGGCGAAGTGCTGTTCATCGGGAATGTCAAACCGGCAAAATAGAAGGCATTCGCTTTATCAGGAATGATGATTTCCGTCAGTTTGCCCGGAATCTGATGGGCTTCTGCCGGAATATGTTCATAGGCGGCTTTCGATTCCCAGTTTTCGAGCATCGCAGTCAACTGAGGCAATACAGTGTCTTCTGAAAAATCACCTACGACAGCGATTTCCCCCGCCGAGGCGCCGATAAAGTTTTCATACAGTGACTGCAGATCGCTTTGAGTCAACGCTTTGATTTCCTCAATTTCCTGATCAATGTCCGGAACGTAACGGGGATCTTCCTGTCCGTATGGTCTCAGTTGCCGACGCACCGACATGATGGCCCGTGACTGCGGGTCGGTTTTCTGTTTCTCCAGCGTCGCGATCTGTTGTGTTTTCAGAACTTCCAGTTCCGTAGCGGGCAGAGTGGGTTCGCGGAGAATCTCCTGCAGAATCTCCAGAACTTTTCCGAGATTCTCGTTGCGGGTTTTGATGGAGACGTTCAACTCGCCCGGTGAACCGGAAAGACTCATCTGGGCTCGCAGCCTGTTGAGTTCGTCCTCGATCTCCTGTCGCGTTTTGTTTTTTGAACCCCGCTTCATCACCGCGGGCAGAAATTCGCAGGCAACCCGTTTGCCTTGCAGATTTTCGAGGTTGCCATACCGCAGCGTCATCTTCAGATTGACTTCTTCGCCGCGGGTTTTCTTCGAAAGCAAAGCGACTTTGACGCCGCCCGGTAATGTTTTCACGGTTGTCCGTTTGTCGATATTTTCGGGGGAGACATCAAAGTCTTCTCCCATCGCCACGGACTCGCGTCCCTGATAATCGCCGATCATTTTGGCGATATCATCAATCTGCGGAATTTCCACTTTCTGACTTTTCTCGACAGGAACAAAAACGCCGACCGTCCGGTTATTTTCTTTCAGGTAGAGATCGGCCACGCGTTTGACATCTTCGGGAGTGACTTTTTCGAGTGCGTCGCGATAAAGAAATCGCAGCCGCCAGTCTCCCATCGACACCCATTCCGAAAGCTCCACAGCCAGACGCGAGCTGTTATTCTCACCCTGTTCGTATTGTTTGAGCAGCTTTTCTTTGGCCCGATCCACATTCTCGGCTGAGATTCCCTTGTCGATCACGGTCTGCAGTGTGTCAAACATGATCCCCAGAATCACCTGCGGGTCATTGCCTTTGACGACTTCCACCATCAGCCGTAAGACGCCGGGATCGTGTAACGCGAACAGAGAACCGGAAACACTCGATGCTTTTTTGGTCGTCACCAGAGCCTGATACAACACCCCGGAAGGATCATCGGTCAGCGCTGATTCCAGCACGTCAAGGGCCGCCATGTCTTTATGGGCGGCGGCAGGTATATGATAGGCCACGCCGACCGCGGGCACTTCTCCAATGCGACGCAGCGTTACAATCCGCTCGCCTTCCTGGGGAGGCTCTTCGGTATAGGTCGCATCCAGTTTGCGATCAGGACGCGGGATCGTACCGAAATACTGATTGATCAGCGTCAACGCTTTAGCCTGATCAAACTTGCCGGCAACAATCAGAACCGCATTGTCAGGCTGATAATATTTTTTGTAAAACGCTTTTAAGCGGTCGACGGGAACGCGTTCGATGTCAGCCCGGTTGCCAATTGTCGATTTTCCGTAGTTGTGCCATTCAAACGCGGAGGACATGATTTTCTGCATGAGCATCCGTGAAGGGTTGTTTTCGCCGCGTTCGAATTCGTTTCGTACGACCGTCATTTCCGAAAGCAGATCTTCGGCTTTGACATAACTGTTCATCATCCGGTCCGCTTCCATCTTCAGCGCAAATTCCAGATTTTCCTCACTGGCCGGTAATGTTTCGTAATAATTAGTGCGGTCGTACCAGGTTGTTCCATTAAACTGAGCGCCGCGTGCCTGCAAATCTTTGGGGATCGTCGGGTGCGTCGGCGTTCCCTTGAACAACATGTGTTCCAGGAGATGCGCCATACCGGTTTCGCCATAACCTTCATGGCGGGAACCGACGAGCAACGTCAGATTCACGGTCACCTTGGGACTGGAAGCATCCGGAAACAGCAGGACTTTCATGCCGTTTTCGAGTGAATACTCGGTAATGCCTTCTACGGTACGAATTTTTTCAGGAGGAGCAGGGTCCTCAGCCGCTGAAAGAAAGGTGTTGGAAGCAAAGCTCATTACGATTAATACCCCTGCGGTTAAACTCCATTTTTGTCGATTCATCATCCGAAATCTCGCTCCACTAGAGAGGGTAAGCAATATTGATTGTCCATAACTCAACAGTGTTTGACTACCACCGTCGAAATTATAGGCGATTCGCTGAACGTCAACAATCACCGACGATCAGAAATCGCCGAGTTCACTTCGATTTACCAGCCTGTCGTAAATAGGTTGATCCGAGGCCGAGCGCCATACCGGTACCCAGTCCAAAACCGTGTGCCATGTTCGCAATCGGTCCGACCATTCCGGTCATACACAAAAAGAACCAGCCGATCAGAATAAACACCATATTGGGGGGCACAAAAAAGTGCGATTGCGGATCAAACTTGCTTTTCATCCACATATAACCAAACATCCCATACACGACCCCGGACAGCCCCCCGAAGCCCGGCCCGCCCATAGAAAAGCCGGGGCCTCCCCAATAAAACTGCGCCAGATTGGAAGGGACCGCCGTCACTAAAATCAGCAGCGCCAGTCGGGTGCTGCCACGATTCATTTCGATCGCCCCCCCCAGCTGATAGGCCATCATACTGTTAAACAGAATATGAAAGGGCAGATACAAGGTCCCAAAATGAATGAAAATCGGCGTCACCAGCCGCCAGACTTCGCCTTCCCGCACATCGACCAGACGGCGGTCATAACTCATCATATTGCCGGAAATCTGAAAGCTGCAGATACTCAACGCCTCTCTGACTTTCACATTGTATTCATCCGACTGCATGAACAGAAACACGACAACACTGATGCCGATGATCAATGACGTCACCGGGCAGCGGCTCGTGAAAGGCTGATTCCAGGTCTCGCGGACGTTCACCTGTTTCCTGGATGCCTCGACGGCTTTTTTGATCTTTGCTTCCCGAATCGCCTCTGCCTGTCGGGCCACGCCCCGGTACTTGTCGGCTTCCGGATTCGCTAAAAATTCTTCCAGTGCGGATCTGGACTGTTCGACCTGATCTTCATCATAAACCCAGATCGTCCATTGATCAGATGAGAATTCGATATTAAGACCGACCCCCTGCGTGAGCATATAGTCTACAAAACGTTTTGCCTGCTGCTCGGATGGGAACGAGCCAATTTTTCGCATCTTTATTTCAATCCATGCCCGGACACGACAAGACTGATTTCGATCCTGAAATCAGTTCCTTCGTGAACGCTTTTCGCGAAATTATTTGCGAGTCAGGGCAGATAAATGTTTTTGAACCGAGTTTTGTAAATTGATGTGATCTGACCAGGGACCATAATGCACTCGCATGACAAATCCGTAAGCCTCGTCGACCTTGTAATCGGGAATGAACCACTGAAAATCCCAGGCCGGATTCTGTTGTCCGCCACCAGTGGGTGACTGGGCAAACCAGAGTTGATCACGATTCCGAACAAGGTGAGTATAAGAATAATTCCCGCGAATACCATAGTACCATGGCTGTGAATACACATACGTCGAAGGATGATTGACTAACTTCAGCGGAAAATCAGCGGCAATTTCAGGAAAAAACACGGCATTCTCCGGCGGGTGAGTGCTGTCGACACCATGCGCGGGCGTGCTGGCGGCGATCAATGTTTCCGCCTCGTTCAACTTGTTCTTCGGTTTTCCATAAAAATAAATCCGGCGATCCTCCGGTGCCTGCATATAACTGGCCCAGAATAACCCGATATAACCGCGTTTGAATAGAGCCGCTCGAGGAATGCATTCAAACGTGTATTCGATAGCACCATCTTCCAGCAACTCATAACGGCCGCAGCTTTCCAGTTTCCAGTTCTCAGTTGGCGGTTGATACAGTTCGACCATGTTTTCGGAAATGATCCGTAATTGCATCGGAAACGCGCGCGGCTCGAATTTCTCTTTGTAGTCGGAATTCCCGTCATGAATGTGTTCGAAATTCAATCCGGCCAGCGCCGGCACAAACAGATTCTCCGTTTGCCCCTCATACTTCAGCGACGCCACTCCGTTATAGCCGGCACGATGGCCGGGAAGCTCCGGCGTATTCACGGCCGCGTTATCCACGATCACCGCCGTAATCTTGCCACGTTTCAAAACCACGAAATGCTGATCCGTCAAATGATATTTCACGCTGGCATTGGTCAGACTGGTGACTCCGGGTGCCTCATACGGATGCGCTCCCGACAGCAGAATCACCGCCCCCATTAACATCATGCCGTTCAGCGAATGCTTCCACAAATTCATGTCGCGTTGCTCCTCTTGTTTCGTTTCAGAGAACCACAATCCAGATCCGTTTACTCAGACGGCCTGACGGTCTCCAGGTAACTGCGGAATTCCCGAATCCGTTTCAGGTCGAATCCTTCCGGCGATTTCTCCAGCAGAAAGTCGGCATCAGCCATCGCTTCGGTAATGCGTCCCGTCTGATAACGGAGTACCGCGCGCAACCAGCGTTCCTGCAGTAACTCTTCATCGAGCGAAATCATCGTCTCGACATACCGCAGCATCGATTCAACATCTTCACTGTCCCGCGCCAGATTCATCAGGTTCCGCAGCATGCGTTTGATGATCTCTTTTTTCGGCTGCGCTTTTAAAAACTCTTCATCCAGTTGACCGCTGTTCCCCGTCACGATCATCACTCTGGCGGCTTCGTCGCTCAGTGTTGTCCCCCCCTCGAACACATCGACCAACTGGCCTTTCTCAGCAGTGGAATTCACCCGCACGACAAAATGGCCGGGCAGACCCACGCCTTCAATATCCAGCCCGAGCCGGCGGCCCATTTCCATATAGAGAATCGCCAGCGTGATCGGCAAGCCTTCGCGATCTTCAATCGTCTCATTAATATAGCTGTTGGAACGGCTGTAATAATTGGTCCGACTCCCGTGGAAACCCGTTTCACGGAACAGATATTGATTCAGGGCATCCAGTTTCACCTGCGGCGTTGCCTGGGGAGGCAGTGTTTTCTGGATTTCATTGACCATAGCCGCAACCTGATTCAGATACACTTTGATCTCGACCTCGGAATTATCCAGCCGCGCCACCAGCAGGGCGGCAGAAAGCAAATCAATGTCCGCCTCTTTTTTCTCGGCAAACACCGCCTTCAACTCCGCCTGGACGGCGCGTTCATGAATCGACTGTGCCAGTTCCTGCAGACGTTCCGCCTGCTTCTGAAGTAATCGCGCCCGTTCCTGCAGTGCCTGTTGCGCACTTTTTTTATCGGTCTCTTTCACGACTTCTTCAATCAGCTCATCCAGCGGCGGCCGATCCACGCGGAGATCTTCTGTCAGATCGAGAATCTTCTGCGCCGTCTCCTCTGAGGGACGATAGGCGTCAATCCGGGGCGCGACCTGAAATCCTCTGAAGGAAGCCACCGTATTCCGAAATTTCGCCAGACCCACTTTGCCTTCCGTATACTGCTGGTCCTTGACCTCAAACACCTGCTCATCATTCACAAAACATAAGATGCGATCCGCTTCTAGACGCACCTTCAACTGATTCCATTCGCCTTCACGATAGGAATTACTTTTCTTTTCTTCCAGCACACGCCACAAAAACACGTCGGGACCATCAAATCGGCTGATTCGCAGACTCTGATTACTGGGATAAAAGCCGTAATGCTTGGTGTTCTCATCGGAATAAAAAATCAAACCCGCGGCACCGGATTTATCATCCAGTTTCACCTCGACGGCGATTTCGTAAGGCAGTTTCGGCAACGCCTCCTGCGACACGCACAAGGAGCGGCTGCCTAAACCGGAGCCGAAACCGTCTACCATGATCCGACCCGCCCGCTGCCGCCAGCGCGAACCAAACAACGGTTTCCAGAGACGCTCATCCAATGTTCCAATTGTCAGCCAGCGGTTGATGGGGACCGGGTTCGGTTTTTCCAGCAGCACTTTCAACGCACTGATATTGACCGCATATCCCAGATTGCGGGTGACTGCCGACTTCAAGGTCACAATTCCCTGCACGCGCCCCTGTGAATCCAGCACCGGGCCACCACTGTTGCCGGGCTCAATGGGAATCGCCAGCTGAATCATCGGCTTGCCATCGATTTCGCGTGTTCCCGAATTCACCCCTTTGACCACACTGTAGCGCAGCCCCTGCGGATTCCCGAGCACAATCACTTCAGCTCCCTGTTTCAACGAATCCGGTTCTGCCAGGGGTAGGGGAATCAGGTCTTTAGCATCAATCTTTAAAACGGCCAGATCCATCTGACGGTCGGTCGCATACACTTCTTTGACCTCGAATTGTTTCCCGTTGGAAAACTGCACCGTAATCGGCCGCGCTTCACCAATCACATGCATGTTCGTAGCCACCAGCCCGTCAGAGGCAATCACAAAACCGGTTCCCAATCCGGCCTGCTGTCCGTCCCGGCCGGCAAACGAAACCGACACGACGGATTCTTTTGCGTTCTCCGCCAGCTCCTCAACCGTCAAATCATGCTCGGAAGCTGGCTGACTTTGCTGCGGGCGTTTCGCGACCACTGGAGATTCCGAATCCGTCTCCGCCACGACGAGGATCGGCATAAAACAGAGAACGAACAAAGCAGACAAACCAGGGAATCGCTGACTGCGTCTGAACCGTTTTAGCGGACTTTGAGGTTGGACCATCTGAGGGTATCCCACTGGAAGGAATCAGTTTTACGAGGCACTTGGTGATGACTATTGTATTTTCTCGAGAGACAGAATGCAAAAAAGAACACGCGGATTCGGGCTCTCCCGCAGATTATAATCAAAAGCGAGCACACTTGACGGCGCAGCAGTGGCATGACAAGCTGGTAAACAGGCATTGTTCAATATCTGAGTTCAATATCTGAAAACAAGCGAGGCGAACGATATGCGTAACGTCCTGACATCCTTTCTGATCCTGTTGGTGATTTTCAGTCTGAGTATCCTTCCGGTCGAAGCGGCTGCACAACCGAATCTGCTTTTCATTTTCACCGATGATCAGGCTCCCTGGGCGTTAGGGGAATCCGGTCATCCACACGCCAAAACGCCACATATCGACAGCCTCTTTCAGAACGGCGCGTATCTGGTCAATTCCTTTACGACTACGCCGGTCTGCAGCCCGTCCCGCGCCAGTCTGGTCGCCAGCCGCTACGGATCAGAACTGGGAATCACCGACTGGCTCCATCCCGGCACCGAACCGGAACACGGCCTGAAACCGGACACCGTCACCTGGATGCAGCTGTTGAAAGAGGCCGGCTATCGCACCGGACTGATCGGAAAATGGCACCTGGGTCTCCTGGACAAACACCATCCGACACAATTCGGCTATGATTATTTCATGGGATTTCGCAGCGGTGGAAACGTGCCCCAGGATCCCACGCTTGAAGTTAACGGCAAGGAAACCAGACTGAAAGGTTTGCTTCCCGATCTGCTCGTTGATGACGCCATCCGGTTCATCGGCAAAGAGCAGGGGACTCCGTTCCTGCTTTCGCTGCACTTTCGCGCCCCGCACGCGCGCTGGCTGCCGGTTGCCGATGAAGACTGGGCACCTTTCGAAAAGCTCGATCCTCAGATTCCCAACCCGGATTATCCCGATTTGAATGTGAAGCGGGTCAAAACAATGACGCGCGAATATCTCGCCAGTGTCGCCAGCGTGGATCGCAATGTCGGTCGCCTGCTGCAGGCTTTGAAACAACAGAATCTGCAGCAGAACACGATTATCATTTTCTCCAGCGATCACGGTTATAACATGGGCCACAATGGAATCTGGCACAAAGGAAACGGGCACTGGGTGCTTAACAGAAATCCCCCGGCCAGCAAAAATATCCCCGCCGGCCAGCGACCGAACATGTATGACAACTCCCTCAGGATTCCGACCGCCGTTCTCTGGCCGGGAGTCACGCAGCCGCATCAGAAAATCGAGCAGACGGTTTCCAATCTGGACTGGTTTCCGACGCTGCTGGAAATGGCAAACGTGCCTCTACCGGAAAAAATAACCATTCGTGGCACAAGTCTTGTTCCGTTATTGAAAAATCAAAATCAGCAGCAGTGGGATAACGGCTTCTACGCGGAATACAGCACGAAACACCAGTCGCAAACACACATGCGGATGTATCGCACGCCGGAATGGAAACTGATTCGCGACTTCTTAAACCCGGGCAGGGACGAACTTTATCACCTGTCTCAAGATCCCGCAGAAATGACAAACCTGATTGAATCGCAAGACCCGCAAGTCATCAGAATCCGGGAGCAGCTGCATCAGAAAATCCTCTCAGAGATGAAGGCCGTTGACGACAGCGTGCTGCTGCAGCTCGATCAGGGAAGATAGGAATTGAATATTTTGTAAAAATTCCAAAACTGCTATTGCAAAAAAATGAGGGGGGAGGTAACTTTCGCGCCAGCAATCAACAACTTGCCCGGCAGGTGCCGGCCGCATGCTCGCCGCTGGAGGAGCGAGCCCTTTAAATAATTGAGACACACAACAGCAATATATTGCTGAACTGAGTTTAACAACTAACTCATTAGTGCTTCTGGTTGCCTTTTTCTACCATCCGATATTTTTGAACTGTTCGGTTAGAAGTGGAATACCCTTTTCGTCTTAGAACGGGATCTTTCCACACCCCACCCAGGCAATCCAAAAGATTGTTCCAGCCTAATTTCCGCATTACAAGAAGGAATCTTCAAATGTTGGTTTTATCACGCAAAGTCAACGAAACAATTCAAATCGGGGACAACATCCAGATCACCATTCTGGAAACCAAGAAAGGTGGCGTCCGAATCGGAATCAACGCACCACGGGAAATTCAGATTTCCCGCCCCGATCAGGCAAAACCACAAAACGTGACACAGGAACCCGCCGCACAGGATGGAACGCGAGAAACAGGTCAGTTTTCGCTCGCCTTCTGTGGCACCATTTCCTGATCGCATTGTAATCTGACTGACAGCCCGAAGGAGAGCGAACCTCGCTTTCCTTCGACTGGCAGTTGCCCCCCGCGTTCGAGCTTCTGCGTTCGACAAAGCAGCCCCGCCTTATTTTCTCTCCCCCGACCAAACCACAAACGAGACACAGCGGCCACAGTTATGATTTTGGCGGCTCCTGATGTGTGGATGCAGGCGAATCGGAAACGGGGACGATGGCCTTCGGTTGTTTCGCGTAACGTCGCAATACGACGTAAAAGACCGGAGTCAGGAATAAACCAAACAGGGTCACCCCAAGCATCCCGCTGAAGACTGCGGTTCCGAGAACCCGCCTCATTTCAAAGCCGGCACCAGTGGCGATCAGCAGAGGAACCACGCCCAGGATGAAGGAAAATGCGGTCATCAGAATGGGCCGTAATCTCAATCGGCAGGCATCGATGGCCGCCTGGAAACGGTCCTTGCCGGCGTCTTCTTCCGCTTTCGCGAATTCGACAATCAGGATCGCATTCTTGCAGGCCAGTCCCACCAGTACGATGAAACCAATCTGCGTCAGGATATTGTTGTCCATCCCGCGAAACCAGATTCCAATGATCGCAAACAGCAGGCAGAGGGGGACGATTAAAATAATCGCCAGTGGCAGCAGCCAGCTTTCGTACTGGGCTGAGAGTGTCAGGAAAACAAACAAAACGGCCAGCGGGAAGAGAAACACAATCGTGTTACCTGCCTGGCGTTCCTGATACGCGATCTCGGTCCAGGCATAACCAAAGCCTGGTGGCAGGTTCGCATCGGCAAGCTGTTCCATCGTTGCCAATGACTGACCGGTACTGTATCCCAGCGCCGTCTGACCATTGAGGTCCGCAGCGGGAAACAGATTAAAGCGAACGATACGGTCCGGTCCGGAGGTACGTTTTAATTCCACGACGGCCCCCAGGGGAATACTCGTCCCGCGGGAGCTGCGCGTTCGCAAACGCAAGATATCGTCCTGCTCGTCACGGAACTCCGGTTCTGCCTGCGCAGTCACGCGGTACGTTCGTCCGAGAAAGTTAAAGTCATTCACATAAACCGAACCGAGATAAACTTCCAGTGCATCAAAGACATTACTGATCGGGATATCGAGCATCTGCGCTTTCGTGCGGTCCACTTCAGCATAAATCTGGGGAACGCTCACCCGGAAGTTTGAGAAGACCTGCATGAGCCCGGGCTGCTGATTGGCTTCCGTCACCATGTGTTCGGCCACCTGGTTCAGCGCGGTGATACCGGCACCCCCCTGATCCTGCACATACATTTTGAATCCGCCGCCTCGCCCAATTCCACGTACCGGAGGGGGAGCAATAATAAAAATCTGCGCCTCATTGACCGATCCGACTTCACGACGCAAGTCGGCGATGATCTCGTTGATGCCCCGTCCTCGCGCCGCCCGTTCCTTGGCGTCTTCCAGCGGAAGAAAGGAGACAGCGGCATTGGAGCTGATCGTGAAGGTGGAACCGGAGAGTCCGGCAATTCCGACGGAGTGCGCCACACCATCGATCTTGCTGCCGATCGCCGCGACGCGCTGGGTGATGGCATCCGTGCGTGCAAGCGACGCGCCATCGGGTAACCGGATACTGACAATGATATAACCCTGATCCTGTGCCGGAATAAAGCCTGAGGGGACCAACCCGAAGCTGTACCAGGTGGCAACGAGCAGCCCCCCGTAAAGCACCAGCGAAATACCGGAGGCGCGAATGATACGCGCCACGATGCCGGCGTAAATATTACCCGTGTAGTCGAAAAAGCGATTGAACAGCCGGAAAAACCAGCCGAACAGCAGATCGACGATTCTTCCCATTTTGTTTCGCTCGGCGTTTTTGGGTTTGAGCAATAATGCACAGAGGGCGGGACTTAACGTCAGTGAGACGAATGTTGAAAACGCGGTGGATATCGCGATGGTAAGTGCGAACTGCTGATAAAAGCGACCGCTGAGGCTGGGAACAAACATGGTGGGCACAAACACGGCGATCAATACCAGAGTGGTGGCGATGAGAGCCGAACTGACTTCGTCCATCGCTTTATGCGTCGCCTCGCGCGGAGAAAAACCTTCGCCGATCAAACGCTCTACGTTTTCTACGACAACGATCGCATCATCAACGACAATCCCGATCGCAAGTACAAGACCAAACAGCGACAGCGTATTCAGGGTCACCCCAAACAACTGCATGGCAGCGAAGGTGCCGATGAGTGAAATCGGTATTGCAATCACGGGAATGATTGTGGGACGCCATCCATGCAGAAACAGAAACACCGTCAATACCACCAGGATGGTCGTAATATATAAGGTCTCGAAGACCTCCGCGATTGATTCTTCCACATAATCGGTCGGGTTATAGGCGATTTCATAACCCACGCCATCAGGGAAGTCTTTGTTCAACCCGGCCATCGTCGACTTCACTTCAGCTGCAGCATCAACGGCATTTGTTCCCGGCCGCTGATAAATAAGAATGGCGACAGCCGGCTTGCCATCCAGATAACTGATGCGCGAATAGTCCTGCGCGCCAAGTTCGATGCGGGCCACATCACTCAAGCGTGTGACGCGACCATCCTGTCCCCGCTTGACGACGATCTGCCCGAACTCTTCCACTTCCTGCAATCGTCCCTGTGTGGTCACGTTTAACTGAAAGGCACCACTGTCATCAATGGGGGGCTGGCCGATCACACCGGCGGCCACCTGTGCATTCTGCTGCCGGACCTCCTGTACGACATCACCTACCGTCAGACCGACGTGGGTCATCTTTTCGATATCCAGCCAGATTCGCATCGAATATTCGTTGCCGCCGGCAATGCGGATATCGCCGACGCCATCCAGTCGCATCAGAGAATCGCGAATCCGCAGAAAGGCGAAGTTACTGATATAAAGCTGGTCTCGACTGTTATCCGGCGAATTCAGATGCACCACCATCAGCATGTCGGGAATCTGCTTACGGGTTGTAATCCCAATCTGACGTACTGCTTCAGGCAGGCGTGATTCGGCTACCGCGACACGGTTCTGAACCATCACCTGGGCATCGTCCAGATCGGTCCCCAGTTTGAAGGTGACCGTTAACTGCATGGTGCCGTCACTGCTGGATGACGACTCCATGTACAGCATGTTGTCGACACCATTCATTTCCTGTTCGATGGGAGTGGCCACCGTATCAGCAATGACCTGGGGCGTCGCGCCGGGATACGTGGCGCGAACGACGATCGTCGGCGGTGCCACTTTGGGATACTGAGACACCGGTAACATGGTGTAAGCGATTGCCCCGATCAGGACAATCATGAATGATAAGACGGAAGCAAAGATCGGGCGCTCAATGAAGAAATGAGGAAATTTCACTGGGCGGCACCTCGTGATTCGATAACCGAAGTCACATTCGGCGCCCTTGCTGCAGGGTGCGGAGCGGGGGCGGGTGAGATCCATTGCTCGGGAGGCAGGGGTTCATAATTGTCGGGTAAACCGTCTTCGATGACCTTGATCACTCCTGCCTGAGACTGCACTTCCATTTCCGGTCGCACCTGCAGCAGACCTTCGATGATGAGCGATTCGCCGCCGGTCAAGCCCTCGCGTACCACGCGCAGCCCATCCACAATCGGCCCGAGTGTCACCGTCCGACGCTGCACGACATCGTCGGTGACGATATAGACGTACTGTACCGACTGATCAGTGCCGACTGAGGAATCAGGAATCAGAACCGCATCATAGGCGGCACTGCCGGGAATGCGAATTTTGGCAAACATCCCCGGAATCAGCACCTGATCTTTATTAGGAAAAACGCACCGCGCCCGCATACTGGCAGTGTCGGGGTCAAACCGGTTGTCGACGAAGTCCATATGTCCCTGATGCGGAAAACCCGTTTCGTCAATCAGCCCCAGGAAGACAGGATTTTTAGCCTCGCGCGAACTGGCCCGTTTCCCGGCCTGAGCCGATCGAATGTATTTCAATACATCCTGCTCGTTGGCGTCGAAGTTACAATAGATGGGTTTGACGGAGGTGATCGTGGTCAGCAGACTTGAGTTCGTCGTGCCGCCATTAATCAGGTTTCCTTCGGATACGTGTTTGCGGCTGATCCGGCCGGAAACGGGCGCATAAATCCGCGTGTAATCCAGGTTGAGCTGCGCCGTCTCAACGCCGGCTTTTGCTGCTTCAATCACCGCCTTTGCCGTTTCAATGGTCGCTTTCGCAGAACTGATTCCGGCCTGACTGGCTTCGTGGTCCGCTTTGGCCTGCAGGTAGGCCGCTTCCTGTTGATCTAGTTCATCCTGGGTGGTCACATTTTTCGACTTCAGTGAGCGCGCCCGCTTCAACTGTGCCGTCGACAATTCCAGTTGCGCTTCCGATTGCTGATATTGTGCTTTCGCTTCTTCCAGCTGCGCCTTGGCCTGAACCAGTTGAGAGTTGGCCTGCCCTTGTGCGGCACGCGCCCCGTTGAGTTCTGCCTGATAGGGACGCGGGTCGATAATGAACAGCAGGTCGTTTTTGTTGACGATTTGTCCTTCGTCAAAATGAGTCGATTTCAAATAACCACTCACACGCGCCCGGATCTCGACAAAGTCGATCGCTTCCAGTCTGCCGGTATACGCATCCCATTCGACAATTTGTTTCGTGACCGGTTTGGCAACCGTGACGGTCGGTAAATTTTTCTCAGCAGGAGCCGTGTTTTGCTGATTACAACCGAACAGGCAGACACAGACACCGTATAGGAGGACCGTGTTAAATATTGCCAGAGGTTTCAGGTGGCTTATTAATGCCGGTGTGCTTCCCGTTGAAAACGGTGTCATCCTGGATATCATAAGTCTTAGCAATCAAATGGATTCGGGTGAGCAGTGGGGTGGGAGCGATCCAGTCCGTAAGCCTGGCTAATCATCTTTGTGGAAATAGTTCACATGTAGTCTATGTTTGCAGGATGAGCAAGGCAATGTCTTAAAATAAAAATTGGAGTGAAAAACAAAAAATAAGAACAATCCCTCACGGAAATCAGACTGATAATCTGATTTCAGAAACCCATTTCAGGGGAGCGTCAAAGAGATCAGAACTTTTTTTAGATTGCCTGGGACCGTGGTAGACTGATGTTACGCCTGGAACGAAACGGATTTATCCTGCCGGCTATTGTTAAATTCCCCGGTCGCGTCCTGTTTCCGGTTTAACGGCTGACAAACCAGCGCATCGAATGTCTGGTAAATGATTTTTCAAATTTCAACGTGTAGGGATTGCAGATCCAGCGTGCCAGATGCCCATCGGTGCGTGGCATGAGCCAGCCGAAATCCCAGCAGGAAGTTCCATACCCAAGGGGAATTGTCGGGCGGGTTCGCACCACCGGATTGGTAGATGCCATGAATTGACTTCGCTCTGTGTAACAGTAACCAGCCCCCACATGCACAAATACTTCATGTTCTACCTGCTTCTCTTCAGGGCCTGTAAGATCATGACAGAGATTCTGGATGGCCACTTTGACCTCACACCCCTCGGAAAATGCCGTTACCAACGCATCCAGAGATCCTGATTGAATGCGTCCCTGTTCATCGTGTGCCAATATTTCTTCCCAGCTGTTGTTCACAAAATAGCGGAAGTACTCGAAATCATAAATAAAGAGACTACTGGGTGCATTGGTGTCGGCATCCCAACTCGCCAGTTCATGATAGTGAGCCATTTCAGGATGTTCGTGAATTTCAGCAGGGTCAGGTTTCCTTGGGCCGGGTCTTTCATCCAGATAAGGCCGCGCGATTGCCTGATGACCATCCTGATTGTAAATGAAAAAAGACATTGAAGCGCGAGCCCCAAAACCATCGGGCAAAGAGATTGGCATGCGCAGTGTTTCGATTCCCGCAACCCAGCGGTTATCCAACAGATACGTCACTCGAAAATCCATCACTTCCCGAACAAATTCATTACATTCCGAGTTTGTATCGATGTGTTCATTGTGTCGAAACCCGGTTCCAACCCTGAGATCTGCACCTGCTCTGATTGCATCACGTAACGAAGTTTCGCTGCCTGCGACTCGCTGACGTAATTTATCAAGCTCCAGTACACAATTCCATTTTGCCATGAACGGTCCAGCCTCCAAACAGGGAGCGCATCCCCGCGTCGTAAGTTTTCTTGATAAGAGTTAAAGCATCCGTCGCTCAGTTAAAGCGTCCGGAACTTTGTCACAGAAGAAGTGCTCAGGTTTCCCCCACGCATGTATCAGCGGAGAGTCACTATTTCTCGATGAGCTTGTTCGGCTTGCTCCAGATGACGCGAGCGAAGAACACGGCGCCTTCGGCACCCCGTTTGCGGGCCGCGTCATTCCAGATTCCCTCGGCAACGGTGACCCAGGATTGATCCGCACTGATCGCTGAGGCACCGAAGTTACCCAATGTCGCACCGCGTTCCGGTATAAGAACTTTCTCTGTACTGCGGACAACCTGCAACGTTTGCGGATTCACCTGTGCGATGAATAAAGGCGCCCGGTGACGTTCTACGTGATCGTTGTTCGCACCACGGCGTGTATAGCTCAGAAACAGTCCATCACTGTGTGTCAGCCAGTGTTGTTGAGTGTTGTAGCTGCCAAGTTCTTTGCTGTCATCGAAGACCCACGGTTGGATCGGATCATACTTTAACCCGTCCCGGCTGGTCGCGATGTAGGCTTTATCGTCGGCGCGCAAGGTGAGGAAATACAGCCCACGAAAAAATGCCAGGGAAGGTTCATAACAACCGCGTCCCGTCGGAACCGTGAGTTCGCTACCATGTCTGATGTACTTCATTGTTTTGCCGTCAAAGCTGCAATGCAGAACAGTTGTGGAATACTGACTTCCGGTCTGTCCTTTGAACGCGACGGGAAGCAGGATGCTACCATCCGGTTTAATGACCCACTGGGCACAATCCGGCATCACCATGTAGAACTTGTTGTCGGTGTCGGGCATTTGCAGATAGCGCCAGGGGGTCCATTCGCCCGTCCGGGGATCGTAGACCGCATAGGCACCTTCATGTGATCGTGGCTTGTCGTAGAGATGCTGGCCTTCTTTGCCATATCGGGTTTTGATGCCGATGGCGAGAAGCTTTCCGGTTGCTGCGTGCCAACCGGGAGTGACTCCCGAAATTCCCGCTGTCACATCTTTCGATTCTTTCTGCCAGTCGAGTTCCGGCCGCGGATCGGGTTGAGTCCAGGTTCTGCCGAGATCCGTCGAACGCATGACGTTCAGACCAGCGTAATGATCAGAAACTGTCAGATGTTTTTGCAGCATCATGATTACAGTCGAAGCTTCCCCGGATTTTTTTTGTGGAATGGCCGCCACTCGCGGATGAAACCATAAGAACTTCCTGTCATCATGCTTGAGTATTGTTTCCAATTTAATCTGAAAGGGGAGTGCTTCAAACGGTTCCTTTTCCCCGGTATTTGAGGGAAGTGACAATTGCTGAGGATCTGCGGCGCGGCACGCCTGCGGATGAAAGCCGACTGCGCCGACGATCAACAAGACAGCACAAACCCCCCATCGCTTGCCGCTTTCCAGATGAAACATCGCCAAACCGCACCAGCCTGCCCCTTGACATTCACAACGAATCATTTTCTTCCCCTTCATGAGACGAATCTTGCCGCCACTTTCTCCCGCTTGGCATCTACACGAAAAATGCCAGAATCTACTTTCTGTCAACTCAAAAGTTCCTGCTTCCTCAAACTGATCCTCTCACGATCTGTCCAAGATCGACGCCCCCCTGTTCGAGGAGACGAATGAGCCGTCTGAAATCATTTCATCGCGTACGGCAACACACGTATAAAACTGCGTATTGCATTAACGGGCAGACAGGAATGGATCGTAAGGAGAGTCAGCAGGCCTATCGCTCAGGGGAATCGTGGATCGTTCCTTTTGAAGAGGTAATTCAGTCAGTCAGTTCCAAGTCGAGATGCTTCGACGAGTCACCTTCCACAATTTTCATCGTCAGGCCCGATGTCTTGAAATCGGTATATTTTTTGGGAACGGCAAGGTTACTGTCTGGACGTTTCGCTGCTTCCAGAGGAGGTAGATCTATCAGATTTTCTTTTACCGCGTTAATCATGATGGTATAACTTCCTAAGGGCAGGCCTTTCTCGACTTGAAATTCCCCGTCCCGAATCACCGCCACTCCTCCTGTCCCGTTACGATCCGTGCCGAAGGTGATCGTGCCCGCTTTTACGGGCTGACCATTGTACGCCACTTCGCCGCTCACACTAACGCGCTGCGGACCGCTTTCCTTGCCGCAACCAGCCATTCCGAAAAGCAGACACAAACAGCACGCGAACAGTACGGTCTGGACAATCACATTCGATGATCCGTTTGTTCTCATAAAAAGTTCAATCCCTCAAGGCGTTTCAGAAAATGAACCATTCCTGCTGGAGATGGTTGCAGAGCAGTTGAGCCATGTAATTGTTTACAGAGAAGCCGGTCTTCTCCGGGTTCTTTATTGAAAGAGCAGGTGATCCCAGCCTAAAACTCACCAATAATTTCGCCCTTACTGCGAGTCGATAACGCACTAAAGGTGCCCATATCTATATTTTCGCTCAAGAATCTGACGGCCCCGTCCCCCATCAGAAAGTGGGCTCCGCCTACATGAGTACTGCCGAAACCCTTGCTGTAATATTCGCATAACGCGATTCCCTGGTTGATGCCCCACACCGCAGACATCATCGACATCGGCTCCATCCACTGTGCCGGGCCCAGAACGTCGGTCGTACTGTCTCCAATTCGGGATTCACCGACGAACAAGGTATTCGACGTACCATCGGTGACGTCACGCATACTGATCCGTGAGCCGCGCAATGCGAACATCCCGGTCACATCCCCTGTGCCAGCGCCAGCGAAGTCTGTCGCTGGACCATAACAGACACACGATCCGGTGCAGACTCCACAGGCGGAACACCCACCGCCTGCAGCAACCTGATTGGATCCTGCATTACCAAAGTAGCTGGTTACCGCTCCCGCGGTCGCCGAATCAGACCAACCGGCAACCTTTCCGGCGTTTTGACGGTTCGCAGACGGATCACTGGGGCAATTATATACCGCAATGACTTTGTTCCACGCAGTCAAATCCGGGTACGTTGTCCCGCCTTTGTACTCACTATCCATCAAGTTGTACAACGGTGCCTGATCAATGAAAGGTAAAATGAAACCGCGCCAATTGTAAATCGCCTGCCCACTGCTTGCTCCGGCGCCCCAATTATAATTACTGGATGAACTTGTTCCTCCAAAAGGCAAAACGCGATGTGTATCGTGATAGTTATGCAATGCCAGACCAATTTGTTTCAAATTGTTTTTGCAGGTTGACCGTCTCGCTGCTTCACGTGCCTGCTGCACGGCGGGTAGCAGCAGAGCGATCAGGATTGCAATAATGGCGATTACCACCAGCAGTTCAATCAGTGTAAATCCGCGTTGTCTGTTTTCTGTTTTCAATCGTAGCATCGAACAGCCTTCTTCAAAATTAATAAAAAGAACAAAACAATGACATTGATGTATGCTTTTAAACGTACCCGTTGATTCAAAGAGAGCGACGTTTTCCGTTTTCTCAGTATTATTTTTCTAATGCTTTTAATTGTGGTCTCAGATGCTCTGTTAAATATTTCGTTGCTTTATCGACATCCCTTTCAGCAATTGCATTCGCAATTTTTTCATGCTCACGGAGGCATTTATTACATGGAATGTCGTTATAGAATTCACCTGCATGGAAATAGTCCAGCAAAACTCCATGAAACTGTTTTACAAAGCTTCCATGAGATGCAGCGAGAATAATTTGATGAAAGAGGCAATCCAATTCTTTGTATGCATTACTGGTGCGTTCTTCATCGGTTTTAATATTTTTCATCACGCGTTTCATCTCACCGACAATCGTCTGCAAGCGAATGATTTCTTCGAACGTGATCAATTCTACAGCCAGCGCGATGGATCCGATTTCGATCACTGCTCTCAATTGCTGTAATTCATGCAAGCCGCTGGAACTGGCGACCTGTGGTACCAGGGCCTTTCGCAGAACGGAAGAAAAATTATCTGTTTCTGCAACACAGAGCCCTCGACCCTGTCGTCCCGTTACGACGCCCAACCCCCTGAGAGAACCAATGGCTTCCCGAACGACGGTTCGCGAGACACCGAACTGCACAGCCAAATCTGATTCCGTACCCAATCGTGCTCCCGGGGCAAGTCGGTCGTTTCGAATTCTTTCACATAAGTGCTCAGCAAGTTCTGCACTCAAAGTTTTCGTCTCCGTCGAACCAGACAAGGTATCATCCATCGAATTTTTCATCGCAATTTCACTTTTCCATAAATATTGTTCTTGGTGGCGGAAATAATTTCTGATAGTAAATAATTAGATTTTCTGGAAGCCATGGCACCAAACGAAAGAGTAAGATAACGGCTCTAATCCCTCACCAAATTTATCATACAATAATTATGATTGTATGACATTCAAAAACTTTATCATACAATCTTGCAATTGTACGTCAAGAAGATTCTTGACCTTTTTGCTTAACAATGTCTGTTTTTCAGTCCCGCTTACAATTATCAATTAAAAAAGCCGTGCCATTTTTCCTGTAAGTTGATGAGAGTCAAACTCATATGACTTCGAAGTATGAGAAGCAACCCTTTACCTGATTGCAGCAGACCTGATCTCAGGATAACCTCATTGTCGCAACAGGGGGGCAGCGTTTTTTTGAAAACACTCAGGTTTCCGGTCGCACGATGCCATGCCTGAAACCTGACGAATTTGTCCTGCCGGCGAGGTGTTTCATGTGCTCAACCGGTCCGTATCGCGGCTGACTCTGTTTGAGAAGCTCGATGATGACGCCGCATTGATGCGGGCGGTGAACAAGACGTGGCAGAAGAGAATGCCGCCAATTTTTGCTCTGTGTGATGCGTTATGTCGCACACAATCCCTTGTCGGCGAATCGGGTCAAGAATTATCAGGTGCCGTACCCAGATCAAATCATTGAACATATTGAAATCAGGAAGTACAATTCTTCTGCTCGTATCCCGGTCATCAGTCAGGTCGCATTGCCTGGTAACCTGGAATCCGCGCTGGCTCATTGGCATCGATCATTTTCAACATGTTTTGGGAGATAGTGCGCAACTAATGGTAGCTTCTTCATTAGACAAAGCCTTTCATTTACTTGAGGCTCTCGCTGTTGCCGATGGAGCGTTACCATTGGTAAGCATTGTGAACGAATTGGGGTACCATAAGTCAACAGTCCACCGACTACTCCATGACCTGGTTGAACTGGGTTATGTTTGCCGAATCAATAAAGGCAAATATCAGCTCACCGGAAAACTTCGCAGGTTAGCGCTCGGAAAAATCAATGACCTTTTGGTGGAAACGGCAACCCCTTTTCTACGTGCACTGCATAAGCAAACGGGGGAGACGATCAATTTGGGAGTCTTGCGAGGCGCAAATGTTCGTTACCTTCATATCATTGAAAGCCGACACCCGCTGCGTCGTGTTGTCGAAGTAAACAGCAAAGACCCTTTCTACTCGACATCTCTGGGACGCGCCATCTCATGTCATCTCAGCAACCGGGATTGGGACGCGATGATGGCGCAAACAAAACTTGTGGCAAGAACGCCGCATACAATTATTGACCCGGACGAGTTGCGAAAAATTCGTGATCAGGCCAGACAGGACGGTTATGCGATAGAGCAAGACCAGAACGACATTGGCATCACCTGTGTGGGAGCACCTGTTTTTGAAGGAGATCAGATTGTGGCTGCCATCAGTATGAGTCTTCCGACGGCCCGAATCAATGCGGACTCTCAACAAAAGTTGATTGATGCCGTTGTCAATACAGCGAAACAAGTTTCCGCTCAACTTTCATCGTGAAGCGCATTATCACGACCAGTTATTCAACCAGTGTAAAACGCTCATGTGTGTTAACCATCTAACTCTGCTCACAAAATCGATCATTGAAGCACAGCGTATTACTTTGTGAGTTCAAACTTCAATTCGTTTGCTCCCTCCTCTTTGATGTCAGCGGTCAACGTTGTTTTTTCATTATATTGTGGAGGCAAATATTGTTCTGGAAAACCGCCGGGGCCTCCACTGGGAGTCAAATTCGAATTTTCCTGAAACGCGCGAATTTCTACTTTCATTGGCCCGGGACGCAATTCGCCTTTGAAATGTCCATCGAAGATGTCGATCACATCAATGCGTTTCTCTTCGTTCGTCCCTGTGAAGATAATCTGACCTTTTGCTAAAGGCTTTCCCTCGAAGGTGACATCTCCGGAAACGTCATACTTTTTCGGCCCTGTTTTACCCGATCCGCAACCGGCTGCGACAACCGGGAGCAGAAGTATCATGAACAGCATCAAGCGTCCGTGCGGCAAACGTCGCAGCACCGCGTACAGAGGATTCATTCTCAATGGGAAATTGTCGGTCATGGGCTCCGCCTGGATCTGGATACGATCGATAAAAAAAAACGAACACACTTTGCAGCGCCAGGTAGTGTTTCATAATTCGAATAGTGCTTATAAATGTGGAGCAACCGGGGCTAACCCCCTTCGGCTAATCAGTCATTCCGGCTGTCAAAGTACCTGAAAATAAGATCAGCCGCACGGCGTGAGCCGCGGTTAAAACCGACCTGGGTCAGGTTACGGTCCGGGGAACCACATTCAAAACCAATAAATAAACACAATCTGGTCTGATATCCCAAACTTCTGTCAGTCACCTGTTGCCTAGAAATCGCCAACAACTTCATCTCCCGCACGAGTTCCGAGAGCCCGACAGATAGTGAGGTCAAGGTTCTCCGAAATGAATCGCACGGCACCATCCGCCAGCAGTCCATGCGCGCCACCAACATGCCGGCTGCGCGCGTAGAGCACGACCCGGCCGCGACCGCCATTGCTCGTCCGCACGCAAGGCCCGTGGATCGTGTCATTCTTGCAGAAAAGAATCTCATCAGGCTGGTCAGTATTCGGAGGAAACTCTGTGCTGAAGAAAATATTACCCCCATAGTTGTCCCAGTACAGACCGCGCC
>CAXBFD010000059.1:0-38552 GCA_963974925.1 uncultured bacterium | reverse complement strand
CTGCATTGTCGGGGACGGTATTCGGGAGCCGGATAAATATGATCTCAGGGAGCCAGCACAGATCTTTCTGACCCATTGGATCCCATTCACACCTGTAGTCTGTCAATCTGAAAAAGGCAAAAGTATAATCCCGCGTCCCAGACCGGAATTGCGGTGGTTGATGACGGAATCTTATCTACAAAACCAGCCAAAAGATCACAAACAAGGCCGGAGGCTCTTGTATGGCGGAGCGATGATCTACGAGTGATTCCCTGCGGTCTTATATGGTTTTAGATTTGAAGAGGGATGCGTATTTCTTTCACTGTTGGCAAGCGGGCAGTGCCATTCAACAAAACTATTTACGACCACGAAAAGCACTCGAAAATGATTCGAGAGGGGTGCTCTGAATACAACGAATGATTGTGAACCAGAGATCAACCGAACAACTGTCCCTGGCGCGATTCCCTGCTGTAGCGTTCGAGATAACCAGACACGTGGAATTTCCGGGCGGTGTTTTTGCTGCACATATAGCGGATTTTACCGAAGATGGGGCGTTCCGGTCCCCAGGCGCGATCGTAGCGGCCGAGACACCAGAAGATGCCGCTGTAGGAATTCGGGTTGCGGCCATCGACGGCGTATTTGTTGTTGAGGTGAATCATCGTCTGCAGCGCCTCTTGCGGGGATGCGGACCACTGCAGTATTTTTTTACCCCACAACATGCGCATGTAGTTGTGCATGCGGCCTTCGGTAACGAGTTGTCTCTGAGCGGCGTTCCATAACTCATCGTGCGTTGTCGCCTGTTCGAATTCCTCTCGTGTATAACTCGGATCGCGCGGATCGAGGGCGTGTTCTTCCAGGGTGGTTCGCGCCCATTCGGGCAGCGATTCGTACTGGTCATAATCCGCGCGCTGCCAGCACATGTTATAACCCAGCTCGCGCCAGGTGATCAGTTGATCGAGAAAACCTTCGGCTGTTTCACTCAGGCCCCACCAGCCGGCCCGTTTTCCGGTGGCTTTCTGATCGAGGACTTTCTCCACCGACCAGGGCTCGCGATTCACAATGCGATCAAATATTTCATGAGCCCCGATGTGCCCAAAATGCAGATAGGGAGACAAGCCGCTCGTGACCTCCTCTTCAGGCAGGTTACGTTCTTCAAAGTAACGGCCGAAGCGTTTGTCGAGAAAACGGCGTAAACATTTATGGGCGGCGCTTGCTCCGCCATCAAAGGGGGCAGGTTTCACCGTATGGTCGATGGGCAATGACGCGAGGACTGTGGGGGTTGCCTGTAACATTGTCGCTGATGCCATCGGCCAGCGCTTACAAATCCCTGACGGCAGACGTTTCAATTCAGGCAGCTTGACGCGAGCCAGCGGATTGGTCTGTGGCGTCTGCTGCAGATGAGCCGGCAATTCCCTGTGCAGAAACCGGCGAAATGCGTAGGCGGTCGGATAAATCTGGGACGCGGCCCGCATTGGTAACAGGCCGTTCGAATCGATGGCTTCCATTGAGACAGACAAGCGGGGGGCAACGTGTTGCAGCATCCGCGGAATGAAGAAGCAGGGGAAATCATCGGTGACGACCGCGCAGGCTTGCGAGGCCAGCGCCTCCAGCAGACCGGCGCCTTGGCCAGGTGTGGGTTCCACATAACAGTAATAACTTGCCGGTGAATTCAGCAGGCTCTCCTGATTTGCGGCCATGCCCTGTAAGGCAAACCGGTGCAGGCGGTCGCTGGCCCATTCATACCCGCAGCGCAGTGCCTCGAAGATCAGCAGCGGTTTTTTCAAGGATTGAGAAAGTTCGACGGCCCGCTGCAAACTGAAATTCGATCGCGTGCGACGATGGGCGACCATCCAGTACAGCACGTAATCGCCGTCTGCCTGAAGCGGGCGATCGTTGAGCAGTCGGATTCTGATTTCAGGAACGTTCATGGAGTCAACCTATTCCCAGCGGTAAACGGACAGATCATTTAAACCCCGTACGAAAATTTCGTTACCGCTGATGGCGAGATGCGCCCAGCTATCGTCGGCAACTTTGCGGCGGTCGATGAGATCGAACTTCTCGGGATTGGCCCGAATCAGCAGCAGTTCACCTGTTTGATCAAGGGCCAGAATTTTTTCTCCATCGGTGACAGTGCTCCAGTATTTGCCGTAAGGAGTAGTCGTCCAACGCGTTTTGCCGGTCTTCAGATCGAGGCAGGTAAACCGCTGATTTCGCAAGTGCAGGTAGAGATGGCCGTCGATGACAATGGGCGAGGACATATAGGCCTGCGTTTTACTGGTCCAGACTTCCGACAGGTTCCAGCCCGATTCGTCTTTAGTCGTCGCTAACAGAAATGAGCCGCCGCCGTAGCTGCTGGTGAAGACCGAATTATTGTAAACGGTGGGGGTCAGAATATTCATTCCTCGAAACGCGGGGATTTCTTTTTTCCAAAAGAGCGTACCATCATCGGGGTTCACGCCTGCGAGCGTGGTACGGGTTTGCACGATGATTTGAGGCACGCCGTTGAGGCTGGCGAAGTACGGCGAAGAGAAAGCACTGCCTGACATACCTCCTCCATCGTCCAGCACACGCCACAAGAGCTCGCCACTTCGTTTGTCAACCTTACACAAACCGCCACCCGCCTGCACGATGACAGAGTCGCCGATGATCAGGGGGGAAGAAGCAAAACCGAAAGTGGGAGGCACGGTATCCAGTTTTTTGACGAAGTCGAGCCGCCAGAGTTCTTTTCCCGATGCAGCATCCAGACAAACGAGGACATCACGCATGCCGGCAACATAGAGCCGCTCTCCGTCGAACGCGGGTGTCGCGCGAATCCAGTCGCCGTTCGCTTTGGCGAAAAAAGGGACGTTCAGTGCGCCCGGCCATTCCTGCTTCCAGAGTTCTTTTCCGGTTTTTCGATCGAGTGCGCGAACGACTTCCGTTGTGTTATCCCGGGTTTCTGTCACAAAAATACGGTCTGCACTCACAATGGGACCCGAATAACTGGGCCCCAGTTCAACACGCCAGATTTGTTTGAGGCGATTTTCTGCCAGACTTTCGGGCAGTTTTGTTGCGGTGAGAGAACTGTCACGAAAAGGGCCACGCCACTGCGGCCAGGAATCGTGTGTTAATTCTTCGCCACGTACAGTGGTAAGAGCGAGTCCTGCCAGCAATGTGAAACAAACGACTGTTATCATGTGAGTATCACGCATTTTGATTTCTCTTTGGATAAAAGGTTCCCTATCAGAATTTGTGAGAGAGTTGAATCAGGTTAGAAATTAATTTCTGTTTTTTAAAATAGCCGAAAATTGAGGGATTCAGAATGCGTGGCTGTACGTTCCAGTTTGCAACGGATTTCTTTAGTATTAATTAACTATAGTCAACGCACAGTTTTTTAAAGTGGAAAATCGTGGCTGAAGAATAAATTGGATAAATCTATATCAATTCCGACTGGATTTTTATGAATGATTATAATTTTTATTTGGAGAATATATTCAGAAAGCATGTTGTTTTTCTGGATGCGAATACACTACAAGCTAAAATACTTGCAGTCTTCACTGACACTGATTCTGACAAATTGTAGAATCCGATCATTACCTGCCAATAAACTCTAATCTCTCAGAGCAAACAACCATGGATGACGCGCGTCTTTCGAGCTACCCCCTTTCTTATCTGCCTCGCGACTTGATCTCAGGCCTGGTTGTGTTTCTGGTCGCACTGCCGCTTTGCCTGGGGATTGCCCTGGCATCGGGGGCGCCGCTTTTCTCCGGTTTACTGGCCGGTATCATCGGCGGGATCGTGGTCGGTTCCATCAGCGGTTCGAGCACCAGCGTCAGTGGGCCGGCCGCCGGTCTGACTGCAATTGTGATTGCACAGATCGCCGTTCTAGGCTCCTTTGAAGCGTTTCTGCTGGCAGTATTGATTGGCGGAGTGATTCAGATTGGTCTGGGGATTGCCCGGGCCGGATCGTTATCTGCGTTTTTTCCCTCCAGCGTGATCAAGGGGCTACTGGCAGCGATTGGTGTAATTCTGATTCTGAAACAGATACCGCATCTTTTAGGGCATGACACTGATCCTGAAGGGGAAATGTCGTTCACTCAGCCTGACAAACAGAACACGTTTTCAGAGATTCTGACCGTCTTCGAGGGGGATATTCACTTTGGCGCTGCGGTCGTGGGACTCTCTTCTATCGCATTGCTGATCATCTGGGGACGAATCAAACTGCTGAAAAACTCTGTCATCCCCGGTCAGCTGGTGGTAGTGTTACTGGGAGTGGCCATGTATCTTCTGTTTCAACGGCTCGGCGGTCCCTGGGCGATCGAACAGAGTCATCTGGTACAGATCCCTGTCGCGGAAACAGCCAAAGATCTGATGTCGTTCCTGAAATTTCCAGACTTCTCACAGTGGGCGAATCCGGCGGTTTATCTGGCTGGCGTGACGATAGCCATTGTTGCTTCTCTGGAAACGTTACTGAATCTGGAAGCCGTCGATAAACTCGATCCGGAGAACCGCAATTCTCCCGCCAGTCGTGAACTGGTGGCACAAGGGGTCGGGAATATGGTGTCCGGTCTGGTTGGCGGGCTGCCTGTGACCTCGGTGATTGTGCGCGGCTCGGTGAATGTCAATGCGGGGGCCAAGACCAAAGTTTCCTGTATCTTTCACGGCGTTTTACTTTTAATCAGCGTTGCGCTTTTACCAATCTACCTGAACATGATTCCGCTGGCAGCGCTCGCCGCGATTCTACTTGTCACCGGATTCAAGCTTGCCAGCCCGGCGCTGTTCCGTCAGATGTGGCAGGAAGGTCGTTATCAGTTTCTGCCTTTTCTGATCACGCTGCTGTCCATCGTATTTACGGACCTGCTGACCGGAATCCTGATCGGCCTGGGCGTGAGCGTCCTGTTTATTCTCAACAGTAATCTGCGCCAGCCAATTCGGCGGATTGTCGAAACGCATCTGGGGGGGGATATCTTACATATTGAACTGGCGAATCAGGTTAGCTTTCTGAATCGGGCGGCCCTCGATCAGCTCTTCAACAACGTAGAGCGTGATACACACATGTTAATCGATGCCAGCGACACGGATTATATTGATCCCGATATCCTGAGCCTGATACAGGAATTCAAAAGCAAAATTGGGCCGGCGCGTGGTATCAAAGTGAGCTTGCGCGGCTTCCGCAAGAAATACCAACTGCACGACGAAATGCAGTTTGCCGACTATTCCACACGTGAGTTGAAGGATCATGCGACGGCGGAACAGGTTCTGGAAATTCTGCGCGAAGGGAACCACCGTTTTCATACCGGTAATCGGCTGTCGCGCGATCTGGGGCACCAGGTTTTTGCGACAGCGGAAGAACAGAATCCGCTGGCGGTGGTGCTGAGTTGCATTGATTCCCGTGTACCTGCCGAACTGGTGCTGGATCTGGGAATTGGAGACATCTTCAGTGTCCGCGTTGCCGGTAATGTGATTGGCAATAAATCACTGGGCAGCATTGAGTACGGGGTCATCGTAGCGGGAGTTAAACTGGTGCTGGTGCTGGGGCACACACGTTGTGGCGCCGTTACTTCTACCGTGCAGCTGATATGCGATCATAATGATACAATGCAGGCCACCGGTTGTTCGCACCTCGATTCGATCGTGCATGAGGTCGAATATTCTGTTGATTCAGATGCATGCCAGCTCTTTAGCAAGAATCCTGCGGAAGAGCAGGATCGCTTCATCGATGAAGTGGCCCGACGGAACGTACTGCGGAGTGTGAACGAGATCGTCACACGCAGTGAAGCCATTCAGAAGCTAGTCGACGAAGGTCGTGTGATGGTCGTCGGTGCGTTATATGACGTGAAAACCGGCAAGATGGAATTCCTGAGCGAATAGTTCAAACAAAACAAGCCTCTTTTCAAATAAGAAAAGAGGCTTGTTTGTGTTGCTTAAAGAGAATTATCTACGCCCGCCTCGGCCACCGCCACCACCAGAGCGGCCCGATGATCTGCCGCCGCTGCTACGTGAGGAACTTCCTCTTGAGTAAGAGGGGCTACTGTTCGAGTAAGACGAGCGGTTTTGTGAATCGCGTGAAAAACCCGAAGAGGATCGCTGTTGCGAATACGATTGCCCGCCGCGTTGCGCTGCAGCCGCTTGCGAGGAACGGCTCATCTGCTGGTTTAACTGTCCCCAGTTTTTCTGCATGCTCTGCAGGCCGGACGAAATCTGCTGGCTGGAAGATTTACTGTAACGTGAATTTGATGCAGACGATTGACGGCTGGAGCGTGAAGAGACGCTCTGTCTGTCGCGGCTGTTCGAACTGGCGGCGCGCTGACTGGCCGTCGATTGACGACTGCTGGCTGATGAACTGCCTTGACCCACCTGCCCGTCGCCCAGCGTTCCTGTGGCGGAACCGTTTTGTGTGGTCACGGTGGAACTGGCCTGTCCGTTCCCTGCGGTTGTGTTGATCGAAGCAGAACCTTTGCTGGAATCGACGGTGGTCGATCCGTTATACGTGCCGTTTCCGTTGCCGGTCGCTGTGCCGGAACTGTTATGCTGCACATCGGCATAACCTTTGGTTCCTTGTACGGAAGTGGAAGACGAGCGGACGCCGCTCACTGAGCCATCGGCGTTCTGATTCACACTCCCATTGGTGTTTCTGCTTCCATAGGCGTTGACGCCGGTATTTGTGGCAACCGAGCCGCTCGCCTGTGTGTTGTAGTTGGCCCCTGTTTGCGTCTGAGTGACCGAACCGGTGGCCTGACCGGCTCCGGCGACAGAGAGTCCGTTGGATGTATTTACGGTTCCCCCGCCGGCGGCACCGAAATAGGTCGTATCGCCTGCGGTAGTTTTGCCTGCGATTCCAGCTCCGGTGGCGGTCGCGGAATTTCCCTGAGGACCGGTGACTGTGGTGGTAGCCGCGCCGGCTCCGACAGTCGTCGGACCGTTCTGATAAACGACGCTCCCCCCTTGAGTGGCTCCGGTCACGGTGTTGCCGTTTGGTCCGACATAAGTGGTGGCGCTGCTGCCTGTGGAAGCGGTCGCGTGGCCGTAAGGTCCTGTCGTCGTCGTCTGAGTGGCGGAACCGTTAACGTGTTCGCCCTGGTAGTTGGCAATGGTAGTGGTCTGATTGGGATGCGCATAAGCCACGTAAAGTTCAGAAACGTTTGCCGGTACGAGATAGCGACCGGCGACATAACCGGCGGCTGCGACATATGCGGCCTGACCCGTTAAAGGAACGCCGCTCGCATCGACGAATTGTTCCGGCTGTTGTTCCAGTGCGGCGTCGACTTCTGCCCGCAGCTTATCGATGGCTGACCAGACATCGTCCGGCTGTGATTCATAAGCACGTCCCAGCAGCGTCGTGGAGGCGATGTTGTCCCCCAGTTGGGCCAGGATTTCGGGATACTGTTTCAGCTTTTCCACGTTCGGATCAGCGACCTGACTGAATTGCTGCACGCGTTGTGCGAATCGCCCGCCGCCGATTTGAACTCCGTTTTGTCTGGTAACCTGTCGAATGGCCAGCGGATGCTGTGAGGCCTGCAGGATGGTCTCGACCAGATCATCAGGATAGAAGGCGATGCCCGTGACCAGGCTTTCGAGTGCGCGTGGTGATAATGTTTTCTGTTGCAGGATGCCGCCGGGTTGTTGCGCGCTGGCGAATTCCGGTTGGAACATGAAACAGACTCCGGCTGTGATGGCAATCAATCCCTTGAAGTAATTCTTTAAAGTGGATGTCATCGGTTTCCCCATCTTTTTCTGAATGTTGTGAATTGTTGCTTCCGGATTCACATCTTGCCTTCTCTGATGTTTTACGACCTGATGTTGCGCCTGGTCAGTATTGATATAGCTTAGTTTTTTTGAGCAGTCGGAAACAGATTTTAGAAAAGTCCAGATTTCCATGAACTTGCTCACTTCTTGCTGTCCAATACCTGTAAAACGATGATCAATGACAACATGTTTCCCAAAAGAAACATCACATGGTTCTTCGCAAAACCATGATGTTAAACCCGCGTCTTGAATACTCACACCGCATGAAGACGGTTTCAGAAACAGTAGAAAAAATCAGAGAATTGATGATTCACATCGAAAACAAATTAAAAATAGTTCGAAACGAAACCGGGGCTCGAGTGTTTGGTTAATATCATCTCAGAGGACGAATATCGAGTTCGCTACAAAAGTGAAAATGCATCTGCCTGTCTTTTTCTCCGCTCTGATCCCTGCACTGAATTGTCATGTCCGCGGGCATAATTTTTTCGCATGCGTTGCCTCCTCCCTGCGGCGCATCACATTGATGGCAATTTCGAACAAATCTGAAAACGTTGATGAATATGGTCGAGCTCTCGCGTTTTCCCTGTTATAGTAGGAGCAGCAAACTCAGCGATAATCAGAGGAGTGTCTGGTATGAAATCGAAACAGTCTTATGTTGAGGGATTTGCCCAGCGCGGTTCGCCAGACTTCTTGAGCCGTCGAGAATTACTGCGTACTGCGGGCGGGGGAATCGGAGCGATGGCTTTGAATTCTCTGCTTCAGGCGGATGGTGTCACTCAGGCTGCTACTTCGAGTTCTTTGAAAGCGAAGCCGTCCAATTTTCAGCCGCGTGCGAAACGCATGATCTGGTTATTCATGCATGGCGGCCCGAGTCATATCGATTTGTGGGACCCGAAACCGGATCTCATTAAATATTCCGGCCAGCCGCTTCCCGACAGTTTTGGTGACGTGATGACGCGGCGGAAAGTCGCGAAGAATCCCCTGCTGGCACCGATCAAACCGTTTCGTCGTCGTGGTGGATCGGGTCTGGAAGTCAGTGATTTTCTGCCGCACACGGGGGCGCTGGTTGACGATCTGTGTGTTGTGCGGTCGCTGCATGGCGACAGTGTGAATCATCCGCAGTCGGTCTATCAGATGAATACGGGGAGTATTCTGATGGGACATCCGAGTGTGGGAAGCTGGATCGCCTACGGTCTTGGTTCGGAGAATGCCGACATGCCCGCGTTCGTCGTAATGCCGGATCCTGGCGGTGGTATCAAAGGGGGCCCGCCTGCGTGGGGCAGCGGTTATCTGCCGGCGACGTTTCAGGGAACCACAATGCGGCCGGGACAAACGCCGATTCTGAATCTCAAGCCGCCTGCTTCAATCTCTGCGCGACAGCAGCGCGCCACGCTTGATTTGATTCAATCGATGAACCAGCGACATTTGGAAGTGCGTGATCAGGACGATGAGTTGTCTGCGCGAATCGCTGCTTACGAACTGGGATTTCGGATGCAGACGGCGGCTCCGGAACTCGTTGATCTCACACAGGAGACAAAAGAAACACAGACGATGTATGGTCTGGATGATCCCCATACAAAAGATTTCGGAGAACGCTGTCTCTTGGCGCGACGCATGGTGGAGCGGGGCGTGCGGTTTGTGCAACTTTATTCCGGCGACACCGTCGGCTGGGATGCGCACAGCGATGTTACGAAAAATCATACAGACTATTGTCGCAGAACGGATCAGCCGGTGGCGGCTCTGCTCAAAGATCTGAAACGCCGCGGACTGCTGGAAGATACGCTGGTTGTCTGGTGTGGTGAGTTTGGTCGGATGCCGATGAGCGAGCAGGGGAAAGGCCGCGATCATAATCCCTGGGGCTATTCCGGCTGGCTGGCGGGAGCCGGGATTACCGGCGGTCGTTATCATGGTGCCACCGATGCCATCGGCTTGCGCGCGGTCGAGGATAAAGTGCACGTGAATCAGTTTCACGCCACGCTGCTGCATCTGATGGGACTCGATCACGAAACGTTGACCTATTTCCATAACGGCCTGGATGAGCGCCTGATTGGTCCTGCGGAAGTGGATATCGTGAAAGGACTCCTCACATGATTCGTGGTTTGTTACTTATTTTATTGAGCGTGCTGAGTTTTACCGTAACCGCTTCGGGCCATGAACGGTTCAAGCTGACGGAAGAGCCGATCACTAAGTCAGACCGTGAGCACTGGTCGTTTCAACCAATTCAAAGACCGGAACTGCCGATAGTCAAAAATACGAAATGGTCACGGACCCCCGTCGATCGGTTTATTCTTGCAACTCTGGAATCCAAAGACCTGCAGCCGGCACATGAGGCAGAGCGGGTCACACTTGTGCGTCGTTTGTATTTTGATGTGATCGGTTTGCCACCGACACCGGAAGAAATCGACCGTTTTCTGGCCGACGATTCTGCAGACGCCTGCGAACGGCTTGTCGATCGACTGCTGGCATCGCAACATTACGGAGAACGCTGGGCGCAGCACTGGCTGGATCTGGCGCGATTTGCTGAGACAGATGGTTACGAGCATGACAAACTGCGTCCGAATGCGTGGAAGTATCGGGACTGGGTGATCAAAGCGTTCAATGCCGACATGCCTTACGATCAGTTCGTGCGCTGGCAACTGGCTGGCGATGTGATTGCACCCGAGAATCCGGAAGCAAAAACTGCGACCGCCTTCTGTCTATCCGGTCCCGATATGCCCGACATCAATTCACAGGAGGAACGTCGACATAACCTGCTGAACGAGATGACGTCGACCATCGGCTCAGTCTTCATGGCGTTGCAGATGGGGTGTGCCCAGTGTCACGATCACAAATACGATCCGATCAGCACGATTGATTTTTATCGCATGCGGGCCTTCTTCGACCCTGCAGTGCAACTGGCCCGGAATGAGTCAGTCACGATGCTGGGTTCAGCGGGAACACCGGGTACTCCCAGCCATGTGATGTTACGGGGGGACTGGCGACAACCGGGGCCTAAAGTGCAGCCGGCGTTTTTACGCGTTGCCAATCTGAAAGAATTAAATGTTGATGCAACAGACTCGAAGCAGCAGCGACTCGAATTTGCCCGCTGGCTCACGCAGGCAGAACATCCGCTGACGTCACGCGTGATTGTCAATCGGATCTGGCAGCATCATTTTGGACGTGGGCTTTCTGCTTCCCCCAGTGACTTTGGAACAATGGGCGAGTGGCCCTCGCATCCCGATCTGCTGGACTGGCTGTCCGCGGAGTTGATTGCTTCCGGCTGGAAAATGAAGTCCCTGCATCGACTGATTCTTACTTCCAGCGTCTACCGTCAGGCCGGGAAACCTGCCGTGGGTGCCTCACAAAACAGCAGCAACTGGAAAAAGTCATTGAAAATCGATTCGGACGCCGCTTTACTCTCGCGATTTCCGCGACAGCGACTGGATGCGGAAGTGATTCGTGATGCAATGCTGGCGGTCAGCGGTAAACTTTCTGATCAAACCGGAGGAAGAGGCGTGATGCCTCCGCTGCCGCGCGAGTTGCGGGCGACACTGCTCAAAGATCAATGGAAGACGAGCCCGGATGTAAACGATCATTATCGTCGCAGCATTTATGTCTTTGCGAGACGCAATCTGAGGTATCCGTTATTCGATGTTTTTGACCGTCCTGACGCAAACAACAGCTGTTCACGGCGCGGGAATTCGACGACGGCTCCGCAGTCTTTACTGATGTTGAATTCAGAAAGTTCACTGCAGTGTGCACAGGAACTGGCAGGGTTCATCTGGGACAATGTCGGTTCTGATTCTGAGCAGCAGGTGACGTTGCTGCTCCGCCGTGCGCTGGGGCGATTTCCGACTCAATCAGAACAGACGGAACTGATCGCTTTTCTGAAATCACAACGTACCATGCTTTCCACTGAAAAACATCCTGTCCGTCAACTGTTACTCCCTCTGACCGGGTCTGAAATTAAAGATCCGTATGCAGGGGCAGCCTTGACGGATCTCTGTCTTGCCATCCTGAATACCAGCGAATTTATTTATGTCGATTGATTGTCGGATCATATTCCTTATAGAATGATGGTTGAACAATCTTTTCTGAAGAGGGCTGACAAACTGTCAGAGAACTCTTTTACGACTCTGAATCATCGTGATTCATTTTTTTTGACGAAAATAATTTGTTAGACTTCCTAAGAATTGACCGTTGTCAATATGCTCTTTAATTGATATTTACTTTGAAAAGGCAAAACACCATGAGATATGTGATGAACCTGCTACTGTGTATGGCCTGGAGTGTGACGAGTTTTCACACGACGGCTGTTTTCGCTGAAGAAGAGGCTTTGCTCGGCCAATGGCTTTTAAAGGGAGATAGCCTGGATCAAAGCGGAAAACAAAACAATGGTGTGAACCGGGGCGTGCTGCTGAAGTCTGATCAGCCTGCGGGCTTTGATGGACGGAACGCGTATATTGAAGTTCCGGATTCTGAATCATTGTCTCTGGGGACCGGCGAATTTTCCATTGCGGTGTCTGTGAATACGAGTGCCGACCTGGATGATGTGATTGGAACCGTGCTCAGCAAGTATGATGCGAAAACGCGCAAGGGTTTTCAGTTGAGCATTAAAAATCATGCCGGCGTCACCAGCAGTCAGTCTAACGACCGTCATCTGCAGTTTGGAATTGATAATGGAAAAATCGATGCGAAGTGGACGGACCATGGTCGTCTGGGCGATGCCATTCTGATTTTCAGCATGGCCGTTTATGACGGGCAACTGTTTGCCGGGACCTGTGTGCCGGGTAAGGATGCGGCCGGTCGCGTGTTTCGATTTGATGGCGATCAGAAGTGGATCGATTGCGGCACGCCGGATGTCTGTAACGCGGTCAATTCACTGGCGGTCTATAACGGGAAACTGTATGCCGGGACGGGCAAGTATCGTTTAAAAGGTTCTTCACTGTCCGAATCAGAGAATCCGAACTGGGGGGGAAACGTTTACCGGTATGAAGGAGATGGCAAGTGGGTTGACTGCGGCAATCTGCCGGGCGTGGAAGCGATTAACGGAATGGTGGTTTATAAAGGAAAGCTGTATGCCTCTTCGATGTATGCACCGGCTGCCTTTTATCGTTATGACGGGGGCAAGCAGTGGACTTCGTGTGGTGTGCCTGAAGGGAAACGTGTTGAATCGATGGCGGTTTATAACGGCGAACTTTTTGCAACCAGTTATGACTCAGGAGAGGTCTTTCGCTTTGACGGAAAGACCTGGATGAATGCGGGTCAGGTCGGTGAGGCGACGCAGACGTATGGGTTTACCGTGTACGAAGGGAATCTTTACGTGAGTGAGTGGCCGCACGCGGAAGTTTATCGCTATGCGGGTAAAGACAAATGGGAGCTCGCCGGGCAACTGGGTGATGAGAAAGAGAGCATGCCACTCGTGGTATATAACGGCAAGATGTATTCCGGCTCACTTCCGATGGGAGAAGTATATCGTTATGACGGCGGAGTCGACTGGAAGAATACCGGTCGCCTCGATATGACACCCGATGTACGTTATCGCCGCGTGTGGTCGATGGCCGTGTTTCAGGGGCGCCTGTTTGCAGGAACGTTACCCGCGGGCCGCGTGCATTCAATCGAAGCCGGCAAGAGTGCGACGTACGATACAGCGCTCAAACCGGGGTGGCGGCATATTGTTGCAGTCAAAGCGGAAGATCGGCTGAAACTTTATGTTGATGGCAGTCTGGTGGCGACGTCTTCGCCGTTTGATCCCGCCGATTATGATCTGACAAACGACAAACCACTGCAGATCGGTTTTGGTGCCCACGATTATTTCAACGGAAAAATGAAAAATCTGAAACTGGTGGGACGGGCTTTGAATGCGGAGGAGATTCAGAAACTGTATTCGACGGATCAGTGAGATTCATTCCGATCAGCATGATCGGGAAACAAAAACAGAGCCACCCGCTCATCCGGGTGGCTCTGTTCGTTTATCCAATGCAAGCATCGGCTGTTACTGAATTCCGTAACGTCGACGCAAATCGTTTTCGAGTTCGGGAACACGTCCCTGTTCTTTGTTCCAGAGTGGTTTTAACGGGAAGCTGGCAGGAACCTGCAGACCTTTGAGGTCATGAATGTATCTCCAGAGAATGACCGCCTGCAATCCTTCTTCAATGGCCAGGTCTTCACTCAACAGACTGGGGTATTTATTCAGGACCAGGGCATACAGTGCCATGCCTTTTTCGAGTTGTACTTTGGCTTCGTCGAACTTACCACTGCGGAAGAGTTGCTCACCATCGTAGATCGCCTTGTGGGCATCGATGGTTTCCGTTTCCGATTCGGAAAGGGCACGTGTTCGCCAGAAGCGATAGTTGGACGTATCCTGATAGCGGTTGATCCAATGTCTTACATCAGCTTCTGTGATGTTATCGTCACGAGCGGCGAGGTTTTTGATATCGTCCTCGGTCCATTCCAGAACGATCGGACCTTTGGGAGTGATGAACTCTTCCCGGCCGAAAATGGTGGTCCAGTCTTTAAAGCCTTGTGCCCAGGCGTCCGTACGTTGCTTTCCGAATTTCCCTTCGCGTTGCATGGCGTTGGCATAATCGAATTGAGCGTGCCAGGGAGAACCACGAAACAGCATTCTCATTTGCAAATGTTGTTTATGCTTCAGTTCTTTTTCGTTCGCAATCAGGAATTGTTCCTTGGCGACCTGATAGTTATCCAGCCGTTCGGGATTGATTTCCGGATCAGGGCCGTCTTTAAAGCGTTCGGTATCGGGGTCGACCTTATAAAATTTACGGAAGAGTTTCCATTCATCAGAACGACCGACTTTTTGGCCGTGCAGGTTTCCGACCTTCCAGTCGAGTTCAGGAAATCGCTCGTTGCGTGTGACACCTTCATTCAGGAATTTGATGCCTTCTTTGACCCAGAAGTAGCGGTCTTCGACGGCGTCCCATTCTGCGGACACATTATAAGCGAGGTTCCAGCCCTGGAAGTCCCAGACTTTCATATAGTGTGGCTGCAGGAGAATGATCGAATCAACGGTGGACCGCAGTTTGGCCCATTCTTTCTTTTCCTGATAGTCTTTGGCATCTAACCAGAGCATGTTTGTAGCAATGCCGCGGAGTCCCAGCAGAACGAAGTTCATTGACGCGCTGGACGGGTCCACATCACCCAGGGTACTTTCCCCGAGCTCATGTTTGACACGTAGTTTGGCAAGTTCGCCGCCAGAGCCTTCTTCCCCAGTGGAAGGCATACCGAGCCAGATCACAGGGATCAGCAGTACGATAATGGCAATGACATAAGCGAGCTTACGATGTTTGGAAGTGAGTTTGTTCATTTCGCCTCCAATTCGCGAAGTTTCAGGCTATAGAAAGAAACAAGTAAACAAGGAAGAATGTAGGCCGCGGTGGTGATAATGCCGGGCAGCAAGGCTGCGTCCCATGACACATCAAAACCTTTAATGACATATTCCCGCATGTTGGAGAAGACGCCGAAGTTGGGAATAATCTGCTGGCATAACCAGAGGAAGTTAATGATACCGGTATCGACAATTTCAATCATGAATTTCACGGGGCCGGCAGGAAGTTCCGTTTGCGAGTTCATATGGGTTATCAAACGGTACCAGGCCTCGATGGCTCCGGCTGCCTGCATTTGACCACTGAGAAGTTCGGTCATGTACTCTTTCGACATAAAGCCGACCAGGACGATCGTCAACGTCGTCAGGATGGCAACAGGGCCTTTCACGAAACAGCTGATGGTGACGCCGAGCATGATCACGAGTACCATCGGCAGCCAGATTCCAAAGACAGCCTTGGAATATCCTGAAAGGAAAGCGTGGTCGGGAGTACGAATAAAGAGGTCAGGGCGGGCCATACCCAGCAGTTGTCCAGCTTCCAGACACTGGACTTCAACCGTCAGGTTTCCGTCTTTATCAACCAGATCGGTGAAAATATCCAGTTCTTCACCGGCTCCTCCATCGGCATTGTCGTCTTTCAGTTTGCGATTGATTTCCAGCACGTTGTCTGAATATTCCTTGTTGATCAGTGGTCGCGAGGGAACACGCAGATTTTTTTCATCATTGACAAAGATGAACTGATAGAGGATGCCCCCTTTGTCCATATTGCCTTTGTGAGTACGAAATGCTTCAAAGGAAGACTGCAGTACCAGTTTGTCATTAATCGCGTCACTCTCGTCGATTCCCTTGAATTTGTAGACAGCGCGTGCTTTGGTGGCGCCTTCGATGTAACTGCGGTACATCCAGATGTCACCGACATTGATGCCGGCTGTGGTAGGGGCACCTTCGCGGTCGGTAAAGGAAATCGAACCGTAGACCGGAACTTTGGAGACCAGTTTATACTGGGCACTTTCCGGAACCTGCCGATTGATCCAGATGTATCCGACGGTTCCCATCACCAGCAGGATCGCGCTGCCCAGCAGCGTAAAGCCGAGCATGCGGCCCATGACGATTTCAATCCGGTAAACGGGCTTGGTGACAACGGTATGAATGGTTCTCAGACGAATATCTTCGGGGAGAGACCAGCATGCCAGCAGCAGCATGATCGGAATGACGAGCCAGCTGATGGCTTTGAGAACGAAATCAATGTAGGACTGCACCTGCAGATCCGGTCTGTCTGCAGCGCCGGAGAGAAACCAGCCTGCGAACATGAATAAAACGGCAAAGATGATGAAGACGAACAGAATTTTTTGCCGGAGCGCTTCACGGACCGTCAAAATGGACAGTGACCAGACGCGGCGGCAGGAGACATGCGTGATTTGTACGAAGAAATCCAGGATGCCACGAAAGACATCGCCAATCCCACTCATTCCACGAGTGAGAACTCCGACAATTAAACAGACAACGATTGCAATCAGCATCGTGCTTCCAAACACACTGAAAAAATGTTTAAAAGCATCCAGCAGGTCATACGGAATAGGATCAAAAGACATAATGATTTACTTCTGTGAATAACATCTCATAGGAAATGATGCTCTACTGTTCGAATCAGTCAGAGCCAGAGTTAATAATCTTGAGTAAAGACATTAGAAACATACAAAAAAATAATGTTGCTTACTCGGAAGCCTTTTTCTCTTCAGTGTCTGGAACGAAACGTTGTCCCGGACGTTCTTTACTTTCCTGAACGGTTTTCAGGAACAGTGATTCCAGTGTCGCGGTCGGATGGTCAACCGTACCAACTTTGCCCTGATGTTTCGCAACCACCTGTTCAATTTCCTTGATCGCCTCTTCACTCAGACGGGAAGTCAGGATTTGCGTTTCATCCTGTTCTTTTAACAGGTCGTCAACGCGCCCCATGACTTTCAATTCACCGCCATACAGAATGGCGATCCGGTCGCAGACATCCTGCACGTCAGCCAGCAGGTGGCTGCACATCAGCACGGTTTTACCCTGTGCCTTCAGTTCCAGAATCATGCGTTTCATATCGTCGGTACCGAGCGGGTCGAGACCACTGGTTGGTTCGTCGAGCATGACCAGATCGGGATTGTTGATGAGTGCCTGGGCCAGACCGATGCGGCGGGTCATCCCTTTTGAGTATTCTTTGAGCTGCCGTTTTTTGGCATGTCCCAGACCGACTTTTTCAATCAGCTCGGCAGACCGCTCACGACGCTCTTTAGCCGACATCTTGAATAAGCGTCCGTAGAAATCGAGCGTTTCTTCTGCATTCAGAAAGCGGTACAGATAGGACTCTTCCGGCAGGTATCCGATGCGTTCGTTCTTTTCCACATTCGATGCCGGCTGGCCGAGGACTTTAATGTCTCCTTCCGAGGGAAAAAGCAGACCGAGCAGCAGTTTGAGTGTGGTGGTTTTCCCCGAGCCGTTGGGGCCCAGAAGACCGAAGATCTCCCCTTTTTTTACTTCGAGGCTTAAGGAATTGAGTGCACGAACTTTTTTGCGGCCCCAGAAATCACGGTAGATTTTTGTCAGATTGCTAATCTGAATGACTGGCTCGTTGTCCATTGGCGGTTCTTAGCTCCACAATTTGATAGTTAGATTATGACTAGTAATAAGAACAGTATCTCAGTCCTGAAAAGAGAACCAATTAAACTAACGCTAGAAGATTTGCGAGTTTAGTACGATTTGTGACAGTCCTCCGTTGGTAAAAAATTCAATTTTCTAAGACAGAAAACCAAACAAAACAGAGAATAAAGCAGATCACAGTCAGGCCAGCATCCATGACAGGGGCCAAAACTCAGGATTCCATTCGAACACAATGATCCAGAGTGATTCACACTCTAAAATCGAGGGCCGGCTCTTGCAAGCTCATAGAGTGGCATAGTGGGTTAAGATTTCAAGAACTCTTTCACTGCAACCTGTAAACCACGTCGAATCATTATAACTTAACCTGGTATTGATGTCGTATATGAAGAAATGTAAAAATGATTTGTTCATATGGATAGTTAAAAACGGGCTTTTCGCTGTGATAAATATTCAATGAGCGCTTTGTCGAAAGGCATGCTGGTATCGAGGGGAACATAATCGACGCCGAGCGCCTGCAGTTTTACCGCATAGGTGTCGCGCAGCTCCTGCACCGCTTCGAGATAGTCTGCCTTCATTCCTTCGGCGTCCAGAACCATCGAATCGCCGGCTTCGGGTTCTTTCAAATCAACCATGCCTTCAAAGGGGAAAAAGACCTCGGCTTCATCCAGGATGTGGAATACGATGACATCGTGGCCTGCGTAGCGAAGTCGTTGCAGGCTGTCGATTACATTTTTCTGATCCGTTAATAAATCTGAGAAGATTATGAACAGACTGCGATGTTTGATCATCGAGGCCATTTGCTGAATATTTTGTGAAACTTCTGTGGTACCAGCAGGTTGGGAATTAGCCAGCATGGCCAGAATGTTTCCCAGTTGACCTCGTTTACTGCGCGCGGGGAGAAAATCTTTGATGCGATCTCCAAAGGTAATCAGTCCGACGGGGTCCTGTTGATGAATCATCATATATGCCAGTGAGGCGGCCAGGCAGATTGAGTAATCGAATTTCGAAAGCTGCTGCCGATAGGTGTAAGCCATGCTCTCTGATAAATCCAGCACCAGATAACCGGTAAGATTCGTTTCCGCCTGATACTTTTTAATGTAATATCGGTCGGTTTTTGCGTAAACCATCCAGTCGATATCGCGCGGGTCATCTCCCTGGGTATAACGCCGGTGCTCACTGAATTCGACACTGAACCCATGATAAGGACTGGCGTGCAGGCCGCTGAGGAAGCCTTCTACGATGAATTTCGCTCTCAAGTCAAGACGCGCTACTGTCTGGATGACTTCAGGTTTAAGATATTGTTCCGCATTTGCCATCGATGGTGATCTCCCTTCCAGATAACGGCTCCACTATAACAGCAGCGTGTCTGAAAGTCCCTGCTCTTTTGATTTCTTCCTGAGGTGTGGGGGGAGCGATAAAATCATTTATTCAGTCTGACAGGCGCAGAGGTCTATACTCTTGAACATTTTATGTGTCTCGTATAGGCTAAGTTGTAGTCAGGTTGATTATAGTGTCTTTTATGCCTTTCGGATCGAGTATAATAGCACGTGGGACGATACCGTTAACTGGCACGCCATCAGGAGTAAGAAGGCGGGTAAGATATTTCGCATCTACAACTTGCTTTGAAAGTGGAATAGAGTAGGTTTACAATAAGATACCAGGCGGGAATTGCCTCTTTCAGCGAATGAGGAAATTGCTTGGCGCCCGGTCTTTATGAATCTTAATAAAAGCGAAAAACGGTACTGCATTTGCCCAGGCTCTATGTTAGTCTGACAATGCGCGATAGTGCACATTGAATTTTCGATCAATCGTTCTCATATTAAAAATGCTTCTGATTTTATTTTTTCTTCAATCTGCAGAAGCATTCATGATTTAATTATCTGACTATCATTAACGTAATGAATTATCAAATTACAGGGATCAATTATGTCAAACGACATAACTCCGGATGAACAAAATAATAATTCTAACGAGATTCCATGTCCGCTTTGTAACGAGATGGTTCGCACTGGTCTCGTTCGCTGCTGGAATTGTGGCTCCTTCATGCGCGAAGATATCGCAGAAGCGTATCGCAAGATGCAGGAAAATCCGGCACCGATGATTTTCAGTCAACTGCCGGATGATTCAGAGGAGTCTGCCAAAGCGAATACGCAGACTTCCACAGCAACAATGACGGGATATTCCGATCTCGATGATGACGATTTCATCCTGGATAAAAGTATTGCGGTTACGGAATATGAAGCGACAGACGATGATTTTCAGCTGAACGGTAATGAGCAGGACAGCGACGAGGGAGAGTCGGACACCATTCCTCTGGCCAGGGAAGAAACACCCGAAGAAGCAGAACAGAATGCTCCCGCCGAGGTGGAAGCCGAAGAGAAATCAAAGCAAATCAAAGAGACTCCCGCTGAAGACCATTCGGTGGCGACAGGAGGTGACGTCTTATTGAATGTGGCGATGGAAGAGGAAAAAGAAGAAAAAAAACGCCGCAAAGGTTCCGGACGGAAACGACGGCGCCGCGCCGGTAGTATTGACGGGGGCATTGTCGTTTATTGTCCAAACGGGCATCGAATCCGTGTACGTGAAGAGTATCGCGGTTCAGCCGGAAAATGTCCCGCCTGTGACGTATTGTACCTCGTCCCCTTAACCTCTGGTAAAACAGACAAGGACACAGACGAATCCACGGCTGATCAGGCCGCTCAGACCGGCGAAGCTGCCGTGGCAGAGGGATTGAATGCCGGCTCCTATACCCATTGGTTAAAAGACATCAAGTTACATGCCGTTGATCCGACCAAACTCAAGTTGAAACCCAACAGTCTCGAAAAGACTTTTACGACAATCGATCTGGCGATTTCTCCTGAGAAAATGCTGATCCTGGGGTTGGTGAAAGCGGGTCTGCTGGGCGGCGGTTCTAAGGAAAAACAGGAAAAGGCCAGAGCCGAGATTTCGCAACATCTACGTGAAGAAAAAGACGTAGCGGAAATTCCCGCTGCCAGCGTGCAGGCATTGAACGGCGATCAGCTTTCGACTTTGCGAGTCGCATTTCCTGCAATGTATGATCATGAATCGGTTTTTGCGGGAGTGCCCGTTTTTGGAAAAGGACGGATTGCCGTTGCATTGCCAAAGCAGGAAAACGCCAAAGAAAATCAGTATCTGACCTTTTCATTGACCGAGTATCGCAAGTTTTATGCTGTTCTGTCGGAAGAATTTGGACTGACAAATCTGGGACAGGATTCCGGAATTCCCTTGAACGACCAGATCAAAGAAGTAACCTGCCACTATAGCGAGCAATCATTCGAAACGCTGGACAACGAAAACCTTGATTATTATGAGGCGGATTCCGAAATCAAGTTGACTCTCGCAGGGCGACAGTGCCAGGGCTGTCAGTTGATTGTGAGTGAAGATTCCCGAAAGAAAGAGCGCATCGGGGGTAAAACGGGTAAAGGGATTGCCAAAACAAAATGCCCCAAATGCGGTGAAAAGTTTGGCACGATTTCACTCTGGCAGCTCTCCGAGGCTGACGCGCCGGTAGAGACTCCTGCAGAATAAGTGTTCAGAAAAAGCAGGGAACTGATCGACTGCCTTTTGCTTTTTGGGATTCTGAGAGTTCAAGCCTGAAGGAAAACGCGCGGGTTTTTACCTGTCGAGAGCCGTTTATGCCCTGCGTTATTGAGGGCTGACGCGATTTTACCGGATGCGGTTCCAGGTCTTTCACCTGTGCTCAGGTTGAAGATCGTGTCTCCAGGTTCATTCTTGAACCAAGAAGAATCCGGCTGAGATAGCGGTTAAACAGGATGTGCGTTCGGGTGTCGATTGCAGCTCTTGTTTCCCTGGCTATAATGCCTATAATTCATAAAAACCAACTGTCTGATCCATTTGTGATACCTTAATCAGGTCACGGAATTAAATCTGATTGAGCAGGCGGAGGAGGTTGGGTTTAGTTTATGATTTTACTTGTACTTATGCGCTTAGGCATTTTTGTAACATTATATAAATTTTGATCTTAAGCGGCTGTATAGTTTGGAAATCCCTCTACGGATTTTCTTGACCATCACAAAGTATGAGGTAAAATTAGAGTAAGCGAAGTTGAGCAGGGAAGCCCGCTGATGTGAGATACGTGTGTCTACTTTTCAAGCCAGATGGAGAAGTGACACAGAGGGGCCGCTTTTACTGTTCAGGAGAAATTGGTGTTACCAGGATTTGATCAAAATTTCAAAGAACTGGTCCGCCAGAGAACGAGCATCGTTGAGCTGGTGTCTGAGTCAGTACAACTGATTCCCAGCGGTCACGATTTCAAAGGTATCTGCCCTTTTCATAACGATCATAATCCCTCGATGGTGGTCTATTCCGAGCGAGGCACCTGGCGTTGCTGGGTGTGTAATACGGGAGGAGACTGTTTTTCGTGGGTGGAAAAATACGATGATGTCACGTTCTTCGAAGCACTGAAGATTCTAGCGGAGAAAGCACATCTGGAACTGCCCCAGACCACGCCCCGCGCACAAAATGCTTCGCACTCCCAACTGGTGGAAAAAACCTCCTTATTTGAAGTAATGAAGTGGGCCGAGCAACAGTTTCACCACTGCCTGCTGGAAACCAGAGAAGGAGAATTTGCCCGTCGCTATCTGATGGAAGAGCGCGGTTATACCGAAGAAACAATCAAACAGTTTCGCCTGGGCTTTCATCCTGATGACTGGCAATGGCTGGTCAACCGTGCACAGGGTAGATATGCGGCGACATTGTTATCGGAAGCCCGATTGATCTTCAAAAAAGAAGGTCACACCCGCTATTCCGATTATTTCGTCAATCGGGTGATGTTTCCGGTTCGCGACGAGCGGAAACGAGTTGTTGCTTTTGGGGGACGTATTCTCCCGGGAAGCGGCGCTGAGGGAGTGGCCAAATATTTCAATAGTTCAGAGAGCGTTATCTTTACTAAGAGCAAGCTGTTGTTCGGTTTGGATGAAGCACGACAGAGAATTCGTGAGACTGAGACGGTCGTCGTCGTCGAAGGGTACACTGATTGCATCACAGCGCATCAGTTTGGTGTGACGAATGTGGTGGCGACCCTGGGAACGGCGCTGACAGAATCTCATGTTTCTTATCTCAAACGTCTGGCGAGAAAAGTCGTACTTGTATTTGATGGTGACAACGCAGGTCAGCAGGCGGCGGAACGTTCTTTAACCAAATTCATCTCGCAAGAAGTCGATTTACGAATTTTAACGCTGCCAGCGGGTAAAGATCCTGCTGAATTTCTGGAAGAGGAAGGAGCAGAGACGTTGAAGCAGTTGATCGATCAAGCTCCTGAGGCCTGGAATTTTAAATTGAATGTTTGTCTCAAGAAATTTGGACTGGAGTCAATTGATGGTCAGCACCGAATTTTAGAAGAAATGCTCGAGCTTTTGGCGGCAAGTCCCAACCTAACCGGCAAAATTCGTGAAGACATCATATTACGAAAGTTAGCAGATAGGTTGGGTTTACAGGAAGCAGTTGTCCGAAAACGACTGAGTGAAGTAAAGCAGAAAAAAACAAATCTTAATTCGAGTCTCTCCTCTAATGAATCCCGCTCGGTTCCGAGTACCAATCATCAGCCCGGCAGCAGCCAGGATACAGATACCACAACGAAAGACAATCAACTTGAGAGCGAACTTCTTGAAATCATCTTTGTGTACCCGGAATGCGTCCCCCAGATTCATCAACATATTTCCCCTGCCAACTTGAAAAATCTTCAATTACGGTTTCTGTATCAGTTAAGCATCGATTTAACTGAAGAGGGGCTTCTACCCGATTTGAATCGAATTCTGGATCGAATTCAAGATCCGGATCTGAAGCAGCTGGTCGTAAAAATTGACGCCCATGCTCACGAAAAAGCGATCCATTCAAAACTCCATTCCAGCCCCATGCCACTCGAAGGACTTCCTCATTTTTTGAGGCATTCAATCAAGAACCTGAAATGGCGGGAAGAACGGGAACACCACGAACGAACGAAAAAGGGGCTTCTGTTCCAGAGCACCCAGAAACAGACTTTGAATTCGGATGCGAAAGAAATGCTGAAGCAAGCATCTGAATTCCATCAAAAACGACATAAAAAACACATCTGAGCCTTATTTAACTTGAAAGATTGGGAGAAGCAACGTGCACCGACTCGACGCCCGATTGAATGAACTTATTGAAAACGGCAAAAAACAGGGATATCTGACTTACGATCAGGTGAGCGCTTATCTTCCCGATGAAGCACTGAATCCTGAAAAGCTCGATAACCTCCTGCTGACGATCGAGGAGATCGAATTAGACATCATTCCCGATCAGATCATTACGATCTTACAACCGGAAAAAACGAAAGGGGGCCGGTCGCGCACGGTGGATGATACCGCACGTCGAATCGATGATCCCGTTCGCATGTATCTGACGCAGATGGGGGAAATTCCTCTGCTGACACGCGAGGAAGAAATTCGTCTTGCCAAAAAGATTGAAATCACACGTCGCCGTTTCCGTCGCGAGTTATTGAGCAGTGATTATGCCATGCGTCAGGCGATTGAAATACTGGAAAAAGTACATCGATCCGATCTGCCTTTTGACAGAACGATCAAAGTATCTGTCACGGAAGGACTCGAGAAGAACCAGATACTCGGTCGGATGCCTCACAATCTGAAGACACTGGAATTTCTCAGTAACAAAAATGCGGGTGACTTCCAGAGATTCCTCAATCCAGAATTGCCGAAGAACGAACGTCGTGAAGCGTATGCGACATTGAATAAGCGACGTCGCAAGATGGCGACTCTGATTGAAGAATTAAGCCTGCGAACGCAGCGTCTGCAAATCGGCATGAAGCGACTGGAGCAGATTTCTCATCGAATGACGGAACTGGAAGATCAGATTCGTGACATGAACGATCTGAAAGCGAAAAATTCCAAGGATGACCGGTCCAACCTTGATCGTGAATTGCAGGACCTGGTTTCGATGACCATGGAGACTCCCGAAACACTTCGTGAACGGGTCAAAGCGGTCAAACAGCGCTATCTTGATTATGAAACAGCGATGCGGGAACTCTCGGGAGGTAACCTGCGTCTGGTGGTTTCGATTGCCAAAAAATACCGGAACCGTGGTTTGAGCTTCCTCGATCTGATTCAGGAAGGCAATACAGGCCTGATGCGAGCCGTCGATAAATATGAATATCGTCGGGGTTATAAATTCTCGACTTATGCCACCTGGTGGATCAGACAGGCCATCACACGTGCCATTGCAGATCAGGCACGTACCATTCGAATTCCCGTGCATATGATTGAGACCATGTCCAAATTGCGGAAGGTCAGCAAGCAACTGCTGCAGGAAAACGGGCGGGAGCCCACGATGGAAGAAACCGCAGAAGTGGCCGGCATCAGTCTGGAAGAAACGCGGCGTGTAATGAAAATCTCCCGCCATCCCATCAGCCTGGATCGTCCTGTGGGGGAAAGTGAAGACAGTTACTTTGGTGATTTCATTGAGGATTCCGATTCGGACAGTCCTGTCAACACAGCCAGCCAGGAAATGCTCAAGGATAAAATCGACCATGTTTTGAAAACGCTGACTTACCGTGAGCGTGAAATCATCAAACTTCGGTTTGGTTTAGGTGATGGTTATACCTATACCCTGGAAGAAGTCGGTCGGATTTTCAAGGTGACCCGCGAACGTGTCCGACAGATTGAAGCCAAGGCGGTCAGGAAACTGCAACATCCGGTTCGCAGTAAGCAGTTACAAGGCTTTATCGAAGGCTTAGTCCCTGAGTGGGGGCAGTCTGAGCCGGAAGTCGAAGAAGTGGACGCTACGGCCTCTGCCAGCATCTAAATTCAAACGCCGATCATTTTTGATCGGCGTTTTTTTTTCGGTTCGGATCAGCAATCGCCTGTTTTATGAGGTGAGGCTGAGAAGATCAGGCAGATTATCCGCGTATGTCTGGCTATTTGCAGCAAAAATCTTTATAACAAAACAAGTGCACCGAGGCATTTCCTTTTCTGCCTCACAAAAATAAGCGTTTCTGGAGTTCTTTAACATGTCAACGACTGCAGCCAGTTTAAAAGCTTTACATCATCTCTATTTAAGATTGCATGATGTTAACGAGAAATTAGAGCGGGGCCCAAAGCGAATCCAGTTTAAACAACAGTTCGCATTACAGCAGGAAGACAAACTCAAGACGGCTCAGGAAGTGGTTTCTCAGCTGAAAAAGCAGGTCCAGCAGAAGAACCTGGATATGAATTCTAACGAGGCAAAAATCCTTAATTTAAAGGGAAAGCTGAATACCGCTTCGTCAAATAAAGAGTTTGACATTATCAAGGGACAAATCGAAGCAGATCAAATGGCGAATAGTGTCCTGGAAGATGAAATTCTGGAGTTGATGGAAAAAATTGACGCTGCGGAAGCTGAAGTGCAGGACTGGGTCAGAAAAAAAGACACCGCACACGAAGACGCCAAAAAAACAGAGCAGGAATTTGAAGCAGCCCGCGACAGACTGGATGAAGAAATCGAAGAATGCAAAGCGGCGATTGCCGATGCTGAACAGATCATTCCGGATAGCATCAAGGTTCAATATTCACGACTCGTGCGGGGGCATGGGGCGGGGGCATTGGCTTACGTGGCGGGCAAGTTTTGCTCCGCCTGTAATGTGATGATCGAACCTCAGCTGCGGGTGGAACTGAATTCAGGGCGGCTCGTCTTCTGTAAGTCATGCGGACGCTTACTTTATCTGGAAGATACTCAAGACTAGTCTGTGCCCGGGTTTACTGCGGCGTCTCCCGTTCGATGATCATTGTGACAATGATCATCGAGACAGGCTGGTTACCTCGAAAGCAGTGCCAGAACACCCAGGCCATAAAAAGTATATTCCACATCAGCCTGTTCATCCCAACTGGCACCGCGGAATCCCCCTGTCGGAAACTCAAGCCACTCGGTCATGAACTTCCTCAATTGACTTTGATCGACGAGTGGTTTTAAGTTGAGATCGAGATCCTGAGCTGTGAGCAATCCGGTAAACGTTGACAAACCATCGGCGAAAGGAATGCGGGTATTCGCCTGAAAGCCTGCTTCGGAACTTTTGACCTGAGTCAGGAAATCGCGCACATCCTCTTTCAGTTCATCATCCATCGAGTTCAGGATGATGAGTGTCGCAACAGCGGCCGCTGTGGGGTTTGTTCCACTCCGTTTCATGGGTGTAATTTCTACAAAGCCACCATCGTCGCGCTGCCTGTCATACAGAAACTGGATTAAATCGTTCTTAGCGGGAATCTCAAGACCGATCAGCTGGTAGATTAATACCACCAGAAAAGTATGGTAGGTGCTTCCCAGTGCACCTTGTTCTGATTTCGCAAAACCGCCGTCGCTTGTTCTCAATCGCTCCAGATTCCCGGAAATCTGTGAATTCCAGTTAGCAGGTGCCTCAGCTAAGAGATCTTCTCCTCCCGAGGCCTGAATGATCAGTGCGCAGTAGAGCCAACTCAGCAGGTCGATGGTCGACAGGTTTTCGATCTTGAATTGTTTCAGAAATCGGCTGAGATCAAGACATTCCTGATTTTTAAGGCCTCCCAGAATTCCCAGACTGCGAACCGCGAATCCGGTGTAATAGAGATCAGAGCCGCCGTCTCGCCCGGAAAAACCACCATCTGCCTGCTGTTGCTTCAGAATAAAAGACCGATGTTTTTCTAACGTCTCTGGTGGCAGTTTTTCCAGACCGGCTGCCAGACGCAGCGCCAAATTGACTAAATAAGGTTGGTTACTCATAAAGGTAGTATGCCATTTCCCCTCTTAAAAAGGGTTCAGAACAGAAAGAAAGCTGGTGTTTTTACTCGACTATTTTGAAAATTGTCAAAAAAATCGCTGTGGAAATGTCAAATTCGTCTTTCGTCAGATTTGAAATTTGCATATGTTCCCGCCCAACATCTCTTAAACTCAAAGAATCACTCTCTCTCTGAGCTGAGAAGTAAGTAAACCATTCGGGAATATTTTCTTTTTCAGTTCAAAACGGATCAGCCTTACCTGAAGGGTGATCAACCGATTCTTCCGGGTTACATTTCACCTTAAAAATAACCTGTTAACTACTCAAATAAAAGTACCACGTCTCCGTTAAAAATCTCATTTTCCCGGTTCGTGGCACAACATATCCAAGAAGTTCAACCAGTTTCTATCCTCCGATAGCACCGTAATGATCAATCATTTCCTCTCTCATGATGATTACAGGCTGGTCGAGCAGATTTAATCCCTGAAAACAATTGATTTTTTTAAGACGTTTAATCTCAGAATCGCAAATTCTCAGTGGCTGTAATTCTGCCATTGGTGAATCTGTCTGTGATTGAGAGTCTGTGTGTAGTGTAAGTACGACTTGATAGATCGAGTCTGTGGAGATTTCTCCTCGGCTTTTTACTGAATTCGGAAGATTACCGTTTGCGATAATCTGACGGGTTTTCCTGAAATTATTGTCATAGATAAAAACAATTTCATGACAGATCAAAATAAAACAGAGCGGGACGATAACGCCAAATTGCACTCAGCGTGCATTATCGAGGTGAAACAGATGCCTGTGTCGACATCAAGCTATTCTGGACGGTTTATGAAAATTGCATTTCGCCTGATTGCCGGCGTAACTGTTCTGGCGATATCCGCCATGTCTGGAACATTATTGGCCCAAGAAGAAATGGAATTTTCGACAATCATTGCCGACGGCTCAGAACCTTCAGATGGCCCGTATGGAATTTCATCGGTGGTTCCCGGAGATGGAATGGGAACCCTGTTTCGAGCCGGTCATCAGGCCGGGAAAACTGTCGGCTTGAACGAGTCGATTTCCCATATGGAGGCCATGCCATACCTGTTTACTTTTACAAAAAATCCTGACGATGCAGGTATGTTGTTTGGAGATTTTCGTCTGTTCAGAACCAATCGCGGCCATCTTGGTGGAAGCGCCGGTCTCGGCTATCGATTTTATAATTATGACACGGATCGGATTTTTGGGGCCGGGGTTTATTACGATCGTGATGACTCGACAACCAAAATTTTCCAGCAGGTTGTGCTCAGCGTGGAAACGATGGGCCGCTACTGGGATGCAAACGGTAATTTCTATATGCCCTTTGGTAATCGTCAGCAACAGTTAGACCTTCAATTTAATGAAGGCAGCCAGAGATTTTCGGGGTACAACGTGCTCTACGATCAAACGCGCACACTGGGAACCGCCATGCGTGGTTTTGATGCCGAATTCGGAGTTCCCATCTGGGGGCAACTGGCACAAAAATTTGAAGCGCGGGCTTACGCGGGAACCTATCATTTTGCGGCAACAGGCAGTGAAGATGTCTGGGGCTGGCGCGGTCGTTTACAGGCCAACCCGCTACCGAATGTTTTGACAGAACTGAGCGTGACGAATGATGACACATACAAAACGAATGTGCTGTTCAATATTACCTGGACATTCGCAGGTCGTCCTGAGTGGAACGCAATGGAAAAATCCACTCAAATGTACCGTATGGCTGAACGGGTTCGAAGAAACTACAACGTCGTTGTTGAACAACGTGATGTAGTGGATAAGAATCTGGTTGCCATTAACCCGGCAACCGGTCTGCCCTGGACGGTTTCCCACGTGGATTCACAGGCAGCAGCCGGAGGAGACGGGATGGTTCTCAGTCCCTTCCAGACAATTGCAGCTGCGCAAGGGGGACCTGCCTCTGACATTATCTTCACGCATGCAGGCAGTGAATTTGATAACGGGCCACCCATCACGCTTGCTTCCGGAGACCGGGTCCTGGGTGAAGGTCAGGGAGTTAATCATTACATAGATATTCAAGGCTTCGGTTCCCGATTACTGCCACACTCACCATTGTATGGCAGTCCTCTCAGGCCAAACAGTCTCGTGAGACCTACCTTTAACAACACCGTCGGCGATGGAGTCCTGCTCGCTTCTGACAGTGAGTTTTCCGGTTTCGTCCTGAATCAGCCCACGGGCCGTGGGATAGTGGGAATTGGCGTCTCGAATACAACCGTGAATAATGTTGACGTGAATGATGCCGTCGACGAAGGTGTATTCCTGAGCAGCACGTCAGGCAGTCTGGCATTTGAATCGACGAATGTAACAAACTCTGCCGGCGACGCATTTGTCGTTGATGGCGGTACGCCGCTTCTGAGATACGATGCGGGAACAATCACCAATACGGGAGCCGGACGCGCAGTCCTGATTCAGAATACGACAGGGGGGTCTGTAAACATGACAGACTCAACCATTTCGGACACAGGCAGCCAGGGTGTATTGATCAGCAATATTGGCGGTGGTGCGGTTCTGGATAATCTCACCATTACAGGCAGCACGAATGAAGGTATTCATGTGACCGGGGGTAGCGCCAATGCAATTGTAACGATCAGAAATACAGGACAGGCGGCAACCGTAATCGATGGAGCCACTGATGCCAGTATTTTTGTGGAAGACTTTTCAGGTGTTTTCCAGATGCAGGATGTCAATGTCCTGAATCGTAATGGTACAGGTGTTCTGGTCGAGAACCTGTCCGGGAATATGTCGGTTGTCGGAAACGCGACCATCACCAATGGAGTCTCGCTTGCGACAGAACATGGTATTGATGTCAATAATTCCAGCGGGAATATCGCGTTTAGCGGATCACTGGGCATCACCGGTAGTACTGGAGAAGGGATTTCATTCAATGCAGGCGGCAATACAGGCTCCTTTAATGTGGCTGGGACCACAACCATCTCAGGCACAGCCGCTGAGGCATTTATTGTGTTCAACGACAGTCCGGTCATCAGAATGGGGAACATGATTCTCTCCAATAGCAGCACAACAAGTTCGGTGCTGTTGATCGATAACGCCGGACAGGGGGGTACCGCAGGCCAGGTCTCCTTTGGAAATTCGATTGTGAACGGAACGACTGGTGCCACGGTCCCCGTTGTGCATCTCCTCAACAATACGCCGATTGTCAGCTTTAGCTCACTCGGCGTCACGGCCAATAGTGCCACATATGTTACACCTGTCGTAGATCCGCCAGTAGCACCTCCTGTTGGTATCTACGTGCATGATAACCCGGGAAATGTTAACTTTGGCGACTTGAGCGTTACATCCGTCAACAATCTGGCATTCATTGCCAATAATAACTCTGGTACGCTCAGTTCAACCGGGGGTATCTTTACCGTGACGAATGCAGCCGCTATCGACATTGAAGATACCAGTCTCTCGATGGTACTGACTTCAGTGACAGCCGGACCAACAACCGGTCCGGATTTAAATGGATTGAGTAGTGTCGGCGATGCTGCCTTCTATCGGAATAGTGCGGGGATTCGACTGGTTCGCACACCCGGGCTCTTTTCGATTACCGGTGACGGATCCACCATTGATTCTGGTGGTACGATCACCAGTGCCACACATGGGGTCTGGGCGGAAGACATTGCTCGTGTGAATATCGACGGACTGGAAATTCAGACTCCGACTACTTCGGGTATCGAGTGGCATCAAAGCACTGTTGATGATGGGCCTCGCATGAATCTGACACGAGTGCGTGTAGAAGATTCCGCCGGCGCTGGTGTTATCGTCGAAAATGGCCGGACATTCCAGATCACGGATTCTGAATTGCTGAATAATGGTACCACAACCACTGAATATTCTCTGCAATATACGGCAAATATTGAACTGACTGATACCGACGATGATTTCTTTTCGGTCACAATTCAAAACAACACGATTACGGATGACAGCTCGACAGGGGTTCTCATTCAATCGGGTGGGTTACTGGATGACAGCCTGCTGAACGTGCTGGTGGAAGGAAATACATTTACGAATACGGTTTCTGATACTGCCAACCTGAATATTGTCTGGGAAGGACCACAAAGTATCACGATTTCTAACGCTAATAACTTCATTGGTACCGCCGCATCAAATAATCAAGGGATCTTGATCGATGCCACCAGCAACGATTTAGCTGACCTGATGACATTAAATGTGATCAATAATAACAATTTCATTATGTCGGGTGCGGATAGTGAAGGGATTCAGGTTTCAACAGAAGGTCCTTCTAATATCCTGATTGCCGGAAATATTGACCAGGGAATCGTCATGGGTGGTTTCAATTCCACCGGTATCCGTTTTCTGGATTTAGCTGCGAACTCGAACGTTCAAATCGACTCCAATATTATCAATATGACCAATATTGCCGGTCGAGGGATTTTCTTTGATCTGATTGACGCCACCAGCTCTTCTGTCATCATCGACAACAACCTTATCGGCTTGTTCGATGGCGATAGCTTTATCGAACAGGCTGTCGGATTTAATGCGATGACAAACGGACCGCTGATACTTGGTACCGGAGTGAATAACGTTGTGAATGTGACTACTGTCGGGAATAACAATACCTTCCTGCTGTTCAATCCTGGCGGGGGTACATTTGATGGCCAAATCAGCCTGAATAATTTCCTGCTTCCTTAATCATAAATCATGGACCGTTTTAAATAGCACTTTCATGTGTTTTGATCCAAATATTTCAAGGTTTTAATCGATGAGTCGCACATCCTGGAAAGTAATGATGATTACTCCATTCAGACTAAGTGCACTACTGGTGTTGCTGTTCTCGACCGGTTTAACGGGAGAGGAAAAAAATATAGCAGCAGCCGATGATGGCACTGTGGATTACGTCATGTCAGGTGACGAAGAACTGGTCGATGATCAATATGGAGGCGATCCCGGAATGTTTTCGGGCATCAATACCTATTCAAGATCACTTGTTCGCAAACTGCCTGTAGATCGCGGGTGGTCTTATGATTCAGACATTGATAAGTCAATCAAAAATGTATTCCGCAGTTCCAAACTGCGACTGGAATATCTGCACTGGTCCATCGATGGGCCTGATAATGTACTGTTGAGTGCACCGATTCTGGGCAACCCTGATCCGACTGCACCAGCGGCAGCTTTTGACCGCTCCACAGGTATCTCACGAGGCAACGGCGTTGCTCTGAATTTTACTGACCGTTCCATGGATGCCAACGGGATGCGGGGTGTATTGGAGTTTGCATTGCCTGAAGGCAGCCTGGAGTGGAATGTCTGGGGCCTTTTCAAAAATGAAACAACCCGACCGACCAATGAAATTTTTGCCACACAGACCAATTCGGTTCCGATCGATGATCTGGTGGTTGTCACGAACTTCAATGTCAATGGTGCGCTGGCGTCAAATACGAACGTTTATGATACCAGCTACACGGTCGACCTGAATACGGAAATGGTTGGTACGGGAGTCAATTACATTTTAGATCCCTATCTCCCCGGCGAAGGTTTCCACATGCAACCGTTATTCGGTTTTCGCGCGATCAGTCTGCGAGAAGATATGAATCAGGTTGGCGTCGATACCGGTGGCGGCATTGGGTTACCCCGCACGACGCAGATTTATTCTAAGGTTGAGAATCGTGTGTTTGGTCCCAGCATTGGTGCCCGTGCGGAATTCAAGCACAGCCGGTTTTCCATCGGGGCGGAGCCAAAGTTTACATTCGGTTTCAATCGTAACACCAACCAGGTCGCCACCGATCAGTTGTTTGAACCGACTGATCCGCACATCGTTTCCGTCTCTAAGAACAACGAATTTTCTCCAACGTTCCAGCTTACGCTTTATGCGAAACTAAACCTGAACGAGCACTTGAAGTGTTTCGTTGGTTATGACTACCTGTATATCGGCCAGATCTCTCGTGCTTACGACATTATTGACTACAATGAAGACCGTACCTCAACCAATCCGGCGACAGGCACCAAAGTGCGTCAGCAGAACTCAAAGTTTTCAACTGACGGGATCACAGCTGGCATTGAACTGGTCTGGTAAGACAGGACTCGGTTTATGAAGCTCTGGTCACCGTGGCGCTGGTATGCCGCTGTTCTGATTTCTTAAGCTGATAAGGCTGGCTCTGCGCAAACTCCTGATAAATGCGGTCCGCCTGCGTGTGATTGATTTCACCTGCATGTGCCTGTAGCAGGAAGCGAAATGTGAGCGGTGTCTTGCGTGTTGTTTCCAGTGAGCCATGCATGCAAGGTGAAGCGCCCATCCAGCCATCTTCGCGTACATGCCACGAGACGGCTGCCTCTGATCCTGCGACAGGGTTGAAAGGATGATAAAAGTAGGTAATGCCTTCGTTGATTTCAGGGGTGACAGGTCCTGAATAATCCATCCATTCGGCTGGTTTCGCGAAAATTTCTTTTTCACCCACCTGTTTGCGGCTGTTTGTAATCTTGCCTCCTCCAAAAAAGCTCGAGATCGATCTGGCGACGCGGACCGCCAGAAAACCGAAATTCGTTTTCTGAAACTCCAGTGATTCCGCTGTCGGGTAAAACGTGGATTGCAGTTCTAAGAACAGCTCATCTTTCGAATTCGTCCTGATGGCGGAAATTAATTCCTGACGTAGTAAAGGTTGAGGGTCATGCCCGTCAAACCATTCGAGCTCGACAGCCAGAATCGCCTCGTTTTCCCGTTCATCAATCGAAAGCCAGCGTTTCTGAATGATTTGGGTTCCGGTCTCCTCTGCCCAGAAGTTGATTCCCAGCACGCGATGATGGGCAAACCAGACTGACCGATGATGATCATGGTTCGGCGCACCAGGATGCCCGATTCGTGTTAACGGAACGCCGGCAGGACCGGTCAGAGGATAGAAGAACGGACGCGTATATTGGGGATCATGGTGCCAGCGGAGACGTTCTTTTCCTTTCACGCAAAAAGAAAATTGAAAATCGGGAAGGGGAATGATTTCATATTGCGGAAATAGATGACTCATACCAGGTGTCCCTGTTTTCATTCGTAGCAGTTACGAAGTTTCATTAGCTGACTTGAGCAGATCCGCTATTGGAAACAGTCTCAACCGGAATCTGTCACAGAAGTTAATTCATCGGCCAGACAATAGAGAGCAGAATGGTAGTCGCCAGACTGGTACAGCCCAATACGAGCAGTAATGGCGTCCATGATTTCAGCGCTTCCGCTTCCGTTAAACCGCTCATCTTGCAGAAAATCCAGAACCCGCTGTCATTCATCCAGGAACCGATCAGTGAGCCGGCACCGATTGCTGTTGCCAGATAAACCGGATCAAAGCCGAGCAGGGCGGTGCTCACATTCATGCTGGATAACATGGCAGAGGTGGTAATCATGGCGACGGTGCTGGAACCCTGCGCGATTTTCAGCAAGGCGGCGATTCCAAACCCCAGAAACAGAAAACTGAGTCCACTTGCGCTCCCGTCTGTACTGCTGAACTGAGCCTGAATGGCAGGGCCGATTTGAGCGACCGTCAGCATTTTTCCGAAAGCACCTCCTCCGGCTGTGATCAGAATAATCACACCACCACTCATCAATGCTGTTTCTACAGTGGCTCCCAGTTTGAGCAGTGACAATTTTCGTTGACGGAAGAGGATGATGAGTGAGATGGCTGTTGCCACCAGAAGCGCAAAGTTGGCATCGCCAATGATTGACGTGATCGGACTGATTTTTTCCAGCAGACTTTGCGGGCCGACACCACTGGAAATCAGGGAGCCGACGAGAGTGTTGGCAGTAATCATCAACACGGGTAATACGATCGGGCAGAGAGAAACGGTCAGTGAAGGCAGTTCATGTTCTTCCAGCGGATCGGGGTCTTTATGCTCGGCCACTTCCCGCATGGGAATATTCATTTTACGGTTGGCAAACATGGCAAAGAAAATGCCGGCAAATGCCGCTGGCAACGCAACCAGGATGCCGACAAAAATCATTTTACCCAGGTCGACTCCCAGATTGTCAGCCATGGATAAGGGGCCCGGAGTCGGGGGGACCAGCGTGTGTGTGATCGCGCCACCGGCGGCAATCGCCATAATATACATCAGATAATTTCGTTTGGTACTGCGATAGAGTGAACGTGCCAGGGGAATCAGGAGATAAAAAACCGTATCAAAAAAAACGGGAACTGCCAGTACAAAACCGCTGCCCATCAGAGCCAGTGAAGCGTTCTTTTCGCCCAGCGCATTCAGGAACGTTCTGACAATCCGGTCCGCGGCTCCACTATCCATCATGCACTTGCCGATGATCGCGGCGAGTGCGATCACGATTCCGATTCCGGAAACGGAATCACCGAATGCAATGGCAACGCGTTTAATGCGATTAATACCTTCGGCAGACTCGGGACCCAGCAGACTGACAACCATCGCTGCTGTAATCAACGCCAGAAACGCATTGATCTTCAGTAAGATGATCATGCCGATCACTGTGGCGATACCGATGCCTAATATCACAAAAGGATAGTTTTCCAACATAAGCGCTTCTCCGGAAAAATCTTAGGTGAATTTCTCAAGTGCGTATGAGCATTACATAGATTTGTCTGAGACGCAAGCGAGTGCCTGATAGAAATATTCCCTTCTCTGTTTATGAACGAGATTAAGTAATACCGGCTTTCACTGGAAGAAGGCTTTTTGTACGATGAACTGGTTTCGCGGTCTCTGTTGCTCCCGATACGAAGGAATTTCCGGCAATGCCTGTTGCTTTCACCTGTTTGAAAACGCGTTTTCTGATTTTTCTCTGTTCGGTTTGCCTGTGGCAGGCTGATGCACAAAGGCTGTGTGCAGAGATCTCTGTCGATGATGCTAAACAGGCGATGAGAAAAGCCACTCAATTTTTTACGAATGATGTGTCGACCTCAGGCGGTTATCTCTGGAAGTACAGTCAGGACTTATCACAGCGTGAAGGAGAAGTGAGGGCCTCTGATTCGACGGTCTGGGTTCAGCCTCCGGGAACACCCACCGTGGGTGAAGCGTTTTTAAACGCGTATCAGAAAACAGGCGAGCCTTATCTCCTGGAAGCAGCCAAAGACACAGCAGACGCATTGGTCAAGGGGCAATTGAAATCGGGGGGCTGGTCATATTTAGTTGATTTCAAAAACCGAAAAGCTTCCCAGTATCGGATTGAGGGGGGCGGTCCTGAGGCGCGAAACGTCACGACATTTGATGATGACACTTCGCAAGCCGCTCTGCGGTTTTTAATCCTGCTGGATCAGGAACTGAAGTTTCAGGATCCATCGATTCACGGCGCAGTAACGTATGCCTTGGATTCATTTCTGAAAGCGCAATTTCCCAATGGGGGGTGGCCTCAGCGTTATTCCGAATTTCCTGATCCCAAAGAGTTCCCCTTGCTCAAAGCCAGCTATCCGGAGAGTTGGCCGCGCGAGTTTCCGAAACAGAAGTATCAGAGTTATTACACGTTCAATGATAATGCCATTGAGGATCTGGTTGATCTCATGTTTTTAGCGCATCATGTTTACAATGATCCACGTTACCAGGCGGCGGCTTTGAAAGCGGGCGACTTTATCATTCTCGCACAAATGCCCGCACCGCAGCCCGCCTGGGCACAGCAGTATAATCAAAAGATGCAACCAGACTGGGCGAGGAAATTCGAGCCTCCGGCTGTAACGGGGGGAGAGTCGCAGGGAATCATCAAGACGCTGATGCAGATTTATATTTATTCAGGTGAGAAAAAGTATCTGGAACCCATCCCGTCTGCGCTGGCGTATTTAAAAAAATCGGAATTGCCTGACGGAAAACTGGCCCGCTTTTATGAGTTGAAAACGAATCGCCCGTTGTACTTTACAAAACAGTATCAACTGACTTATCAGTCGGATGATATGCCCACACACTACGGCTTCATCGTTAAATCAGGCGTTGATTCTCTGGAAAGCCGTTATCGCAGTTTGCTAAAAGCAGACCCTGAGCAGCTGGCTGCGATGCGCTTTCCCACACGTCGCGTACGTCTCACTCCCTCATTAACGGCGAAAGCAAAATCGGTCATCAAATCGCTGAATACACAAGGTGCCTGGACAACACAAGGCGAGATCCGATCAGCGGATTTGAAAAATACGCCGATCATTGAAACGCGCGTGTTTGTGAAAAATCTGGAAACGCTGGCTGATTTCATCGCCGCACAGCAACGCGACTGACGAGAAACGGTTTACGCGTTTTCCGCAATCGACTGCATGCGTTCGAGTCCCAACTTCGCGACCTCCAGCGGATCTTTCTGCCAGAGGTCTTCTCGGAACAATTCGAGCGAGAGCCAGCTTTGATAACCGATCTGTTTCAACAACCGACAGTAATGTGTCAGATCGAGATCACCGTCTCCGGGCAGCACGCGGTCCGGGTCCATCTGGGTTTCTCGCGGGATGTTGTTGACGGCGTCGTTGAAGTGCGAAATGGCAATTTGTGCGGGTTTGAGTTGGGCGATCGTTTCCATTGATCCGCCGCCGCGGAACACATGAAACGGATCCAGCACGAGTGTCGCCTGCGGGTGTCCCGATTTTTCGACGATTTGCAGCGCGTCTTCAATTCTGGTGACCGCTTCCACAAATCCCAAAAATTCGACAGCCGGTTTGGCGCCCGCTTTGATGCCTGCTTCCAACAGTTCGCGGTAACGCTGTGCGCCGAGATCATAGTCCGGTAATTCGCGATGCGGGCAGATCACATATTCGGCTCCCAGTCTGGCAGCCAGCCTGATGCGTTCCAGACAAGTCTCGAATACCGCCGGATATTCTTCCGGCGTCGCAGACCACCAGTCCCGCAGCATGATCATCGTGGGAATTGCCAGTCCTGATTCCTGAATGGCTGCGGTAATTCGTTCCAGTTCACCCCCCTGAGCCAGAAACTGTTCGACTTCGTCAAACCAGAGCTCAATTCCATGATAGCCGGTTTTCCCCGCGATCCTGATTTTATCAAGCAGGGGAGTGGTACGAATTGTACTGGCATTCAGGCTGTAGAGAAAAGAACTCATTCAGATGGTTCCTCTGCGAAAAAAGGAGCAGAAACAGTCATGGTTTCAGGTGGACTTTGACGTAAGAAGAAAAGCGGCCTGCTTTTCGGTTCGATTTCAGTACGGTACAGCCTGTGAATGGCTGCTCAGATCATTTTGCATTA
>CAXBFD010000058.1:0-39087 GCA_963974925.1 uncultured bacterium | reverse complement strand
CCCCGTCATCAGAGTGATTGCTTGAGTTTCGATCTCGACATTGGAAATCGCTAGAGACTTGCCAAATTGCTCAATGCCTCGGTCGATATCTCCTCTATATGTAGCCTGGGATCCGTGATTGAACCAGGCTATCGCTCTTGACTCACTGCACGCGTATTCTATGCCTCAACTGTAATACACGTCTTCGATGTATCTTGACAATTGCCTGGTTGAGCACGGCACGAATATCAGCATCTTCTGCACGGTCGTACCATAAATCGGGTAAATGTCCGAGGTCAAGCGATTTCGATTGGGGGATCGGCGTGAACAGACTGGCGCAGTGGGAATTGGAATAATTGCTTTCTCTCAGCATGATGTCAAAAGCAAGTTGACCCTCTGCCTCATTCCCGTTTACGGCCAATTAATTCATTTGGCATTCAGCAGTAACTCATGCGCTTTGTAAACCTGATACTGCTTTTTTCGAATGTCAGTTACGAAATACCATTCGACGAGTGCGTGTTTCGGAGTCAGGTCGATGATTATGAATCCGTGAGCATCATTATGATACCAGAGCAGGTTTTCGTTGTTCTCCTGATCCTGAATCTGTTTTTTTAGTTTATCTGGTTTGGAACGTGATTTCTCGGTATTGTTTCCTGAACTGATGGAACCGGGTAACACTTCGTGAAGCAGAATATTCGGATTGTTTTTCTCTTTTGCAACATAATGGTGTGGGTTATGTGCATTCCCGGTCGTGATGAGGAAATTGATTTGAGGATGTTGTGTCAGAAAGTCGATCAGTCGGTTCCGGTCAGTTGGGAAGCCGCCCCAGCGGTTCCAGTCGGAGCCTTTATTGGCAAACAACAACTGGTTTCCCATGATGTTCCATGTCGTCTTGTGCTCAAGGATACTGTTCATCAGCCAGGATAACTGAGTGTCTCCCACGATATGACGGCTCAGGTCTTTCAGAGATTCCTCTGTTTTGGTGACATCACTTTTGCAGCAGACGCGTGTATCGACCATCAACAGATTGACCAGATTTCCAAACTGAAAGTCACGGTAGATCACGTCTCCCTGTTTGACGCGGGAAGGAATCCATTCGTGCCATGCCTGCAGAGAATTGTTGAAACGCTGTTTCCAGGCCTCGTCATAGACCGGTTCACCTGAAGGAAGATTTTGGGAAGGGAGTTTCGCGATGTCGTGATCATCCCAGATGTTGATGATTGGATACCGCGCGTGCAGTTTTAACAGTTCCGGATCCTGACGATATTGAGCGTATCTCGTGCGATAATCTTGTAGCGTTACACAGGTGTGAGGCGGGTTATGTTGTCGGCCCGTCGCCTGAAATGAAGGATAGTAGGAATCACCCGGCTGAGTGGCTCCGTTTTCATAAATGTAATCTCCGAGGTGGATGACCACATTCAAGTCGTCCGTGTCTGCCAGGGCGTCGTAGGCGTGATAATAGCCGCCCGTGTATTTGGCACAGTTCGCAACTCCGATCCGAATGTGATTTGCTTCCCGCGGCAGCGTTTGTGTGCGTCCGGTGGCGGAGAAAATATCCCCGTGTCGAAATCGATAAAAATAAGTAGTGCCCGGGACAAGCTGATCGACGATGACCTTGACACAGAAATCATGCTCTTTTTTTGCGGTGACCGTCCCTGTTTTTAAAATCTGATCCAGAGTGGGATCTGGTGACAGTTCCCATGTCAGTTCCAGTTCAGGAGAACTCGACGAAACCAGACGCGTCCAGAGGAGCACGCTGTTTCGATCCGGGTCCCCCGAAGCAACTCCATGTGTGAATGCAGGAGCCGCAGCATAGCCTGGATTATCTGAAAAAATATTCGCAGACAACACGATGCTGATCAATAGCAGGTAGAGCGTTCGCATGCTGTTTCTCCTTTCGAGAGTTGTACTCATTTACCTCAGAACAAGACATCAAAATAATTGAAGCGTATGTGCTTTTGATGAAGCTAAGTTGACAATTGCGAAATTTTATACAGGAGACGGTTTCAATGAAAAAACAGACCACTCAACGATGTTTCAATCAGCTCTTCACTTCGAGGGGGCGGATTGGCTACTGTCTGCCGGTCTACGGTTCGTGATTGACTCGCGGATTTTCAGGCTGGGAGTCAGAGTGACTTCACGGGCGGGCAGGTCAGGTTTTTTGATGCGATCATTCATGAGCCGCACTGCAATTTCACCAATTTTGTCACAGGGCTGAGACAAAGTTGACAGAGGGACCCGGAACAAGGTGGCGTATTGCACATCATCATATCCGGTCACAGAGAGGTCTTCCGGAACCTTGACGCTGATCATGTCCAGAGTTTTCATCAGTTTGGCGGCGAAAATGTCGTTTGCGCACATGATCGCGTCCGGGTTCAGCTTCTGAATCAGGGTAGAGACCTGCTGCATATTATTCGGATCGCATGTTTGAATGAGTTTCTGTTCGAAGGGAATTCCGGATTCCAGAAAAACATGCTGGGCTCCCGCGATACGTAATTGAATTGTATTGGCGACATTGTCCCAGAGCCAGAATGCAATTCGTCGATGGCCTGTATCGATCAGTAATCTGGCAATTCTGGCCTGAGCACGTAAATGGTCAACACCGACGAGATCAAAATCACTTCTATGGGGAAACATTTCGATATCCCGGTCGAGTAAAACGACAGGGATGCCCGCTTTGCGAAATCCATTGACGATTTTCTGGTTGGGGTTCAAAGCTTCGCCGGGAGTGACAAACGGGGCGAAAAAGACGCCAGCCACTTCGGCATCGATCAGTTGTTTGCAGGCGGCAAAGACGTGTTCTATGGTTTCACGATGAAACGGTTTTGAGTTTGTGCCTGCCCATTGAACAAAGTGACCCTGTTTCTGAATCAGATTGGTGATCTGGTTACAGACCGGGTCAAAGATCTCGGAGTCCCCCAGTTCCGGAACGATCAAGCCGAAGATTCGCCGTTGGTTTGATTTGGTTTTTTCAACAAAAGTCCCGGCTCCCGCTTTGCGGAATACGAGCCCCAATTGCACGAGTTCCTGGACTGCTTTGGTCACCGTTGGCCGGGAGACCGCAAAACATTGGGCCAGCTCCATTTCAGTAGGGAGTTTTTCTCCTTCTTTAAAACGTCCTGATCCCAGGTCCTGGAGCAGGCTGTTAAGTACCTGTTGATGCTTTGGTTCGCGCGTTTTCTCAGGCATGGCGGATGACTTTCATTCCGGTGTGGGTGGCGTAATCAGTCAGGTCTCATTGATTGTGTAAGAGTATCATGTTGTTTCGAAATGTAAATACAAATGTGTTACGTTAATGTTTAATTATCGGGTATTAATGTGTTTTTTGACAAATTGTGTTTGAATGAGAAAATCTAAATGTTAGAACAATGTCAATGTTGATTTGAGAAGAAGACGTGTCACACGAACTATGGATTTGTCTTGTTGCAAGTTCAGAGTGTCTTCATTTAGGTTACTTTGGGAGGTGAAAATGAAAAAACATTTGACGATCAATGTAGGGCCTCATTCACTCCGAAAAGGTTTTACGCTCATTGAACTGTTAGTGGTAATCGCAATTATTGCGATCCTGATTGCTTTGTTGTTGCCTGCGGTTCAACAGGCTCGGGAAGCGGCTCGACGATCTACCTGCCGGAATAATATGAAACAGCTTGCATTGGCAATGCATAACTATCACGATGTGTTTGGCCGGTTGCCGTTTGGGCAGATTTGCAGTGTGAGTGGGGCAACAGACTGGAGCAGTGTAGGAGCGCGGTCGACCGGCTGGGGATGGTCAGCCATGATTCTGCCCTATATTGAGCAGTCGAATCTTTATAACAAGATTGATTTCAATCGACCGATGGTCGATCCAGGAGATACCTCAGCCGCACAGGTGCAGAATACAGCAGTGATCGGTTCCCCGATCCCGGTGATTCGATGTCCCTCTGATCTTGGACCCGCAGTGGAACAGGCTCCCATGGGAGGAGTTTTGGTTGATGCTGCCTATACGAGCTATGCCGGCAGTGCCGGAGGCTGGGGCGGGTCTCAGAATGGTGAAAGTTCTATCGAATCGGATGGGTTCTTTTACAAGCTTTATCCGGGCAGCCCTGCGGTACAGTCTGTCCGATTTCGCGATGTGACCGATGGCTTGTCGAATACGATCCTGCTCGCAGAACAGGCTTATCGGAGCACACTGGGTGATGAAGAACTGGGAGGCTCGGTAGTTGCGCAGGGCGCCCGCAAGAAATGGTATGGCGCGATGAGTGAAGATGTAGTAGAAGGTGGTGCCATCAATCGGCTGACTGTAGAAGGGCGCTATGGAATTAATTCTCCACTCTCTTTGCAGATTTCTAATCGCCGCAGATCTGCCAGTAGTGAGCACGTCGGAGGCGCTATGTTTGCCCTGGCAGATGGTTCGGTGCGTTTTATCAGCGAAAATATTCAGAATACGACCGAACGATTGAAAGATGTCAGCGCCAGTGCTCCCTATGCGAATGCCAGTCTCTATCAGAAACTGTTCAGTCGCAATGATGGGGGAGTTCTGGGTGAGTTCTGAGTTGTTCCACTTTATCTGCCTGCCGATCGGCATTGGCAGAATGTCCCGTTTCTTTGATCGGAAAAGCTGCCCGCTGAAATTGTCTGGCGGGCAGCAAATTTACATCGCAGAAGGATCAGACAGAATGTACTCAGCCAGTATTCGGAGAAAGACTGCGTGTTCTCACATGGGAGCCTTTTTAAGTATCTTGATATCAGGAGTCATCATATCGGGTTGTGGAGGGGGGGCAGAAAAAGAGGGGCTGGTTTCTGCTTATGGCACAGTCACTCTGGACGGAGAGCCTTTACCATTTGCTCAAATCATGTTTAAGCATGTGACCGACGGTACTTCAATCGGGAGAACCGATGGTTCCGGCTATTTCAATATGCAGTATACCCTTTCCCAGTCAGGAGCATTTGCGGGGGAAAACGTCGTTTATTTTTCTACAAAAGATATGGAGACAGATGATGGGACAGTTCAAAAAAACGAACTGGTTCCGAAACAGTATCGTGAAGGGACCTCCACGCTGAAAGTGACAGTGAAAGAGGGAGACGCTCCGTACGATTTTGAACTGAAATCGAAATGAACCGGGACGCTCGGTTGGTGCCTGCTGCCTGATATTGATACCAGTCTGCGAAATTGTGATGTTTGGGGGCGCTCCTGAATCGATCGTGAAATCTGGTTTGTTAATACTCATTCGAGAAAAGAAAGAGATCCATATGGGTTATAGATATTTGACAACCGTGCTGTGCGGATTGACGATATTTCTGGGTATTGTGGAAGTTCTGCCTGCCGCCTCACCCAATTTTGTGATCATCATGACGGATGATCTGGGAGCCAGCCAGTTGAGTTGCTACGGCAACCGGGAAATTCAGACTCCGCAATTGGATCGACTGGCTGCTCAGGGAATGCGTTTTCGCACATGTTACGCGACTCCCAACTGTTCGGTTACTCGGATGATGCTGATGACCGGCCGCTATGGTTTTCGCACAGGCTGGTATAATTTTCTGGAGCGGGAATACTCACCGCTGCCAGATTCGCCGCAGTTTGATATTGGTCGCTCAGAAATCACTTTTGCAGATCTAGTGAAACAGCGAGATTATGCAACCGGAATTGCAGGGAAGTGGCAGCTTCCGGGAACGCCGGAAAACAGGATTTATGATTGCGGCTTCGATGACTATTGCATGTGGATGTGGAAGCATCAACTGCCGCAGGACAAATCTGGATCTGGAAAGGGGAAAGCCGCCTATGACCCTCAGCAATCTCTGCATGCGTTCAAAAAGTCAAATCGTTACTGGGATCCGGCAGTGATGCTCAACAAGCGACAGGTCCCGACAAAACCCGAAGATTTTGGTCCGGATATTTTTGCAAATTATGTCTGTGACTTTATCAAAAAGCATCGTCAACAGCCCTTTCTGATTTATTACTCCATGGTCATGATTCACAAGCACGATAAGACGTTGCCGGGAGTTCCTGATTTTCGTGTTCCCGGACAACAGACTTCAGCCGGATCCGTGAAATTCAATGTCGAGTACGTTGATCATCTGGTGGGACGCATTAATCAGGCTCTGGATGCTGCAGGTGTTGCCGAGAATACCTATGTGATTTTTACAGGCGATAATGGTCCTGCTAAAAAAGGTAAAGGTGAAGTGATCGAGAAGGGGGTACGGGTTCCACTGATTGTTCGCGGTCCGGGGATCAAGGCGAGTGCAGTCAGCGATGAGTTAGCCAGTCTGGCCGATATCTTTCCAACGATTGCAGAATTGGCAGGCGTCAAACTCCCCGGGGACCGTAAGATTGACGGGATCAGTCTGGCACCGGTTTTGTTTGATCAGCCTGGTGAACGACGCGAGTGGATCTTCAGCTATCTGGCCGATCAGCGGATGTTGCGCAGTAAGCGCTGGTTGCTGGAAGGTGATGGGCAGTTCTACGACTGTGGGGATCAACGTGACGGGACGAATTATAAGCAGGTCACGGATTCACCGGATCCGGAGGTACGGGCAGCGCGGGAGAAATTCAATTTGATTCTCAAGGAGTTACCGGGCCCCACTCACGCGAAAAAAGAATCATAAGCAGTGTTGGTGAATGAATATTATCTCATTCTCGGACAGCAAAAAATGAAGCAATGCAGCCTCAACAGTTCAAACCGGGGTGTTTTGTCAGATTCGTTTGGCAACCGTCTTTATCACAGTTTGCATAGCGGGCAGGGCTGCATTGCTTCTTGAATATCGGAGTCAAATGGAAAGAAGCAGCATGGATCAGTCGCAAAAATGGAGAGGAAATGATTCTAATGCATCATCTCCCAACATTTTAATTATGATCGCACACGATCTGGGATGTCAAATTGGTCCTTATGGTTTTTCTAGACAGGAAACGCCAGCTTTATCCGAATTTGCACGTCAGGGGATGCGGCTGGATCGTCATTTTGTATCCTCCCCCGGCTGCAGTCAGAGTCGTTCATCACTGATGACGGGTCGCTATCCTCATTCCAATGGTCAGTTTGGTCTGGCGAACTGGGGGTGGAAACTGAATCAAAATGAAATTCTGCTTCCCCGAGTTCTTCAGGAGTATGGATACCTGACGACTCTCTTTGGAATCTGGCACCTCCATGAATGGACGCTGTCCAGTTTCAGTGAAGTGTCCGAAGATGTCTCAACCCTGGATTGCTCTCCGGAGGGGGAAGCCGAGATTGCCAGCCATCGTGCGGCTGAATGGCTGCACCGTTATCCTCAAAACGGCCCCCCCTTTTATCTGCACGTCGGTTTTTGGGAGGTGCATCGTCCCTTTGCTGAGAATGGGGACGTAGCTGGTGGGAATAGCCAAGAGACTCTCGCTCAAATTGAAGTTCCTGAATATCTGCCACAGGATGAAGTCACTCGGCAAGAGTTTGTGAAACTGAATCAATCTATCAGGAACGTCGATCGAGGAGCCTCTAAAATCCTGAATGCGTTACATGAAACAGGGTTTGCAGAAAATACCATCGTGATTTTTACAGCCGATCATGGGTTGCCTTTTCAGCGGGCAAAGGGAACGTTATATGATCCGGGACTGAATGTATCGGCAATCGTACGATGGCCCGGCCGTATTCCGGAAAATACACATTCCACATGTCTGACTTCAAATATTGATTTTATGCCGACGATCCTGGATGCCGCTGGAATTCCCGTGCCTGAGTCAGTTCAGGGTCTCAGCAGACTGGAACAGTTGCTGGGCGAGCGACCATCGGGGCAACAGAGTGGGGAAGTGTATGCAGAAAAAACCTATCATGAGCACTATGATCCGATTCGATGTGTGAGGACAGATCGCTATAAATATATTCGAAATTTTGCGCAACGTCCGATGCTGGTGTTGCCCAGTGATATTTATAATTCTGCCTCCCGACAGGCAAATCAGAAAGACGAAGACCTCTGGGCTCACCGGCCTATGGAGGAGTTATATGATCTTGATCACGATCCACTGGAACGGATTAATTTAGTAGAGGTGCGGGAATACAAGGCGCAGTTGACAGAACTGCGGGAGAAACTTTCGCAATGGATGGACGAGACAGAGGACCCTTTAAGGTACGGACCCATTTTACGCGAAGCTGCAGAGGCTCAGCAAGTTCACACCGTTTCTCAAACCGTTAAGAAATGATACAATGACCTGCGAATTGTCAATCGTGAATTGGGGACGGTTCCCTCTCACCCATCAGGCAGGTTGTATCACCCATATGCAGTCCTATCCCTCTCAATTACCGGAACCGGCCACCCGTACTTCGCTCAGTTTGCGCAATGGATGTGTGCTCTACAGTCTCTTCTTTGGCGCCAGTATTACGGAAGCAGTCAGCGTTAATTTAATCCCCTTAACGCTGGCTCTGTTTACGAGAGATCCCAATATCATTTTCTGGATTCTGGCAATTAATCCCGCGCTGGGATTTATCGTGCAGCCCGTTTTTGGATTGATCAGCGATCGGGTATGGACGCGACTGGGACGCAGAGCCGTTTTTCTTGTCTGTGCACCTCCGATCATTGCACTCTCGTTATTATTAATTCCGTTTCTGAACACGCTGGGGATTCTGGTAATTACGATCGTCGTGCTTCAGTTTTTTCAGGATGTCATTAATGGCACCGATCAACCTTTGATTGCAGATCTGGTTCCACCAGCACAGCGTACAACGGTGCTCGGGGCTGTGAAAGCGGCTGAAAATCTGGGAATCATTATTGTTTTATTTTTGGGGATGCCTCTTGTGGAATGGTATCGAACCAATTTTGGTTTCGATCATTACGGTCTTCCCCTGTATGTTTTTGCGGCTGTCTGCCAAGTGATATTCGTGTCGATTGCAGCAACAAGACTGAAGGAACGCCCTGTTAAATTTCAAGGAAAATCAGGCATTTCCGTAAAAAGCTATCTGAGTGATTTTTTTGCCCAGCCCATGCTATTCAAAATTGCCCTGGCCTATTTTTTTCGTTCGTTTTCAAGAAGTGCAGTCGTAGGTTCAATCGCGCTGTATACACTGCATACGTTACAGCTCAGCGAACATGAATTCGGGATTTCGTGGGGGCTGATGCCTTTTATTTCATTATTAGCAGGAGTGCCATTGGGAATTCTTGCCGAACGATTTGCGAAAGATCGCGTACTTCAATATGCATTTGTGATTCTGATAATCAGCTGTGCTGTGGGGTATTTCGTCTATGGAGTCATTGGATTAATAATTGCATCATTGATTTTTGGGATCGCCGATATGCTGTTAGAGGTCACACTCAAGGCCTTCATGTCGGAGCACTATCCCGCGGACCGGACAGGCCAGTTGGCAGGGGCTGTAAACTGTTTTTTTGCTGCGGGCCGTGTCGTGGGCCTGCTGGTCGTTGGCTATTGTGTAAAACTGACGAATCCCCAGATTGACTGGGCTCGGATTACAGAAACAGCGTATGTCGATTACAGCGTCATCTGGATTATTTCTTCCATCGGCGCAGTTCTGGGTATGGCTGCGCTCCTGACTACGAAAGATATCCGTTACGAGATAGAACTGGAGAATCGAAAAAACATGGATTCGTCCGACGGTTCATAAGGGACCAGTATGTTCCCAGGAGGCAAATCAGGCTGACAGCAGTTGGTAAGTAAACAACGGGAGAACTTAGATTCTATTCTGATGAGAATTCAGACTGGTCGTGTGTCGTTCGTTAGAAAATCTCAATGAAGCTGTTCCCGACTCAAAATTTCATCTCAATACATTTCATCTCAATACAAGGTATTTGTTATGACTATACGCAAACTGTTTTTCTTGCTGCTCGCATGGGCAGGATTTTTCAGCTGCCATGCTCCTCATGCTGGAGCAAAGCCGAATGTATTATTTCTCATTTGCGATGACTTGAATTGCGATATCAGTTGTTATGGGCATCCGCTGGTCAAAACGCCTCATATCGATCGGCTTGCCCGACGCGGTGTACGTTTTGAAAACGCTTATTGCCAGTATCCGCTCTGCGGCCCCAGTCGCGCTTCCTTCATGACGGGCATGTATCCTGACCAGACTCTTGTGCGGACAAACCCGGTTTTTGTACGTCAGACGGTTCCAAATGTAGTCACGATGCCACAGCTTTTCAGACAAAACGGATATTTTACCACTCGAATCGGAAAAATATTTCACTATCGAGTACCCAGGGGAATTGGATCGAGTGGCTACGATGATCCGTATTCCTGGGACTTGGCAATCAACCCCAGGGGACGGGATAAAAAAGATGAGCCACTGATCTTCAGTGTCAAGCCAGGGGAATACGGCGGTTATTTGAGTTGGCTGGCAGCGGAAGGAGATGACGGGGAACAGACCGATGGAATTGCTGTCCGGACTGCAGCACGTCTGATTACAGAATATGGCAGAGAACAGAAGCCGTTCTTTCTGGCGATTGGGTTGTATCGTCCCCACACTCCCTATGTTGCCCCACAGAAATACTTCGATTTATACCCGCCTGAAACAATGATTATTCCGGAAGTGCCAGACGGATACTTAAACACGATTCCGGTTCCTGTGCAAAAAAAACTGATGAAAAAGAAAGAACACTACAATTTGAGCAAGCCACTGGCCCGTCAGGCGAAACAGGCCTACTATGCTGCTGTTACTTTTGCGGATGCTCAAATTGGCATTGTGCTGGATGCGCTGGACGAAGCCGGGCTGAGTGACGAGACGATTGTTGTGTTCACTTCAGATCACGGATATCACCTGGGCGAACATCGGCACTGGTTGAAAACGACACTCTTTGAAAATGCGGCGCGCGTACCTTTGATTATCGCCGGTCCCGGGATCACGGCGCAAGGGCAAAGTACCACATCTCTGGCGGAATTAACTGATCTTTATCCGACCCTCGCTGATCTGTGTGGGTTGCATCCGCCCCAAAATCTTTCTGGAGTCAGTCTGGTAAACATCCTCACTGATACTTCCCGTCAGGCCAGAACGTCCGCCTTGACCCAACTGAAGTCAGATTATAGTGTCCGGACTCCACAATATCGTTACACCGAATGGGGAGAACAGGGGAGCGACGGGATTGAACTCTATGATCACAAGACTGATCCGGAAGAAATGAAAAATCTGGCTGGAGACGAACGCTATGATCAAGTCAGGCAGAAATTGTCACTGTTGCTTAGAATGCGAATCAAAGAAGCAAATCGTGTCCCGGCAGGCGTTAGACAGGTTCATTTTGAGGTCGACTAAAATCCCGAAAGATGAATTTAATAAGCCGAAAAATTAAATGTGAGTTCTGAATTGGTTTGAGAAAAGTACACCCGGAGGGATTCGAACCCCCAACCCCCGGTTCCGAAGACCGGTGCTCTATCCAGTTGAGCTACGGGTGCATAATTAATTTCTGAGACTGTTCTAATACGATTCAGGTTCCTGGTAAACGCATTTCTTTGCTTGTTTTACTCAGTCCCGCCGTACATCTTCCGGTGCAACCTATTGTGCCTGTTTATGTTACTGAAATCAGGAACAGATGCAACTGTTGCGAAGGGCGATTCTAGCAATCCTGGCGTAAAAAACAAGCCGACCGCGTTTGATGAGCATTGGGGGGACCAGAGCGTTCTGGTTTGTGTCAGTAGGCTTTGCTTTTTCTGGCACGGTTGAATTTACTCATACGCATTCGTTACAACTTGACACTCCCATCAGATTCGGTTGTGATGGTGCTGATTACATAAGAAAGTTAAGTGGAACATATTTCGCATGACTTTCCTGCAAACAGATTATGAGAGACAGCGGCATCTTGAACTGTCCTCAATCCCGCTTCCACTTCTTATTTGCGAGAGGTCCTGCCTGTTATGAGATATTCTCAAGCTGCACTTGTGTTTTCATTTTTACTGGTGACTTTGGTGTTCCCTCTGAATTGGGGACTGGCTATCGCAGGCCAGGAAAATCAGCAAGGTTCGAGTAAGCCGAAACTGGCTGGTGCGCGGCCTATAATTCATGCGATCAATTACTCGTCGATTCAGGAAGCCATCAATGCAATCCCGGATGAAGGGGGCGTGGTTCAACTGCCACCCGGTAAATTTGAGATTGAAGAGCCTCTGCTGATCACCAAAGGGGATGTTCTGATCATCGGCTCCGGATCGGCGACGCATATTCATAATAAAAATGAAACAGGCAAAGATGCGATAACTATTCACCCGCCAGCAGATGCGAAGCTGCCCGATGGAAAGAAAGACCCGAAGCCTCGCATCTGGCGCGTACAGTTGCAGAACTTTCGAGTGACCGGCAATGAAAAAAGCGGACGGGGGATTAACGCCAAGTGGGTTCAGGAAATTTACATTCATGGTGTGACCTGCAGCTATCACGGCAATGATGGGATTTTTCTGGATTTCTGTTTCGAAGACCCTCGTGTATCTGATTGTCTGATTACCTATAACAAAGCGACCGGGTTGAACACGATTGGTTGTCACGACATTGTCGTCTCGGCAAATCACTTTGAAGAAAATCTGGATGCGCTGCATTGTATTGACGGTTATAACCTCTGTATGAGCGGCAATAATCTGGATGATCATCTGCGTGACGGCGTGATTATCGAAAACACTTATGGTTCGATTGTCTGTGCAAACATGATCGAAGAATGTCAGGGCAGGGCGATTGTCCTCGACAAGGAGTGTTATGGCATTACACTGTCTGCGAATGTGATTGCCCATAACGGGAGTGGGATTATTCTCGATGATGCACATGGTTGTGCCGTCAGTGCCAATACATTCACACTACTGGCCGCTGATGCTTTGAAGATTGGACCGAACTCCGGTCGAATTACTGTGACAGGCAATAATTTTTCGAACAGTTATATTGGTCATGGTCAAGTCAAACGCCGCACCAATGATCTGAAAGCAGCAGGTCTGACTTTGGATAAAACACGCGGCGTAACCGTTTCGGGAAACCTGTTTTCTTCGGTGCGTCCCAAGGCAGTGCAGGTCATTGAGCCGACTTCGCATGTCATTTTTGGTGACAATCTCCTGATTGATGTCGAATCGGATCACGAAAAACTGAAGGATTCGGTGATTAAAAATAACCTGGTCGCGCCGGCAGAACCTGTGAAAACAGAACTCAAACAGGCGGATTCCAAATAGTATTCTACTGTAAATGCTGATGGTGATTTTGCGGATTGTTTCTGAAAAAAGGCAAATCTGAGATGCTGAGATTGTGCAGAGTCTGTGTCTGTCTGATAGGGGGAGTGTCCTGGTTGATGGCAGCTGAACCACAACAGGCAGTGCGTCAGAGGGTTCCTCACTATCAGGAGCACCTCGACCTGTCGTATTATCTGGATCAGCAAGGCCAGAAACAGCCGATCAAAACAGAAGCGGACTGGAAAATACGGCGGAACCATATTCTGGCAAATATGCAGACCGTCATGGGGGAAGTGCCTCGTCCTGAAGAGCCGGTTCCGTTCGATATGAAAGTGCTGGAAGAAACGGCCGTTGGCACCACGAAACGGTTGAAGATTTCTTATCATACGGATGATCTTCAGCAGAGGGTACACGCCTATTTGTTTATTCCACAGTCTGCCAGCAAACAACATCCGGCGCCCGCCGTTATGTGTCTGCATCAGACGAACTCCGCGATCGGAAAAGAAGAGCCAGCGGGAATCAAAGGTCTGCCCAATTTAAAATATGCGTTCGAACTGGGGCAGCGAGGTTATGTGACTCTGGCTCCCGATTATCCTTCGTTTGGCGAATATCCCTATGATTTTAAAGCACACCCGGAATATCGAAGCGGAACAATGAAGGCAGTCTACGATAATATACGATCGATTGATCTGCTGCAGTCTCTGGATTATGTGAACGGGGATCAAATCGGTTGTGTCGGGCATTCGCTGGGAGGGCATAACACGATGTTTACCGCCGCCTTTGATCCCCGGATCAAAGCGATGGTTTCCAGTTGTGGTTTTACCCGTTTTCACAAATATTATGGTGGCAAATTAAAAGGCTGGACCAGCGACCGCTATATGCCGCTGATCGACAGCCAATATCAGAGTGATCCTGATCTGGTTCCGTTTGATTTTACCGAGATCGTCGCGAGTTTTGCACCGCGGGCCTTTCTTGCCTGTGCTCCGATCAGTGACAGTAACTTTGAAGTGTCGGGTGTGAAAGATGTGCTGCAGATTGCCAGGCCCGTTTATGAATTGTCTGGTAAAGCAGACAATTTACATGCCGTTTATCCGGAAGCGGGACATGATTTTCCACCAGCCACGCGCGAAACAGCCTATCAGTTTTTTGATCAGCATTTGAAGAAATGATTTTGGGGCGAAGGATGCTGGATACGAGATTCTGAAACCATCAGCGAATTAGTCCTGTTGGAACTGATCTTTTTCTGGCCAATGTTCGATCTGGTTAATCCATTGGTGCATGGGGCCGTCAATCAAAGAGGCTAAATTCTTTTTGTCGTTACCATAACGCGTATTGAACAGGATCGCCCAGTTGATCTGGTCGCGACGTCTTACGAGTATCGTGGAGGTTCCCGGCAGTGCGCCGTTGTGCCAATGGTTTTCGCTTCCCTGTTTCTGAAAGGTTCTGACTGACCAACCACAGGCGTAATACGTGTTTTTCGGTTTTCCGTCCTGGTCAAAACCGGCAAGCCCGGCAGGGCGTTCAAACATTTGGCCAATCGTAGAGGCATTTAAAATGGGGCATTGGTCGGGCAGGTTGAACGCGGTGGCAAAACGCATCAGATCGGGAGCCGATGCAATCCAGCCGCCATGCGAATCCATCGCTTCCAGATACCAGGCTCCATAGGGGGCAGGGACCTGTTCCGGATTATTCACAGAAAAGACAGATGCACTTTTGCGGGGGCTGTAATATTTGACTTCGTTTTTCCTGCGAAATGGCAACAACGTTTTTCCCAGCTGTGTCTGCGACATTTTTAACGGGGAACAGATCTCCTGTTGCACATATTCGTGATACGGTAATCCGGTCACTGCTTCGATGACTCTGCCTAATAAACAGTAACCAAAATTTGAATAGGCATAGCGTTCACCCGGATTGAAGTCGAGTGGTTGCTTCAACATGATTTGAATAATGTCTCCGGTTTCCGCGGGAGGCATTTTTCCCAATTGCTTTGCGAACTCCACAGAACGGAACATCGGGTCAAAAGAAACACTCCGATCCCAGCCTGCGGTATGATTCAGTAACTGTCGGATCGTAATCTCTTTCAGCCGTGGATCGACGTCTGGTTCCGCAAGCGGTGTCTGGCAATCTTTCAGAAGATCAAAGACTTTTGTATCCTGATTCAATTTCTTTTGTTCGATCAGTTTCATGACAGCGACCGCGGTAATCGCTTTGGAAATACTGGCAATTCGAAATTGGCTCTCGGGCTGGACGGGTTGTTTCAGTTCCAGGTCGGCGTATCCAAAGCCGCGCGCATAAACGAGTCTTCCATGGTAACTGACGGCGACAGCGGCTCCTGGAGGATGGTGCTCCTGCAGGAATTCCCTGATGGAATTGTCCAGCGACAAGAGTTCTTCCTGAAATAGTCCCGATACCGGAATCTCATCGGCAGATACAGGAATTGTCATTAATATCAGAGTCAGAAACAGGAAAGGTCGGCAAGGCATGGCGTATCCTAAAACGGTCGGCTTTTTCAAACAGAGCGAACTCCCTGATGATAAAGTCAAGAGGGATACGCCATCAAGTAGATTCTTGACTGGTCTGGCCTGCTTTCTGAAATCAGGTGCGCGCAGCTGGTATGTTAACGGACGATCCGCTGGTGAAGGGGCACACAAATCAGGGTTTCACTAAATTATAAAACCGCTCTGTAATCTCATGTTTTCTGCTTTATTTGTGTCTAAACGCATGTGCGATGAGATCACGGTCAAACTGTTGCGGTACTTGATCTTCTGCGGCGAACAGATAAATTGTTGCGATCAGAATGGAATGTAAGGCGGAAGAAACGAGCGAAACTAAGAGTATGAGAATAAATCCCGTTGCGATCAGAACTCCGCCCAGCAGCACATTACCCGCTGCAATAATAAAACCACCGGTAACGATGAGCAGAATGATGGGAATCATGATCAGAAACACAATCATACCAATTCCGAAATTCGCGACCAGCGACTCTCCCCAGGTTTTGCGCAGAATTCCTACAGATCGTTTCATGGCTTCAAAAGGATTCTGCTGTTCCACAACCAGCACGGGGATCACAAAATAAGTGGTGATGGACCAGGCCATGCCAAGCAGGCCGGCTACGATTTGCCCTATTTTTTCTGAACGAGATTCGATCAGTTTGAGAATAAATCCTACGGTAGCGCTCACGAGTGCCCAGCCGGCAATTTGCGGCAGGCGATTCATGGCGGCTCTGAATCCATCGCCGACCGTCGGGTTGCCCCCTTTCAGCCGAATAATCGCACAAGCCATCAAAGCAGAGTTGAAAAAGATGATGACGAAGTAGTTCACAAAATAGAAAGCAAACAGAATAATGTAGGCCACTGGGTCCTGGGGCAACTGCTGCTCATTCATCACAACATTGATGTATTTACTGTTCCAGAGGGGGGCTGCAAAACTGGCCAGCACCAGCAGGCAGGAAAAACCGCTCATGATCGGGAACAGCAGCAGTTCCTTGTCCAGCATTAATACGCGGAAACTTTGTTTGGTGAGTGCCCATCCATTGGAAATGCGGGTAAACATAGTCATCAATCCTTATGAATCGTCTTCATGTCATCAGGGTGTCATGTTGTATGGGCTGCCCTGTCTGGTTTGGGGAACTCACGTTTTATAGCAGAAAGGAACAGCATTGCGAATCGGATTTTCGAATTCACTCAGAATTCATTGATCGGGACAAGATTTCGGGACAAGATTTCGGGACACTCATTTAGTTTTGGGCAGCGACAATAACAGCGCCACGGTGGCCCAGCTGCCTGCGGTGACGGAGATAAATTGATCTTTCCCATGCGGATAACCGGTTTCAAAATAGGTTTGGAACGGCTTGGCGTGGCTGACGATGTGCCAGGATCCATCGGGCTGTTGTGAATTGAGCAGATATTGAATGCCCTGTCTGATCGCCGGGTGATCCATGGCGACTTTTTCCGAACGTTGCAGAGCGACAAGGGCCGTGCCGGTCGCATAGGCGTCGCTTTCCATTATGGGGACTTGAGACCATCCGCCATCTGCATTTTGCAGTTTGATTAATGCTTCGATCGCCGTTCTGGTAACAGATTCTTCCACATCCAGGTAGAGCAGGGATCGCAGTTGAAACACCCGTTCTTCGGTCGAATCCGGTTTTAAATCGAGCAGCCATTGTCGCGCCTGATTGATGCGGGCTTCGATGCGGGGGCGCTGCGCTTCCGTGCCATAAATTTGCAGCGCACGAATCACGAAGTAATTGGTATTCGCATCGCTGGACATGGAAGGGGGGCGGGTGGAATTTCGGATCCAGTGTGCTTTATCTTGATTGCGTTCCAGCAGATATCCGGTAACGGCTGTGGTGACTTCATCCGGTTTGCGCCCCGCTATTTCGAGTGTCCAGAGCGCATAGCTGGCGGTATCGGGGCCGCCCCCTTGACCTTTACCGGCGCGATAATTTTCCAGCCCCCGTTTGAGATGTGCGGCGGTATGCTCAACCTGTAACTGGAGGTTGGCTTCGTTTATGGCAAAGCCACGTTGCTTTGCTTCATCCAGCACCAGGACTGCCAGTGCCTGATTGTGACAGGTGAAACATTTTCGCTCGCGGGCTGAACCGGCGGATGCGTTTTCAATGAGAGAAATTGATCGCTGAATGGCGGCTTTGATGGCGGAAGGATCGGGTACAGATTCTCCTGCCGGCAAGGATGTGGTCAAACTGCCAGCAACGCAAAACAGCAGTGTGCTCAAGCAGCCGTTACGCATTCTGTGCCTTTCTCATTGATGATTTCATGCCTGCCATGTATTGCGGCACATGATCGTACCGCTCAACAGCATTCATTTTAACCATTCAGCAGATTGAGAAGCGAGACTCTTTCACAATATTTTGTGTCAGAGCAGGAATGGTTTCCGTTAAATCAGCGAGGCACTTTCTTTCGGTGCCCGTTCGGGAGTCTGAATATGCTCAGGCAGAAAGCCGAGACCGATGATTTTGCCCGCCTTTTTCCTGATGATCGGGGCGAATAAACCGGCGATTGTTCGCAGTGTCCAGGAAATGGAAACCGGTTTTCCGGGAGTGCTCTTTCCGCCAAACAGACGTTTGTGAGCGAAAACCTGCATCTTTTGAGTTCTGAGCGCTGGTGTCTCGCGGCGAAGCTGGACCTGTTTTAAGTCATCGAGTGTGACGTTGCCTGCATAAAGTTTATCCGCGAGCAGGTTGGCCGTCGCGACGGCATCCTGGACTGCGAGATTGACACCCACACCGCCGACCGGCGACATCGCATGGGCGGCATCACCGATAAACAAGAGCCCCGGTTGTGCCCAGTTCGTAATATGATTCAGCTGAATGGTGAGCAGACGGACTTTGTCCCAGTCATCAATTGCTGCAACTCCCTCCGCGAGTTCCGGCAGAATACTTAAAACTCTGTTGCGAAAGGCTTCCAGCCCTTCTGCCTTCAATTCGTCGAAGGTCCCTTTGTGAATGATCAATCCCGATTGAAAGTAGTCTCCCCGGTCAACCGTGATCAGCATACGACCATTCTTGATTCGTCCCAGTGTATGATCGAGTAATTCACTCGATTTGCCGATTCGGAACCAGAGCACATCAATGGGAATCCCTTTTTCGACGATTTCAACGCCGGCGTCGATACGCATCTGCGAACCCCGCCCATCGGCGCCGACAACCAGTTCAGAGTGAATTTCATATTCGCCGTTAACGCCCTCCACCTTAACGCCGACAACCTGGTCTCCGTCATGAATCAGACTGGTGGCCTTGGATTGCATGTGGACTTGAAAATTGGGATATTCGCTGGCATGTTTTGCGAGCAGATTTAAAAAATCCCATTGGGGGGCGAACGTAATGAATTTGCATTTGGTTGGCAGATGGGTGAAGCACGGACCCGGGATCTGTTTGCCTTCGATATTGAAATCGAGCGAATCAAAATGCTTGTCCGCAATCTGCAGGAATTCATCCAGAAAGCCCAGTTCGTGCATCAGTTGTAAAGTAGAAGGGTGAATGGTATCGCCGCGAAAGTCCCGTAAAAAGTCTTTGTGCTTTTCCAGCACAATCACTTCGACGCCGGCCCGCGCCAGCAGATAACCCAGAAACAGGCCGGCTGGGCCGCCTCCGACGACACAGCAGCGGGTTGTGATCTGGTCTCCCGATTGTGGCGGATGGAATTCATTCACGGCCCTTTACCTCCTGTAATGCTGGCTTTGATTAACGGGTATTTTTCGCGAACGTGATACGGTAGATTAGGTCAGACGAGTAAAACCCTCAAGATGAATCTGATTCAAATTTCGCCAAAATGTTTCCCTGAGCAGCAGATGCCTCGCAGGGAATATTATTCGCGCTTCCGCCGTGATGTTTCATCATGCTGCCCGGAACGTCCCAGGTCCCGTTTATCGTGATGCTTCTGTTCTGAGAACGGAAGTCTCCTGTAAATGACGCTACGAAACCATGATTAATGTTTTTTTCTGACGAGAACAACCACCGAACGACCTTGTACATTGTATGAGGCAGTGGAAACAGTGGGGGCTTCTTCCGCTTCCAGAATATCCTGTGGACTGGGGAGTGATGTGTCTACAAAACGCTTCCAGTCGCCGGGAGTTCCTTCGTGTATACCGAATGACATTGAGCTTGAGTCCCCATTGATCATGGCATAAATGTCAGTATCTTCTTCCTCTGCTCCGTGCAGGCAGAAGGCCAATGTTTTTGAGGAAGCCGAAAGGTCCACATAGCGGGTCACACCATACCAGTGCACATCTTCACGCCAGAAATGGGAACGGCACAATGAGGAATGTAATTTGCGAAAGGCGATCATCAGTTTTACGAAGCGAAAGATCTCCCGATGGGATTCCAGCCTGCTCCAGTCGAGCCAGCTTGTTTCGTTGTCCTGATTGTACGGGTTATTGTTACCCCCTTGCGTTTGCATAAACTCATCACCCATGCGAAACATGGGGGAGCCATTAGAAACCATCAGCAGGCAAAAGAAGTTTTTGACCTGCTGTTTTCTCAGTTTCATGACTTCTTGTGGAACGCCTTCTTCCCCTTCCCAGCCGCAATTCCAGCTATAATCGTTTGTGCCATCGGTGTTGTTTTCGCCATTATTCCAGTTTCGTTTCTCGTTAAAAGAAACGAGATCATATAACGAAAAACCATCGTGTGACGTCACGTAATTGACGCTTTGATACGGCCTGAGCGCATGAATGCGATCGTCGGGAAACAAGTCAGAACTGCCGTAAAGTCGTGTCATCAGATCTGGAATACGTCCTGCTTCACCGCGTACAAATTGCTGTAAGGTATCCCGATAGGCGGCATTCCATTGCATCCAGCGATGGCCGGGAAACCGTGAGCCAAGTTGAAATGCACCTGCTGCATCCCAGGGTTCTGCGATAAAACGACGACCGGCCAGGCTTGAGTCTGAGCTGATTTGCCCGAGAGTTGTCGGGTTGCTTTCTTCAATGCTTCCATCCACTTTTCTGGTCAGCACACTGGCCAGGTCAAACCTGAAGCCATCCACGTGCATCTCTTTAGCCCAGTAATGCAGGCTGTCAACGATCAGTTTGCGAACCGCTCGATTCGCAGTGTGCAGCGTGTTTCCCGCACCGGAATAATTGGCAAATGGTGAGTCCGGTTGGCCCGTCAGAGTGTAATACGTCGTATTGTCAAGCCCTTTGAAGCAATATGTGGGGCCGAATTCATTTCCTTCACCGGTATGATTGTAGACGACGTCAAGAATGACCTCGATTCCGGCACGATGTAACGCCTTGACCATTTCGCAAAATTCGATGTGTCGATCGCAGGTTTCCTGGGACATGCAATAACCATCGTGCGGAGCGAAGAAGCCGAGGGGCATATACCCCCAGTAATTACCATCCTGCGAATCGAACTGGTAAACGGGCATCAGTTCAACAGCGGTGACTCCCAGTTCTTTCAAATAGGGGATTTTTTCAATCACGCCCGCAAATGTGCCCCGGGCGTTTTCGGAAACTCCGGAGTTGTTTCGCTTTGTAAAGCCGCGGACATGCATTTCATAAATAACAAGATTTGAAGTATGGTGGATCGGTTGATCATCTTCCCAGTTGAATGCACACTCGATGGACTGCAGCACCGACAGGGGAGCACGTCCCAGATTGGATCCTGGCTGGCAGGAGATCTGTCTGTCAAACATGGGAGGGAAGAAAATATTGCGAGAGTAGGGATCAAGCAATACTTTTTCCGGATCGAAGGCATGCCATTCAAACGGGGCTTCTGGTGAAGGGCCATCAATTTGATACGCATAATATTTCGCATGTTTGATCTCGGCAGCCGGGATGCGGCAATGCCAGATTTCGGCGGTCTTATTGCGATGAGGCTCGAATTCAAACACAAAAACCGGTTCATTCAGATTGTTTTCAGCAAAGAATAACAGCGAAACATGCGCGGCATGCTTTGAATAGAGGGCAAAATTAAAGGCGTTTTCTGACGGAACCCAGGTCTCTCCCAAGTGAATCGGAGAGCCTTCGATTTTATCCCAGTGGTCCATAGTCTGATGTCCGATTTGAGTTTGAGTGAGTCTTTCCAATTAAGGCAACGACGTCAGCCAGAATTTGCGGGAGCGCAAGTCCGCCGGGTGAGGCGAGATACTTGGGAGTCCAGACGGGATCAAATTTCTCTTTATAGCTCCGCAAACCTTCAAAGTGATAGAAATGATCGCCGTGGCGAAAAACCAGATTGGCGGTCCGGTTCCAGACCGGGGCCAGCGGGCCGTTTTGAATTCCCGACAAGGGGGCCATCCCAAAATCAAACCAGGCATAACCGGCCTGTTTGCCCCAGAGCAGCAATTCGATAAACAGATATTCCATTACGCTGGGAGGAGCATCAGGCAGATAACGCATCAGATCGACAGAAAGTTCTGCTTTGTCTGCGCCCTCCAGAACATTGGCGAAAGCGACAATCTTTCCATTCTGCCTGATGATGGCAATGGGAAAGTGTTTCAGATAGGTCTCATCAAAGTATCCCAGTGAGAACCCTTTTTCTGAGACCTTTTTTTCATTGAGCCAGGCATCTGAGATCAGTTTCAGATCGGTGAGCAGCGCGGGAACCTGAGGGACAGGTACGATTGAGAACTCGCAGCGCTCTTTTTCGCAGTGATTGACGGTCTGCCGCAATTTTCTGCGCTTGCTGCCCATGATGTCGAATGATTCCAGGGGTACGCGTGCCTCTTCTCCGAGCTTGAGAATAGTGAGTCCCTGATCGAGATACAGGGAAAGATTTTCCGGTTCCACCTGATAAAATACCGGCCAGCCATCATAGCGGTCTACCAGTTCCCGGAACTGCCAGATCAGTTCTGCCCGTTCTGCTTTCGGGCCGACGGGATCGCCGAGTACAATCCAGGAGCGCTTTTGCACTCCATACATGAGGAAAGCAGAATGCTGTTTGTTGAGGAGTAATGATTTATCACCCAGTAAAGCCAGGCTGCTAGAGGTTTTTGTGGAAGCGTTTACGATCTGGTTGACCGTTTCCCATTCATTTTCAGTTGGTTGCAGTGCAGCAGGTTTATGGGAGGCGATCAGTTTCGAGAAGGCAAACAGCAGTATGAAAATGACAGCACCGATACTGCCACGCATAAACCGGGGTGCGTTTCCTTTGAATGTAAAGACCCACCAGAGTTCGTTTGAGTAATCGACGTGTTTATAAGCAAACAGGCCGAGCCAGATCGAACAGACCAGGATTACCAGAATCGTACTGGCCCATCCCAGGTGAAATCGTTCGTGGATCAGTGCGCCTTTGCGGTAAAATTCTTTGCGACTTGCCAGTAATGCCAGCAGAACCACTGAGAGCAATATCGCTTCTTCAAAATCAAATCCTTTTAAAAGCGAAACAATGATTCCGAGTCCCAGCAAAATGGTGATCAACCACCATGCGGAATCGAGCCGTCGTTGTAAACCACGGGCCAGAACCAGCAGCGCGGCACCTGTTAAGCTGCCGATAAAATGAGATGCTTCGATCAGGGGTAGAGGAATCGCATGCTGTAAATGGCTTAACCGCGCTGTGACGATCGGCGTCGCCCCCGAAAAAAGCAGCACAGCGCCAGCGAGAAGCGTACACCAGGAGAGTACCAGCGGTGCGATGGCAATGGACCAGCGATTGACTTCGGTTACAAGTCGAGTGGCCAGACCGCGTTGTAGAGAAAGTTCATGGAGTGCCAGAAGAATCATGGCAACGAAGAGCGGGATCAGATAGTAAATGACTCGAAATACCAATAAGCAGGCCAGAATTGTCGCTGATGAATGTGAAGCAACGAGTGTCAAAATGACAAGTTCAAACACACCCACCCCCCCCGGAACGTGTGAGAGTACAACAGCCACCGTGGCCAGAAGAAACATACCCAGAAATTCCGCGTAACCCACCGGGATATCCGGAGCGAGCAGCAGGTAGAGCGTGGCGGCAGCGATGATCAGATCGGCAGCCGAGACAGCCAGTTGCAGGAGTGTCATGCCTGTTTTTGGCAAATGGATTTCAATGCCTTTGATGACAATCGGTGACCGGCGGATGAAGGTCAGTGATGTATAACCGGCGGCGACTGCCAGCAGGAGATAACCAATCGGCTGGACGTTCTCGAATGGTAAGTGTAACGATGCCGGAATCGGGAATGGTTGCACAATAAAAACGACGCCCGCTAAAGCAAAGACGCCGACCCAATAGGTCGTACCCAGCATGATAATCAACTGCAGAATCTCTACAGCCGATAACCCCCAGGCGGAATAGAGCCGGTAGCGGACTGAAGTACCGCCCAGTAATGCACCAAAATTATAGCTGGTGACAAAACCGGTAAACGATGCCAGAGAGATCTTACCGAGAGGAAGAGGATGATGAATGGCGCGGATTGCCAGATAGTCATATCCGATGAGAACCAGATAGTTCAGAACCGTTAATCCGGCTGCAGTCCAGAGTCGCCAGGCAGGAATGTGCGTGACTGCAGATCGGATTTCGTGGATGTTGTAATGTTTTAATTCTTTGGAGAGCAACCAGATTGCTCCCATGAAGATTGTGATGATGAGAAGCGGAGCGAGTTGTTTGAGACGATGCAGCATCTATGATTCTTAAAAACAAGGGCGTTAAATGTCACGTCACGGTTGGAACGACATCATAAATGAAATCTGATGTGTATGACAGGCGCTCGCTTATCGGCTCCCGGAAGTCATTAAAAACAGACGATTACGAGTTTCATACTGATTACGTTTCTCGAATGTGAAAAAATGGTTATCCGAATCACCGGAGTTAGCGCATGGGAATTATTTCTCCAAAGCCCTCTTTTTGTGTAGTCGGATGATTACGGGTCCCGTTAATGAAAACAGCTCGTGAATTTTCTGAAACAGATCATAAATAATGCGTGCAAAATTGAACAGACAGGAATAGAATAAAACTGCCCGCTGTTCGGGCCAGACAGCTTTGTTACTCTCTCACATACTAAGCGATTTCAACACCATTTCTGAAAGATGTCAGAATGAATCTCCTCCGATGCAAGACCTCGTGGGGTCTCACAGTTCCCCTCTTGATGTTAGTTTTTGTTTTGAACAGTTCGATTGTGTCCGCGCAATTCCAACGTACTCCTGTGACAGGAGATTCCGCAACGGCTGAAGATTCAGAGGGAATACCTGCAGAACCTGAACCGCAGACTTCAGAAGCCGGGCAGGCGATCAAAAAGATGGCCGTTGCCTTTAAAGCGGCATTCGACCAGGGAAATGCAAAAAAAGTGGCTGAGTTTTGGGCTCCGGAAGGAGAGTATATCGAAGCCAGCGGGATGCGGCTGGTGGGGCGACCTGCCATTGAAAAAGCATATGAAGGCTATTTCAAAGAAAACAAAAATGTGAAGATCCAGATTTCTGTCGATTCCGTCCGGCAGATTGGCGAGAACCTGGCCATTGAAGAAGGTCGGACTGCGGTCACTGTTCCGGAAGCCGCCCCCGATTTAAGTCAGTATACGGCGACTCATGTCAAACGTGATGGCAAGTGGATGATAGTCAGCATCAAAGAGTCCAAGATGGTTCCCGCTGATTCGCAAACGGGTTTAAAAGATCTGGAGTGGCTGATTGGAACCTGGATTACTGAAAATAAGGGAATCACACTGACGACTGATATTCATTGGCTGCCGGGTAATAAATTTATTGAACGGACCTTCTCGACAACGGGTAACGGTTCGGAACAACCAGTTGGCCGACAGATTATCGGCGTTGATCCCCTCAGCGGTGATATCATGTCGTGGACGTTCAATGCCGATGGCAGCCATGCGGTTGGAATCTGGGCTCCCGTTGAAAATGGCTGGCTGATCGAAACGCGGGGCGTCACCAGTAATGGAATGATAACCAGCGCCCATAATATTATTTCAAAAATTGATCAGAATGGATGCCGCTGGCAATCAGTAAATCGCACAGCCAATGGCGTCGAGTTACCAGATGCACTTGAAGTGGTCTCCAAACGCAAATAGCGGTTCAACAGTCAATAAACATCGTTTAAGAAATATCAGAATCGGGGATAGATAGCATGAGACTTTTCATCAGCTTCCTTTCAATCACAGCATTATTTTTTGTCTCTTCTGAACCATCCGTTTCCTGGGCCAGAGGCTTTGGCGGTGGCGGCGGTTTTCATGGTGGCGGCGGCTTTGGCGGCGGAGGAGGTCGTAGTTTTGGCGGTGGCGGCGGTGGTGGAGGCTTTGGCGGCGGAGGAGACCGTAGTTTTGGTGGCGGTGGTGGCTTTGGCGGCGGTGGAGACCATAATTTTGGTGGCGGTGGCGGCTTTGGTGGCGGAGGAGATCGTAATATTGGTGGCGGTGATTTTAATGCCGCTTCCAGGAATACGGGCGGTTTTGGTGGAGGAAATGCCAATAGCAGCCGCTTCTCAAATTACGGCAGCCGGTTTGATCAGCCCAGTCGTTTTAACGACAATACCGGCTTCAGTAACAACTTTTCGAATCAGGCCCGATCCTTTGATCAATCCAGAGGGGATAATTTCAATCGAGCCAATACCGGCGATTTCAATCGGGGCGGTCGAACTGATGGCTCACTCAATGTGGGGGACATGAATTTTAATCAGCGGCCCACACGACAGAATCTGAATAGTTTTCTCGGTCTGCCTTCAGATGCCGGACACAATGCTGTTACAAATTCACACCCCGGTGTTCAGGATTTTACCGGACGTGATACTGTCAATCGTTCGATTGATAACGGTTCCGGATCAGGAAATATCTATCATGGACCCAATGGCGGAGTGGCCGGAGGTGGTAGCTATACCGGACCACGTGGAAATACAGTCTCAGGCGGTGGTGCAGTTGGTCCTAATGGCGGTCGTGCTGCGGGCGGTTCCATTGATGGGAAAAATGGTGGTAAGGTCGCGGGAGGCGGAGTTGTGGGACCAGGTGGCGCATCGGCTGCCGGCGGGAAAGTGGTCGGTCCTAATGGAGGTGGTGCAGCAGGCGGCGTTGTTCACGGACGAGCTGGCGGCACAACGGCCGGTGGTGTGGTTCATGGACCCAATGGAGGTTATGCAGCCGGTTTTGCCCATGTCGCTCCTTCCACACGTTATTATCATGGCGCGGTGATTCGAAACGGGTTTCATGGTTATGGAATGTACTACCCAGGCTGGTACAGGGCACATCCCGGCGTCTGGTATGCTTCTGCGTGGCCGGCTGGTTATGCCTGGAATGCGTGTACCTGGGGTTCCATGATGGCCTGGTTAACCCTGGCAAATTCGCAACCGGTTTATTACGACTATGGGAACAATGTGGTCTACCAGGACAACAGTGTTTACGTTAATAATCAGGATGTGGGCACTGCAGAAGAATACACACAACAGGCCAGCCAGCTGGCATCCGCCGGCGCATCTGCTGATGTCAGCGATGAGAAAAACTGGATGCCGTTGGGCGTGTTTGCACTTTCAGAAAGTGGACAGACTTCGTCTGATTCCAGCGTCGAACTTGCAGTAAACGCGCAAGGCATCATCCGGGGAAATTATACCGATACGAAAACCAACAAAACTCAGCAGTTACAAGGGTCTGTCGATAAGAAGACGCAACGTGCTGCCTGGACCGTTGGCGATGATCAAAAAACGGTCTATGACACGGGAATCTATAATCTGACGAAAGACGAAGCGCCCTTACTGGTGCATATCGGAAAAGATGAGACCCAGCAATGGCTTATGGTCAGGCTGAACCAGAAAGACAAAGACAAAAACGCCGCTGCGAGTGAATAACTCCCAGTAGCACAGGTTCGGGTTTCATTACTGAAGTAAACAGAGTTGGCTTTTGCAGGCCAACTCTGTTTTTGTTTTCAGATTGCAATCAGAGGCTTGATTCCTTTCCTGGCGGCAGCAAATTGACCCGGTAGTTTCTGCAGAAGGGGGGGACAAAGTTTGCTTCCGCCCGGGGCTCCCATTTTGAGTCAGTGGAGGGGAAGGGTTGTCATTTCCTGAAAATAATGATGTTGCAAATAATCATCATTTTCCCATTTCTGAATTTGACAAGGTATATGTGTGAGCTAGGATAGGATGAATGGGTTGAGTGCGGCGATTGTTGAATTGCCCTCAAAACGAGAAGCTCAGCGAATAGAATTTCATGTGTCTTGCACATATTTTGAGATAAAGGGTTATAACGATGAATTTGCAGAAGTCTATATCGAGCAAGGGCTTGTTTTGTCTTCTCTCACTCTTTCTGGTCGTGAATTATGAATCACAGGCTCAGGAAGGGACAGTCAACAAAAATACCACTTCGACAGCCCGCCAGAAATATGCTGCGTTAATGAGCGAGGCTCATAAGGCAAAATTGAATCAGCATTATTCAAAATATTACAAGGCAACATTGGGAGTCGTAGCGACGGATGCTTCAGGGCCTTTAGCCGCTCATTTGACAAATGGGGCGCCTGACTGGTGGACCGGAGTCGGGACAGACCTTGATGGAAATCCCGGGTACGGAGTTGTCATCATGCATGTGGCACCCGGCTCTCCAGCCGATCAGGCAGGTTTGATGAAGTATGATATCATCCTGTCATTTGACAAACATCGTCTGGCTTCAGTACGTCAATTGAATGCGCTGCTTGCAAAAGCACAACCCGGTCAGAAAGTTGCATTGTCGGTCATTCAAGTGGGTGAGCAGGGAGCCGTGAGTACGGTAGATGTCACATTAGGTTGGTCGGAACGCGTTAATGCACCCGGACAGGGAAATCCCTCACGTGCATTTACACCTCAGATGCCATCGGCTTCAAATTTCGGGAACGAAGATGAATATCTCATCAATCCGAAAGCACCGTTGAAATATCAGTACGCTGCTCCCTATGAGTATGCTCCCAAACTGGACTGATCTGAACTCCCAGAAATTTCGGGGCAATTACCCCTTTCTGTTTAAAACCAACGGGCGATGCATTATTAGTGCATCGTCTGTTTTTATTGCAGTCGCTTTCTGCTTCAGTAAAGTGGAATGAGGGTTGTATTTCGCCAGTGTACGATCCGTTCGAGATGGGGTGGTGTTAGACTGTGTTCCGTTTGACTGTAGTGCCTCTAAGACTATTTGGACCGAGTACACTGAATTGAGAGACGCGATGTTAAAATGTGATGCGCTCATGATGTTAGATTTGAGAAGCCACGTAAAAAAGTAAAGCGTTCCGACCGAAGATCGTTGGTGACAGGTGACTGCAAGTTGATGATTTAAGCTATGGAATCAGTGAAATGAGGTCTGTCAGAACTAGCGAAATCAGCGGAGTTTAAGTAAAATAGAGGCCATCAGAAAAAGAGAGGCCTTGAAGCGAACGTGACAAGAACACCGGAATTTAACAAACGACGAAAAGCTGGTCTGTCTGTTATCGGCTGGCGTGAATGGGTGAAGCTCCCGGATCTGGGTATTAATTCGATCAAAGCAAAAGTCGACACGGGAGCCCGGTCGTCGTCCCTGCATGCTTATGATCTGCATGAGTTCGAGCGGGAATCGGAGAAGTGGATCCGGTTCAAAGTCCACCCTGTGCAACGGAAAACTCATGAGGTCATTGTGACCGAGGCGAAAGTTTTCGAATATCGCTCTGTGCGCAGCTCCAGTGGCAAGGCCAGTATGCGGCCGGTGATTATTACCAATATTGAACTGCTCGGCGTCATTTGGGTTGTTGAACTGACGCTTGCCAATCGTGACGAGATGGGTTTTCGGATGCTGCTGGGACGTGAAGCCTTCCGCCAGCGATTTCTTGTTGATTCAGGAAAATCTTACTACGGCGGTAAGCCGGTGCTTAAGCGAAAAACAAGGGCAGCTTCAAAGAAAAAACGCAGACTGAAATAATCAATCATTTTCCAGACACAGAAAGAGTATTATGAAACTTGCGATCCTGTCCTGCAGCCAGAAATGTTACAGCACACGGCGACTGTACGAAGCGGCTGATCAACGTGGATTCAAGGTCAGAGTTCTGAATACTCTTAAGTTTGCCATCGATCTGAAACAGGCCGAGCCGGATCTGTATTATCTTCAGAAGTCGCTCTCTGACTACGACGCCGTATTGCCACGCATTGGTGCTTCGATCACCTATTTCGGAACGGCAGTCGTGCGGCAATTCGAACAGATGGATATTTTCTGTGCGAATTCTTCTGCCGGTATTTCCAATTCACGAGACAAACTTCGCAGTCTGCAGATATTCAGCCGACACCAGATTGGTATCCCGCAAACAACATTTGTGCGTGATAAGAAGGATGTATTGCCGGCGATCGAGCGCGTGGGGGGAGCCCCCGTTGTGATCAAGCTGCTGGAAGGTACTCAGGGAATCGGAGTACTGCTTGCTGAATCTGTGAAGTCGGCCGAAGCGATTATTGAGATGTTGCAGAGCCAGAAGCAGAACGTATTGATCCAGAAGTTTGTCGCCGAAAGCAAAGGACGCGATATCCGGGCGTTTGTGGTCGGCGATCGCGTTGTGGCTGCCATGCGTCGGGTTGCTCAGGGGCAGGAGTTCCGTAGCAACGTCCATCGCGGTGGGCTCACGGAGCCGGTGACGCTCGACGATACTTATTGCAAAACAGCCGTCAGAGCCGCTCAGATCATGGGGCTTCGCGTTGCAGGCGTCGACATGCTTGAGGGTAAAAACGGACCTCAAATCATGGAAGTCAATTCCTCGCCTGGATTGGAAGGAATCGAAAAATGCACGCAGCTCGACATCGCCGGAGCAATCATTGATTACATTTCCGCTCAGGTGGATTTCCCGGAGATCGATCTTCGCCAGCGACTGACAGTCAGTCGCGGCTATGGAGTCACAGAAATATATATTCCCGATGGATCTGAATACGTCGGCAAAGCAATCAACAAATCCGGTTTGCGCGATAAAGACATCAACGTGCTGACTTTATATCGGGGGACGACCGTCATCCCCAATCCCCGCTCAGATCGGCAACTGGAATCCGGTGATCGGCTGCTCTGCTTCGGAAAACTCGAACTGATGCGTGATCTGATCCCCGCTAAGACTCGCCGTAAACGACATCCCAAGGTTCAGGATCTGCCGGATTTGCCGGTGGCCGAAGAGGTTCTTACAGAATCACACAAACCTGAAGCTGTCTCTGTAAAATCGGAAAAGGGTTGATGCTCCCATGACCAAACTACGCAAACGTAAGCCGATTGATCAATGGAACGGGGAAACGATACCGGCTGGTTCGTCTCGCGATGTCAAACTTGCTGTGAGCGAAAGCTACAGCAGCATGACGGTGAAGATTCCGATTCACATTCGCCGCGCAGTAGAAGACGGGCCGGTGGTTTTCGTCACTGCTGCGCTGCATGGCGACGAGATTAATGGTACGGGCGCGATTCGTGAATTGATTCAGGACGAGAACTTTCAACTGCTGCGAGGATCGGTGATTTTAGTGCCGGTACTGAATCTGCTCGCCTTTGATCGGCATTCCCGTTATCTGCCCGACCGACGCGACTTGAATCGCTCGTTTCCGGGGTCCGCGAATGGGAGTCTTGCCGGCCGTATGGCGCGGATCATTTTTGATGAAATCGTTTCGCGATGTGATTACGGCATTGACCTGCATACAGCCTCGGTGCGACGAACCAATTATCCCAATGTTCGAGGCGATATGACGAGCCCCGAAGTGCGACGGCTGGCTGAGGCGTTCGGTTCTGAAATCATTATGAATGGTAAAGGACCGCAAGGGGCGTTTCGCCGCGAAGCCTGTGCCAGTGGCTGTCCGACGATCATCATGGAAGGGGGGGAAGTCTGGAAAGTCGAGCCGGGCATTGTTGAGTCTGCAGCGCGGGGGGTCCGTAATGTACTTCGCAATCTGCAAATGCTGGATGGCAAACCGGAAAGCCCTGATTATCAGGTCGTCGTTGATAAATCGACCTGGGTGCGAGCGGAACGGGGTGGGTTTCTGAAATTCCACGTTAAACCGGGTGACATCATTAATAAAGACCAGCCGCTTGCCACGAATACCACACTGCTCGGCCGTGAACGCAGCATGGTCTATTCCCCTTTTGACGCAGTCGTGATCGGGATGACAACGCTGCCTGCCATCAGCCCCGGTGAACCGATTTGTAATCTGGGTATGCTGCCCGAAGGAACAAAACCATCACAAATCCGTCGCTTTCGCCGGGAAGAAGATGGTCTGGAGGGGCAGGTCGTGGAAGAACTCTCAACCAATCTGGTTGTCGTTGAGCCGACCGAAGAGTCGAGTCACCATCACCACAACTACCATAACCACCAGCACACCGTCGAAGGTCATGGCGAAGCCACGCCGGCTGAGTGAATCTTGCGAAATGCTGGTCAGCCTGCGATCTTCGTCCTGCCTTGAACTTTGGGACGGGTCTCAGTCAGTGAATCAGGGGGCTTCTGATAAATCATGCTCCAAATCAAATTCACTGGGCTAGTCAAAACCGTGGCAGGTATCAATAATACCGCAACGTGATGTCCCGGGAAGATTATTCGAAAAGGATTCCGCATGGAACCGCTTGACCTGACGCAGTTTGAATGGAAAATCAAGGTTCGTCCACTAACGATGGACGACTTCGACGAACTGGTGGAGATGGAAAAACTATGCTTTCCCGGGATGCAGACCTGGGGACGTGAACATATTGAAAGCCAGATCGCTCATTTTCCCGAAGGTCAGTTGTGTGTGGAAATCGACGGGCGGGTGGTCGCTTCCGCTTCGTGTCTGGTCCTGTTATTCGACCCGAGTATGGAATGGCACAACTGGAAAGCGGTCGCGGATGACGGTTTCATTCGTAACCACAATCCAAAAGGGGATACGCTGTACGGGATTGAAATCATGGTTCATCCCGATTTTCGCGGCATGAAACTCTCACGTCGATTGTATGACGCGCGTAAGGAAGTTTGCCGGCAGAAAAATCTGGCCCGGATTATTATCGCGGGGAGAATCCCCGGCTACCATCTGCACGCGGAAGAGCTGACCGCGCGCGAATATATCGAAAAAGTGGTCGACCGGGCGATTTATGATCAGGTGCTGACGGCGCAGCTTGCCAACGGATTCGCAGTACAGGGGCTGATTCCGAATTATTTGCCCTCAGATACCCAGTCGTGTGGGTACGCGACCTATCTGGAATGGGCCAATCTGGACTATGTGTCCGGAGCCAAGCGTCGTTTCCATCACCCCGTCGAACCGATCCGGATCTGCGTCGTGCAGTTTCAGATGCGAACAGTGAAAAGTTTTGATGAATTTGCCCAGCAGTGCGAGTTCTTTCTCGATACTGCTTCGGACTACAAATGCGATTTCATCCTGTATCCCGAACTGTTTACGACGCAGCTGCTTTCCTGTGTCGAGCCGACGCGTCCCGGTCAGGCAGCCCGAAGGCTTGCCGAATTCACGCCGCAGTACCTCGATTTCTTTACTGAGATGGCGGTTAAATATAATGTCAACGTGATTGGCGGTTCGCAATTCGTCGTGGAGCATGACACGCTGTATAATACGTCGTACCTTTTTGGGCGTGACGGTTCAATCGGGAAACAGTACAAAATTCATATCACGCCCAGCGAACGGAAGTGGTGGGGCGTGAGTCCCGGCGACCGGGTTGAGGTATTTGACACGGACTGTGGCACGATCGCGATTCAAATCTGTTATGATATCGAGTTTCCCGAACTGACCAGAATCGCCGCTCAAAAGGGGGCACAAATTATTTTTGTGCCGTTCAACACCGACACGCGTCATGGTTATTTGCGAGTGCGGCACTGTGCTCAGGCCCGCTGTATCGAGAATCACCTGTATGTTGCCATCTCAGGCTGTACGGGCAACCTGCCTTTTGTGGAAAATGCTGACATTCACTACGCTCAGTCGGGCATTTTTACACCCGCTGATGCCGAGTTTGCCCGCGATGCTGTCGCAGCGGAGTGCAATCCGAACGTGGAAACGGTCATCATTCACGACCTGGACTTTGAACAGCTGCGTCGCCATCGCGAAGGGGGCGGAGGCAGTGTTCAGAACTGGAATGACCGCCGCCGCGACCTGTATCGGGTTGTTTATCGTGAAGACGGGCAGTCATTCGAAATTTAGCCTGTGCAACAACAGGAAATGCTGCGTCAGCGTTATTTTGTCGGTGAAACCCCCGATCTTGCACGAGGCGAGGGGGGAACCGCACCCCCGTCGATCCGCCTGTCCTGATTACTGAAGCTCAGTGGGGCAGGACGGAATCTTGATCTCGCAGAAGTTGCCATGATGTCGTAAAATTCGAGAAACGGCAGCGTTCGTACCGTATTCTGACGGCGTCCCCGAATCTTGTACCACTGGTTTCAGCGTTCCTGCTGAAGCACAATGAACTTTCTACGGGCAAAAATCCATGATTGAATCTTACAGCGGCATCTCTAAAAAGGTGGGAATGCCACCAGGTTCACTCATTCATGTGGGTAATTTTTCCGAAGATGATACCCGGATATCAGTGGTCGATTACAATCGGGTCGAGCTGGAAGAACCCAGTGTGCAAACGGTGGAAGAACTCCTGAAATTCAGGGAAAAAGACTCGAATACCTGGGTTTGTCTCGAAGGACTGAAAAACGTTGAAATCACCGAATTAATCGGTCAGTATTTTAATATCCATCCGTTAGTGCTCGAAGACATTCTGAATACGCATCAGCGGCCCAAATTCGAGGAACACGAAGATTACCTTTATATCGTGCTCAAAGGCTTATCGCAGGAGCCGCCTGATCAGTCTGCTTCCGGAGGTTTCTCTGTAAATTATGAGCAGATCAGCATTCTGGTCCTCAACGATTTCGTGTTTACATTCAAAGAAAAAAAAGACGACCTGTTTCTGCCTTTGATTCAACGTATCAGGAACAGCAATGGTCGCATCCGTACCCTGGGGACCGATTATCTCACGTACGCGATCCTGGATACGGTCGTCGATCAGAATTTCGTGCTGCTGGACTCGATGGATGAAACGATTGACCAGATCGAAGAGGAGTTATTAACGGATCCGACTTCAGAAACACTGGTGTCGATTCAACGAATTAAGCGGGAACTGATTGATATCAGACGCGCTGTATCGCCGCAGAGGGAGTTGCTGGCAGCGATTCTGCGAAGTGATTCAGAACTAATCGGTGAAAAAGTGCACATTTATTTCCGGGATGTGTACGACCATGTACTGCGGATCACAGAGAGCACAGACTCATATCGGGATATGTTGTCGGGTTTGCTGGATATTTATGTTTCCAGCGTCAGCAATAAAATGAATGAGATTATGAAAATCCTGACTGTATTTGCTTCGATTTTCATTCCACTCACATTTATCGCCGGGATTTACGGCATGAATTTCGAGTATATGCCGGAATTGAAATGGAAGTGGAGCTATCCTGTCATCTGGGGAGTATTCATCACACTGCCGACGGTCTTGGTGATTTATTTCAAAAAGAAAAAGTGGTTGTGAATCCGCAGCAGTTCACTGAGCGGGTCGGCCAGATAGCGTTTCTTTATTGGTTTGAATGTGATTCCCAAGACCGCAACCTGACCCAGGTCGGTTTTAACCGCGGCTAACGCCGTGCGGCTGATCTTGTTTTCAGATACTTTGATAGCCGGAATAACTTATTAGCCGCAGGGCATTAGCCCCGGTTGCTCCACATTTATTAGGACTATTCGAATTAAGAAACACTACCTGGCGCCGACCCGCTCACTTGGAGATTGAAGTAGGATCTCATTTCCCTACAAAGCTAGCCTGCTCTGAATTTGATTTCCACAAAAAAAGGCCTCGGAGAAATCGGTTCTCCCAGGCCTTTGAACTTCAAAATTCACCAATCGAATTTAGTGATTATTCGCGGTAATTCCGGTCCAGTCGTCGGTACGGAACGGAGTCAGAGGCAGCCCTTCCTTGTTCTGAACGTTGCAGATTGGATTATCAGCCCAGCCGTAACGGACAGAAGCCGGATTCGCAACCGCATCGCTCCAGACTTCGATTTTGTTCGCAGCGATGATTTTCGCACTGGCATTCACGAACTGCTTGTCTTCGCCGGCGATTGTAAAGCCGATCGGGGTGTTGATATCGAATAAATCCAGCCCGCCGCCTACATGATCGAAGGTCAGGATAACTTGATTGTCTTTGACTTCCATCGATTTATACCGTGGGCTCTGATGGACGATTTTGACGCCATAATCTTTGGCGAGCGCCCAACGGGCCAGGCGGTTGGCGACATCCTGTTTATTCTTGGGATGAATGTCCATGGCTTCTCCCAGATTCAGAATCACAGCTTCACCCGTGTTGGGGAGTGCATCCATGGTCATTGTCTGAGCTTCACGCAGCTCGGCCCAGTCGCTGTCTGCAGGTACCGGTTTTTCGCTGCGGAAATCAGCAAGTTGAACCCAGTAGAAGGGGAAATCACCTTGTTTCCATTCATCACGCCAGTTCTGGATCATGAATGGGAACAGTTTGCGGTACTGATAGGCACGACTCGCGTTGGATTCCCCCTGATACCAGATGACGCCTTTGATGCCATATCCGATTGTCGGATAAAGCACGCCATTATAAATATTAGCGGGACGGCTGTTGCCGGTCAGAGGATTTCGTGGTGCACGTGGACGCTGCGGCACTGGTTTGCCGGCAGCTTTGGCTTTATTGACGGCTGCTTTCCATTGATCCAGCTGTTGATTGTATTTCGCAGACACTTTCTCTTGATCGTAAGTTTTTTCGGTCTGCTTCCAGCGGTCCATTAATCCTTTGAAAGCAGGTTCCTCTTCCAGACGCTCACGGTTGACCCAGGCTTCTGCTGCAGAGCCGCCCCAGGCATTGTCAATCAGGCCGATGGGAACGTGTAATGTCTGGTAGAGCTGGCGTCCGAAAAAATAGCCAACACCGGAAAAACTGGCGACTGTTTGAGGCGTACAGGCTTCCCACTTGCCATTAAAGTTGTCCTGTGGTTCCTGTGTGCCTACCTGCGGTACCGATATCAATCGGATTTGAGGGTAGTTGGCGGTCATGATTTCGAGGTCCGCATCGTTCGATGAAGACACGGTCCAGGCCATATTGGATTGACCGGAACAGATCCAGACTTCGCCCGACAGCACGTCTTTCAGAGTGACAGTCTCTTTGCCTTTGATGGTAATTTCATAAGGACCACCCACTTTCAGGGGATCGAGGGTGACTTTCCACTTGCCTTTGTCATCGGCAGTTGTGGAATGAGATTGTCCGTCAACTGAAACGACGATTTCTTCTCCGGGATCGGCCCAGCCCCAAAGCGGGTTTTTCTGTCCCTGTTGCAGGACCATATGGTCGCCGATGATGGCAGGAAGTTTGATTTCCGCCTGAACCTGGTTTGCATTAAAGGCATTCAGAGTGACCAGCATGAGCAGAGCTGCTGCAAGTGGTCTTGAGGAAGTACAATTCATTTGTGGTTCCTTGCAGGATGAGTAGAATAGTGAGGTCTTATCAATCAGGGTATTCGATTATAGCTTGATCACAGTGAGTGCATTTTTCAAGCGAGACCTCTGAATTCATTCAGTCGGACCTGCTTTTCACTTCTTCTAAATCGGTATGGTGATTCATGAAACGACGATTGTCTCTTGTTCTGACGGTACTGTTTTCCGGTATTTCGCTGCCAGCATTGATGGCCGAAGACAAAAAAACGGTAGAGAAACGTTATGTGATCATTCACGCCGACGATGCGGGAATGTCGCATTCGGTGAATCTCGGAACGATTGAAGGTATGGAAAAGGGGATCGTCTCATCGGCCAGTATTATGGTTCCTTGCCCCTGGTTCAAAGAATTTGCCCTGTATGCGAAAAATCATCCCGATCGGGATTTCGGCATTCATCTCACGCTGAATTCAGAATGGAAAAATTATCGCTGGGGCCCCGTTGCCTCGCGCGATCAGGTTCCCAGTCTGCTGGATGGAGAAGATTATCTCTGGGATAATGTGGGCCAGGTGATGGCAAATGTGAATGTGAAAGATGCAGAAAAGGAGTTGCGCGCTCAAATTCAGCGGGCCAGACAGTTTGGAGTGCCGCTGTCGCACCTCGATACCCATATGGGGGCGGTGGTCAGTCGACCGGATTTACTGGAAATGTACGTGAACCTGGGCATCGAATATGAATTGCCCGTGTTATTCGTGGCGAATCTGGACCCGAAAAAATATGGCCTGATTGCAGAGAAGGGGAAGGAGCTCAAAGCTGTTCTAGAAAAAAACGGGTTGCCCGTGCTTGATGAGCTGGTTCAGTTTTACGGTGAACCGGATTATGAAAAGCGGAAAAAGGCGTATCTGGAGACGCTGCGCAATCTCAAACCAGGAGTGACGCAAATTATTATTCATTGTGGCATTGATAATCAGGAACTTCAGAATATCACCAATAGTTCTTCGCGCCGCGATGGAGATCGGCGTGTCTTTATCGATCCGATGGTTGTAAAAGAAGTCAAAGATCTGGGGATTGAGGTCATTACCTGGAAACAATTCCACGAAATGGTCCGTAAACAGGTGGCCGCTGCCGAATAACGGGCCTGCGGTTCTGGATCGAAGCAGGTTTTTTCAGCTTTCCCTTCTATCCTTATATATGGTTGCCGGTAGACTCAAACCAGACTTCTCTTTACTCGAATCAGAACGAAAAAAGCCCCTTGCCGGCAGAATACCAGCAAGAGGCCGTTTTAAAGACAGTGCAAGTCTGTCGGATCAGCGGTTAACTTGAGTGGCTGCTCTCAGGAGCCTCGTCACTGCAGCAGTCAGACGCTGTTTCACAGCAGGAACGTTGTGAGACGCAGCACTCTTTCGCTGCGGTACAGCACTCCCGTTGCTGTTCGCAACATTCCCGCCCCTGTGAACAGCATTCCGGTTTCAGGTCTGTTTTGCAGCAGGCTAAGCCTGCCTCACAGCATTTGAGGTTGAGCGCACAGCAATCCGGGCTGGCGGGTTGAGGGTCGGCTGAGGCAACGAGCACCATACCGGCAGATAACAGAGTCGCAGCGATAAATTGTGTAAACATGGTTTTTCTCCATTGTGTGAATGAATCGATAAGATTGGAACTGATTTAAAACGGGAAATTGCAAAACGCAATGCCGGTAAATCAGCAAATCCACACGCAGAGCAGCACATGTAAATTATGAGACCGGGGCAGGGGAGCATCTGGTTCGCGGAGTAAACCCGTCACGGAGGAGACGACTTCGCGGGGGCCATGGTGGGTATCCAGTGCAACGGACGGATGTGTGTCGAGGTTGGTTTTACTCGTTGTCGTCAGGTATTTGTCGCTACAGCAGCGGCAGTGATCGGGAGCCTGGGGCGTTTCAGAGGGGCTGTTTTCAGAATATTTTGAATGGCAGCAGGGGGCTGCTTTTATTTTATCCGCAGGTACTGTCTTTGTCGGCGCAGCGCAACACCATCCATGTGGCAGCGCAAGAATTGCTGCCGCAATGAGAACAAGACACAGTTTTGCGAGGTAATTCGGCATGGTTTTTCTCAGTGGAGGACGATTCGACTCGTTGAAACCTTTCTCTTAGTATCTTAAATAATACGTATTCCGGGGTGAAACTGTTGGAAAAATACTTGTAAAACGCGTTTTTTCTGTTTGTGAACTTGTTCAGAGATGCTGTGTCATTTTCCCGTGAAGAAATTGTCATTTCCGACTGGGCCAAGAAAATGCG
>CAXBFD010000057.1:0-39322 GCA_963974925.1 uncultured bacterium | reverse complement strand
TCCTGCACGAAAACTTCTACGGCTTCCGCAACGATCGCCTGGAAGTCGTCTGGCCAATTCAGGGACGCGGCAAGATTCAATAACTTCCAACTTCCAATAAGATCAGGAGTATCCAGTAGACATAAAGCAAAAGCTGAAAAAAGTTTGGACATTCTCCTCGAACCCGGTAACATAAACATTTATTGATATAATATCAGCTTATGGTTTGAAGAGAAGATCAAATGAGGAAGCGTTGTATGTCTACTGGCTGCGCCGAATTTCGGAAAGTACTGCAACTGAACCGCCGTGTTTTTTTGAAAGCGGGAGGTTTGGGACTGACCGGCCTGACGCTGCCTGATCTCCTGCGACACGAAGCACACGCCGGCCCTGTGGCGAAAAAGGAGAACTCGGTCATCATCCTCTGGATGCGTGGCGGCCCCTCACAGCATGAAACCTGGGACCCAAAGCCGAATGCGCCCGCTGAATTTCGCGGCGACTTTGGCTCCGTTAAAACTTCAGTCCCGGGAATTGAAATTGTCGACCTCATGCCCCGCTGTGCGAAGATCATGGAGAAATGGTCGATCATTCGCAGCCTGCATCATACCAACGCGGGACACTCCGCTGGCGACCAGATTCTGTTTACCGGCCATCCGCCAGGAACAGACCCGAATATCAATGTGTACCCCAGTTGCGGTTCAATAGTTTCAGAACAGATCGGACACCTCACGCCCGAGCTTCCGCCCTACGTGATGATTCCGCGACAGGTACCGGGCACCGATTCAGCCTACCTCGGCGTGGCACACAAACCGTTCGAAACACTGTCCGATCCTGCCCAGGATGGCCCTTTTCGATTACAAAACTTTTCACTGGCCGAAGGCATCAGCGACAATCGCTTTGCACAGCGAAAGGATTTACTGAAAGGTTTCGACCAGTTTCGTTCGGACCTGGATCACTCGGGACAACTCAGCGCTATCAGTCAATTTCAACAGCAGGCGTTTGGCATTCTCAGTTCTGACAAAGCCCGCAACGCCTTCGATCTCGATTCAGAACGCAGCAGTACGCGGGAACGCTATGGATTCATTCCCCGCTATGACCCGATGGATCCCACGCGCTGCAGCGCCAGTGCATTTTCTCAGCGGATGTTATTAAGCCGTCGTCTGGTTGAAGCGGGTGTTCGACTGGTGACGGTCGACTGCCGCTGGTGGGACACACACGTAAAAGGCTTCGATTCGATGCGCAACGGATTTCTTCCTCGCTGGGATCAGGCTTACTCTGCTTTGATTGAGGACCTGGATCAGCGAGGACTACTGGAAAGCACGCTCGTCGTTGCCTGGGGCGAGTTTGGACGCACACCCCGCGTGAATAAAAATGCGGGTCGCGACCATTACCCGAATGTCTTTAGTGCTGCGATTGCGGGAGGACCTGTCAAAGGAGGCCGCGTGGTTGGTTCCTCCGACTCCAAAGGAGCGTTTCCTAAAGACAATCCCAAAACGCCCCAGGATGTGCTCGCGACGGTTTATCAGCATCTGGGCATCGACACACAGAAACATTATCTCGATCACTCAGGCCGTCCAATAATTACACTACCGTCTGGCAAACCGCTACACGAACTGACATAGGCACGCGAATCACCGCATCGTTTATTCGTCATCCACCCGTTTAATCAGGGCGTTATAATCTTTAAGACAACGTGTGATCAACTCTCTGAGTTCCTTGAACTCAGCCTGATTCGTCTGGGACGAGGTCAGCAGCGGCTGCATCCAGCCCTGCATCAGGTCGAACTGCGTTTCCAGCACATTCAACAGCGAACGGGGAATTTTATTGACGACCGTGATTTTCTCTTCGAGTGTTTGCGATGTTTCTTGAGCTGTGGACTGCGTTGATGGTGCACTTGCGTTTTCAGTCATCCGTGATTGCAGCGACTGTTCAAACAATGAGGTCACATCTTTTGCGCCTGATGCCAGCGCAATCTGAATGGCGTTTAAACCTTCAGCCAGATGTTGAAAACGTTCTGAGAAGTCTTTGGCATAGAGATCCAGATTCGTCGCTTTGCCTGCTGTCAGATGACCGATCCCGGCGTCCATCGTTTCGCGGATGTCCTGCAGCCCCTCGCCGACATTACTGAGTTGCAGAATTGCCTGCGCCAACCGGTCTTCCCCTCCCGCGCTTTTGAGCTGCTGATTTTTCCGGAACGATTTTTTAATGTCGTTCCAGCGTTGTAATTCCGTTTCCGTTAATATCCCCATCAGTTCCCGGAACTTCAGCAGGTTGGCTTCCGTATCCGAAGTCAGTGTCTGGGCATCGTTCTCGTAATTAGAAATAATCAGCGTCTCAAGTTCTTTGTCATTCATGACCGCGAACACTTTTTCGGCGATACGGTTCATATTACGATAAGACCCCTGCAGCTTGAATGAGGGTTCTGTACGGTATTCATCGGACTGAGCTGCTGAGCGAATATACTCCCGGTTGACGCTCAGAATCACATCGCGGACGCGGATCAGTTTTTTCATGGTGGAAACCATCTCGTTGAGTTCTTCCACCGAATAACTGCCTTCCAGGTCACCACGTTCGCCGGTTCCAACCTGTGCCATCTGAATGATCGTGTAGGTATCTTTCTGACTGCGCGATGAAAGTGGATTGAGTACCGGGTTGGATGTAATGCAATTTTCGAGATAACTCATTTCGAACGAGTCGGCATGTTCGCCGATCACTTCACCCAGATTATAAATGTCGGCCCGGTTCGAGAGCATGTCGGGAATCTGAAATTTCTCTCCGCTTTCCGTATAAGGATTTCCCGCCATCACGACGGCGACCTTTCTGCCTCGCAAATCATAAGTGCGGGTCTCACCCTGATAAACGCCTTCAATTTTACGCTGGGCATCACACAGCGAAATGAATTTCTGCAGAAACTCCGGATGACAGTGCTGAATGTCATCCAGATAAATCATGACATTATCGCCCATCTCCAGCGAGAGATTTAATTTTTTAACTTCTTCCCGCGCGCCAGCGTTCGGGGCAGAAGCCGGATCGAGTGAAGTCACCTGATGCCCCAATGCCGGACCATTAATTTTCATGAAGATGATACCCAGTCGGTTCGCGATGTATTCCATCAGCGTTGTTTTTCCGTAACCGGGCGGAGAGACCAGCATCAACAGACCCATCCGGTCGGTGCGTTTCTGCTCGCCGGCTTCTCCCATCTGCTTGGCGAGATTATCACCAATCACAGGCAGATAAACTTCATCCAGCAACCGGTTTCGGACAAATGACGTCAGTACCCGCGGTCGGAATTCTTCCAGTCGCATCGCTTCGCGCGAGGTTTCGACCAGTTGTTTCTTTAATGCAAGATAGGATTGAAACCGCGGGACGTTAAGCAATTCAAATTCTGTTAATCGTTTCATGAAGCGATTGAAGTGCAGATGATACACGCCATTCTGGATCCGTGCATGTGAGCCCGACAGACCTGCGATTTGTTCCGTATTTTTTGCATCAATCAGGTGGCTGCGATCGAGCTTACCTTTGATTAACAGCAATGCGATTTCGTCCCGATAATCAAAATCTTCATCTGCATTCAGATGATTCAGGAATGCCTGAGTCCAGTCTCTCGCCAGCAGAAACCAATTCAGGGAATTCTTGTTCGTGGCTGAAAGGCTTTCTTCGAATCGCTCCAGAGCGTTATTGTGTTTTAAATATTTCTCGAAATCCTGATGGAGGTCTGCTGCCCGTTTACTGATGACAAACGCATCTCCGCGCACCAGTTCCTGAAACAAGTATTCGGCGGACTCGGAAATCAGTGTCTGATCAAAACTGGGAATCTGCTGAACAAATTGCATGAGCTGCTGTTGCAGTTCATTGATATAAAATTGTTGCTGGCCGGTTTGTGGAAAAACCTGTATAATCCTGCCAAATCCCGACAATTTGGATGTAAAAAGCGTTTTGATTTGCGGATCACAGAAATACTCCCAATACAGTGAAGCCATTGCCCGTGCGGGGGATTGATAACGCAGCAGCCCCAGTGCCGGCTTGATATTTAACAATGACCGCAGCAATAGCAGTGCATCCTGATCATGAACCCCCTTGACATAACCTTCGCTATAACGGGGCCCCATGAATTTCTGAATGAATACCAGGAGGTCTTCATCGGACCATTCTACTAGAGAACTTACCGAATGTTCCGGATCAGTTTCCAGTGATTTCAAAAGACAATAGGTTAAATATTCAGCCCGGTACACATCCCGGTTTTCAGATACAACGTCCTGATTCCAGACCTCTTTCGTCGCCAGCAATCGCTCGTCTTTGATGACTTCAAAGAAATTGGTCCCCGTTAAATGCAACTGCAGCGTATCATCTCGAAAAACAGTGGTGAGATCCAGCGGCTGCCGATTCACTGTAAACTTGCGATTACCAAGTTTAATGATACTTTCGCCGTCGACAAACAATTCCTGCTTGTCCTTCAACTGCCTGACGGTATCTTCACGAATACTCTTCAGGCGGCCCTGAATGTCATCTACTTTGACCGTATCCTGCAGATCACCCAGCTGGCGAACGATATCCCTGACTTTGTCGATCATCAGATCTGAGGCAAAGTAGCCGTTGATCTCGTTGATCGACTTCAACTGCTCTGCTCGACTGCGGATACCTGTCAGAATCCGGTCTGCCGATTTCGCGAGCGAAGTCGCCCGCTTGTTTCGGCTTTCCACAATCGATAGTTTTCGAGATTCAAAAGCGGCATAAATCTCTTCCCGCTTTTCCGTTAATTGCTCGACGAATTCATCAAATTCCGAAAATCGCCCTTCGAGTTCTTCTACCTGAATCATCAGTTTGGTGAGAAAGTCATCGCATTTTTCAGGTGAATCAGAAATATCCAGGTAATTCACAACCCCCTGATTCAGCAGTTTAAGCTGTGCATTGAACTCAGCCACTCCTTCCACAGACATCAACTCTTTGATGCGGCGTTTGAGAGCAGCACGTGACTGATTAATCCGGGAAAAGTTCGTCGAAATGTTATCAATGATCGCGGTACGCTGCGTTGTATCTTCTACTTTGAGGTTACTGACAATCTCAATCAGCATTTCCAGTTCGCTCGAGCTGGCCTCAATCTCTTTTTCCACTTTCCGCGCGTCGGCGACTTTCTCGACAGTTTCAATCTGCTCTGTGGCGACAGTAATTCGGTCTGCGTATGGTTTGAGAGCATCCTCTCTCAGCAGAAAGGAAACACAGCGGGTCGCCATTTTATCGGTTCGCTCGCCGACATTTTTTTCCAGTTGATCAACAAGACTGTGGTCGACATACCGCAGATCACGCAACGAAATCACGTTTCCCCGCAAGCTTCTCAGTTTTGCCAGACTCTGAACAAAGTCATCAATCTTGTCATACCGGCGATGATCATTTTCAGTAAATGTCTTCTTTGTCAGCGACTCAACTTCGACTGTTGATTTTTTCGTACTCTGCCTCAGCAGTACTACTTTTTCGTATTCAGTGACGGCGGCTTCCGCTGCCTTTTTGATTTCGAGTACTACTTCTCCCAACTGGCAGGTTTCCTGGTGGTTAATCCAGAAATAGGAATCAAGTACATCACTGGTTTGCTTGACCAGATCTACGTAAAGATTTTCGTAAGCGTCCTTACGATAAATCAAGCCCAGAATTTCATGGCATTCGGCCATGCCGCGCACCATATCTTTATTGCCGATTTTGTTGAGATAGGAATCTGATTTGTGGGGAACCTGAAAGGATTCACTGACGTAGGGCGTTTTCCAGAGTTGAATCGTGTGATGCTTCTGCGGTTCGTCCTGTCCGGAAAAGCAAATCAGTTCTCCCCCTTCGAACCGGGCGAACCCATGACAGATCAAAGGCGTGTCAAGTTTTTGTTCGATCACGTTATACTGCAGAAGAACGTAAACACCCTGATCGGGCTGATAAAAGACATAAAGAAAGTCTTCGCCATTGGGTGAGGCGATTCGCTCCTGATAAAGCATGTCCTGCAGTTCGGTTTCGAATGTTTTCGATTCGCCGTTCTGCAGATAGTAACCATTTGAAAAAACCAGCCCGTGATCATCGGGGAGCAGGATACAGGCATCTTTAATGGAATCGAGGCGCTGCGCTTTCTGCAATTTCTCATTATAGATGAAGTAGCGAAACTGTGTTTCTTTATAAGGACGGATTTTGAGCAGAATCAATGAGCCGATGAGGGCGTAGAAGATTTCTGCGTCGTCCAATATCTGGTCGGGATCGTCGACGGGTTCGGAATAGATTCCTTCACCAGTCTCAGTGTTGTTTTCAATCTTGATGGTCAGGTCGCCGCCGATGGTTTCGACAAAAAGTCGATCATCGATGGAAATGTGCGGATGCACGCCGGAATGATGCAGGTTGCGATGCGTGCGCGTCCATTGAAACTCCTGCTGTGACGGATACTGCACTTCATGATCGCTGCGATTGTCAACATACACCAGTTGATCGCTCTGCATGGCCCATTTGAAAGATTTGAAATCCTTGGGGCCGTTCCCCACTTTAAACAGCATGTACAAAAAAGGGCCTTTGACAAAAAACTTGGCAAAGGTGGCGTTTTTGTAATAGCGGTAAATGTCTTTGAAGTCTTTTTCAAACACCGGGTTCTGAATTAAATCGACCGGCAAAGCATGATATGTGTCGTCTTTAAATTCATAGACCGCGAAGACATCGTTCAGATGTGTTTCCGACTTTAGACCAAAGTGGACGTTGTAGCCGAATAAAAACCGGTTCCCCACAGCCAGCATATCGCGCGGAATACAGTTATGCTCAGTGGTGATACGCTCGCTACCCAGTAATTGGGTTTCGATCGAACCGAAAACTTCTTTGCGCAACTCGTTTAGTCGCCCCAGTCGTGTCTGGAGTTCTTTCCCGTGACTCTGCAGACGATTTTGGATAATTTCGTATGTACTGCTCTCCAGGGCAATCGCATCCGCGTTGCCTGCTGCAGTCTCTTGAGAATCCTTTTCCAAATCGGCCATTAATCTTTTTTCCCGTGGCAACTTGTTTTTGTTTGTCGCAAACGTGATGGGGTTCAAAGCCTATCGGCGCTCCCTGCATGACATTGATTTTAACGCAGGGAGCCCGCCGAATAAAACTCTTTCAAAAGTCGAAAGTGTCCAGGTTTACCTTTCTACTTTTGAGTCTTTGCTTTGATAAAGGAAGCAATTTTTTTATCTGAAATCCCCAGGTTTTTCACGGTTGCCAGCAGGCGATTCAGAACAGACTTGTCCTCATCGCTGTCTGCTTTCACCAGTAACTGAGAAATCAGAGCCGCCACGGAAAGGTTCTTCACATCTTCGAAGGACATTCCAAACCGGGAAATAAAGGTCTGGAGCTGATCTTCGAAGTAATCCGGGTTTCCATTAAAAAACGTATTCTTGATATCCGTCAATGTTTCGCTGTTATGTACGAAGCGATCGATGGATTTCCCGCTCTTGATGGAATCCACAATCTTGTCGAAGAAGGTTGTTTCGCCGCCGACAATGTCAATTCGAGCCGACTTCAATGCTTCGCCGACGATACCCGCCTGTGCTTCCGCAATTTCCCTTTGAGCAGAGATGGCCGCCAATTCGATTTCCTTGTCCTTATTGAGTCGGATTTTGAATTCTTCGTGGTCACGGCCGACACCATCGAAGAGTTTCATGGCCTTGGCTTTGTCTACAATGCCAGTCGCTTCGGAGCTGAACTTGAGTTGCATCACGTTGGCTTCCGCAGTACCGGTTTTTTCGGTGGCTTCTGCTTTGGCAATCAAAACATTGGCTTCTGCCTGACCGGTTTTCTCGGTAGCTGTTGCTTTGGCGATCATCACCTGGGCATCTGCCAGGCCAAGGGCAGCACCATCGGCCGTTTTGGCTTCTGCCATGACTTTGATTGCGTCGGATTTCTTTTCGGTCGCCGTTTTATCTGCTTCAGCTTCGATCACGATTTTTTCAGCCAGCAGTTCCGATGATTTCTTTTGCGCCTCTGCGGCTTTTACTTCTTTGACCATGTGTTCTTCGGCATGCATTTCCGCTTTAGTCACGGCGACCTTCTTGAGTCGGTCTGCGCCGGCAAATTCTTCGGTATCTTTAATCCGTTCCTGTTCTTCCACAACCGCACGCTCGACAATCACGCGCTCGCGAATCACTTCCTGAATATTTCGTTTTTCAACTTCAATCGCTTTGTCTTTGTCAATGACAGCCAGGCCGACGATTCGTTCACGTTCGGTGACTTCCAGCAGACGGTCTTTTTCGACCCGTTCTGTTTCGACAGCGTGGGTCCGGTCTTTGCTCTTTTCTGCCACAATCACCTGCCGCAGTTTATTTTCTTCAGCAATGGCCAGTTCCTCATCGGTACGAATGCGGGCGGATTCTGCTTTCAGGCGTTCCTCATGCTCCACACGACGTGCTTCCGCATGCTCGCGTGCTGTTAACGAGGCAATTTCCCGCGTTTGTTTTTCAACGGCTTCGACACGTTGCCGCTCGAGCTCCAGAATGGTTTCCTGGGCTTCGACGTCCTGCTTCTTAATGGTTTTTTCTTTTTCCCGGGTAATGTGATTCGCCAGAACATGCTCGCGCGACGTCAGATCGGTGATCTTTTTAATCCCCTCGGCGTCAAGGATATTCGTCGGACTCAGTTTTTCCAGAGGCGTCTGTTCCAGATAGTCGATTGCACAGTCATCCAGAACATAACCATTCAGATCAGTACCGATAATTTTGAGAATTTCTTCTTTGAACTTATCCCGCTCATTATAGAGCTCTACAAAATCAAAATGTTTCCCGACCGTTTTCAAGGCTTCTGAGAATTTGGCATCAAACAATTCGATCAAAGCTTCACGGCTGGAAGCTCTGCGGCATCCTAATGATTGTGCTACATTGCGAATATCCCCCACCGTATTATTCACGCGTACAAAGAAGGCCACTTCGATGTCTGCCCGGATATTGTCCCGACAAATCAAACCCACTTCCCCTTTTCGGGCGATTTCAATGCGTTTAACCGACAAATCCATCTGATCGGCCCGATGCAGGATGGGAATCACAATAATCCCTGTCCCGGTGGCGACTTTGAGTCCTCCCAGACCGGTAATCACTAACGCTTCTTCTGGTCCTACTTTCCGATAAAAGCGGGAAAAGGCAATGGCCAGTCCGACAATGACGATCGCCGCGTAGATGATCATCGTAACAAAAGACGAGCCGAATAACTCCAGTCCTAGCAGATAGGACGTGGGAAAAGTGAATGCCGGCATGAACATGGTATTAAGACTCCTGGTTAATTTTTACGACGTAAAAAACCTGTTGTTCTGTGTTAAAATCTGTCAAACGAACCAGATCGCCCTTCTGGATCGTTTCATCTTCAGATCGAATATGTAGTTTTAACGGGGCTCCTTCCGCCTGCATTTCCGCCTGTCCAAACCGATCGTTCACCGAGGTGCTGGTCACCTGGCAGGTTTTTCCCAGTAACGTCTCGACTTCATTGGGAGGCGTAAATTTAAACAATCCTTTAAAGGGCTGGGTTAACAGCTTGGTTACCACCAGACTGATTCCCATATTCCGCGCTGCCAGTGGCAGGTAATCCATGAACGAGTTGATCTCGACCCTGGAATCAAAGTTAATCGAAAGCATCCACATACTGAGCGAGAACACACTCACCCAGAGCATCACCGGTACATCGCCCAGATTCAGAAATCTCAGACCGATAAATCCGAAATCAAGAAAAGAGGGGCCTTCTGTCGGAATTTCGAAATCCAGATCAAAATCGAACAGATCTAGATCCAGCACACCTAAAATAATACTGAGCCAATACAACAGGCAAATCGCCACCAGAACCGTCGCCGGCAATGTAGGCCATTCGAAACAGACTTGTATAAACTCCGTCACTGAACGCTCCCCTTCTAAGGAGAGGTTTCTCTTTAGAAGCTGTTAAGTGAAATCGATCTCTCGTCTACGCGATTGAAACAATGCAACGTGTACGGTTACTTTAGTATGAACCGTAAAACACAGCTGATAGAGTCAAGAACGTAATTTTCGTCGGTTGGATCACGAAAACCGGAGAATCCAGCAGATTTTTTCTCGATATCGGAGTCGTTTGTAAAAAGGCAATTGTTCGGAGTAGATTCAATTTAATGAAGTCCGGTGAACAAAACGGGAGAAAATATCTGGGTGAGACCAAATATGCTCAAGATTTCATCTGAGCATAATAAGTAGTCCAGGCGCAAAAAAAACCGCCTGTTGTAACGGTTATGTTCAACAGGCAGCCTGAATTGATGTTACTTGTTTGCAGGAGTGGAAAGGTTATGCCTGCTGTTGCTGAATCTCAATCGGCGGGGCTCCCATGATATGATAGCCCGAATCGACGTGGTGATTTTCGCCGGAAACACCACTCGACAGATCACTCAACAGATACATGCCTGCCTTGCCGACATCTTCCGGTGTAATATTTTTGCGGAGCGGTGACATGGTTTGATACAGTTTCATCATCATGTCAAATTCGCCGACAGCAGACGAACTGAGAGTCTTGAGCGGACCTGCACTCAAGCTGTTGACGCGAATTCCCTGTGGTCCCAGTTCATTCGCAAGGTACATGACGGAGTTTTCAAGTGCCGACTTGCAGACTCCCATGATGTTATAACCGGGAATCACTTTTTCACCTCCCAGGTAACTGAGAGTCAGAATGCTGCCGCCCGGCTTCAGAATGTCTTTTGACCGGTTCGCAATGGCCAGTAGACTGTAGACGCTGATTTCCATCGACAGCTTGAAACCATCACGGCTCACATTGTAAACAGGGCCTTTGAGGTCGTCCATTGGCGCATAGGCAACAGAATGTAAGACGAAATCAATCTCGCCATATTCCGCTTTGACGATTTCAAACACTTTATCAAGGTCTTCGTCTTTCGTGACATCGCAAGGGATCATAATCTTAGCCCCCTTGGGTTCAACCAGCTTTCGCAGCCGGCGTTCCATTCGAGGTCGCTCGGGGTCTTTATCAGGAAGGTGCGTAAAAGCGATTTGAGCCCCTTCATCATACAGTTTTTCCGTAATGGCCCATGCAATGGAATGGTCATTGGCAATCCCAAATACCAGACCTTTTTTGCCTTCAAAAAGACCCATGTTGTGTTACTCCGTAAATATAATGAAATCCGGGAAGATTGAGGTTTCAGGAACGTTCAATCTGTTTCTGATAGCAGTTTTTTTCTGATTGCGTATAAACTATTCGAATTGACCACAATAGAAAAGCCAAAGGCGGCTTGTTGTTCGTGAAAACAGCAAACCGCCTTGGGTATAAACGTTTATCTGAGGAAAAACAGAGTTTATTCCGCAACACCAACCATTGAGGGAGCAACCTGCTCCGCCTGGGCGCCTTCTGCAGCTTCGTTTTCCTCGTCTTCCTTATTCGGGAAGATCGCATCCACAAAACCTCTGAGATGAGCACTTCGAGTCTGATGCTGCAATTTCCGCAGTGCCTTAGACTCGATCTGGCGAATACGCTCGCGAGTGACCTTGAAAATACGCCCCGTTTCTTCCAGCGTATAGCTGTAACCATCGCCTAAACCATAACGCAAGCGAATAATTTCGCGTTCACGGTATGTCAGGCTCTTGAGAACATGCTCGATTTTGTCTTTCAACATCTCACGCATGGCGGCATCAGCAGGAGAGGACTCATGGCCATCTTCCAGGAAATCGCCGAAGCTGCTGTCTTCACTTTCCCCAACCGGAGTATCCAGGCTGATGGGGTGCTTCCAGGTTTTCATGATCCGTTCGGTCTCTTCCACTCCCAGGCCTACGGAGTCAGCCAGTTCTTCCATGGTTGGCTCGCGACCAGTTTCCTGACGAATCTGTTCGCTACGGGCTTTGAGGGTCGAAATACTCTGGAACATGTGGACGGGAATGCGAATTGTTCGGGCATGATCGGCAACGGCACGGGTAATCGCCTGACGAATCCACCACGTGGCATAAGTCGAGAACTTGTAACCACGACGGTATTCATACTTTTCGACACCACGCATCAAACCGGCGTTTCCTTCCTGGATCAGGTCCAGAAAACTCAGACCACGGTTCCGGTATTTTTTGGCAATCGAAACCACCAGTCGCAGGTTGCCTCCTGAAAGCTGCTGCTTGGCTTCAGTCCAGTCATCGAAGCGGCGGCTGATTTCACGAGAACGTGCCTGAAAATCCTCGGCCGATTCGGCAACCATAATGGTCAATTCCGAAAGCTCGCGTTCCAGAAGACGCGTATCTGTTGACTTATGACGCAGTTGTTTGAAGTCATCCAGTTGTTCCTGAACTTCCCGAATGCGTCCGGCGATTTGATGAATTCTTTTGAGAACCGGCTGCAAACGCTGAGTACGCAGGCAGAGTTCTTCGCAGAGAGTCGCCATTTTCTGACGACGAATCGTCATGCGTTTCTGTACGCTCCGCTGTTCAGACTTGCTCAGTTCGCCCGAGTTGAGCAACTCAAAATCACTGAAACTTTTCTGGAGCAGTGCTTTCAAGGTTTCAATATTAAAGGGCATTCGCCCCATAATCTGATCCTTGGTTGCATCTTCCGTATCAGAAGTTCTTAAGGTTCTCTCAAAGGGAAGCTCACCGGCATAAACCTTTTCCAGTGTGTCGATCGCGATCTTCAGTGCAAAATCAGATTCCAGCACGGTACGACGGAACCGTTTGCGTGTGATCTCGATTTTTTTGGCAAGGAAGATTTCACGCGAGCGGCTCAACAGCGGAATATTTCCCATCTGGCTCAGATACATGCGAATCGGATCGCGAGAGGACAGAGATGTTTCCGGTTCAACAATTGACGCCGATGCCTCGTCAGACTCATCGCTGGCGTCTGGAGCAACATCAGATTCCGTAGAAACCGTTTCTTCAATGGCCGCTACTTCTTCCTCAATATCGGCATTGGGGTCATCAATCAGATCCAGTCCTCGTCCTTCCAGACCCAGCACAATGTGCTCGATCAGGGCAGGATCGCCCCCTTCATCAGGGAGAAAAGAATGGACCTGTTGAAATGTTAAAAAACCTTGTTTTTCCGCTTCCTGAAATAGTGAATTCAGATTTGCATCGAAACGGTGCACGGGTCACTCCCTTAATATGTATTGTCAAAAAAATTACGGCCACACGTCCGTGTGTAACCACGGCGGTCAGTTTATGAGAATAAAAGGATCGTATTTCCAGAAGACATCAAGCTTGCTTCTCTCACTACCCTTTTCCAAAATTTTGCTACTAACTTTACTCAATATTTATTAATGTCACTCTACTCTGCACCTATCAATTCCTATAGCGATAGAGCAATGAAATAATTGCAAAAACCCCAAAACCTGTCAGCAGTTTTCAAACTGAGTTCAGATTCCTTCATCCATAACCGAAAACAGAAGTAGATCGATCTAAAATACAACCTGATCGTTAGCGGTAAAATGGGCATCGCGTAGAGCATCTGAAAAACTAAGTTGCTCGAATACGCTTTCACGCTCTTAGTCGGAGCATCCGGTTCGCCAACATATTTAATCAAGAGGGTTCTCTCCCAAGGCATCCTTACTTCTCCCGAGAACCTGAAAAAGCTAATAAGCTTCCAGCTCATTTAGCCCCATCCTACCACAACTTTTCGTAACGTCTACGGAAATCCACAACGACGGTTTAAATATTTTCTAAAAAACCTCTGCAACGTTACCAGTTAACAACTTACGTAAGCTGACGGTTTTCCCCTCATTCTTAGAAGCAGTATTGATTGCGAACCCAATTATTCTGTTTAAACCTCAAAGTAATAATGTCTTAAGCAGCAGAACTACCCCAGCAAAAAACGAACACACCTCTGCTTCTTACCTCTATTTTCACACCCTCAGGTAAATAGTCAATCCCCTGATTCAAAACCTGGAGAAGCATAGATGAACATTTATCAAATAGGGCGTTTATCCAGTCTATCTGGATTCTAACAAAAACTCTGCCCCCTCCCGTGAGGAAACAATTTTGCTAGATTGAACTTATGACAGGGCTTGATATACTGGAGACTGCGAATTTTCAATAGTTTGTTTAATAAAAGTCGGTCGAGGATTACTGTCCAAACCAGAGCCTTGGTTCGTGATTGCAAACCTCACTGTAAATTTATTGGCTGTAGTTGAGAAAGTGGAATCAGTTCAAATGAGCGCAGACGTAGAGAAAACATCAAGCGAGGCTGTCAAAGGGCTTAAAGGAATCGTTGCGGCAGACAGTTCAATCTGTTTAGTCAACGGGACCGAGGGAAAGCTGCTATATCGTGGTTACAACATCGACGATCTGGCAGAGCATGCGACTTTTGAAGAAGTTTCTTATCTGTTATTGAACGGAGAACTTCCAACCGCAAATCAACTCACCGAATTTCAGGAAAATCTGAAGCAGTATCGCAGTATACCAACTGAACTGATCGACGCACTCAAAAAACTTCCGACCATGGCTCCCCCGATGGCACTGCTACGAACCATCACCTCCATGGCAGGTGTCTACGATCCTGATGCCGAGTCGGAAACACCTGAAACGCGCATGCAGATTTCGATAAAACTGATTTCACAAATCCCCACATTTGTGGCAGCCATCCATCGAATCCGAAAAGGATTGGAACCTGTAGCTCCCGATCCCAGCCTGTGTCACGCCGGAAACTTCATGTATATGATCAATGGTGAAAAGCCGAGTGAAGATGCAACGCGGGCAATGGACCTGATCTTGACACTGCACGCGGAACATGGATTAAATGCAAGCACCTTCACTGGTCGCGTCATCATCGCGACTCTGCCCGACATTTACTCTGCAGTAACCGGAGCCATCGGTGCCCTGAAAGGGAAACTGCATGGCGGAGCAAATACAGAAGTCCTGAAAACACTCTTCGAAATTGGCTCCGTGGAAAACATTGCACCTTATGTGAAAAAAGTGCGCGAATCCAAAGGGAAATTCATGGGATTTGGCCATGCGGTCTACCTGGTGGAAGATCCACGTGCCAAGCATTTAAAAGAACTTTCCCGTCGCCTGGGTGAAGAAACCGGCGAGCCGAAATGGTACGAGATATCGATTGAAATGGAGAAACTCGTCTACGCAGAAATCAAACGTGACTGCAACGTTGACTTCTATTCTGCGAGTCTGCAGTACTACATGGGAATTCCGGGAGACCTGTTTACCTGTATCTTCGCAGCCAGTCGCATCGCCGGTTGGTGTGCCCATATTCTTGAACAACTTGATGGAAACAAAATCATCCGGCCCAAGGCAAATTACATCGGTTATCAGGAACGTCCTTACGTTTCTGTAAGCCAGCGTTAATCGATCTGATAACCGGTTGAAGTCTTAACCCCGGTGTCAAACCGGGGTTTTTTCTACTTAAAAAATTCGCCAGTTCAATCTCGCATTGATTCTAATCTCACATCATTTAGCCCTATCGGGAGCCTGCGATGCGAAAGACTGTCCGCTTTGTTGGATTGAAATCGGTGTTGCTGTGTCTGATTTTTCTTTTTTGCAATTTACCGCTGGCCGACTGCGGCGTGATTTATGTCGATAATCGTGCAGGGAACAATAGCCTGAACGGTCGCTCCCCGAAAATTGCAGGCGGAAAAAATGGTCCGGTCAAAACGATCCAGAGGGCACTCGATTACGCAAAACAGGGGGACAAAATCATTCTGATCAAGAACGAGACCCCCTACTATGAATCGCTCACTCTGGCCGGAACGCGATTCAGCGGCATCGGAACTGAGAAGTTCACTATTCTGGGAAATGGGGCCATCATCAGTGGCGCAATCAACATTCCCATGAATGGCTGGCGAGAATTAGAGAATGGATTATGGAAAGTAACCCCGTTTCGAAAGGGTTATTTTAATCTGTATCTCGATGGCAAAAGTCTACCGGAATATCATGCGGCGGAGGGACAACCCGTCAATCTGGATGATATCCCTTCCGGAAAATGGGCCGTGTATCAGGGTGCCATCTATTATCGGGGTTTAAAAAATCAGTTGCCGCCAACCGAATCGTTTTCTCTCGCGGGAAAATCAGTCGGCCTGTCGCTGATTGATGTAGAAGGGGTTGCGATTTCCGATCTGACATTTGAAAATTTTCGGCAGGACGGCATTAATATTCACGACCGCTGCAAAGATGTCATTCTCGAAAAAGTGACCTGCGCGGGAAATGGACGGTGCGGACTTTCGGTAAATGGCACATCACAGGTTGAAGTCATCGATTCCAAACTGATTAACAATCGCCGGGAAGACCTTTCCGTTACAGAACAGGGAATCGCTAACCTCAAGGATACGGAACTCAGTAAAAAAGCCGCCGTAGCGCCGTAAGTGGCATTTAGCCACCGGTTCCTTAGATTTCCGTTTCTTCCCCATCGGGTCCTTCAAGCTCTCCGAGTTCTTTTTCGGCTTCCCGCTCTGCCTCATTCAGTTTCAAGCCTTCACGATTCGAATAATACAAACCGATCAACGTTACGGGAATGTATTGTGAAAGCTGATAATAAATCGAAGCAGCAAAAGCATCTGCCTTGGAAACTCCAAATGCCTGCAAACTGATCCAGAAACAGAGTTGAATCACCCCGAAAAAACCCGGAGTCGAAGGGACTGTCACTCCAAAGGCTGTCACCCCCAGAACCACAAAAGCCGCCAGGGGAGTTACCTGAATATCAAAACTCCAGAGAGCTACAAGAATACTGAATCCGTTGACCGCCCATTGCGCAAATGAAGTCCAGATAATCCCGAAACAGAGCCGCTTACTTTTCATCGATGCCATTCCCAGTGCACCGGACTCCATCATTTCCAGAACCAGATGAGTCAGTTTCGCTGGCAGAAAACTCAGATAGCTGAAGATTTTCCGAAAAAGTCCTATCACCGCTTCTGTCCAGATCAGATAGGTCGCCACAAACCCAATCGCCACAAAGATAACAAGCGCCATCATCAAACTGAGAGAGCGATAATGATCGGGCAGATTGGCGGCAAAATAAACGCCTATCCCCAGGTAACACAGAATGGCAACAATATCAAACAAGCGTTCCAGAACGACGGTCGAAAGTACAGTCGTTTTCAGAATTTGAAACTGCCTGCTAAGTACGTAAACACGCAAAAATTCCCCCAGATGAGCCGGAAGAATGTTGTTTCCCATAAAACCAATCATCATGGCCGGCGTGACCTGCAACACGGAAAGATCTTTAATCGGTTCCAGAAGCATTCGCCAGCGCAGCGCTTTTAACCAGAAAAACACAAACAGCAGGAGCAATAAAACAGGCAACGTCCAGAAATCAGCTCGCTGAAAACTTTCCTTAATCTGTTGAGGATCAATCCCCCAGACCGCTGCCGTCAGACATGCGACCGTGATGATGATCCCGATCATCAGTTTGATCAATTTCGATTTATTGATGGAAACGACTCCTGAGATTACACGCATATTCTTTGATAAATGTTGAAGCGACGTCGAGACGTTTTATCGCATCTTGAAATGTTATCATATATTAACCCAACAGGTTCGGCCACAGAACAGACACATCCAGATTACGGTCTTTCCCCATTTCCCCACAGTCCATCTTTTTCCGGCATGAATTTTTTACAATGTTTACACGTTTAGGCTAAAACCTCTTGCCAACTTAATGAGAGAATTTTATCCTTCTCCCCTCTTGTTATGTTTTATCGCATTTGTCCAATTTTGATAGACGGCAAGAAACTCTACCCCAAAAGATTCCCGTTTGGATTTACTGGAATATTTTATCAAGGGATTGAAAAAAGGAGCTCATGGATGAGCATTTTAAAGATTTATTATCCGGATGATACCCGTAGCGAGCCTGTTGTCTCACTGGACGACCCTGCCCCGATCACTCTACCTTTTAAACGAGGTTACTTTCGTAAAACTCAATATCTGCAGCAGGAAGATTGTGTCTTAAAGCGTGCTCGAATTCTTTTCAAAAACCATCAGTGCCCTGCCTGCAGCAGTTCAGCCATTGAATCATTGGAATTGCGAGATGGACTGCTCAATCGGAAAAACCGTCTGATTCCAGGTACAGCGACGGTCGTGGGTTTTCGATGTGAGTCTTGTGATACGGAATGGCCGGCCTGACGTTACAGCAGCCGGCAATCTCACATCACCGAGAAGTAGTTTTCGACTGCGAAGTCGAAGGCTGCAGGGGTCAGTTTCTTGGGCGCCTGTTTGTAGACGCAGAAATTTTTCACCTGTAGTAACAGGTCCCGAGGCTGGCAGGCGCGGAAGGGACGGTTGACGGCAGTATAATGCGTATCAACCAGATACTGGTATGCTGTTTCATCGAATTGAAAACCCATCATTGGTGCCATCAGTTCAAATAGCGCCCGGAATTCCTCTGGCGAGGGATCCATGGCTTCGATCTTGTACGGAATACGGCGTAAAAAAGCAGCATCGACAAGATCCTTGGGTTCCAGATTTGTTGAAAAGATAATGAGCTGATCAAAGGGAACCTGAATTTTCTTACCACTGGGAAGATTCAGAAAGTCGTAGCGTTTTTCCAAAGGAACGATCCAGCGGTTCAATAATTCATCAACGGGCATCCTCTGTCGGCCGAAGTCGTCAATGACGAACGTACCACAGTTGCTTTTTAACTGCAGTGGTGCTTCACAGATTTTTGTTTGCGGATTTTGTGTGATTTCCAGTTCTTTCATGGTCAATTCACCACCGGCAATCACTGTCGGACGCACGATCTGTACCCAGCGCTGATCAACGCCTGATAAATCAAACAGACTTTCAGAATTGTTTTCCTGAGTGATCTCTTCATGCAGTCCCGGATCAAAAATGCGAATGATATCTCCATCAATCCCCAGGCAACGGGGAATCCAGATGGATGAGCCGAATGCTTTTGTAATCCGTTCTGCGATACTGGTTTTACCGTTACCGGCTTCTCCAAACAAAAACATGCCTCGCCCCGAGTTTACCGCGGGCCCCAGGCGATCCAGCATTTTAGGATTAATTATCAGGTCGGAAAAAGCAGCTTTCAAATCAGCTTCGGTCGCTTCCTGCTTAGCGATACTCTGGGCCGCCATCGCCCGCAGATAATCTTTAAAACATACCGGAGCAGCTCCGAAATAAGTACATTCCTGTGTAAACCTTCGCGCACGTTCGCGTCCGAGATCAGTAATCGTAAATTCGTAGTCTCCCATTTCGGCTGTGCCACCATAGGCTACAAGCTGATCCTGCTTCGCACGTTTCAAGATGGCATCGACAATACCAAACGGGAGTTTGATCTGTTTACAGATCTGCCGTCCGGTCTGGGTCCCCTTCGCGAGGAGAAATTTCAGAATCAGACGTTCGATTTCATCCTGCGATAATCCACTTTCTTCCAGAGTATCCGGACTTCGGGGAATGAATTTCCCCTGATCATCATCGGCGTCACCTTTTAAAAGGGACTGTACCCGATTGAATAACTGGCTGAGATGCTGATCTTTTCCAATGACATGCATTGGTTCTACAGCTTCTTTTTTTGAGGATTGCTGCCCGGTATGATTGTGATCCTGCCCGTCAGCTGCTTTGTCATTTCCGTTCGACTCAGGCAAATCATCATTCTCAGTCAGATTCAGCATGCTGAGCGAAGCAAGCAGTTCCTCTGTATTGACAGTATTCGAGGCAGTATTGCCTTGCTTTTTGGGATTACTGTTGTTGAGGAGGAAATTTGATAAATCAGATTCGGAGTTGTTCGCTGACATGTTCTGTTCGCAATCAGTCTACTGCACTGAAATAAAAGATTTCAAAGGTCGGTTCACCTGGCACCAACAAAAGTCATTTACCGAATGCAACTGCGGAATCTCTGTCGCACATTTTGCAAGGCGTAATGAAAGCTTAGGTCACGAAACTTCGGAGTCAAATCGCTTCTGATCACCGTTTAAAAACAGAGATGAGGTTCCAGTTCCTGAGTCGCGTCTCATCGAGTGATGCTGTAATAACCTGCAGCTGATGAATGTGGTATAGACAGTTTAAACCGATTGTGCGGGTTGATCATCAAAAGAAAGGGGCTGTGGTTTATTTTTATGAACAACCTTGGGTCCAAAGACTTACGATTTGACTTGAAATGAGCGTGACCTAAATTCTCTCTAGAAGTGTTTCCACTCTCTCCAGTGGGCATGGTCTACCTTCAATGATGTATCGGAAAATTTATGTGTGGAATTGCAGGAATCATTCAGTCTGATCGACAACCGGTCAAACAGGCAGAATTACAGCGTATGATTGACACTTTAGACCATCGCGGCCCCGATGCTTCAGGGGTCTCAGCATCCGGTCCTGTGGGGTTCGCGCATAGCCGCCTGAGTATCGTGGATCTTGCAGGAGGCCTGCAGCCGATGCAGACTGCCGATGGGATGCTGACGGTCACCTTCAATGGCGAAATTTTTAATCATATTGAACTTCGGGCTCAACTCATAAGTAAAGGATATCGGTTCCAGACACATTCCGACACGGAAGTCATACTGTATATGTATGCCGAGTATGGCCCCGAATGCGTTCTACAATTCAATGGACAATGGGCGTTTGCCATCCACGACCAAAGACAGCAACAGGTTTTTCTGTCCCGCGATCGTATGGGAATTCGTCCACTTGTTTATACACAAACACACGGACGATTCATTTTTGCTTCCGAAGTGAAAGCGCTGTTCACGCTGCCTGATGTCGAACGCAAGGTTGATCTGACCGCTATGAACGAGCTGTTCACATTCTGGTCGCCTCTTCCTCCACGTACATTTTTTGAAGGTGTGTTGGAATTACCTCCTGCACACTCCATGATCGTCAAGAACGGTCAGACAAAGATCTGGCAGTATTGGAATGTGGACTACAGCCCGAATGAAGAAAACCGCTCCCTGGATGATTGGGCCGATGAACTGCGGGCGCTGCTGATCAATGCGACACAACTGCGTTTGCGAGCCGATGTTCCCGTAGGCGCTTATCTGAGTGGTGGCCTCGATTCTTCAGTGACTGCTGCCATCATTCGAAATTATACCAATGCGCCTCTGAATACATTTTCCGTCAATTTCACCGATAAAGAATATGACGAAAGCCACTATCAGCAGGAAATGATTCGGGAACTGGGAACCGACCATCAAACCGTCTGCTGTTCTTATGAAAATATCGGTCGTATCTTCCCCCAGGTCATTCAGCACACGGAAAAACCGGTTCTGCGAACGGCTCCCGCTCCCATGTATCTGCTCTCACGACTGGTGCGAGAGAATCAGTTCAAAGTGGTGATGACCGGCGAAGGCGCCGACGAAGTGCTTGGCGGTTACGATCTGTTTAAAGAAACAAAAATTCGACGTTTCTGGAGCCGACAGCCCGATTCCCAAATCCGGCCACTACTGCTCAAACGTCTTTATCCTTATATGAAAAATCTGCAGGCACAGTCTCCTGCTTACCTCAAGGCGTTTTTCAAAATCCGCCAGGATGAGATCGACAGCCCGTTTTTCTCACACCTGCCCCGCTGGGATTTGACGTCCAAATTAAAAACCTTTTTCAGTGACGATGTGAAACAACAACTGGTAACTCAAGATCCGCTCGCGGAATTCTCTGAGCAGTTACCCGCACGTTTCGCTCAATGGCCCTCCTTCTGTCAGGCGCAATATCTGGAAACAGTAAATCTGATGCCGGGTTACATCCTGTCCTCACAGGGCGATCGCATGGCAATGGGAAATTCAGTGGAAGGTCGATTCCCATTTCTGGACTATCGCGTAGTGGAGTTTGCAGCGCGTATTCCAGTTCGCTTTAAGATGAACGGCTTGAACGAAAAATACCTGCTCAAGTACGCGATGCGCGATCTGATACCGGAAAGTATTCGAGAGCGGCCCAAACAACCATATCGCGCCCCGGAAGCGCACTGTTTCATTGACACGAACAGGAAAAAGGCCCAGTTCGAGTATGTCAAACATTTATTGTCCCCCGACAAATTACAAGAAAATGGTCTGTTCAACCCGGCAGCAGTACAGAGTCTGGTTAAGAAGATTGAACAGGGACGTGCCATCGGCACACGCGACAATATGGCTCTGGTCGGAATTCTTTCAACACAAATTGTGGTTGAACAGATGATTCATAAAAATCCGATCACTGCCAGTAACAATGACCCCGAGAGATCTGCAATCCTGACATAAAGTAATACGCGTAAGTTTTAATCAATTCAAAAACATAAAGGTGAGAAATGAACTCTATTCAATCTGAAATCCGGAATTTTGTCGCGGATAATTTTTTATTCGGCGAAGATCCGGAATCTTTACTCAACGACGATTCCTTTCTGGAAACAGGCATTATTGATTCGACCGGTGTTCTGGAACTGGTTGCCTTTATTGAAGACAAATATTCCGTGGAAGTCGATGACGACGAACTGGTTCCCGAAAACCTGGATTCAATTGACCGGTTAATTAATTTCATCGAATCCAAACTCAAAGAATTAAAATAATTTCCGAAGGAGCAGGCCTTGTTGCTGCAATCATTATTAGAACAAAGTGCGCATAATCTTCCGGATAAGATCGCGCTGATCGTTGACCAGAGGCGATATACCTACCTGGAAATTGAACAGCAAAGCAATCGCCTGGCGCGGGCGTTATTACAGCGGGGACTGGAACGCGGAGACCGGGTTGCCATTCATCTGGACAATACGCTCGAAGCAGTCGTCTCGATTTTTGCCGTCCTGAAAGCGGGAGGCGTCTTTGTGATGGTGAACCCCACCACAAAGATCGATAAATTAACCTATGTCCTGAATAATTGTCGTGCCCGGATTCTGATCATTCCGGAAAAAAAACGAGCCATTATTGTTGAGCATTCCGATCTCTTGCCACATTTAAAAACAGCCGTTTCTGTCGGGCCTGCGACTTCACCACAAGAAACCAACGAACTGCAGATGCCTCGTTTTGAGTCATGGGAACTGCTTCAGGCAGAATTTGCAGAATGCATGAATCCACCTGCAACCCGGACAATCAGTATCGATCTGGCAGCACTCGTTTATACATCAGGCTCAACGGGCAACCCGAAAGGGGTGATGTTGACCCACTTGAACATGACCTCAGCCGCTCGTTCGATCACAACCTATTTAATGAATGAGCCTGAAGACATCATTTTAAATGTACTTCCGCTCTCATTCGATTACGGCCTGTATCAGTTACTGATGGCATTTCGCGTGGGAGCGACACTGGTCCTCGAAAAATCATTCACCTATCCACACGCCGTCCTGCAGAGAATCATCGATGAACAGGTCACCGGTTTTCCGCTGGTGCCGACAATGTCCGCAATCCTGTTGAAAATGGACCTGTCAAAATATGATTTTTCAAAATTGAGATACATCACAAACACAGGCGCCGCCTTACCCACGGAACATATTCTGACCTTCCGTAAACGCTTGCCGCACGTTCAGATTTTTTCCATGTACGGCCTCACCGAGTGCAAACGGGTTTCTTATCTCCCCTTAGACCAGGTCGATACCAGAACCGGCTCGGTGGGAATTGCCATGCCGGACACCGAAGTTTTCATCGTGGATGATGCCGGCCATCGGTTACCACCAGAACATGTCGGCGAACTGGTTGTGCGTGGTGCCAACGTCATGAAGGGTTACTGGGAAGCCCCCGATCGCACAGCAGAACGTTTAAAACCAGCCGAGATTCCTAATGAAATGTATCTTTACACCGGTGATTTATTCCGCATGGACCGCGAAGGATATTTGTACTTTGTAGGCAGACGAGACGACATCATCAAAAGTCGCGGAGAGAAAGTCAGCCCCAAGGAAGTCGAAAATGTCCTGTTTACTCATGAACGGATTTCAGAGGCCGCCGTCGTGGGAGATCCTGATCCTGTCCTGGGACAATCCATCCGCGCGATTGTCACTCTGATGCCGGGCCAGGAACTGACCGAAAAAGAAGTCCTGGCGTACTGCCGCAAACACCTGGAAGATTTCATGGTTCCGCAGAAGATTGAATTTCGCGATGAACTCCCTAAATCCCCGAACGGTAAAGTCGACAAAAAACAGCTGACGCTTCCCTGATCTGACAGATCATAAACAATAAAGATACTATCACATAAATGCGTGTTTGCTGAGAAACTCAATCAGCACACTTAGGAGAATAGAACACCATGACCGTAAAAACAAAATCCTTCAGCCCCGAATTGTTGAACCTCGATTGCGCAGCCGAAACAGAACGCATTGTCACCTGGATGCAGGACACGGTTCGCAAGACAATGCGAAAAAAAGGGGCCGTGCTGGGTTTGTCCGGAGGAATCGACAGTAGCGTGGTGACCGCACTTTGCGTCCGTGCCTTCGGCCCAGATCGTGTTCTGGGAATCATGATGCCCGAACATGATACAAAAGATGAAAGCCTGACCTACGGTCAAATGCTGGCAGATCATTTCAATGTGGAAGCGATTGTTGAAAATATTTCTCCCATGCTGCAGGGCGCTGGCTGCTATGATCGTCGCGATGCCGCAATCAAACACGTAATTCCCGAATATCAACCCAACTGGAAATCAAAAATTGTGCTGCCGAATCTGCTCAAGGAAGGCGGCTACCGTGTCTTTTCTGTCGTCGTACAAACGCCGTCAGGAGAATTCATCAAAAAACGTCTGCCCTTATCGGCTTACCAGACCATTGTCGCCGCGACCAATTTTAAACAGCGCTGCCGCAAAATGATGGAATATTATCATGCCGACCGTTTGAACTATGCCGTCCCGGGAACGCCGAATCGACTGGAATACGACCAGGGTTTCTTTGTAAAAAACGGCGACGGTGCAGCCGACCTGAAACCGATTGCCCATCTCTACAAATCACAGGTTTATCAACTGGCCGCCTATCTGAACGTACCGGAAGTGATTTGCATGCGACCGCCAACGACGGACACTTATTCGCTGGAGCAATCACAGGAAGAGTTTTTCTTCGCTGTGTCGTATGACAAACTCGACTGCTGCTTATACGGATTGAACCACGGTTTTTCAGCCGCGGCTGTGGCGGAAGGAATTGCACTGCCAGCAGATCAGGTAGAACTGGTATATGGCGATATTGAATCCAAACGAAAGGCCGCCCGTTATTTGCACATGCCACCTCAGGTGATCGATTCCGTTCTGGCGGATGCAGAAAACTAATTTGCGGCGTTGTCGTCACAACAGCGAATAAGGTTAAGAATCGTGAGCAAAAAAGAACTGCTGGCAAAAACACTGGACTGGAGTGGATTCAACAGGCTTGCGCGCACCACTGCTCTCTGGAATGGGTTGATCGTTCTGAATTACCACCGGGTCGGCGACTCTGCCGATACGTTGTTCGATCATGAACTCTGGAGCGCTTCAGCCGAAGATTTCGAGCAGCAGGTTCGGTTTCTCAGTTTGAATTTTGAACTGATTGGGATCAACGATCTGGACGACCTCGGTCATCGACATCGGGGCCGCCATATCTTGATCACCTTCGATGACGGTTATCGCGACAATTATGAGTGGGCGTTTCCCATCCTGAAGGCCTACAATTCACCAGCCACATTTTTCCTGACTACTGGTTTTCTCGACGAAAGAAAAGTCGCCTGGTGGGATGAAATTTCCTGGATGGTGCGCAGCGCCACTCAAAGTTCGCTGCCGGAGAATCCCTGGACGACTACAGCCGTTTCACTGAATCCAGACGAATCCAAACGGTCGATTAAAACGTTGCTGAATGTCTTCAAGAAATTATCCGGTGAAAAAACAGACGATTATCTGAATTATCTGGCTGAGAAAACCGGCTCAGGACGCTGTCCGCAGGAAATCGCAGATCAGGTCTGGATGACCTGGGACATGGTTCGCGAAATGCACGAAGCCGGTATGGATTTCGGAGGTCATACTGTCAATCACCCGATCCTGGCCAATCACCCCGAAGCGCAACAGCGATTCGAAATCGAACATTGCAAACAGAGAATTGAAACGGAAATCGGTCAATCCATCTCCGCCTTCAGTTATCCGGTAGGCGGCAGAGACTGCTTTGATTCACGCACCCGAAACTGTTTACAGCAAGCCGGTTATCGCTGGGGCTTCAGTTATTATGGCGGATTCTCCCGACATGACATCCACGATCAGTGGGATATCCCCCGAATCGCCATCGAATCCGAACAACCTGACACACTCTTTAGAGCATCCGTCTCGATTCCACAGGTCTTTTGCTGAGACCCACTGTACACACTTTCCGTTCAGTCACAATATTCTGTCAGAATCGACTCATTCCTCCGCTCTTCTTTCCTGATATTTTCTGAGAATTTGTGATCCTGGAGTCCAGTTGGTTGACGATTCTGATGGAATTTGCGATAACAGCGGACCGCTTTAATGGTTGTGGTACGCGCAACACTGTGATGAATACCTCGACCCTGATTGCTACTTCAAGCCTGACCCTCTTGGCATCTTGACGATAAACTATTATGTAAGAATAGTTTATATCGGTCAGGCTCTAATAATAATTCTTTGCCGTTTATCAAGATACCAGTACGGCAGCTTGTGATTAATGTGGGAGAAACACTGAATGGGTCGTTATACAGGACCAAAAGGACGGGTTAACCGTCGTTTAGGAGCTTTGGTTTTTGAAGACGCAGGTGCAACACGCGCATTGGACCAGCGTAACCTTCCACCGGGAATGTCACAGCGTCGTCGAAAGGCCTCCAACTTCGGTCTGGCCTTGATCGAAAAACAGAAGATTAAATTCTATTACGGTTTGCGGGAGCGTCAGCTGCGTCGTTACTTCGACAAAGCACGTCGCACTCGAGGCAACACCGGTGAAGCCCTTTTGATTCTCTGCGAGCGACGTCTCGATAACGTCGTCTGCCGGGCTGGTTTTGCCATGACCCGTCCTCAGGCTCGTCAGGGTATCGTGCATTCACACTTCCAGGTGAACGGCGTGACTGTGAATAAACCATCCATCTGGGTCAAGCCAGGTGATGTCATCACAGTCCGAAACCGTCCTAACCTCAAAAAACTCTATAGTGAGCTGATTGAGTCTAGTCGACCTGGTTGTGCCTGGATCACAATGGATAAAAAATCTCTGGAAGCAAGCATCGTCACCGCTCCGGGAATTGAAGACGTCAGCCTGCCGGTCGATGTCGGTCAGGTCGTGGCCTTGATTTCTCGTTAAGGGAATCAGATTGATCCATCAAACACTCCGAAAACATTTCCGTTTTCGGAGTGTTTTTTTATTTTACCTTCGCTAATAAATTCACTCTCAGGGGTGAGAATTATTCTGTAAAACGTTATTGTAATCATCAGAATTCGTTTTATTTTTCTGAGACTGCATGCAGTACCCGCCGTAATTTCTGCAATCATTCACGGCCTTGAAAGAGAGAGGCATAACTATGGCGACGGAACGTCGAAAAGCCGTCCTGCTGTTTGGTGCACCCGGAGTTGGTAAAGGAACCCAGGGAAGAATCCTCGGTCAAATCCCCGGCTTTTTTCATCTTTCCAGCGGAGACGTCTTTCGTTCAATCGATATTGAATCTCCCGAAGGTCAGGAAATCTATAAATACAGCTCGCGCGGCGAACTCGTTCCCGACGATCTCAGCATCCGGATCTGGAAACAGGGCCTCGATGCCCGCGCGACACTCTCTATGTATAAGCCGCGAAAAGACATTCTGATACTCGATGGTATCCCCAGAAACATACAACAGTCGAAAATTCTCGAACAACACATCGATGTTCTCAAAGTGCTGCACTTAACCTGTAGCGACGAAGAGGAAATGATTCACCGTATTCGGCACCGCGCCATTCGCGAAAACCGCGCCGACGACGCCAATGAAAGCGTCATCCGACGCCGCTTCGAAATCTACCGTGAAGAATCATCACTCGTCCTCAGTTGCTACCCCGAAGAAATCATCGCACACATCGATGCCATCGGCTCACCGGCCGGCGTCTTATTCGCGTGCCTTGAACAACTCGTTCCCGTCCAGGAAGCTCACTTCCGAGGCGAATAAACACATACAGTCAGGACGACAAAAATACAGCGGATCAGACAACCGGAAAGGCACGCCCATGCGCGGTTTTAAACTTGAATGCCCCACGTACCTGAATGGTAAACGACTGAACTGTCTCTGGTTTCTCTTCATTACTCTCACCGTGTTTTCCCCCTTTTCAACTTCCGCAGCAGCCCAGCGACCTCCCAAAAATCATCCCAACTTCGTGATCATCTTCACCGACGACCAGGGTTATCAGGATGTCGGCGTCTTCGGCTCCCCCAACATCAAAACACCCAACCTCGACCAGATGGCTAAAGAAGGCGTCCGCTTCACCGACTTCTACGCTGCTCAAGCCGTCTGTTCTGCCTCCCGCGCTGCCTTATTGACCGGCTGTTATCCGAATCGTATCGGAATTCAGGGCGCACTCGGCCCCCAGTCGAAAATCGGCATCAACGCCGCAGAAACCACCATCGCCGAACTTGTCAAACCGCAGGGCTACGCGACTGCCATCTACGGAAAATGGCACCTCGGCCATCTGCCTGAATTCCTGCCGACACGGCACGGCTTCGATGAATATTTCGGCCTCCCCTATTCCAACGATATGTGGCCCTTTCATCCCACCGCCGGCAAACGGTACCCCGATCTCCCTCTGATCGAAAACGAAACCGTCATCAATCCCAAAATCACTGGCAAGGAACAGGCTCAGCTCACCACCTGGTACACCGAACACGCAGTCTCCTTCATCAACAAAAATCATGACCGCCCGTTTTTCCTCTACGTCCCCCATTCCATGCCACACGTCCCGCTCTTTGTCAGCGATCAATTCAAAGGCAAATCCGAACAGGGACTCTACGGCGATGTGATCATGGAAATCGACTGGTCCGTCGGCCAGATTCGTCAGGCTCTCAAAGAAAACGGCCTCGAAGAAAACACGCTGGTCATCTTTACCTCCGACAACGGCCCCTGGCTCTCCTACGGCGATCATGCCGGTTCGGCTCTGCCACTCCGCGAAGGCAAAGGAACCGCCTGGGACGGCGGACAGCGAGAACCCTGCATCATGGCCTGGCCCGGACAAATTCCCGCAGGCACCGTCTGCCATCAGATGGCAATGACCATCGACATCCTGCCGACCATTGCGTATCTCTCGGGCGGAAAAGTGCCGCAGGACCGCATCATCGACGGCAAAAATATCTGGCCTCTGATGAGCGGCGAAAAGGGAGCCAAATCCCCGCACGAAGCCCTGCTCTTTTACTGGGGCGGTCACTTGAACGCCGTTCGCAGCGGCAAATGGAAACTGCATTTTCCTCATCCCTATCGCAGCCTGAAAGACAAACCCGGCTCCGGCGGCACTCCCGGCAATTACATTCAAAAGCAGACCGGCCTCGCTCTGTATGATCTCAACAACGACATCAGCGAAAGCAAAAACGTCGCCGACCAGAACCCCAACGTCGTCAAACACCTGACCGCTCTGGCTGAACAAGCCCGCGAAGACCTCGGCGATACCGGCACCAAACGCAAAGGCAAAAACAACCGACAACCCGGCCGCGTCGATTGATAAAACCAGTCAAATGACCTGTCATCATCCATTCTCAGAGTCCAGAAATCGCGCAACCCACACAGAATCTGTTTCTCGCTATATCTGGTTTCCGACATCAAAGTCCCGTTTCTGCAAGCAACAGTTGAGATGGCCGCGAATACTGAGTAAGACCGGTTTTTATGATACTCATCGATCTCCTTCCTGTGAAATAAATTCGTTATCCACTTCGCAATAGACAGCTTGACACGCTCCCGAATTCCGCCAAAATTTCTCACTTATGCGTCGCGCGCGAAGCAATTTTTCGTTTGCTCGCATGCCCAGTTTCTTTCGGGACTTAGCTCGATTGCCCTCTGCAAGCTCAATCCCGCATCGAACCGAATCCGCAAGCAGTAAAGACTCCTGAAACGCTACAGATACAGAGTATAATCGATGTCACCCGCCCGTCCCAGTTCACTCTGTGCACCTCGCATAAAATACGCGTTCGACACGCATGGGCACGTATGAAGCATGGACCGCCGCCAACAAACCACGTCTGGCACCCGATTGGTCACGGTTCGGCGCAGGGCACATCCCGAAGTCAGCAAACCATCACCGGGACGTCGGCTGATCACTTCGCGGTCAACCGTATTCCGCGCGAAGTGATCAGACAGAAATCACGAATGGCTGATTTAGCCCTCTTGTCAGACTTCGGCCATGTCTGCTTCGATGACAGTCTCAGCGAAGCTCTGATAAGCGGCCCCGATCTGTTTCGCCATCGAATCGGGGAACACGTGAAAGTCCCCCGCCAGCAGGGCCGCCACAATTGCCTCGGAGACAACATCGGTTGATTCTGCGATTTCACCAAAACCGGCTGCATCCCCCATGTCGGTCGCGATCGGTCCCGGATGAACGCTGACGACCGCAGTCCCCTGATCCTTCAACTGCTCCCGCAGCGCTTGCGTCACAGAATAAGAGGCGGCTTTGGAAGCACAATACGTCGTGAACTGCGGAAAGCTTTTCATTGAAGCAACGGAGTTAAGCTGAACCAGCGCACCGCCACCGTTGGCTTTCAGCACCGGTGCAAATGCCTGAGCCACCCGGATCAGACCATACACGTTCGCATCCATTTCAAACTGCAGCGCTTCAATCGCATCTGCAGACAAAGCGGTGGCGGGACGCAATACCCCCGCATTATTAACGACCAGCGACACATCACCTGCCGCACTGGCCGCCGCCTGGATCGTGTCCGGCCGGGTCAGATCAAATTCGAGGGGCACAATTTTTTCCCCGTATGCCTCAGTCAAACCCGCCGCCGACGCCGGATTACGCACCGCCGCGTAAACTTTGGCTGCACCGTGCTTTAAGAGACTCTCTACAATCGCTTTACCAATCCCCCGATTGGCACCTGTTACCAGAACAACCTTGTCGCGAACATCGTAACTCATTCCAGACTCCCTGTTTCTGTTGATTAAACCATCCTGCCCCGTTGGGAGCAGGCAAGTATGCGGGCACAAAATATTTTAGGAGCCCGTTCGAATTAAACAATCAGCAAAATCCAGCGACGCCAGATTCCCGGCTCGTAAGTCCCAGCGGGCAAAGACAAAAAAACCACGCACACCAAACGAAACCGCCTGCCGTGCGTGGTCTTGTTTTCATTTATGGACCAAGAAACCTTACTTCACGCGCACCAGCTTCATCAGGCGGCCCGAAACGTTCCAGTCCTGCACGTAGAGGTTGCCCTCTTTATCCCAGTAGGAACCGTGGGTGCCGCTGAAAATACCTTCGCGCCATTTATCCTGAGGCACATTGAAGTTCACGCGGGTGGCGGGGTCTTCGTTGTTGCCGAGCACGGCGACGATTGTGTTGCTCTTGTCGAGAATCACCAGTCGCCCGTGCAGATCCGGCACCGAAACATATTCGCCCTGAACCGTCACCGACGTCGGCATGCCCAGACCGGTGATCACCTCTTCGATAAAATTACCATCGAGATCGTAATGCAGCAGTCGTCCCTTGGGTTGATGATTACGGTCGCAGATCAACAGCCGTGGCGGGTCGTAACGCGTATCCAGCGTCATGCCGTGGGCCGTGTTGAATTCCTTCATCCCGTTCCCCTTCTTCCCGAAGTGCGACAGGTATTTTCCGGTTTTGTCAAACTTGAAAATATGATTGCTCGCGTACCCGTCCGAAAGAATGATATCGCCATTCGGTGCGACCGTAATCGCGGTCGGGTTGAAACTCTTCAGATCGAGCCCCGATTCTTTCGGGAACGGCAGCTTGAGAATCATCTCTCCGGTCAGCGCGTTGAACTTGATTCCTTCGGCGTTCGCGTTGCGGGCGCCGTAGATGAATTCGCCGTCTGCTTCTTCGCGGATTTCCATATCGTGGATATTGGAGTATTCATCTCCCAGAAAACGACGCACCACTTTTCCGTCCGGCGAGAACACAACCACGCCGATCCTGGCACTCGTGTAGATATTGCCTGCCTTGTCAATCACCACGCCGCCATGCGTTGGCCCGAGGACAGAGCGGCCCTCTTCATCAAAACCCCAGCCCGGCACCGTATCAAAGGTCATGATTCCGCTGCCCATCCGCACGGGCGCCACTTTCTCCCCTGCAAACGCGGGCACCGCCAGACAAAAGACAACAGCCGCCGCAATCGAACACAAGCACTTCTTCATAATCCGGGTTCCTGTTTATGAATCATCGAGATTGAAAAGTTGGTCTTTCAGCACCGCCCCAAAACAAAGTCAGGCGGATCACTCCAGTATCCGGCACCCCGCCCCACTTTTCAACCGGTGAGGGCAAAAAGCCCGCCAGGTCGTGTTTCTTAATTCGAAAATTCCTGAGAAAGGTGGAGGAACCGGGGCGAATATCCTTCGGCTGATAAGTCATTCCGGCTGGCAAGTTAACTGAAAACAAGATCAGCCGCACGGCGTGAGCCGCGGTGAGAACCGACCTGGGTCAGGTTGCGGTCCTGAGAATCACCCTCAAAACCGTTCGATCAACGCGATTCTGCCCGTTCCCTCACGCCCGTTTCCGCTGTTTTTCCCCTTGAAACCCGCTGATTTCAGGGACTTTCCCTTTTTTCTCAAATTCCCTGTAACAGTGTTCTGCGGTTCTCGCTGAGTAGGTAGGCGGGCACGGGACCTGCCACACAAGTGGGAACGGCCAGATCATCTTTTTCTGTCGTTCACTTCATTCTGGTACGAAAGAAAAGGATCTAGAACAATGAAACGCTTCACACTCAGCATGGTGATCATGGTCATGGTGTTCGGCACGGTTTCTCTGGACGTTTACGCCAAAGGCAATGGTCGTTCATCCGGTCGCTCAGGCCGATCAGGTATCTCTCGCTCAAGTCATTCCGGCTCACGCCAGAGTTTCCAGCGTCGTGCACCACAACAGTCTCAGAGCCGTTCAAGAAGCAGGCAGTCACTGCAACGCTCCACAAAAAACGATTCTACTACGCGCGATCATCGGGTCGGCAAAGTAAACACCACACGCGATCATCGTAACACCACAACCCGACCACAGCTTGTCAATTCGGCTCCCAAACCACGCCCCACAATGAAACCGATCGATACAGGCATCGGCAATGGCAAACCGGGCGGCGGTGGATTCACACGTCCGATCAAAGATACCGTAGGCGGAATCAAACCGCGTCCCGGTAATGGAACGACACGACCAATTCCCAAACCAGGCATCGGAGTTCCCAAACCACGGCCCGGTCTGAAACCCCTTGATCCGGGCATCGGAAACGGCAAACCCGGCAACGGCGTAATTCGCCCTCTGCCTGTTCCCGGCAGCGGAGCCCCTAAGCCACGGCCAAATCCTAAACCCCCTGTCGGTAACGGACCTCCAAAACCACGCCCCATTCCGATTCCCGGCAAACCAGTTCCAGGCAAACCAATGCCGGGCAACCCGCATCAAGGCGGCGGACACGGTAACGGTAACGGACACGGCAATCACCACGGGCATCACCACAACAAACCCTGGCACGCTGGTCGTCCGAACTACTCCTGGTGGTGGTTCAACTACTGCACGCCACTGCGAAACTGTGGCCCCGCGAACTACCAGTATTGCAACTACGTCTACCCGACCTGCGATTATGTCGCGCCCAACGGTCAGATCGTAGAAGACGCCCGCTGGTTCCTGGGAATGAAAGGTCTGATGTTACCCGGCAAAGGAATCGGCGTGGAATCGGTCGAAGCCAATTCCCCCGCTGCAGACGTCGGCCTGACTCCCGGCATGGTGATCACGAAATGTAATGGTGTGGACATCACCGACGATGCGGTCTTCGGACAGGTCATCGCCGAATCAGGCGGCGTCCTGGAAATGGAACTGCTCGAAACCATCGACGGCCCGCAACTTGAAGCAACCGTGCAGATGATTCGCCTGCCCACCGCGAACTTCTAAGGAACAGTTTAAGCATGAAGCAACCAGGCAACCCCGACGAAACGTCCGATGAGGTGAGAACCTTGTCGGACGTTTTTTTGATGCGCGTATTACCCTGCCAATCCAACACCGCGCATAAAAAAAGCCGCCCTGCGAACAAAGCGGCCATTAAAAAATAAAGTCGCAGACCGTTTGTGCGAACTGCGACTGGTCGCCCCGTGAAGAGCGGTGCCTACGAATTCTTTGCAATGAAGCAATCTTCTTGTTGCGAAAAAATACGGGCAAGGATCGAATACACTAAATCTAAACATACGCATTGACAATTGAAATGTCAACTAGCAGAATGGATTTTTGTGCGCCTTACCTGTTCAATTCATAACAAAAGTCAAACATTAGTATTTTTTAATTATATTGACTTTTAGACACTTGATATTATTTGAGTTTAAAATATACTCCCCTTCAGTAACAAGTGAAGGGGAGTTTAAATGTGGGCCGGGCTCGGTGCCGTAGCCAACTTCTCACTTGTGCGTATGCGGGGTTCGAATCCCCGTCGGTCCACAATTATACCACTCCCCAACCTGAAAAGAAATGGCAAAGTAATAGGAATTTTTCTATATGCAAGTACAAAAACTCTTTTCCTAATTAGAGATATACATGACGATCAACTTAGGACTCGACATCGGCACCAATTCAGTGGGCTCTGCCTGGGTGGATACAAAACGTGAAGATATTCAACTGGGGGTCACCATCTTTCCTGCAGGGGTTGAGGACAGCGACACCAAACGAGGCGATCCTAAAAACCAGAAGCGACGTGAAAAACGCTCCCAACGCCGCAGTATCGCCCGCAAAGCTAAACGGAAACGTCAGCTCCGGAACACGCTGGTCCACTTCAAACTACTTCCTGATTCTTCAGAAGAGCAGGCGGCAATGTTCCACCCCATTGATGCGGAAACCGCAGAACAGTGGGATCCCTGGAAGCTACGGGTAGAGGGGCTCTCAAGGGAACTCACTCCCTTTGAGTTTGGTCGGATACTGGTACATTTGAACCAGAGACGGGGGGCATTGGGAGTCGACGCGGATGCCGATGATCCTGATTCAGGCAAAGTGAAAGCCGCCATCAGCCATACCGAAGAAGTAATGGAAAAACGTAGCTGCAGGACTGTTGGCGAATTGATGTACTGCCTACGAGAAGAACGTCAGGTTCCGATCCAAAATTCGAATAACAAAAGTACAACATATTATCCCACTTCAATCCGAAATAAAGGGGGTGAGTTTGAGTTTCATGCAACACGACAACTCATCCGTAATGAATTCCTGCTCCTCTGGGAACACCAGAAGACTTATAAGGGAAAACTGACAAAACTGTTGAGTGCAAAACTACTCTCTGTCTTGGACGATCCGGAAACAGACTCTACCTGGCGTCACAAAGGAGCCCTGTTCGGGCAAAGAAAAACCTATTGGGATACTGGAACACTAGGCCGTTGCAGTCTGGAACCTTCAGATCATTTATGTCCCAAAGCCGACATGTATGCCTCTGAATTTCTGGTACTCGAGACAGTAAATCGCATTCGAATCGAGGAGCGGGGTAATTATGATGGTCGCGGTACCTCACTTTGCGATCCTTCGATGAAGGAAAAAAGAGATGCTGCCATCCAGGCACTTCGCACCACTAAGACCCCCACAATCGCCACGATTCGTAAAGCGTTGGGGATTCACACCAAAGACAACAAAGCCCTCTATTCACTCAATATAGAACGTGAACAAAAACCGGAACTGAATAGCGACTGGTTTTATCGAGAAATTATTGCAGGAGTATTTGGTGAAGAAAGTTGGCACACATTAGACGATCGTCAGAAAGAGTCGGTTAATCGCGCGATTCAAAAATTCGAAGATGAAGAAAAAATCAGATCCGGTGCGCAAGCATGGTGGGGGCTCAATCAATCTCAAACCGAAGCTCTGGTTTCGGCCTGGAATCACCGCCCCAAGCCAGACAAACGTCTACGGCTGTCCCGCCGTGCGATCAAAAACCTCATCCCATTTATGCGAGAAGGGGATGATCTCACAACCGCCAAACATAAATTCGGCTACCCCCTGAAGCCCAGACAGTTAAACAAGGCAGACCGTCACTATCTGGAGAAGCACACCAACTCTCTCCCACCTGCACCGATGTGCTCGAACCCGGTTGTACGTCGCGCCATTCATGAAGTGCGGCGGCACGTGAATGCCTATCTTAATCACTTCAACAAACTTCCTGACCGCATCGTCATTGAATATGCGCGCGGTGCAACCCAGTCAGGAAAATCACGAAATGATCAGTTAGCCTTCAACCGAAAGAGAGAAGCCGAAAACAAAACTATTGAAAAAGAGTTTAAAAAATACATCGGCGCAAACAATCCTGCGCATCGCATTGTAGAGCGGGTTCGCCTCTGGGTTGAACAAAAGAAGAAGTGTGCTTATTCCGGTAAACTGATTGGTATCGAGAAAGTAGGCTTCGGGACAGACCTCGAAGTCGATCACATTATTCCCCGCAGCCGAGGGGGACATAATGGCTTCAGCAATAAAGTTCTCTGTTATCGAGACACGAATCGAAACAAGGGAAATCGATCACCCAAAGAATGGATGTCGGCAGAGGATTTCGAATCTCTGGAACAACGTTTTGAACATCTGGCAGGAAGGATTCGCGTGAAAGTAGGAGCCTTCGAATGCGTGCCGAACAGAGCCAAATGGGAAAATCTGCATCAGGTCCTGGATAATTTCGACATTAAGGAATTTGCCAACTCACAATTTTCCGACACGGCTTACGCCGCTAAACAGGTTGCAACTTATTTGCGGGAAGCCCTCTATCCTGATGTGGAAACAGACAACTCATCTCCACAGAAGCAAAGAATCTTTACAACCAAAGGTTCGATTACTGCGCGACTCAGAAGAGACTGGGGAATTCTGGAAGAAAACAAACCATTCTTTTCCAGTGCGAATGAAGTAGAGCTTCCGCAGTACCCCAAATCCAGAAACGAGAAAAAAGACCGATCGGATCACCGACACCATGCCATTGATGCGGTCATTATTGCACTCTCCAGCCCTAAGCTGATAGAGGATCTCGTCAAACAGGAAGAATATGCTGCCGAATACAAAGAACAAACCGGCTATTGGCCCAGACAACCGACCATCGAACCTCCCTGGGATCTCAGGAATCAAGTTTTGGAGTTGGCCAAAAATCATATTGTGGCTCATCGTCCCGTTAAACGAAAACTGACCGGCGCTTTCCATGAAGAAACGATCTATGGTATAGCAAACGAAAAAGACAAACTCTTCACAATAAAACTGCCAGCCGAAAAACTCACCCCAAAAATGTTGCGAATGCCTGAACAGGTTGAAAACAAAGATGGTACATCGCAGTTGCAAGACCCACCTCTGGGTAAAGGGGGTCTTGTTCGAGACTGGAATTTACGAAAAGTAATTCGAGACTGTTTAACGAATAATAACATCGCCCCCGATGAATTTTCTAAAAAAGAAATCGAAGAGATTTCCCGAGCAGGGAAATTAACAATGCCCAGTGGTGTTCCCATTAAATCAGTTATCGTCCTGCGAACGATCAATTCGCCGATCATTATTAAAACCCCCAACAAACCACCACGAGTTTTTGTAGGAGGTAACAATCACCATCTGGAATTACTGGAAGACACAAGCACAGGAAAATGGAGCGGAACCGTCTGGGATACATTTACAGTCGCTCAACGAGTTAATCCCCCCAAACGAAATGGCGCACATCTCAAATTACCGATGGTAATTGGAAGAGAATTGGAATCCCTGAAACAGGAAAATCTCTTACCTCAACATTTGAAAAAACATTATGAGTGCAAAAACTTCGTCATGTCGCTTGCTGAAGGAGAAATGATTTTTGCCCGTCGCAATGATAGAGAAGCTGATGCCCCAGATGCTGTTGACTATTTTGTCGTCGTCAAACTGGACAAAAAACGTATCTATTTTGCCCCTCATTGGGATGCTCGTCGTGCTGATGAGCAGGACCGTTGGGGAGCATCTTTTTCGGACCTGAAGAACTTGGGGCCTAATTCAGAACAGCCCCCATTTAAGGTCACTCTTGATCCATTGGGGCATTTCAGACGAATCAATGACTGACTTTTTTCAAGAATCTTCTGGCTTTTGGCCATTTGTCTCCTCTACGATATGAAATAACAGTAATTCTCATGGATTGACTCTCTCACACAGTGAATCCACGGAGGGCTTCTTCGGTTTACTTTTCCCGAAGGTGCCTTAATGTTAAAACGTACGATTGAAATTTCCCGAGAAGCGGCCCACCTGACCACGCGGCACAAGCAACTCCAGCTTAAACGCGAAGGCACTGTTGTCGGTTCGGTCCCCTGTGAAGATCTGGGACTGGTTCTCGTCGACCATCCAGGAACCACCTATACCCATAACGCTCTCACCGCCCTGCTTGATGCGAACGCGGCACTTGTCGTCTGCGGCAAAGATCATCTCCCCAAAGGCATTCTGATTCCCCTCTCAGACCATCTGGAAATTGTCTGGCGAATTGAAGAACAGACCAGCGTTTCCAAACCGATACTCAAGCGACTCTGGAAACAGATTATTCAAGCCAAGATCCGCGCCCAGGCAGCCAACCTGACCGCAGGCTCGGTCCCAAATCGCAAACTGCTCAACTACGCCAAAGAGGTCAAAGCCGACGACACGACCAACCGCGAAGCGGTCGCCGCACGGCTTTACTGGGCGAGCTGGCTGGTAAACTGTGAAGGCCCCGATTCCGTCGACACATTCCGTCGCGACCGGGATGGCGATGCACCCAATAACTTTCTGAACTACGGCTACGCCATTCTGCGAGCGGCGATTGCCCGCTCACTGGTTGGTGCAGGCTTACTCCCGGCGATTGGCATTCATCATCGTAACCGCTCGAATGCGTTCTGCCTGGCAGACGACCTGATAGAACCACTGCGGCCCCTGGTCGATGCCCGGGCGCGGGAGCTGTATTTTGCCGGCCATACCGACCTGGATCAGGAAACCAAACAGGTGCTGCTCGACCTGCTGACCGAGACCGTCACCACCGCCGACCAGAGCGGCCCGCTCATGGTGGCAATCAACCGTATGACGAGCTCCCTGGTGCATTGTTATCAGGGAAAACGTAAAGACCTGGAGATACCCGTACCATGCATTTCAGCGGATACCGCAGCATGTGGATCGTAGTCATGTTCGACCTGCCGACCGACACAAAAAAAGCCCGCCGGCAATATTCGTTATTCCGGAAACTGCTTTTGGAAGACGGTTTTGATATGATGCAGTACTCGATTTACAGCAGGCACTGTACCAGCGAGGAAAAAGCCAATGTCCATATCAGGCGAATTGAGCAGAACATCCCCCCGGACGGCGAAGTGCGCATCCTCAGCGTCACTGACAAGCAGTTCGAAAAGATGCGCATTTTCTGGGGAAAAATGCGCAAACCAACGAACAAACCACCGCGTCAGCTCGAATTTTTCTGATCCGTTTCAGCACCAACCCCTTTCCAGCGAACGATTTGAGCAGGAAATAGTGTATTCGATCCTTACTCGTAATCAATCCGCAAC